>JBFRWI010000232.1:0-45306 GCA_051439505.1 Hormoscilla sp. | reverse complement strand
GTGTCATGACCCCCCTAACGTAGGTCTGATAGCGCTGCGCGCGGGATTTTTTTCCAATTGGCGTCATGCCAATTGGAAAAAAATCCCTCCTGGACCTGCATCTTGCATCTTCCCGAGGGAGATAATTTTAACATTGGTCAGAAATTACCGGATTTTATGCAAGAGTTAGCTTCCATTGGCGAAATCATCATATTCTCATCATACCATTCATCTTTCTTATGCCCGCAATGGACTGGTTTCGGGGGTGGTGCTTCACTTTCGCCTTGGCAGGAAGCTAGCATATTACTATATTCCAGTTCTAGGTAGGGATGGGTACTCTGAGGTTTGAGATGTTCTATATGGTAAGTTTTTCTTTTATCTCTTTCAATTTGCATCCCGCAGTAACAACATATAAAACCTTGCTCTTGTAACAAGGCGTTATAAACATCTTTTTTCTCCCGTCCGCGCAGGTCATCATAGGTAGTGATCCAGTTTTCGTTAGCGCGTTTTTTCCATGCAGTCAAGCTTTCTGGTTCTTCACCTTTCTTAATATATTTCATCGATTGAGAATTTCCCTCCTGCGAATCAGTACATCAGCGCTGACGAATTCTGGTTCGTCTGTGCCAATTTCTTTTGCAAGCTGTTGGCGCAACTCTTTAGCACCATTAATATCCCCCTTGTCGATCAGTCTGAATAAATCTAGGAGACGATCTTTGATATCTTGAGGACGTTCGGGCACATCCATCAAGTCTTCCAAAATGCGATTGCTATCTCGGCCAAAGGAACTTGACGGACGCTTGGCAACAATTTTATCACCTTCTTTTTCCAGAATGTAAATTCCCTGGGGTTTAACGTGACTGACTACTTGCGGTGAATGGGTGGTGACGATAAATTGGCAGTTAGGGAACGTTCTTGTCAATGCTGGAATAATCTCCCGTTGCCATTTGGGGTGAAGGTGTAGTTCAATTTCATCAATGAGAACGACGCCTTTGCCTTGGAGTGGATCTGATAAACCTGGGTTAGCAATTGCCAAACGCCTTGCCAAGTCTCCCACCATTGCCAGCAAGCATTTTTCGCCATCGGAAAGTTGGTTGACGATCAATTCTTCACCTTCTTTTTCTAAAGTCATGCGGAGAGGATAACGCCTGACACGCAAATTTGAAAATTCTGGTATCAGTGAATATATAGCTTCTCTTACAGCTTCAAGCTCTACATCTCTGTATTTTATCATGTCATATTCTATCTCTTTTTTATATTCTTGCTGGCGGAATACTTCTAGTTTGTCTTCATTTTCTATATCCTCTTGATTTCTAAACCATTCAAAAAATATTCTCAAGTCTAGTTCGCCACTTTCAAGCGCACCATCATAGGTATCTATTTGCTGCTCAAATGAATGCTGCTTGCGAATCCTTAACGGAATATCCAGCACTACACGATTTGTAGCATAAAAAATTACTACAGGCAGATTGAATAGAGGATCTTTGCTTAACTGGCTATCTATCTTTTCGACAACTGTTTCCAATTCTGTTAGCTTGCTAGTATCTTTTCTACCTCCATTCCGAGCCTTGGTTAAAGACCAAGTTACCTTCTGAGAATCATGTAAAATATCAATCTCGTTATGGGTCTCGCTGTCTTTATTCGTAATATCTTCGTTCTGAAATGGCCGTCCAGAAGCACTCTTGCTTTGATTTTGAATTCTTCCTGTGAACCAAGACAGCAAAATTGAGATACAATCAAGAATACTAGATTTACCCACGCCGTTGATACCGATGATTACGGTTGGTTCGTCAGTATCTAACTCCAGGGTCATCTGGTCAATTCCGCGAAATCCTTTTATGCTCAAGCGCTTGACTCTCATGGTTCTCTCCTTCTCACTCTTGCTATGGTAACATTAATTCAACCTAGGGCGACATGCCCATAAATTTTCTATATATCCCGCCCCAGTTCGACCACTGCCGCCGATCGCCCTGGCACCACTGTTGACTCCATGACTCCCATTCTACCTCATGGAGCCCATAAATCAACAATACCTCTTCACGCTGTCGCTGATGTTCTGCCAGATTTTCTCCCGATGGCTGCTTGCACAACCAGTATAGCAAAGCCTGGAACTCCGATCGCTTGCGAATTTCATCTATTTGATAGTCTTGCACTTGCGAAGGCTGTCGGGAAGGAAAGAGTAATTCCACAGGGATCATCAGTAAGGCGATCGCCACTAACATCACTCCTACATATGAGTTAACCTGCTGGCGAACTGGCCCCAGGACTTGCTCATCTTCCATGTCCCAACATAAATGAGTATAAGCCAAAGTTTCCATATTTACTAGCAACTAAAAATATCTAATAGTTGTCATCGGCAGCCCGCGCAGGCGGGCTTGGTTCTTGTAGCCCTACCATTTATGGTGGGGGTAGAGAGGCGATCGCCCTTGGCAGCCCGCGCAGGCGGGCTTGGTTCTTGTAGCCCTACTATTTATGGTGGGGGTAGAAAGGCGATCGCCCTTGACAGAAGCAAATTCTAATAGTAAAAGATAGATATTGTCAAAGCAATCGGTCTCAGTAACTAAGACAAAGGATATACCAATGGTGCAGCCTCCCCAGAAATCTCCCCAGTCAACTCCCGGACAACCAGACCGCAAGCAAGCAAGTCTCGATCGCCTGCGCAGCATCAGCCGTCTGCTGGATAACGCCGTTTCCATTCCAGGTACAAACTATGGTGTAGGGATAGACCCACTGCTGGGGCTACTGCCCGGAGGTGGAGATTTCATTAGCTCGATTTTCTCTGGTTATATGGTAGTAGAAGCAGCGCGATTGGGCCTACCCAAAGAAAGCCTAGTAAGAATGGTGACTAACCTGATCCTGGACACCCTAGCTGGCACAGTACCAGTGGTGGGGGACCTGTTTGATGTAGCCTGGAAAGCCAATGCCAAGAATATGGAACTGATAGAATCCCATATGAAATCCCCACTGCCCAGCAAAAAAGCAGACAGGTGGTTCGTGTTCCTGCTGTTGGCAGGGTTAGGTCTAGTGGTGGTGGGTGCAGCGACCTTGAGCATCACGATTATCGCACTGGTGGTAAACATCTTGGGCCAATTATTCTAAATCTGGCGTCCGCCCTACGTCCCGGACGACTGAGAATATGTGATAATGAGTCTGCCGTTGTCTGTGGATTGCCGATGGATCAGCCTGTAACCGACCTTGCCGAAATCCTGAAGAACCAACCCCAACTAGATTTCCATCTGCCAGATCCAGAGGATGAAGAGATTTCTGACGAATCGTTTCAGCACCAGTTGGAGTCCGCTTGGCAGGTGTGCGATCGCTTCGACCTGCAAACGGACATCTGGCGGGGGCGGATCCTGCGGACCATCCGGGACCGAGAGAAAATCGGCGGCGACGGACGGGGACGCGGATTTCTCAACTGGCTCAAGCAGCGGGATATTACCAAAAGCCAAGCTTATGCCTTGATTCAACTGGCCAATAGTGCCGATACCCTCTTGAGTGAAGGTAATCTGGATCCAGAGGCGATCAACAACTTCAGCAAACGGGCCTTTGTGGAAACGGCCAAATCAGACCCCGAAGTGCAACAGCTAGTCACCGATGCCGCCCAAAGAGGCGATCGCATTACCCGCCGAGAGGTCCGGCAGCTAGCAGACGAATGGACAGCCATGTCCTCCGACTTGCTACCAGCAGAAGTTAAAGAACAGGCGACTGCCGGTTCATTGCCGACCCGTCACCTAGCACCCCTGGTCAAAGAATTGGAGAAGCTACCAGAGTCTCACCTGCATGCGATAAAATCAGAAGTGGCCGAGCATCCAGATGTGGATACCGTCAAGCAGATGACCTCAGAAGCTCGCAACCTAGCCAAATATCTGGACGCAGCAGCCCAAGTGCAAGCATTAAACAATGCCCCCGTAGACATGGAAATGGCCTTAGAAGAAGCCCTGCGCCTGGGTTGTCTGAATACAGCTTCAGACATGGTGAAGCAAGCTACCCAACTGGAGCAAACTATAGTCAAGCTATACAGCACCTGGAAACGTTTGGGCAATCTGGCAGATAGGGTATATGTAGAGACAGGCGCTTCTACCCCCCATCTGCGATCGCTGCTCAACAGCTTGGGTATACTGACGGGGGAAGTGATGGAAGTACCCTTGGAAGAAGGGGGCGATCGCACTGTCCGCCTGCAAATCCTCTCGGACTCCCACCAAGATATGTGAAATGCTGTATAATATGGTCGATAGTGGCGAGCCGGGCGATTGTAGCATCTCTCCTTCGGCTAGACTTATCATATAGATAGAAAGTATTTAAGGAACAGAGGATACCACTCACATGGGGATAAGTTAAATTACAGTAAATCAAGCCCACTGGACGGGTTGGCATAGTAAATAATCGATGTTTATCATAATCCAGGAGAGAAGATCCTTATGGTGCAGCTAGCAGAACAAGCAGTCAGCACGGAACAAGAAATCAGCACGCTAGACTTCCAGAGCGACATATACAAAGACGCCTACAGCCGGATCAACGCGATCGTGATCGAAGGGGAAGAGGAGGCCAAGGAAAATTACATCAACCTGGGTGAACTGCTACCAGACCATAAAGATGAGCTGATCAAGCTGTCCAAGATGGAAGGTCGTCACAAAAAAGGTTTTAGCGCCTGTGGCAATAATCTGGGGGTGACGCCAGACATGGTATTCGCTAAAGAATATTTTAGCGAATTGCACCAGAACTTCCAAGACGCCATGGCAGATGGTAAGGTAGTTACCTGCCTTCTGATTCAATCCCTGATTATCGAATGCTTCGCGATCGCGGCCTACAATATCTACATCCCCGTGGCCGACCCCTTTGCGCGTAAAATCACAGAAGGGGTAGTTAAGGACGAGTATATGCACCTTAACTTCGGGGAAGAATGGCTGAAAGCCCACTTTGCTGAAGCAAAAGCAGAACTGCAAGCAGCAAATCGGCAAAATCTGCCCCTGGTCTGGAAAATGCTCAACAAAGTCACAGAGGACGCCCGCCAGTTGGGAATGGAAAAAGAAGCCCTGATAGAGGACTTCATGATCGCCTACGGAGAAGCCCTGGCTAATATAGGATTTAGCACCGGCGAGATAATGCGGATGTCAGCCTACGGTTTGGTACCAGCATAGAAGCAGGGGAAAAGACAGCCGCTCGGTCTGTGCCGAGCGGCGATAATGAAAAAGATAGTTCGTGCGATTACGCAATTACGGTTTAGAAAAGACGCTATTCATTACATGTTCGGTCTTATAGGTCACCTTACCAGTTTGGAACATGCCCAAGAAGTCGCCAGAGACTTGGGCTACCCGGAATATGCCGACCAAGGGCTAGATTTCTGGTGCTCGGCGCCGCCCCAAATAGTAGACAATATAAAAGTCACTAGCATCACGGGTCAAATCATCGAAGGTCGGTACGTGGAATCATGCTTTCTGCCAGAGATGCTAGCTTCTCGCCGGATCAAGGCGGCGATGAGAAAAATCCTCAATGCCATGGCTCATGCCCAAAAACATGGCATTAATATTACAGCTCTGGGAGGATTTTCCTCGATCGTATTTGAAGAGTTGAACCTGCACAAGCACAGGCAAGTCCGGAATATTCAGCTAGAGTTCGATCGCTTCACCACGGGAAACACCCACACAGCTTATATTATTTGCCGTCAGGTAGAACAGGCATCGGCGCAGCTAGGAATAGAACTGTCTGGTGCAACGGTAGCGGTTTGCGGTGCTACGGGGGACATTGGCAGTGCAGTCTGTCGGTGGCTAAATAAAAAGACAGATGCGAAAGAATTACTGCTGATCGCCCGCAACGAAGAACGACTGCAAGCTTTACAGTCAGACTTGGGACGAGGCGAAATTATGGGATTAGAAGAGGCCCTACCCCAGGCTGATATTATAGTTTGGGTGGCCAGTATGCCCAAGGGTGTGGAAATTGACCCCAAGCAATTGAAGCAACCATGCCTGGTGATAGATGGGGGCTATCCGAAAAACATGGGCACGAAAATATCTCATCCAGGAGTACATGTGCTCAAGGGTGGCATAGTGGAGCATTCCCTGGATATAGATTGGAAGATTATGAAGATCGTCAGGATGGACGTGCCAGGACGTCAGATGTTCGCCTGTTTTGCGGAGTCGATGCTGCTGGAGTTTGAGAAATTGTACACCAACTTCTCTTGGGGACGCAATCAGATTACGGTAGAAAAGATGGAGCAGATTGGCAAGCTGTCAGTTAAGCATGGATTTCGACCGCTTCTAGTTGAGCAGTCAGAAAATGAGGAAAATCTGGACAGCTCTTGTGGCCTATCCTAGGAATAAATTATCAAAATAGCTGACGTGGCAAATACAGATCGCAAACCGTTACTCCTAGATTTTGAAAAGCCTCTGGTGGAGTTGGAGGCCAAAATTGACCAAATAAGGTCGATGGTTTCGGAAAATGATGTAGATGTCGATGAAGATCTCTTCGCTCAAATCCGCCAGTTGGAAGCCAGGGCCGTACAGCTACGCACGGAAATATTTAGCAATTTGTCACCGGCCCAGCGTTTGCAATTGGCCCGTCATCCCCGCCGTCCGAGTACCCTGGATTATATTCAGGCAATCAGTGATGAATGGATAGAATTGCATGGCGATCGGGGAGGGTATGACGATCGGGCTTTGGTGGGTGGGGTCGGGCGGATGAATGGACGTCCGGTGGTGATGTTAGGTCATCAAAAAGGTCGGGATACTAAAGATAATGTGGCCCGCAACTTTGGCATGGCCTCTCCAGGAGGATACCGGAAGGCGATGCGGTTGATGGAACATGCAAACCGCTTTGGCATGCCGATTTTGACCTTTATTGATACTCCCGGTGCCTGGGCGGGAGTGCAGGCAGAAGAGTTGGGCCAGGGTGAGGCGATCGCCTATAATCTCCGAGAAATGTTTCGTCTGGAGGTGCCGATCGTCTGCACGGTGATTGGGGAAGGAGGATCCGGTGGTGCCTTGGGAATTGGCGTGGGCGATCGGCTATTGATGTTTGAACATGCGGTGTATACGGTGGCCAGTCCAGAAGCTTGTGCGGCCATTCTTTGGAAAGACGCTGGCAAATCTGGCCAAGCGGCGGAAGCCCTGAAAATCACAGCTAGGGATCTAAAACAATTGGGGATCCTAGATCAAATATTGGCAGAACCCCTAGGGGGTGCTCATTCAGACCCTTTGAAAGCTAGTGGGATTCTCAAGCAGGCTTTGTGGGAAAATTTAGAGGAACTCTGGGTTATGACTGGCGAAGAAAGGCGATCGCGCCGCTATCAGAAGTTTCGTAGCATCGGGGTATTTCTGGAAGCATCTGCCTAGAGAGGTGATAAGTGATGTCTCCCAGATAGAAAAAGATTGCGTGAGTGGTATATACTAAAAATAGTAACAATTGTTTACATTGCTCTTATCTACAGCAGTATTGGGCTGCTAGCAGTTGGAGTGCTGCGTACCCAGTGATTTGCCAAAAATGCTGCGTAGATAATTTAGTTTTGAGTTTATGACTATAGCTTCCTTTAAAGGTTCCCAACTCCCAGACATGACTAACAATCAAAATGCAAAAAAACTCCTGACTCGTCCCGATCGCAATACTTCAAATGGATCTTCTCCCACGCCCCCCTATGAAGAAATCGATGACGATCAGATGATGGCAGCAGTAAAGACAATGCTGCTGGGGGTGGGAGAAGATCCAAACCGGGAAGGATTGCTGAAAACGCCCAAACGGGTGGCAGAAGCAATGCGATTTCTCACCAATGGCTACAATCAGTCCCTGGAAGAAATCGTCAACGGAGCCGTCTTTGATGAAGGCCACAACGAGATGGTATTAGTGCGGGATATCAATTTGTTTAGTCTCTGCGAACATCATATGCTACCATTCATGGGCCAAGCCCACGTCGCATATATTCCCAAGCAGAAAGTTGTAGGATTGAGTAAACTTGCCCGCATTGTCGAAATGTATTCCCGACGCTTGCAAGTGCAAGAACGACTGACGCGGCAGATAGCAGAAGCAATTCAGGAGATTTTAGATCCTCAAGGGGTAGCCATAGTGGTAGAAGCGACCCATATGTCTATGGTGATGCGAGGAGTGCAGAAGCCTGGTTCTTGGACTGTTACCAGTGCGATGTTGGGAGTGTTTGAAGAAGATCGGAAAACTAAGGAAGAGTTTCTGAATTTGATTCGCCACCAACCAGCATTCTTTTAAGATCTGGGCTTTGCACAACGACGCGATCGCCTGCCATCCCGACTGAGATTATATGAGGCGATCGCATTCCTTTTTGGGAAGGGGCGATCGCCTCCCGCGTCGCCCTTTCTCCTCTAACGCCGGAGACCCTCATTGTGGGGCGATCGCCTGGCTTCCCAGGAAGACGAGATGTAACAGGAGATGGACGTAATAGCTCTTCCAAGCTAGGATCGACCTCAGCTAACCTCTGTATCGGCACCCCCCAACTCAAGCGGTTCATTTCCTTTCGCAGCTCGTCGCTAGGGTACGAACCATCTGCAAATTCATAGGCATCCTGCAAAATCGGATAAGCACTCATTCCATTAATTCCAATCAGCTTACCCTCTGCATTCAGCACTGGACCCCCACTCATTCCCTGTCGAACGTTATTCGTGTAGCCGATTTGATAGCCATCCAGCATTGCCTGAGAAGGAAACATAGAAAATTCTCCCTTGGTAATCAGCAAGTCCCGGGAATCATAAGGGAACCCAGCGGCAAACACTGGCTGAGGAACTTTCCCTGGAGAACTTGCTAAAGTTACCACTTCATAGTCAGCATCAGCCGCGAACTGTAAAATCGCCATATCGTAGCCATGTTCCCTCACCTTGATAATCTCAGCAGGATACTCCTTACCATCAGGAGTCCGGATGCGATGTGGTTTGCTAGGTTTAACTACATGCTCGTTAGTGAGCACGGTATAAACTTGCCCATCTTTTCTAATCAGCACCCCCGAACCACCTCCATACTCCCCCGCCATCACTCTCACTGCGATCGACTCTATCAATTGACGCATTTGCCCTTCTGTTAGCTGAGGCTTAAGCTGTCGATCAGTCACCTTCGGCGCAGATAGTTCCCTAGGGGCGTTACACCCCGGCAGCAGCAACAATCCTATAGCAGAAATCAGCACTAGCCTTTTGTTATTCATTTCCATATCCTCCCTTTCTCTAACTCTTATCTTACCCGATCCCTCGATGTCATTGCGAGGGGGGAATGATTTAGATCTCTTTGTGCAGTACCAATAACTCCCCCCGAAGCAATCTCCTACCCAGCCCATGGATGGAGATTGCTTCGGGGGGCTTCCCGGTGCTGTTCCCGACAATAGCCGTCAGGGACTCCCCCCTCGCAATGACAATTTCCCCAATTAGTACAGTTTTCTATTGGACGCGCCCATAGCAGATATGCTGACATTCTCAATTTTCAATTCTCAATTCTCAATTCTCAATTCTCAATCTTCTTCCCACAAGCGACGCCCAGCATTTCCCTTCAGACGCTGATGGGTTTCTAACAGCAGGGTCGGGATATCTAGCTGTTCCGGACATCGGGGTAGACAGTCCCCGCAATTCGTACATCGGTTCCCTTTCCTCCCGGGAAACCAATGTCCGGCATTTTCAAACATTCCATATCGATATTTTCCATACTCGTTCATGTCGTAGGCAACTGCTAAATTCCGCAGCCGCAATACCTCGGGGATGTTGATTTTTTCCGGACAGGGTAAACAAGCATAGCATTGACTGCACTTAGTTGTGTTTAATGCGCGTTCTAGCTGCTTTTCTAAACCCTCTAATACTGCTATTTCTGCTGTTGTTAACTCTTCAACCCGATCGCCCACTTGTAGAGGTGCCGCGAGTTCCTCTGGGTTGGCGGGACCGACGCTGAGGGTAGTTATCCCCCGATCGCCCAACAAAAAGCGGTAATTCAATTCTAGGGGGGAAAAGGGATCGCATAGCTGTTGTAACCTCGGGGGGGGATTATAGAGCATACCACCTTTATCTGCTGGGGAAATAATGAAGATCCCCATGTCCTTTTCCCGGGCTAATTTCACTGCGGGAGCATTTCGCTGAAAAAATAAGTAATAATGCAGATTGACAAAGGCAAATAATTCTGTATTAATTGCTGCCATGATCACTTCAAGGGGGGCGTGAGTCGAAAAGCCTACATGTCCTACCTTTCCCGATGCGATCGCCCTTTCTACCGCCAGCATACAGCCAGTGGGCTCCGATATCCAGCTAAAATGTTCCCAAGTATTTAAGCCATGTATCGCCAGACAATCGATATATTTTACCTGCAACCGTTCCAGTGATTCATCTATCCATCGCCCCATTGTTTCCGCTGATGCAGTTGGCGGTACCTTAGTCGTGATGTATAGTTGCTGTTGCGGTTTCATATTACCCAAGACAGCACCCAGATATTGCTCGCTTTTCCCGTATCCTCTCGCTGTTTCTAGATGATTTATCCCTAAACTTACAGCCCCTTCTACTGTCTCTCTCAGCTTTTCCCTTGATGCGATCGCACGCATCGTTCCCAGGGAAAACACTGACAGATGCAAGTTGGTTTTCCCAAAACGTCGATATTCCATAACCTGAAAATTATTGCGTTTCTCAAATTGATGTGGTATATAATAGAATCGCCTATTTGTCATTGCGAGGGGGGGATAACCGCGATCAACTTATGCTTTATGCATTAACCCCCCCCCCGAAGCAATCTCACGAATCGCATATCACACAAAGGATGAGAACTACTATATTTAGTCAATAGTTATCGATCGCCAACTATTGACTTTGAACAATTGTAAATTGAGAATTGAGAATTGAGAATTGTTGATTATTTTTTTATTGACATTCTCAATTCGCAATTGACCATTTCCAATTACTTGCTCTTGCCTCCTCTCTCGATAAAATCTTCTGGTCGGAGGTTGGAGACAAAATCCCGGAATGCTTTGCGTTCCGCTTCGTCTGCTTCTTGATCGACCGGTATTGAGGCATCTGCCACCACTTCTTCCATTACCCAGATGGGGGTTCCCGTGCGGATCGCTAGGGCGATCGCGTCACTAGGACGGGCATCGATATCTTTTTTCTCTTCACCCTCCCGCACTGTCAGCACCGCATAGAAAGTGTTGTCCTGGAGAGAGTGAACGATCACCCGTTCGAGGGTCATGTCCCAGGCTGACATTATATTGATCATCAGGTCGTGAGTCAATGGTCGCGGGGGATTTTGCCTTTCCAGCGCACTTATTATTGCCCTCGCCTGGTCTTGACCTATATATATTGGCAAGGCCCTGCGTTCCGTAGTATCCTTTAAAAGGACGATCGGGCTGCGCGTGCCCGCATCCAATGCTATTCCGGCGACTTTCATCTCAATCATGGGCTGATCCTCTAGATCCTCCGTTTTTCACTTTCCCCCTAGGTTCGGGGTAAATATTAGAACCGTTTTCAGCAACTGACGTGGAAACCGGCTATTCCGCCTCCACTTACTACGCTAATGTACCCGATCGGCTTGCGACGGGTGTGGTCAAAACCAGTTGATCGTTCGTGGGGCTTCCCAGTCGTGGGATCCCCCCAAACCCCCCTTAAAAAGGGGGGCTTCCGGAAGCCCCCCCTTTCGGAAGGGGGGGTTTGGGGGGGATCCGCCGCAACTACTTTTGACCGCACCCGGTTGCTACTGTGGGTATTACCGACCGCCTTTGCTCCGCACCAGCTGTCTCGGGGGCGATCGCCTCCCTTGGGTCGTGGGTACAGCCAAGGAATTTTCATATTTGTCATACTTCTATCGGTTCATCCCATCTCGTGAGTCCAGTGGTGACCGGCCCTCACCTTGGTTCTAACACAACCATCATTTCTTGTTGCCCTCATGGTGTATTTTGTAGTGTAACCCTATTCCCCAGGGGGAAATCTCAAATCTCTGTTAAAAAATTATCGATCGTGTTTACTGGATTAGTTCAAGCAATAGGCACTCTCAAACCTTTCGGGGAAAACCAGCTACAGATCGAGTGCGACTCGGACTCGATTTTGCATGACTTGGCCCTCGGAGACAGTGTAGCAGTAGATGGCGTCTGCCTGACGGTGGAAAAGCTCCTGCCTGGGGGCTTCGTGGTTGCTGTCTCCCCCGAAACCCTCCGCCGTACTACTTTGGGACGCCAGCTGCTTGGGCAGGGTAGCGTCAATCTGGAAACTTCTCTGCGAGTGGGTAGTAAGTTGGGGGGACATTTTGTCACCGGTCATGTGGATGGCACCGGTTGCTTGCAGGAGTCGGTATCCACTGCTACTTCCTGGGAGATGAGTTTTACCACCACGGAAGGGCAGGTGTCTCCCTACATTGTCTCCAAGGGCAGTATCGCTATCAATGGCGTTAGTCTGACGGTGGCTGACTGTAATTCCACTGGTACTTGGTTCAAAATTGCGGTCATTCCCCATACTTTTGCCGAAACTAATCTGCAAGACCTGGGTATCGGCAGTTGGGTGAATCTGGAAGGGGATATCTTGGGTAAATATGTGGAAAAATTCCTCCGGTCTGGTCAGTTACCTTCTACCGCTGAGATTACTCCCAGTTTTCTGGCGGAACATGGATATCTTTAATTGATAATTGATAATTGATAATTGATAATTGGGGAATTGTCAATTGTCAATTGTCAATTGTTAATTATATGACTGAATAATTGATAATTGATAATTGATATTGTCAATTGTCAACTGAAAGGCTCTTCTCCTGAATATAATTTATACCTTAATGTTTATATTGGGTTAGTGTAATTACGGAGATCGGGCAGCAATTATCGAGCCATTGATGCTACATTAGTAGTACGATCTGTGGAGGTGGGCTCAACTCTATATGGTAATCGAACCGATATGTATAAAGAAATGCTACATATGATCCGAAACGGAAAAGCCTTGTGAGGGTAGTTACCAATAACGTTATGGGTAACTGGAAGCCTGATGTGATAAAATGTATGGATGTTATAGGTAAAACAAATTCGGGAGACAGACAGATGAGCAATGGAGAAAAGAAATCAGCAGCGATGCTCATATCGATCGAGTCGATTCAACTTCCATCGCAGCAACCGAGACGATACTTTGACCCGGATAAGATGGCACAGCTTACTGAGTCGGTGAGGCATCATGGCATTCTTGAACCCCTTTTAGTTCGTGACCTGGGGGAGTATAAGTACGAACTGGTGGTGGGGGAACGCCGCTATCGTGCGGCGCGGGAATTGGGATTGAGTGAAGTGCCCGCAACGATCAAGCAGTTGACGGACTCGGAAGCGTTGCAAATTTCTATGATTGAAAATCTGCAACGAGAGGATCTGAACCCTGTAGAGGAAACGGAAGGGATTTTAACTTTGCTGTCCGTTAGACTGGAGTTGGCAGTTGATTCTGTGGGGGCCCTACTCCATCAGATGCAAAATCAGTTGAAGGGGAAAGTGAAGGACAAGGTTGATGAGGGAGAGATGGAGACGGTAACGAAGGTGTTTGAGGAGCTAGGAGGCATGAGTTGGGAGTCTTTTGTGAACAACCGCCTCCCCCTGCTGAAGTTGCCTCCAGAAATGTTGGAAGTGTTGCGTCAGGGGAAGATCGCCTATACTAAGGCGAAGGCGATCGCGGCGGTGAAAGATGAAGAGGCGAGAAAGGAATTGCTCCAAGAAGCCCTGGAGAAGAAGCTTTCCTTGGCGGCAATCAAAGAAAAGATTGCCGAATTTCAACCCGATCGGGCCAAGAGTTCCCCAGAGGTGCAAATTAAGGACATTAGTAGCAGATTGAACAAGGCGAAACTTTGGAAGCAAGACCCCCAGCGATGGGAGAAGGTGCGGGTGCATCTGGCTAAAATTGAAGCTCTGTTAAAGGAATTGGAAAATGGATGACCCCAGGTTGAAGAAAGGGAGTAGGGAGAGGGGAGCAGGGAGTAGGGAGATTTATCGACCAGAATATGTAATTAAGGAGGCTATGCACAGATGGTGAAATTTGTCAAGGAAGATTAATCGACCGACGCTCTAGGAACGAGAGTAAAAGCGCAGGGGTGTGGTCAGGGGAAATTGGTTGTTGTTGCCAACAGGAAATGGTGGGCGGTGCCCACCCTACTATATAGAGGAAAGAAGAATAGAGAACAAATGTTAAACAGACCAAGGTGGAAAAAATGTTATCGGGCAGAAGTTGTAGATGGGGAAGGGGTATTTATTGTCTCGGAAAGAGCTTCTTTTTTGTTGAGCCCAGACCCCCTCTATCAGCTATCAATTCCTTTGATAGATGGCGATCGCACAACGGAAGCAATAATAGAGGAAACTATTTTAAGATGGCCCCAGGTTGACGGGACTCAAAAAAATCCCTTGGGCGTGGCAATGGAGATCGGAGCAAAAGTTCAATTCGCTCTGTTCGAGATGGAGAGGTTAGGCTATATAGTTGAAAGCACCCCAGAAGAAATAGTTAGTCAATTAAACAGCTTATGTGAAACATTAAATATTGACATGAAAACAGCCAGCCAGGGATTGCAAAATACCAAAGTGGCTGTAAAAACTTTTGGAGATGTTGCTGCCTCGGAATTGATTGCTATCCTGGAAGACCATCAGGTGCAAATAGCAGATCTCGATGGGGCAGATATCGCTGTAGTCCTGACAGATAGCTATCTCCAAGAAGGTCTGGATGCCTTTAATAAACAATGTTTGGAAAAATCGCGCTCCTGGATGTTGGTCAAACCAGTGGGTACGGTGCTTTGGTTCGGGCCGATATTTGTTCCGGGGAAAACTGCTTGTTGGGCATGTCTGGCTCAAAGATGGCGCAATAACAGACCCTCAGAAGCATTTATTGAGCGACACAGAACTGACTCTTCCCCTTTAACCCCTCCATTAGTAAATCTGGCCATGAGTCAACAAACGGCTCTCTTGATGGCGGCAAATGAGATTATTAAATGGATTATCCTGGGAGAAAATCAACGGCTGGAAGGAGTGATTGCTACTTATGATACCCGAGTTATAGCTATTCAAAATCACCCGGTGGTCAAACGCCCTCAATGTACCAGTTGTGGATACCTTAAACCGCAAAAGAAACCTATCCCAGTTATGATCGGCAGTCGGAAAAAGAAGTTTACGTCGGATGGAGGGCATCGTTGCTTTACCCCCGAGGAAACTTTGGCTAAGTATCGACATCAGATCGATACCATTACCGGAGTTGTCCGATCCCTCGATAAAATAACGGCAGGCAACGGTTTAACCCATATTTATCGGGCCCAACACCATCACTTGACGATGTTTGATTCCTTACTGGACTTGCAAAAGAATATTGGTGGGAAAAGTGGGGGGAAAGGACGAACGGATGCTCAAGCAAAAGCTAGCGGGTTGGGTGAGGCGATCGAACGCTATTCGGGGGTATTTCAAGGAGATGAACTTCGCATAACTGATAGCTATGCATCCCTCGGTGAGAAAGCTATTCATCCCAATAGTTGCATGAATTTTAGCCAGACTCAATACCGCGATCGCATTCAATGGAATGCCAGGAATCAAGATTGGTTTCAGCGTGTCCCGGAACCCTTTGATGAAAGTGAGGTAATGGACTGGACTCCTGTGTGGTCTTTGACTCAGCAAGATTTTAAATATTTACCGACTGCCTATTGTTATTACGGCTATCCTAAACCGGAAAAACCTGCTTGTTGGGCCGATACGAACGGTTGTGCGGCGGGGAATACTGTTGAAGAAGCTATTTTACAGGGTTTTATGGAATTGGTGGAACGGGATGGAGTGGCTTTGTGGTGGTACAATCGGATCTCACGTCCCGCGATCGCCTTAGAAAGTTTTGAGGATCCCTATTTTCAAGCGGTTGTGGAATACTATCATGCCCTGGGGCGGGAACTCTGGGTCTTGGACCTCACTAGCGATCTGCAGATTCCGATCTTTGGGGCAATTTCGAGAAGATGCGATCGCGCGATAGAAGATATAATTTTCGGGTTTGGGGCCCATTTTGACCCGAAGTTGGCTTTACAACGGGCCCTAACAGAAGTAGGTCAAGTGCTGCCAGCAGTTTTGAATGCTAATTCCGATGGCAGTACCCGCTATAATGTCTCTGTCGAACCCCATGTTTGGCAATGGTGGCAAACGGCAACATTAGAAAAACAGCCCTATTTGGTCGCCGATGGCCAAGTTACTGCCAGAAAATATAGCGACTATGGGATGGTTTGGCACGATGACCTGTTGGCAGATATTCAGTATTGCCAGAAACTTGTGGAAGCAAAGGGCATGGAAATGCTGGTTCTCGATCAAACTCGCCCCGATATTGGGTTAAATGTGGTTAAGGTCATGGTTCCGGGTTTGCGACATTTCTGGAAGCGATTGGGTCCGGGAAGACTGTATGATGTTCCTGTGGAAATGGGTTGGCTCGATAAACCTTTGACGGAGGCAGAACTGAACCCAATACCCTTGTGGATGTAACTAGGAGTGAATGCAATACTTATCGGTTAAAAACTGTCATTGCGAGGGGGCCCAAACAGACATGTCGGAATCGCTGTTGGGATCTTCTCCCCCGAAGCAATCTCCCCGATAACTAGGGCGGGGATTGCTTCGGGGGGGGGGGGGTAACTCATAAAAGCATAAGTTGATCGCTACGTCCCCCCTCGCAATGACAACCTATATGCTTAACTGAGAAGTATTGGGAGCGAATGTTTAACAATCTCTATCTTATTGGTCATGATAAACGGTTATAGAATCATTGATGCAGACGCCCATGTCTACGAACCCCATTCTCTGTGGCAATCTTATCTAGAACCGGCTTTTCGGGATTTGGCTCCCACTCCGGATCTCAAGATTCAAGGGGTATCCGTCATGAACAAATATTCTCAAAAGCTGGTTGATGAAGGTGCTAAAGAAGTGGCCCGATCGCACCCTCAATCTTTGGCCCGGGAGTTTAACCCAGAATCGCAAGTGCAAGCGATGTACCAAATGGGTGTCGATATTGCCTTTGTTTATCCGACTTATCTCTCATGGATTAGCGGTGTAGATCAAATGGCTTCCCCACAAGTCGGGGCTTATATCCGCGCTTACAATAGTTGGCTGCGAGACTTTTGTAGCTATAACCCAGCAATATTAAAAGGGGTGGGTGTGGTTAATCTTCACGATCCTGAAGAAATGCTGCTAGAGTTGCGACGGATTGCCGATTTTGGCTGGAAAGCTGTCTATTTGCGCCCCAATCCCGTGAAGGGCAGATTACTCAGCGATCGGGCTTACGGACAGTTTTGGACGGAGTGTGAGAAACTTGACATTGCGGTTAGTCTACACGAGACAACTCACAGCAAAGTTCCCAGTGCGGGTGCCGATCGCTTCCATTCTCGTTTTGCCCTCCATGCCTGTTCTCATCCCATGGAACAAATGATGGCGTTATTGACGCTGATTGAAGGGGGAGTGTTGGAAAATCATCCTCAACTGCGGGTGGGATTTCTGGAATCCGGTTGCGGTTGGTTGCCTTACTGGTTGTGGCGACTCGATCGCGAGTACGAAGACTTGCAGTGGGAAGTGGGCGATCGGGTGAAGATGAAACCGTCAGAATATTTTCGCCGCCAGTGCTTCATTGCTGTGGAACCCTCAGAAACTTATATTCCCAAGCTGCTAGAGGAACTTGGGGAAGATAATCTGATTTTTGGCTCCGACTATCCCCATATGGATCACAAACCTGATGTTGTTGCCGATATGGTGGCCCTTGAGGGAAAAATATCCCAAAAAGTTCTTCAGAAGATCCTTTGGGATAATCCCAGGAGATTCTATGGGTTAAATTGACTCATTCGCGATCGCCTTGGTTGTCTCTATTCAAGTATTAATACGGAATTTAGAGAGATTGACAAGATTGACAGAAAAAGACTTGACAAAGAAAAGTTGTTGGGATAGAGTATTGGGAAGCTGTGAGCAATCCAAGTCGTTGAGTCTCGGTTAAGCTTACGATAGAGATCGTTAATGACGTAGAGTGGCTTAGTGCATTACTGTAATCGTTGGCTGAAAATGAAGATGAAACAGAATCAAAGCCTGGTGACGATTTGGGTGACAATTCTGGCTTTGGTAGTTGGTTGCAGTTCCTGGGTGCTATTTGCTGAAAATGCTTGGTCCCGTGCTAGTTCTGTACCGGCACCAGAGATAACCTCTCAGATTCCGGTTAATCCAAAGAGGAGTTCCAGTTTTTTCACCGATAATCAGAAATCTGTACCAGCACCAGAGATAACCTCTCAGATTCCAGTTAATCCCAAGAGGAGTTCCAGTTTGCCCCCCTATAATCCGGAAATTGCCTTTGGTGAGTTTGCATGGCAAGCTTTTGTGGCTTTGAATTGGCCAGCAGACTGTGAGGGTAAACCTTTAGGAAATAACATTGGCGAAGCATCAGATGCTCCTCGCGTTTGGGAATTCTATAATGATCCAGAGCAGATATTTCTGCCAGAGGGAAAAGATCCCAGTCCTGTTATACCAACAGTCCCGCCACAATGTGAAGAAAAAGCAGGCTTCCAAAATATTCAAAATGCCTCGCCAAAAATTCGCCTAGGTGAAGCAGCAGGGGAAATAGATAGGTTCAACGATAGAGTGGGTACGGAAGTGTTTGAATCCCTGCAATTGTTCCTACAAGATGTTGAGCGAGATGTTGAGCGATTCAAACAACAACAAGAGCCCAAAATTGCGGAAGAGATTGACCGTGCAATATCTATTAAACTCCCAGATCGCGAGGTATTAGTTGACCAATCCAAGAATTATATTCTCAGCGAGATTCGCCTGAACCCGATAGAGGTCGGGCAAATAGTTGATAACGAGTGGTATTCTGCCGCTAACCTGCAAGGCTTCAACAACAATGTTGATGCCCCAGCAGACCCTGCTGCTAACCCCTTTGCCTTAGTATGTAGTCAGATGGATCCAGATGGCACCTATGAAGATCGGTTCCCCTGCTTGGACAATAATGATGTTGGTGCGATCGAACTCAAGGCAGCTTGGATGGTTTTGCCAGATCCAATACCTGGTACGATCGAGTCTAAGTATTACACGACCTTTCGTACCTTCTTGGTTAAAGAAGATATGACCGCAGATGGTGCTAAGGAAAAAGAGGTAACTGTCCCGGTTGCCTTAATTGGTTTTCATATTGTCCAGAAAACTAGCCAGCAGGGTTGGTCTTGGGCAACATTCGAGCATTTGGACAATGCACCAGATGAAGGCCAAACAAGTGACAAACCTTACTACAATCTATTTAATCCTGGCTGTAAGGAAAACTGCGAGGAAAATCACCCCTACGCGGAAAAACCATACCTTTGGCGTGATGAATATCCTCATGCAGTAACAAAAAAAGATGGTAAGCTGAAAGAACAAATCCCATCCCAAATCACCCGCGTGATTCCAATTACTAATGTTGCTAAATCGTTGAATGACGAGTGGCAAGAAGCACTAGGGGAAATAAAATCAGATTCAATTTGGCAAAAATACGAGCTGATTGGGGTACAATGGTTAAACTCTCCCAATTTTCCCTACGAACAGCCGACTATTCTACCGTCAGCAGACTTAGCGAATGTCGCTCTGGAACCTTACGTTCAGACAGATCCACCCATAGGGACTTCCTGCATTAATTGTCACGTGAAGGCAGATCTGCCAAGTTGGGGAAATGTACCATTTAAGCCAAATCTGCCAAAGATTCACGCAGATTTTAGCTTCTTGCTAAACTATGCTCAGAGTCCTGATAATTAAAGAAATGCTGAGTAAATCAACAATACTCTTCGACTGGTTTGGCTTGTCAATCTATCCACCTTTATTCTAGGAGACAGTTACAATGACATACAACTGGGAAACGTCGTTGCCATATTCTTTACAAAATCCTGCCGACAAATCCAAAATCAAGGATGTGACAATGCAGTGGTCTCGAATAATTGCATGGTCGTGGACCGATCTCCTCGCTTTCAAGGACGATCCGAGCAAGGCAAAACAAGAGTTGGCTCTGAAGAAATTCTTCAATGCCACGTTCCAACAGCAAGGTCTCAATACAATAGCATATGAGTCTTACGATGACGAAAACGCAAAAGAGACAGCCAACTTGTTGTCAGGGTATATCCAATCGATGCTTTTGGGAAACAATGATGATGTTCCGTATCTCAAAGACAACGGAATTGAGGTGACTTTAGCAGAGGTGTTGAAGAAGCTATCTGATGAAGACTTTGTTTTCACAAAAGATCCCGAGTTTGCAAAAATGTTCACATGTCGGGTGATCCCAGAATTTGTAGGAAGCTTTATTGAGACGGGATATCGTCAGTATGTTGCAGAGATTGCTTATCCACCTCGTCCCGCTTTGAATGAATACACGGTCACGGAACCGCAGTTATTAAATTGGGCTCAAAATATAGATACCGGAGGTAACTATCTTCCTCCTTCTCTATATATTCCCTTTGGTGCTTCATAAATCGCGAGAAATACAATCAACATGAGGAGAAGCAGGTAGGACAAACCCTTCCTACCGGGTTCGTTGAGGGGGGCGATCGCCCCCCCAGGAGATGATGAGACAATTTGATGCAGAAGATGCCATAATTATCTTAGATAGCCAAGCAATCGCAAGTTTACAAGGAAGCAAAATGAGTACAGTTGCAGATTATCAAATTGTTGCCAGAATTTACGAGAGTGCAAAATCTCTAGTTTATCGTGCTAAAG
Organism: Hormoscilla sp.; assembly: GCA_051439505.1. GTDB lineage: Bacteria > Cyanobacteriota > Cyanobacteriia > Cyanobacteriales > Desertifilaceae > Hormoscilla. The sequence goes on along the minus strand of JBFRWI010000232.1, from coordinate 24,698 downwards.
ATAAGACAGACGATCGCACTGTGATCTTAAAAGTGCTCAAACAGGATTATCCTACTCCTTCGGAACTGACGCGATACAAGCAAGAATACGAAATCACTCGATCTATCAATATCGAAGGAGCGATCGCTGCTTACGATCTGCTACCTTATGAAAATACCCTTGCCATTGTTTTAGAAGATTTCGGCGGTCAATCTCTAGATATATTTTTGCAATCTGGGAGTTTTACTCATTTAGAATTTCTTGAGATTGCCATTCAACTTGCCAAAGCTCTAGAAGAAATTAATGGGAATAATATTATTCATAAGGATATTAATCCGGCTAATATTATTTTAAATACTGAAACAGGGCAAGTCAAGATTATCGACTTTGGGATTTCTAGCATCTTTGCCAGAGAAAATCCAATCATTAAAAATCCGGATGTTTTAGAAGGAACGTTAGCATATATCTCTCCAGAGCAAACTGGGAGAATGAATCGAGCTGTTGATTACAGGACTGACTTGTATTCTCTAGGAGCAACTTTTTATAAACTATTAACTCATCAGTTACTCTTTGACAGCAAAGATCCACTAGAGTTGGTTCATTGCCATATGGCACGAGAACCCATTGCACCTCACAAAATTGAGTCATCAATTCCCACAGCAATCTCTAAAATAGTGATGAAGTTGCTAGCAAAAACAGCAGAGGAACGTTATCAAAGTGCCTCGGGACTGAAAGCAGATTTAGAAAACTGTTACTCCCAGTTAAAAGAAACTGGAGAAATTGCCGAATTTCCTCTCGCCCGTTACGACTTAGTCGAGCAACTACAAATCCCCCAGAAACTCTACGGTCGCGATTTAGAAATCGAGCAATTACTGGCAACATTTAGGAGAGTTACCCAGCCAGAAATTCCACAAGATGAAACAGAAGCAACTCAAAATCGCGTTGAAATGATGTTAGTAGGCGGATATTCTGGTATTGGGAAAACCGCACTAATTCAAGAATTGTATAAACCTTTATCCCAAAAACGGGGTTATTTTATAGCTGGGAAATTTGACCAATTTCAACGCAATATTCCTTATTCGGCTATTGTTTCGGCTTTTCAATCCCTCGTGGGACAGTTGCTAACAGAAAGCAAAGCTCAATTGAACCAATGGCGGGAGAGGCTAGAAAAAGCTTTGGGAATTAACGGACAAGTGATTGTTGACGTGATTCCGGAAATTGAACAAATTATTGGTTCTCAACCTCCAATTAAACCTCTAGAACCCTCCCAGGCTCAAAATCGCTTCAATCAAGTTTTTCAGAATTTTATCCGGGTATTTTGCCAGAAGTCGCATCCTATAATTCTCTTTTTAGACGACCTGCAATGGGCAGATTTTGGGACTCTAAAATTGATCGAGTTAATGATGACAGATAGTCAGATCGAGTCCTTACTTTTACTGGGGGCCTATCGAGATAATGAAGTGGATGCAAATCATCCAACGATAGTTTTAATTGAACGATTGAGAAAACAAGGTGCGATTGTCAATCTGATTAGTTTAATGCCTCTAAAATCAGAGGATATTACTCAACTTCTCGTAGAAACACTTGATTGCGGACCAGAAACGGTTATTTCCCTAACAGAGTTAATAATACAAAAAACTTCTGGTAATCCCTTCTTTGTTAATGAATTTATCAAAACGATTGAGCAAGAAAAACTCTTAACATTCAATAGCAATAGTCGAGGTTGGGAGTGGGATATAGCTGAAATAAAAGCGCTAGGTATTACCGATAATGTGGTAGATTTAATGATTGGCAAATTGAGAACGCTTTCAGAGGAAACGCAGAAGACCTTGCGTTTGAGTGCTTGTATCGGTAATAAATTCGATCTAGATACGCTCTCGATTATTTATGAAAAATCTCCTCCAGAAACTTTTAGAGACCTTTTACCGGCGATCCAACAAGGATTGGTTCAACCGACTTCAGAGCTACAAACAACCCCGGAAGCTCCAGTTGACTCAACCTTAGTGATTCAAGATTATAAATTTCGGCACGATCGAATCCAACAAGCAGCTTATAATCTTATAGATCGCGATAGTCGGAAAACTGTTCATCTGCAAATTGGTAAATTATTACAGGCAAACCTTAATAAAAATGAACAACAAGAAAAAATATTTACTTTAGTCGATCACTTTAATAAAGGACTGGATCTAGTAGAAGATAAAGCAGAAAAGATCGAGATATTAGACATTAATTTATATGCAGGGAAAAAAGCGAAAGAAGCGATTGCTTATACAGCAGCTAGAGATTATCTTATGACTGCTAAAAATGAATTTCCTGGGGATATTTGGACAACTTGCTATAAAATGGCATTTGAGCTTTATAAGGAACTCGCTGAAATTGAGTATCTAAATGGAAATTTTCTAGAATCACAGAGCTTAATTAAACGAGCCATCGAGCAAGCGCAATCACCCCTTGATAGTGCAGAATTTTACTATCTCCAAATTGTTCAAGTCACATTACAAGGGCAAATTAAAGAGGCGATAGAATTGGGAAGGGTTGCTCTTCAAACACTTGGAAGTAATTTGCCAAAAGACGACTTGCAAACGGCTTTTGGAGAAGAATTGATGGAATATCGTCAAAGCATAGGTAATCGCTCGATCGAGGAATTATATAACAGTTCTGAAATGCAGCAATTAGACAAAAGAGCAGTCTTAAAAATACTATCTCGTATTTTTGCTGCTACTTGGATATTAGATTCAAGATTGATGTGTATTGTTGGGAGCAAGATGGTGAATCTTAGTATAAAATACGGACATACATCAATATCTCCAATGGCCTATAGTTTTTTTGGAGCAATTAATGCTTATGCTCTCAAAGACTATCGTGCAGGTTATGAATTTGGCTCTCTTGGTATGAAGTTATCCGATAAGTATCAAGATTTAGCGTCTAAGGGATTAGCATGTCAGCTTCATGGGAATATGACGATGCCTTGGTTAGTTCATATTAAATTATCAGAGAAGGTTAATGATGAAGGAGTTGATGTCAGTTTACAAGTTGGAGATTTTCAATTTGTTGGTTATACCCTAACTTATAAATTATATAGCATTATATATCAGGGAATAAATTTAGAAATAATCCTAAAAGAAATAGAGCGCAGTCTTAGTTTTAGTCAAGAAACTCAGAATTCCTGGGCAACTAATTGTATACTAGCAGCTAAGATAATTATCAAAAACTTAGTTGGAAAAAGTCAAGATCAATTTTGTTTTGAATTAGAGGACGTATCTGAATCAGATTTTATTGAAACTTGTGAAAGAACTAAAACAATGGCAGCCCTCTGTTTTTATGAGATATTGAAAATTCAAGTTCTTTACATATACGAAAAACCGGCTAAATTAACCGTATTAGAACGGACAACTAAGTTGTGTGATTATATTCCAGCAACTATATCCATAGCAAAGCATAATTTTTATTACTCGCTAACACTGATTTACTATTATTTGGAAGCATCATTAGAAGAGCGCAAATGTTATTGGCAGCAATTAGAAACAAACCAAAAAGATATGAAAAATTGGGCGGAGCATTGCCCGGAAAATTTTCTTCATAAATATCTCCTAGTCGCGGCAGAAATGGCTCGCATTTCCGATAAATGGCCAGAGGCAGTGGAACTATACGATCGCGCGATAGAATCCGCCAAAGAACACGAGTTCATCCAAAACGAAGCATTAGGCAACGAACTTGCGGCTAAATTCTGGCTGTCACGAGGGAAAGAGGATTTTGCCAAACTCTATATGAGAAAGGCACGTCAAGGCTATCAAATCTGGGGCGCAAAACGGAAAGTCGAACAGTTAGAAGAAAAGTATCCCCAATGGTTCGTCTCTCAATCTTCCGGATCTCAAGGGACGATCGGGACCACGACGGGAAGGGCAACAGAATCACTTGACATTGCTACAGTAATTCAATCCTCGCAAACCCTGGCAGGAGAAATTGTCTTGAAAAACTTGCTGGGGAAACTCATGGAAATCGCGATCGCAAATGCGGGGGCAGAAAAAGGCTTTCTCCTCCTGAAAAGAGGCGAGGGTTGGTTTATTGAAGCGGAAGGGAACGTTGACAATAGGGAAGGGAGAATATTACAATCCATTCCCATCGAAACTGAAGCACCAGACAGTGCATTGCTTCCTTTAGGGATTATTAATTATGTCGATCGCACGAAGAAGGATGCGATCTTAAACGATGCTGCCAATGAAGGAGAATATACCCGGGATCCCTATATCATTGTCAATAAACCGAAATCCATACTTTGCACTCCTCTGGTGAACCAAAATCGCGTTAGCGGCATTCTCTATCTGGAAAATAACCTGGCGACCAACACATTTACGCGCGATCGGGTGGAACTGTTGCAAACCCTCTCCACTCAAGCTGCCATTTCCATCGAAAACGCCCAACTATATACCCAGTTAGAAGACTACAGCCACAGCTTGGAGGTAAAAGTAGAAGAACGCACGGCAGAACTGGCCGCCGCCACCGAAGAGGCACAGTCCGCCAACAAAGCGAAAAGTACCTTTATCGCCAACATGTCTCACGAACTGCGCAGTCCCTTGAACGCCATATTGGGATTTTCTCAACTAATGCTGCGCAGTCGGGGTCTGAGTAAAGAATATGCGGAAAACTTGGGCATCATCACCCGCAGTGGGGAACATCTGCTGACCTTGATCAACAACGTCCTCGACTTATCCAAGATCGAGTCAGGGAAAACCACCCTCAATGAAAAGAACTTCGATCTCTATCGCCTGCTGGACGATATGGAAGACATGTTCGGGCTGAAAGCAAAGGAGAAAGGCTTGCAGTTGGCCTGCGACAGGTCTCCAGAGGTGCCCCGATACATCCGCACGGACGCAGTAAAGCTACGTCAAGTGATCATCAACCTACTAAACAACGCCCTGAAGTTCACCAAAGAGGGAGGGGTGTCGGTGGGGGCGACGGTAGCAGGGATCCCCCCCAAACCCCCCCTTGCAAAAGGGGGGGCTTCAAAGCCCCCCTTCTTAAGGGGGGTTTGGGGGGATCCGACCACTGGGACGGGTTTTGACCACATCCAAGACCCAGGCAATGAACGAGTAGCAATACATTTTGAAATCGCCGACACGGGGGCCGGGATCGCCCCGGAGGAAATAGACAGTCTATTTGAAGCCTTCGTGCAAACCAGCACGGGAAAACAAGCTCAAGAAGGAACGGGTTTAGGGCTACCCATCAGTCGGCAATTCGTGCAATTAATGGGTGGAGACATGGGAGTGAGGTCTCAAGTAGGGAAAGGCACGGTTTTCTACTTTGACATAGAGGTTCCCCGGGTAGAAGGGGCGGACATAGAGAGCAACAAACCCACTCGCCAAATCATCGCCTTGGCACCCAACCAACCCCGGTACCGGATTTTGATCGTAGATGACAAACCCATCAACCGCAAACTATTGATCGAGTTGCTGAACCCCCTGGGGTTTGAGCTCAAGGAAGCGAACAACGGGCAAGAAGCTGTGGAGATCTTCTCCGAATGGGAGCCGGATCTGATCTGGATGGATATGCGCATGCCCGTGATGGACGGTTACGAAGCCACCAGAGCTATTAAAGCCAGTCCCAAAGGGGAAACTGCAAAAATCATCGCCCTGACGGCCAACGTATTAGAAGAAGAAAAAGCGGTGGTAATAGAAGCGGGGTGTGATGATTTTCTGCGGAAGCCCTTTCGGGAAACAGAAATATTCGAGATGATGAACACCCATATAGGGGTGAGTTATGTGTACGAAGAGGAACGGAAAACCGATGAACAGCAAGGCATTTCCGATGAAGAAGTGATGACGGCGGAGGCGATATCAGCATTACCAGGGGAATTAATAGCGAGTTTAGAACAGGCGTTATTAGAAGGAGATTTAGACTTAATGACTACTGTAACGGAAGATATTAGTAGCCAGAATGCCCCTCTGGCTGCGGCCCTGAAAACTTGTCTGGATAACTTTGAGTTTGATAAGGTGTTGTCTTTACTGTAGGGTGGGCACCGCCCACCATTTTAATTAGGCACTGCCTACCATGTAAAATAGGCACGGCCCATCATTTTAATTAGGCACCGCCCACCATTTTAATTAGGCAGCGATCGCCATTTTAATTGATCTCCTGGTCTCATGGCCCGCCGTGGGTTAAAACCCACGGCTAATAGCTTAAGTGGGTTAAAACCCACTGGATGATTAACGATAATAAAAAAGATATCTACGTAGGTTGGGTAGAGCGCCAGCGAAACCCAACAAGGGGCCACAGTCCGGCGATCGCACGGCATGCGATCGGGAATAAAAGGAGCGATCGCCCAAGAAAGGGTGTGGTCTTGCGCCAACTGGTTGTTCTTGACCACAGCTGGAGAGGGTGGGCGGTGCCCACCCTACGATTGCAACTGGACGAATCAAATAAGCGCGATATTGGCAGGAGAATCCCCATGAAAGTTAAATACGATGGCGAAGCAGACATTTTGATGTTTATGTTGCGCGATGGATTTCCAGTTAATGCCATCTCCGAACCTGGAGGCGTCATTGTTAGTTATGACGAAAATGAATATCCCGTGAGCATCGAAGTTCTCAATGTCTCTAAACGCAAACTGTTTAATCCTCAAGACCAAATGCTCGCGATCGCAACTTGATCTGCTTTATGTATCCTTTTAATGTTCCCTGCCAGGGGTGTGGGGGTATGGTCAAAACCAGTTGATCGTTCATGGATCTTCCCAGTCGTGGGATCCCCCCAAACCCCCCTTAAAAAGGGGGGCGCGCCGGTTGCCCCCCCTTTTGCAAGGGGGGGTTTGGGGGGGATCCGCCGCAACTACTTTTGACCGCACCCGGGGTGTGGCTCCCGAACCCGTTGATGATCATACCCGCCCGTTGGTGTTAGCAGACCCAGGGTGGTCCCGAAAAATTTAGCGGATGGCGACCGAACGGGTTTACCTTAGATCAAGAACCGAATCTGGAAATCCAGTATGATAGTATATAAATCCAAAATCTTTCATTTTCCTGTCCAAAAAGCGATAAAAGTTGTCCATTAAATCCAGAAAGTTACGTAAATTCTACGGTGACAGGGCCGTTTTTTTTCAGTACCATAAGGGTGGATGGGTGGGGGCTAGCGGGATGGTAAGGATTTGGGAATTTTTTAAAAAAAAGTTCTCAAAAGCGCGTAATTGTTTTTTTACTTTAACTCGTGGGTATTAACGCTAGGTTCACTTTTAGCGATAAATTTTGCATCTGTTTTACAAACATCAAACTTTGAGCGGGTGTGGCTCAAAATCGGTTGATCTTTTCTCAGCCCTCCCAGCTGTAGCATATTTTGACAGATATCCGATTCAGTTGGCAACGCCGGGCACCCTACGAGGGTGTGGCCATACCAACTGACGCATGACCTCCCCCTCCCCCTGCCAGAGACAGGGCACGAGGGGATTCATTCTTGAGATGCTCTCGACTAACCTTTCCTGACTTTCACAAGGGGCATGTCTTCAGGTGCGATCTCCTCAAATCCTAATTTCTTGAGTTTTTTGAGGGCTTTTTCGGCTGGAGAATTGTTTTCTTCTGCTTCTGGTGCAACTGCCGCTGTTTCCCAATTCTTGACCAGTTGAGCTAAGGCGTATTCTAATTGGGCCCCCGGATCTAATGTTACCCAACCTTCAGAGGTCAGTTCCCGCAGTTCAAAGTGCAGGTGCGGTCCTGTGGAATAGCCACTGCTGCCCACGCTACCAATTATACTGCCTTGCTTGACTTCTTCTCCCGGTTGCACGAAGATTTCTGATAGGTGTGCGTACAGGGTTTGTTGAGTGGGTTTCTCCGATCGGGCATGTTCCAATACAACCGATAACCCGTAGCCTTTCAAAGCGTCCGCGATCGCGACTTTTCCGGCCAATGCTGCTAACACTGGGGTTCCCGTGGGGGCCCCGATATCTGTGCCGTGGTGGAACTGTTCCGTTCCGAAGATGGGATGGGTCCGCCAACCAAACAAGGAAGTAATGGGTGAGGGAATTGATAGGGGAAAGATGATGCTATTATTACCATTATCGGGGCGGAGGTTGGGCGCGATATACTGATAGTAACTGCGTCCTATGGGCGTGGCATCCCCATATTTAATTTCGCTGGGACTGTAACTTGCTGGTCCGAGATTTACTGAATTTTTTCGGCCCTTGGCGATTTGTGGCCTTGGCAAATTCCGCCGATACTGCGGTCTCCAGGCCGGGATGGGAGCTGCTTGGGGACGCCATGCTGGTCGCTGGTAACTCCTCCTGGACCTGACTGTCGCTGGTGCTGGTGGTGGGTATGCCACTGGGGCTGGGTTTCGCGGCGACAATACCACTTCCCTTGGTGCTTGGTTATCCAGAACGTTGCTGTTGCTCCCGCCAATACCGTATGCTGTATCAGTGCTGTTGGCCTCAACTGCTACCGTGGTTTCTACTGGATCTGGCTGGGGTTCTGATGCTACCGTTGCTGGTGTCCAACTGGGTTCTGAGGCCCAATTCACTTCCGCTTCCCAATTCTTAGCTGGGGCCGGTTTTCTTTCTACTGCTACCGGTGCTTGACGGGGGTCTGGTGCCAGTAGATCTGCGGCTGTCCCCGGTGCAAGCATGATTTCTGGTTCCGGTGCCGACCGTACTGGGTTGGGCGTCCAACTGGGTTCCGAGGCCCAATTCACTTCTGCTTCCCAATTGCGAGCTGGAATTGGCCTTGGCTCTACTACCGGTTCTAATATTACTGCTACCGGTTCATCGGTGGCGGGTGCCGGTAGTAAAGTTGGTTCTGGTAGTTTCTGGGGTTCTGCCCAAACTATGCCGCCGCTAAGTACCCCTAAACCCCCGATCCAACCTAAAGATTGGATGAGCAGCGTTCGCGGAGCGCTAAAGTTGCTATTCTTGTTGTCGTTCATATGATTTACCCTGGATGGATATTCGCGCGATCGAGTCATGATACAGAATATGAATTACATTTTTCACAATAGACATCAATTAAGTAAGCAACTGGACAAGAATATTTATACATTCCCTAGCTATGACGGTGGGCGGTGCCCACCCTACGAACGGGGAAGATCGTAACCGAGACGAATTTTACCAGGTTCGATGGTTATTTCTGACTCTGGTGCTGAAGAAGTGAGGCGAACTCGCAGCAGTCCTTGGGCAGAAATACCCGTGACAATGCCCTTCTGTCCATCTACCGCGACTGGACGATCCATGCTCGTCAATAGCTGTTGGTAAGATGATAGCAGACTGGTCATTCCTCGATCTTGGGCCTGCTGGTATCCCCAGACTATACCCTGTAAGGTCATAGCTGCTAGCTTTTCTAGGGATGTTATGGGTGGCCGTGGGTCGTCCGCCAGGTAGCTTTTGAGGTTGATGCCCATTTCCGGTACCTGATTTTCCCAGTTTATCCCCACTCCCACTACGGCTTTGGTAATTTTACCCCTCTGGATGCGGGTTTCGGTGAGTATGCCCCCCAGTTTGCGCTCTTTGAGGATAATATCGTTGGGCCACTTCAGTTGCACGGGAATTCTGGGTTGGTCTGGGTCTGAACTGCTGGGAAGTTGGCGCAAGGTTGTGGCTATGCCCCAAGCACTGCTAATTGTTAGGAGTAAGGCATTCTGCGCTCCGATCTCGGGTGTGAGTGCTAAGGAAAGGTATAATCCTCCTAGAGGCGATCGCCATTGATGTCCCCGCTGTCCCCGACCTGCGGTTTGCTGGGCGGCGATGACGACTGTTCCTTCTGTTGCGCCTCGGTCAATTAGTTCCCACAGTACGCTGTTGGTCGAACTAACTGTATCATAAATGTGGAGCACAAAGGGAAATTGACATGTTGACTCTTCCTTGAGGGCAGAGATTAAAAGATTGCGATCGATTCCCATGTCAGTTATTCACTTCGCTGTCAGCCCGCCGGGGGTTCAAACCCCCGGCTAACAGCTAAAGTCGGTTAAAACCGACTGATAAATAGTTCAAGTAATTGTAGCATTAATGAAAGTAAAGTGGTAGAAATAGTCAGTTTTCAGTTGCGTAGCGTAGGCGTGTAGGTGTAGGTAAAAACTTAAGGATGAATAGTTGGCATTGGCAGACAGGGTCGGGATTATCTTACCTGACTTGCAGTCTTTTATCACCCTGGTCCCACGGTTTTTTTACCAGGCATTGTTTTCCGCGTCCCCCTTCGGAGTTGGTGGAGGTGTTGCAATTCGGTGCTGCTGTCTATCAGGCGAAACAGGTACATGGTAATATAGTAGTGGGTCCTGCTGAATTTACCAACCAGTCTTTACCCCTAGCGGATGGAGTAATGACGGCAACTCACAATCAATCTGTATGGGTTGCTAGTGCTGATTGTACTCCTGTCCTGATCGCTGATGCTAATACCGGTCAGGTGGCGGCGGTCCATGCGGGTTGGCGCGGTACTGCTGCTGAAATTCTATCGCGCGCGATCGCCCGTTTGCAAGCAGTCGGCAGTCAATTGTCAGATTTGCGCTTTGCGATCGGGCCTGCGATCTCGGGCCCCGTGTACCAGGTTTCTCTGGAAGTTGCTGCCCAGGTGGGGGGGACAATTGCTCCCAAAGGGGATGATAATGCTATTTTAGAGTATCTGTTCGCTTTGCCCGATTCCCCTTTGTTTTCCGATCCGGAACCGGGACGAGTGCGTTTGGACGTGCGGCGGGTGAATGCTATCCAGTTACAACAGTTGGGAGTGCAGGATCGGAAGGTGGCGATCGCCCCTCATTGCACTTATCTGGAACCAGAAAATTTCTTTTCCTACCGCCGTCAGGATATCAAAAAAGTGCAATGGTCTGGTATAGTTAGTTAGTCAAGGTAACGATGACAAATCAGTGGATATTGGCCAAAGAATTTCGCTTTGAAGCCGCCCATAAATTACCTAACCATGATGGTAAATGTGCCCGGTTGCACGGTCACAGCTGGCGGGGGGTTGTCTATGTTGCTGGCAATGCCCTGGTAGAAAATGGTCCCCAAGAAGGAATGGTAATTGATTATGGGACGATTAAAAGCTATCTTCAGCCTTTGGTGGATGGTTATCTGGATCATTATTACCTGAATGAATCTACTGGTTTACAGTCGCCAACCAGCGAAAATATTGCTAAATGGATTTACGATCGCTTACAAGCAGCTGGCCTTCCAGGTCTAGTTGCAGTCAGAATTGATGAAACTTGTACCTCTGTCTGTATTTACTCTCAGAGGTCATTAGCAGCTTTATCTATTCTTAACGATCCTCTAGGAGATGTTGGGAGGGGATAATCACTAAAGTGATTACTACGAACGTCTGAGATTTTGGAGGGGAGAATCACTAAAGTGATTACTACGAACGTCTATAATATGGCAATTGTCAAAGTAGGGGGTTCTTTGATTACCGATAAGTCTCGACCTTTTACTTTGCGCGATCGCAATTTATCGACGATCGTTACCGAAATTGCTGCTATTAAACAATTTCAACCTGACTTGCGATTAATTCTTATCAACGGCAATGGCTCTTTTGGACATACTACTGCCCAAAAGTTTGGCACTCATGATGGTTTTGCTGACCCCAGGGGTAGGTTGGGGTTCTGTTATTTACAAAAAGATACCGCTAAACTAAATCGCTTGCTGGTCGATCGCCTCTTAAAAGAAAATATTCCTGCTATTAGTTTTCCTCCGGGAAATGTTTTTTGGGCAGAGGAAAAGCAATACTTTTATGGTAACATAGAAATATTAGAACATTACTTGGCGCGTAATTTTGTCCCGGTTTTATATGGGGAGGCAATTATCGACTTGCAGTTAAACGGGACGACCATTTCTTCTGACGCGATCTTGCAGTTGCTGGCAGCATATTTTGCTAAGCATCGGAAGTTCGCCATGCATAAGTTAGTCAATGCTGGTAATTATGCGGGGGTTTTAGATGATAAAGGGCAAGTAATTCCACAAATTACGGAGGAAAACTTCGCCCAAGTGCAAGAATATTTATACGAGACAAAGGCAGATATTTCGGGGGGAATGGCAGGGAAAGTGCGGGAGTTCTTAAAATTAGCAAGGTTAAACTTGCAAACGATCGTGATCGACGGGTCCGTCCCCGGGAATTTGCAGAAGGTTTTTCGGGATGAAGAATTTGTGGGTACTGTAGTGTTGTGAATTGGCAATTCCCCAGATTATTTAAATATAGTTGGTGACATATTGCTCGAAGAATGTTTTCATCTTGGGAGAGGTAATGCAGTTCAGGTCCATTTGCTCAGCAAGTGCCAGGCCCTGTTCTGGGGTCATGCCTTGGCGAGTGGCCATATGCATAATTACCATGGCCCCCGCCCGCAGTCCAATCCCACAATGGACCAGCACCGGTTTGGGACATTTATCAATGAACTGGAGTGCCAGAGTTGTCAGTTCATTATTGATGTTAGTTATCGTCAGGGGGACGTTCAGATATTTTAACCCCAATGCTTCCGCCTGCGGTTGTTCTTCACTCCAGAAATCATCTTCCACAGGCGATCGCACGTTCAGAACTGACTTAAACCCCTCCTCGGCAACTCTGCTTAACTGTGCTGCCGTAATTTGCCCTGCTATTGTAATTGTATCATTAATCTTTTTCAAACCTGCTACCACAATTGGTAAGCCCGATCGCTCGTTGGCGGGGACGGAGTCCATCATCTTTTTGGGGTTGGGTAGGTTAAGATTATCCATGATGGAGATAAACTCCTCCCGGGTCCGTCCTGCTAAACGGCGGTTCCAGCGTTTTTCTTCTCCAATGGTTGATACCGTCCGTCCGCGATAATCATGGGCGGGATAGACTAATGTCGCCTCAGGAAGGGTAAACAGGTTTTGGGCGATCGCATCATATAATACCCCAGCATTGCCACCTTGGAAATCCGTGCGACCGCATCCCCGAATCAATAAAGCATCCCCCGTTAACACCCGTTCTTGATTTATTAGGTAACTCGTGTCACAGTTAGTATGACCTGGGGTGGCGATCGCCTGAATAATTATCGAACCAACTTGCAAAGTATCGCCATGCTTTAACTGTCGTTCCGCATAGGGATTAAGTGCATGTTCGGGAACGACAACCAAACAATCTGTTAGTTCTTGAAGTCGCCCGGCCCCGGTAATATGGTCTGCATGTAGATGAGTTTCAAGGCAATAGCGCAGGGTGAGACCCAGTTCTTGCAGCAACTCGTAATCCCGTTCTACCTGTTCGATAACTGAGTCAACCAAGACAGCTTCTTTAGTATTTTCATCGGCAATTAGATAGGTGTAAGTGCTAGTTTCTGGATCTATTAACTGACGAAATAGCATATTTTCATCTCTCTCCCGGACAAGACGGCATTTTGGGCTTTTTTCTCTCCTCAGCAATTTCACGTTGTCAGGCAAAACTTGCCAAAAGGGCTATTTATTATATATTTTAGAGTACCATTTGTAGGTAAGAGAGCCAGCAATCATTGCTACCACAAACAATAGCGGATTCAAAATCCCCAATACCAGTGCTGTAATACTCGGTCCCGGACAGTACCCGGCAATGCCCCAGCCTACACCAAACAGGGCCGATCCTGCAACTAGGGGGATATCGATATCTTTCTTTGTAGGGAGATAAAACTTCTCCGCGAACAGAGGATGGGGTAAACGCAAGACAAAGCGGAAGGTAATTAAAGTAACGCCGACTGCGCCACCCAAGACAAATAGCAGTGTCGGATCCCAAACACCCGCCACATCTAGAAAACCCAGCACCCGATCGCGATCGATCATCTGGGAAAAGCCGAGTCCTAGCCCAAACAGTGTACCGGAAATTAAGGCAATCAAATATTTCATCTTTTTACCTCAAAGCAGGTGACGGATAATAAAGACAGTAGCGAAGCCAGTTGCGAGAAAGGTGGCAACTGCGACTAGCGATCGGGGGGACAAGCGACCCAGTCCGCAGACACCATGACCGCTAGTGCAGCCACTACCCATGCGGGTACCGAAACCAACAAGGAAGCCACCAATAATCATCGCCCAGGGCACGAAGTTCGATGACGGTGTTGGTTGGGGCGAGAAAGCATACTCATAGATCCCACCGCCTACTAGCATCCCCATGATAAAAAACCAGCGCCAGGCTTCAGTAGCAGCAAAATTTATTGCGCCATTGACTATACCGCTGATCCCAGCGATCCGACCATTGAAAGCTAGCAGGATGGTGGCACTTATCCCGATCGAGACTCCACCAAATAAGGCTGTCATCCAGTTATATTCTGCCATATTCTTCTCCGTTACGCAGCTAGATTCTCAATTTTCAAGCAAGTCAAACACCAGATGCACCCAATGTCTTGGGTATATGCTGTAATTAAATATAAGCAATTAGCCCAATAAAGCCAATGAATGACCCCAAGACCTCGACAGCAGCAAACCCTAGCTATATTATAGAGGAAAAAGTACGCCTATCACGGTCCCGACTGTGGAAGCTACAGCGCAATTTCTTTGAACAGCAGGGGGTAGGGGCCTGGAGTCAGGACACCGTCCCCCACTACATTACGAGCAATCCCTTTATTGCCAACGCCTATGCTAAAGTGGTGTTTGGTTTCCTGCGAGATTGCTACGGGGCCCCCACCAGTCTCGACTTGAGTCAGCCTGTTTATTTTATCGAACTCGGTGCCGGTTCTGGTCGTTTTGCCTATCTGTTCCTGAAAAAGTTCCTGGGTTTATATAAGCGTTCAGTAATGAGAGCAGTGCCTTTCAAATATATTATCACAGATTTACCCCAGCGGAATATAGACTATTGGAACTCTCATCCCAGGCTACAGGATTTTGTCGCATCAGGTCAACTGGACTTTGCCCGCTTTGATGCCACCCAGGACCGGGAAATTCAGCTAGTTCGTTCCGGAGAGATTCTCTGCGCCCAAACGGTGAAAAACCCCGTGGTCGTCCTGGCTAATTATTTCTTCGATAGCATTCCTCAAGATTGTTTTTATATTAAAGACGGTCAACTATACGAAAGTCTGGTTACCCTTTCGACTCCTCAAGCGGAACCGGACCTGGATGACCCAGCATTGCTCGATCGGGTGCAAATTTCCTATCACAAGCGTCCAGTTACGGCTGCATACTACTCCGATGATGACTTCAATCAACTGCTGGGGAACTATCAGCAGCAGTTGCAGGATACTTCTCTTCTATTTCCTTGCTTTGGTCTAGAATGTCTTCGGTATTTTCGTCAACTGGCGGGGGGAAATTTGCTATTATTATCGGGGGATAAGGGCTACAACTGCGAAGAATCTCTCCATTACCGGGGAGAACCGGTAATTAATGTTCATGGCAGTTTCTCGATGATGGTTAACTATCACGCGATCGGACAATACGTGCAAAATCAAGGGGGGAAAGTGCTGCATGCCGGGCACTACCATCCTAGCATGAGTATCTCGGCTTTTCTCTGGGGCGATCGCTCTCAAAAATATGTGGAAATAGCCCACGCCTACGAAGATGCGATCGAGAACTTGGGACCCGATGACTTCTTCACCTTGACAGGGGCGATCGAGAAAAATTATGAAAACTTCAGCACCGAAGAAATAATTGCCTACCTGAGATTAAGTGGCTGGGATCCGAACATCATGCTAGGCTTTTTTCCCCTCTTGATGTCCCAGATGGAAAGCGCTGACGAAGTATTGAATCAGGAAATGTATGGGGCGATCGGGCAAGTGTGGGATATCTATTATCCCATTGGGGAACAGCAGGACTTGGCATTTTACCTGGGGTTATTACTCGGTCAAATGCAATATTATGCCCCCGCTTTGCAGTATTTCCAGCAGTCTCTGAAACTGTACGGTGCTGATTCCATGACTCTCTACAACATGGGAATGTGTTACTATCATCTGGGAGAAAAATCTGCCGCCCTTGACTGTACTAACCAATCCTTGGAACTATTCCCTGATTTTGAACCCGCCCAAGAATTGCAGCGCGAAATTATGTCTATGGAGAATTGAGGCCCGCCGGGGGTTCAAACCCCCGGCTAATAGCTAAAGTCGGTTAAAACCGACTAATAGGATAATCGTTATAAATTGGATCATATTTTGACAAACAAAATTGTCTTATGAATTAGCGATTAGTAATTATTAAAAGGGGTATTCTGGCAAAGGCAACTGTCGCAGTTGACTGTTAATCTGGGTAGCAGCAGCAAGTCCCGACTGTAAGGCACTTTCTACCAAGTTACCCCCACACCAATCACCACAACAAACTAAATTTAGGGGAGTTGCAGCTAGATAATTCTGAGACAAAGAATGTTTGGGGAAAGCATAGCGCCAGGGGTGAACTTGCCAGAAAGCCGGGGCATTAAGCCAAGGAATAAGGTCCTGTGCTGCCTGATTTAAGAGACGATCTGCTGCTGGCTGCAAATCCTGGGCCTCTAAATACTTGCGGGCAAAAGCAGCGCTGCTATGCAGTACAAATACGGGTTGACTGGAGTCCGATCGCTTGCTACTATCTAACCCAATCCAGGCTAAATCGGCATCTCCGAAAATCTGCTGTTTCCAGTCTAATTGCTTGACATCGGCAAGTCTGGATACTGGATAGCCTGCCATAACTGTAATGCAAGGGTCAAATTCTACGGAACGCAAACTAGCAATAAATTCAGATGATATAATATCAGCCAGAGGTGCGATTAACATTAAGGCTTGCGGTGCCGGAATTGCCACAACTATTGCCTGAGTTGTTAACATCCTATTGGTCCCCGTAACCTGCCAGGTTTGTGAGGGGGTAAGGGCGATCGCCTCTACGGGCTGGTTGAGCAAAATGTCTAAATTGTCCGCCAGAAATTTGCCCACAGCATTCATCCCTTCTGGTGCGACATAAGTGTCATCTGTCCAGGGTTGGATAAGGTGGCGATCGCCCATTACATCTATCAAGCGCCGTGACAGATAGCCCATTACCTCCAGGTAACGCAGTCCATGATCGGCGCGAGTGCCGTGGAACCGGCGGGTAGCCGATCGCCCGCCGAGGCCGCGAGACTTATCGACCACCATCACAGAATAACCAGCTTGGTGCAGCAACCTGGCACAAGTCAGACCAGCGATCCCAGCACCAATAACAAGCACGTCAAACACGAGTTACACCTCCTCACCAGCGATCGGCTATCTAAAATAAAAGAGGAAAGAATCTATTAATTTCCAGTTATCGTCAACAGGAAAGCTCCTGCTACCTAAGATGATACCCCCAGGAGCTGACAAACAAGTTAAAAATTGAGGCGTTCGCAGTGGATGAACTAAGAACAGCGCTAGAATTGGCCACAGAGGAAGAATTGCAACAGCTGACGCAACTCCTGTTCCGCCGTCAGTTAAACCCTCTGGACTATGTTTATACCCCTGACCCGATCGATGTCCAGAGTCAAGACCATTCCGCTTGGCTAGATGCTATAGAGAGGCGCTTTCGCTTTCTGGCCGCAGATGGACTGACGGTACTGCGGGGACGGGCCCAGCAGGTGACTTACCGTCAAGTGCTGATCCAGGTCTGTCGTTACCTGAAATTTCCCTATTCTCCCAAGCTTTCTACTCTAGATTTAGAAGCAGAGGTGTTTCTCAATCTGCTGCGGCGGACTTGGAAACGACTCCCTGCGTCGGAAAAACAAACTTTGGGAGACCGGATCCGAGGGGCGATCGCCCAAACTAAATTCGCTCAACCTCTGCCCCGATCGCTTCTGAAAAACCCGATCGGTTTACTGCTCAAGGGGGGCAGTGCCATAGCGGTCAGTTCCGCGCTCAAACCCATGTTGCTGCAAAAGATTGCCCATCAATTTGCCCTGCATTTTGCTAGCTATCAAGTTGCCAAAGAAGCATTAGTGAAAGGTGGCGTAGCAGCAGCGGCCCGGTTTGGGCAATTTATGACATTGCAGGGGGCTAAACAGGGTATGGCATTAACTACTGCCCGCTATGGGGCGACCCGAAGTATTTTAGCCTTTGTCGGACCTGCTTTATGGACTTGGTTTTTTGCCGATTTGGGTTGGCGGGCGGTTTCAACTAACTACAGTCGCATTATTCCCACCATTTTTGCCCTCGCTCAAATTCGTCTCACCCGTTCTGAATGCTGGGAATTTGCTTATTAGCTAATTCCCAACAACTCTCTCTTCGCTGTCGGCCCGCCGGGGGTTCAAACCCCCGGCTAATAGCTTAAGTGGGTTAAAACCCACTGGAAACCCTGGAAAAATTGTCTTGCCAGCGTTTTACCCTCGTTCCCAGGCGGGAGCCTGGGAACGAATTATCGAGGCTCCGCCTCCAGTTACAAATGGTGCAAGATATTAGTGCCTCAACCAAACCGGGCAAGAGGGTAATAACGCGAGACATTTTCAATGGTGAAGTTGTTTTTTAACTTGTGGGTGATTACCCTGACAGGATATAATATGATAATCAAAATAAATTGTAGCAGCGTTTATTCAAAATGATATGAATTGCAAAATAAGCAATAGAAAAAACCTGGTTGATTGGCAACTGCATCTGGGGTTAATTATATTACCTATGAGTCCATTTTTGGCGGCTTCCTGCTTCCTGGGGATGATGGTGAATGTCTGGCGGCAAGAGTTTAATACTATTATCCGCCGCCCTGTAAACCGGGGATTGGCGATTTTGGCAGTTTTACTGCTTGTCAATGCTTGCTTTGCCCAAAACCGGGGCGATGCCTTTTTGGGATTATTTAATTTCTTGCCTTTCTTCCTGCTATTTGCTGCTGTCAGCGCTTTGATTAAAATACCGGCCCAGTTGCGGTCCATCTCTTGGGCGATCGGGCTTTCTGCTGTCCCGGTAATAATTATCGGTTTGGGGCAGTTGTTTTGGGGCTGGACGGGACCGATTAAATTATGGATGGCGATCGACTTTCCCCTGGAACCGACTGGGACTCCCCCGGGAAGAATGGCCTCGGTTTTTGCCTATGCCAATGTTCTGGCTAGCTATCTGGTTATTACCTTTATTATAACACTGGAATTGTGGATCGAACAATTCCAGAAAAAAAGTTTTCCCAATTTATTTTTATCCCTGCTAGTTATCGGAAATGCCCTGGCACTGATTTTAACTCATTCCCGCAATGCTTGGGCGATCGCCTTTTTAAGTTGTCTTGCTTTTGCCGTATATCTGGGTTGGCGTTGGTTGGTAACGGCAGTAACAGCAGCAGCGGGGACCGTACTTTGGGCAGCATTTGGTTTAGACCCCTTGCGGCAATGGTTGCGCTTAGTTGTGCCCCCATACTTCTGGAAGCGACTCACCGACGAGTTACATCCCGATCGCCCGATCGCGCAGTTACGTTCTACCCAATGGCAATTTGCCTGGGACCTAACTTGGCAGCGTCCTGGGACGGGTTGGGGGTTAAGAAATTTTACTACAATATATGAAGCGCAGATGGATTACTGGGTAGGTCATCCCCACAACTTAATATTGATGTTAATGGCAGAAACAGGAATTATCGCAACCCTGTGGTTTTGTGGGTTAGTGGGTTTGGTGTTGGGGAAAGGGGTTTTGCTGCTGGGCGAGGTAAAAAATGAGGATAGATTAATATTTTTCAGCTATATTGTAGCATTTGGGGGCTGTAGCTTATTTCACTTGCTGGACGTGACCTTGTTTGATGCCAGGATTAATATCTTGGGATGGTTGCTGTTAGGGTCCATTGCCGGTATAGTGGATAATTATCGGGGCGATCGCATGTCAAAGAGG
The DNA here is from genome assembly GCA_051439505.1 of Hormoscilla sp. Classification (GTDB taxonomy): domain Bacteria; phylum Cyanobacteriota; class Cyanobacteriia; order Cyanobacteriales; family Desertifilaceae; genus Hormoscilla. Next base: position 5,096 of record JBFRWI010000232.1, on the reverse strand, counting down.
ATGAGGATGATAGAATGAAAATAGTCCTTAAAGGAGGAGTAAGATGATGACATCAACGGAAATTCGCCAAAGGGCGATCGAGTTAGTGGAAAAATTGCCAGAAGAAAGGTTAGTCGAAGCGGTTGAATTGCTAGAATATTTGTTTGAGAACGATCGTCAAAGAGGAGAAGAAACACCGTCGCCCAGGTACAGACAGGAGAAAGGTTAAGTGACTAATTGGACAGAAGACTACCATTCGCTAGGTTTAGGAGGGTTAACCTCGTTAATTACAAATGTTAAAATTTCCATGTGGGGAAATAAAATATTGTTTGAATGCGTGTACGATCCAGAAAATAGATCGCCTTACAGGATAGTTTTTCAAGATTGTCGAGAAATAACTTGGGAAGTATACGTTCCCGAAGAAGTAGGCGAAGCAGAAGTAGATTTAATTGGCATTCATCTGGGAGAGGACGCGCACAGAAAGCCCGCAGTGATTACTACAGATATTTTTGAAGTTTCGATTATGTATGGCAGTTTTCATGTTGATAAGGATCGTGAGATGGGCGAAAGGAAACAAAAGAAAACTGTAGGAGTGCAGGAAGAATCGCTAGGAGTGCGAAGAGCAGACAATTTGGCGATCGTGGAAGGATGTGTAAGATGATAGCAGGAAATTACTGAAAAGGCGATCTTCTTTTTAAGAAGTTGCTGAAAATAATTCAGCGCCGACTACTGCTTGACAGGGTATTTAGACGATGATATTGTGTTAAGCAACAGTCAATTAACGAAGTCAGGGTATGAAACAAGAAACTATCAAACACGATCGCCTGTTCAAGGAACTGCTCAAAACTTTCTTCGTGGAGTTCTTAGAGTTATTCTTTCCCTCACTTCTCGCCGAGATAGACACCAGCTATCTGGAGTTTTTAGAACAAGAGATATTCACCGAACTCAAATCGGGAGAGAAATATAACGCGGATCTGGTGGTCAAAACCAAATTTAAGAGTGGTGGGGAGACCTTCTTGCTGATCCATGTGGAAAACCAGGCACGGTATGAGACAAACTTTGAAAAGCGGATGTTTCGGTACTTTGCCTTTTTGTCACACAATCACGGTTTGCCAGTATATCCCATAGCAGTGCTGTCCTTTGACTCTCCGCGCAAGGAACAACCCAACAGTTATGAAGTTGTCATTGCCAACAAAGTCGTTTTGCAGTTTGACTACGATGTCATTCAGCTAAATCGCCTGAATTGGCGAGATTTCCTGCGTCACAAAAATCCCGTGGCCACGGCATTGATGACGAAAATGAAAATTGACAAAGAGGACCGCTGGCGGGTAAAATTAGAGTGTCTGCGCTTGCTGGCAACTTTGAAGTTAGATCCGGCGAAGACCCGACTGATTTCGGGATTTATCGACACCTATCTGCAATTGAATGTAGAGGAGGAAACCCAGTTCCAAGAAGAGATTGGTACACTGGCATCATCAGAACAGGAGGAAATCATGGAAATAGTCACCAGTTGGATGGTCGAAGGAGAATTGAAGATTGTTCTGCGCCTACTCACGCGGCGCATTGGTGAAATTGCGGCGGAGTTACAGTCCCAGATTCGCCAGCTGTCACTCATCCAGTTAGAGGATTTGGCAGAGGCGCTGCTGGATTTTGAGGCCCAGACAGATTTAGTGGCTTGGTTGCAGCGTGTTGAAGCTGAAGAATAATCTGACCACATTCTGTTGCTTGGCACCGTCTTATGACTGGCATGGGTGTCAAGGGACAGTCAAGTCAGATATTTAGTCGGGAAAGCAATACAATATAGGGACTTTATTGACACATGAAGAGGCGATCGCAATACAGAAACCTTTCCTAAAGCAACAGGCGATCGCACTTGTGATGAGTTGATCTATGCGATCGCCCGATAGATTATGGACAAGTCATGGCCGGCGATCGCCCCCAACCGCTAAAGAAATGCACGATCGCCTGGGAAGCGAATTATTTTCCCTTGGCGATCCTATTCGTTTTCGTAAGAGAGTCACCGTTACTAACAATAACCCAATTAATATTTAACGGGACTCGAAATTACTTCTTGCGCTTCAGTATAACCCCAAAAGCGCCCAAGGTCAATAGAGCCAAAGCAGAAGAAGGTTCGGGTACTTTTGTAGAAGGTTTAGGCTCTTCCTTTTTCTCAACAACTCCCGCAATGTCGCCGAGCCCCCCGTTAAAACGCGAAATAATATTCAGGAACAGGTCAGTTTTAGCGTAGTTTGCGTCTCCGTCGTAAAGAAAAATGTCATCATAGTAATTTACGTCATAAGCAAAGAAGTCATTTTCATCAGCGTCCATTGAAAAAGCTAGTCCTACAAAACCTTTGCCTGAGTCTTGATTCACTTCAGTTAAAGCACCAGTTTGGACATTGAGGCTGTAAATCTTGCTTAAATTAGCAATGTAGAAGATGCCTTCTTGATGCACAGCGATGTCTGAAGCATTTGAGAGATCGAACTCACCTTGTCCGAAGGTTAATGTTATAGAATTATCTAATATCTGTCCAGTAGTTGGATCTATTTTCAGCAACTCGTTTTCCGCCGCATCGAGTACCCAGAGGTTTCCTGTCAGATCGAAAGTGGCTCCCCGAATATCGCGCCCATTTAACAATGATCCCAATGCTGTTGCTTTAGCAGTGTCGGAATCAATAGAAATCAATTGCGAACTATTTCCTGTAACCGCGAAGCCCAAAAGTCCGTATTCCTGGGAAATGGCCAGCGCGTCTGCGTCAATTTGTGACCCGTTAAGGGTGACAACGCCGAGATCGGTAAAGGAAGAGCCATCCTCGGCGAATCGGAAAAGATGCGTAGGAGTGGTGGAGATTCTGCGTTGGTTGTGCCAGCGAGATTTTAGTCCCAACACAGCGGCTTCGACGCTGTTGGGAAGGGCTATGGAAAGAAGCAAAGCTATTGTAGCAGTCGAGCCTAACTGTTGTAATGTTTTCATTTTTGGTATTGAGGTTCTGTAAGTACAATACTATGCTAGGCGACATGCATCAGCTTTGACAGTCATAAAAGTCATGCACAAGTCATATAAAAATCATAAGTAAGTCATAAAAAAGTCATAATCTCGTTCTTTGCGCTAAAATGCATATCAAGGCGGAGGGAGGTGCCAGACCCCAAGGGTGCCGGTTATAACCTACGCCCACACCGACACTCTACTAATGAGGCACTCTGACACATGACCGCTGACGAGGCCCTGGCACTTGTGGAAACCCTGCTCGACTACCAACCCTTAAACCGCGTCGAAGAAATCATATTTCGGGAATGCTGGGAAGGGCGGCGGTCCTATGGGGAAATTGCCAAAAGCACCGGTTATCAACCTGATTATCTCAAGCAGACCGGTTACAAACTCTGGGATCTACTCTCAAAAGCCTTTGGGGAGAAGGTCACAAAAAAGAATCTCCAGTCAGTCGTGAAGCGATACCTACGGCGAAATCAAGTGACTTTACATCGAAATCAGGTGATTGCACGCAACCTCAACTGCGCAACCTTCGGTGAAGCAAACCTAAGTGGAGCCCGACTATTCGCCAACTTAACAGATTCACAGGGGGCAACAATACCTGATGATAACACCCGATCGGGCGCAGAGAGCGGAGATGATGCAGAGGAAAATCACCAAGAAGTTCAGTTTCATTCAGAAGAACGAGTCTATAACTGGAATGGTTTGCAGTTGAGAACCGATGCAGAAGTGAAAATTGCCCAAGCACTCGATCGGGCGTCAGTAGTCTTCTCCCCCAACCCGCAACTGCGACTGACAACCCCCGAAGGCAGACAAAATCAACAACCCAACTTTGCCATCTTCCACCAAGGCAAATTAGGCATTCTGCTGATCGATCCTGTCGAACAGCATCGGGAACCTCCTCAGGAATACGAAACCTCCCAGTCCATCCACATAGTCCAGCATTACCATCCTAACAGATGCCGGGAAGAACCCGATCGGGTAGTGCAGGAATTTTTAGCTATTTTGACTGAAGCATAGAGAATTAAGTCCGGCATCATGTCTGTTAAGATTATCTTTAAATATTTCCAGTGTACGTGTGATCGGGATAACTTCCTATTCTACAACATCAGCCATTTTGACAGTGCCATTAAAATCCTAACTCAGATTTTAAATCTTCTAGACTAATTGTTTCTCCCGCATCTGCTTGTCGGATACCCGATCGCAACTGCTCCATAAATTCCCGATCGCTCATTATTTCCATCGTTTCCATAAGTGATTCAAATTGTTCTAAACTCAGGGCAATCATCACCGGTTTTCCATCCTTGGTAATCACCGCTGGTTCCGTAGCCAAGGATGATACTAACTCTGGTAGTGTTGCTTGCGCTTCCGCGATCGTTAGGTGTTTGGGCATTGGCATCATACCTTTGTTTATCTGGTGTTTACAGTCTAGCACTAACTGGTTGCCTGGTGGGCGGTGCCCACCCTACCAATTTCCTGTTTACAGTCTAGCACTAACTTGCTGTCTGGTGGGCCGTGCCCTACTTGCTGGCTCCTGTAGTTCCCTGCTAGTGCCACCCGATCGACGACACGGGGCGATCGGAGACACGGGGCGATCGGATCTTCTGTATTCGCACCGGTGGGCAGTGCCCACCCTACGTTGCTCCGATGGGCAGTATCAACTTACTATTCAATAATTTCATCGTATTGATTGATATCGCCTTCTGGAAGCTGTTTCATCGAGAGCAAAATATCCTCTAATGGAGTGAGGTATAGCCACTCATGGCGTTCTTTGGTATAATCTCCCTGACCGGGGCTAAAGTATTGAATAAACCGAATTGTATCAATGGCTCCTAAGGACTCGATTAAGGCTTGATATCCTTGCTTGATAATTTCCTGTTGGGTTTTAGTCACGATCTTCATCCTCAATTTGTGTAACTTCCATAAGCCAACTCACCGGATTATCAATTGCAACATTGATAACCAGAATTTTCTTTGCTTTTAATTACCAGCGCTAAAAATATGTTCTGCGGTCAAATTCAGTTCGGAAAATGCAGGAGATTCAATGAGGTTATCCTCCCGAAATTTACTGACTTCGTACTCGCCGTCCACAAGTGTATATACAGAAATAGTTGGTTGCTTGGGGTTGC
>JBFRWI010000231.1:0-22862 GCA_051439505.1 Hormoscilla sp. | reverse complement strand
CGCCGATCGAAGGATCTTTTCTCGCCGATCGAAGGATCTTTTCTCGCCGATCGAAGGATCTTTTCTCGCCGATCGAAGGATCTTTTCTCGCCGATCGAAGGATCTTCGATCGCCGATCGAAGGATCTTTTCTCGCCGATCGAAGGATCTTTTCTCGCCGATCGAAGGATCTTCGATCGCCGAGAAAAATTTCTTCTCCCATAGCGGAAAAATTTCTTCTCTCATCAGAAAACTCATAAGGTGCAACTCCGAAAACCTTTGGGTCTCCTGAGTTTTGGGTGATAAGTAAATCTTATAAGTACGCCAAATTAAGGGTTTCAGCCTTTTTTCCGGCGCAAAAATGTATCCGGCGTTGCACATTGTTGGGATGATACCAGTCAATTTTTAAAAATTGCTAATTGCTAATTGCTTATACGAAGTGCAACGCCCGCCCCGTTATGAGTTCCCTGATGAGCGCCGCCACCGGTTACTACTTGTCACCTGGGGCGAGCTTGCTGGGGAGGAGCGAGCTTTAACTGGGGGGAAATTCACATGCTGTTGCCGGCGATCGACCCTGTGGATCGATTAACTACCCAACGTTACCCAACCTCCTAAACTCAATTAACAATTGCTCAATTCATTACCCAAAATACTTGCCAGTAAAGCTTTTTGGGCGTGCAACCGATTTTCCGCCTGGTCCCATATTCGTGACTGAGAACCTTCCATCACCTCATCGGTAATTTCTTCTCCCCGATGGGCCGGTAAACAATGGAGTACGATCGCCTCTGGATCCGCTTTAGCTAGCAGTTCTTTATCTACCTGATAAGGCTGAAAAACTGGCAGGCGATCGCCCGCCGAAGCTTCCTGTCCCATACTCGCCCAAACATCAGTATAAACTACATGAGAGCCCGTTACTGCTGCCACTGGATCTGCAGTTATTGTCACCTCTGTACTTCCCGCCGCCATTTGACGCGCCTGGGCCACAATTTCACCATTAGGCTCGAACTTCGGCGGCGTTGCCACTCTCACATTCACCCCCGCCAGTGTACAACCTAACAGGAGGGAGTGAGCCACATTATTCCCATCGCCCACATAAGTTAAAGTCTTGCCTTCCAGCTTACCAAAGCATTCTTTTATTGTCAACAAATCCGCCAATATCTGACAAGGATGTCCTCTATCTGTCAGAGCATTAATCACTGGAATATTAGCATACTTAGCAAAAATTTCTAAATCTCGCTGTTCAAAAGTTCTAATTGCCACAACATCCAGATATCGGTCTAAAACCCTTGCCGTATCCATCAGAGGTTCTCCCCGACTGACTTGAGTGACATTAGGAAGCAGGTCAATTACCTGACCTCCCAATTGATACATTGCCACAGTAAAACTCACCCGCGTCCGGGTAGAAGCTTTAGAGAATAAAAGTCCCAGCACCTTATTGCAGCGCCATTGTACCTCACCCTTTTTTAGCTGCGCCGCCAGTTCTAACAGCGAGTTCAATTCCCCAGCATTTAGGTCTGCCAAACTCAATAAATCTCGTCCTTTTAATGAAGCCATTTTCAATTCTCAATTTTCAATTCTCAATTCTCAACTTTGCATCTTGCCCTCTTTCAAATATGTTCCCCCTGCTACCAAAAGAATAATTAGCAAAGCACCAATTCCGATCGGACTGGGAACCCAGAATATCGCTTCAATATGATTTAGTTTACCCTGTTCCACGGTCCAGACTAGCTGATTTCCCGCTCGCCCCACCAGGGTATCATCGCCAATTATTTTTGCCCCCCAAGGAGTAGTCAGGACAAATTTCATATGCAAAAATTTCTCCGGACTCAGCAATACCTTGTCGCTAGACGAGACAACAGCAAGCGATCGCAAATCCAAATCCAGATGCAAGTGATTGCGGATAGCGAATATAAAATTATTCTGACTAACAGTCAAAGAAGATGCCAGTAAAGATAAATCCTCCTCATCATTCTGCGAGTTAGCCAGATTTTCATAGGAATTAAAAAACTTGTTAAACTTAACAGCCAACTCCGCCCCATTATTAAAAGGAATCATCACCTTCAGGGCCTCGTCAGAAATCATCTCCGTTTTCCCTGACAGCCGGCGCACCCGTTCGTCAATACTATCTAACCATGTTTGCAGCGTCGCCCGACTAAAAATAGTCAACTGATCTTGCAGTTGAATCAACTGCACTATTTCCCCATGGGTCTGACTATTCATCTGGATCCCAATATCATATTCGACGCAGCCCGTCAGCATTGTCAACAGCAAAATATACACCGGGACCAAAAAACGGATAACTGACTTTTTTCCCTGCACGATCATTACCTTTTCCCTTCCTGCTAACTTAACCAAATCAAACCGCAGATTGTCAGACTTGCTAAAATTAGAGCCACCCAGATAAAGCGATTATCTTCGGTATTTACCTGAGTTAAATCTACTTCCGATTCTGCAACCCGCCCCTGGAATTTGCCGTTTTTAGCAACACCAGTACCCCGTCGATATTTTACCTCACTTTCCGACATCGAGCCTAAATCTGGGATTTTCGTCATCCATGCTTCCGGTCTCTTGAGCTGAGGTGCTTCCAGAATATAGAGTAACCGCTTACCTTCCTTGCGGGCTTCCAGACTGGGATGAGATTGCATCTGTTGACAAACCGCTCGCGCCTCTGCTTGCTTGCCGGCAGCCTCATAGGCGATCGCCAGCCACAGCAGCACATCTCCTCCCAGTTTCCCATTGCGATTAACCAGGCCACTCGCCTTTTCCAAATGCTCGACTGCGGCCCTGTACCGACCGCACTCAAAAGCAATCTTGCCCGCCTCGTAGTTTTCCTTGACAATCTCTAAACTTTCTGGATTCACCTTTGCGATCTCTACTGCTAACTACTTACTACTGACAACTGACAACTGCTTAACTCATGAATTCCGAGGCCACGAGCATCGAGCCGATTCCCGAGTCGGTAAAAATTTCCAGCAACAGAGCGTGGGGCACGTGACCATCGATAATGTGAGCCGCCCGCACCCCTTGAGCCAGACTCCGCACGCAGCAAGTCACCTTCGGAATCATCCCACCAGTTACCATCCCTTTTTCTATCAGATTTCGTGCCTGTTGAATGTCTAATTTGTCGATCAGGGTTGATGGGTCTTTATAGTCCTGCAAAATACCAGCAGTATCCGTCAGCAAAATCAGCTTTTCCGCCCCCAGGGCCGCCGCCAACTCTCCGGCCACCGTGTCAGCATTGATATTATGAGCCTGTCCCGTTTCATCTGCTGCCACACTTGAGACCACGGGAATATAGCCGCTGTTGACTAGGGACTGCAAGATGTCAGTATTCACGTTGCCGACTTCCCCGACAAAACCGATGCCTTCAGTACCTTGGTGACGAGCCTCGATCAAATTACCATCTTTACCGCACAGCCCGATCGCATTTCCTCCCGCTGTATTAATCAGAGAGACAATTTCTTTATTCACCCGCCCCACCAGGACCATTTCCACAACATCCATCGTGTCCGCATCCGTCACCCGCAGACCATTCTTAAATTGGGGTTCAATGCCGAGTTTCCCCAGCCAAGTATTAATTTCCGGACCGCCACCATGAACCAACACCGGACGCATCCCCACGCAGGACAGAAATACCACATCCCGTATCACCTTAGCTTTGAGAGTGCTATCTTTCATCGCCGCACCCCCGTACTTGATCACCAAAGTCCGACCCGCAAACTTTTGGATATAGGGTAGCGCTTCACTCAGCACTCGCACCCGCAGACTTTCTTCTTCTTTCTGCAAATCTTCATCTTCTTTGCTCATCTGTATAATCCCGATTTTTTCCTCACACTTACAATCCTTTATCTGTTACCCTCTGTTAATTTAGTTCCATTCCCTAGCCTTTACTTCTGGCTTGATAATCGTCGGAATTTCCCCTAGCACGCGCCTTGCTACTCCTTCGGGGGTTTCTTCTCCCGTCAAGGTGATGTGCAAATCCGCTTGAGAGTACATTGCTTGCCTGGTTTTCAGGAGCGATCGCAGTTTTTCCAAGGGGTCAACCTCTTGTAACAGAGGACGATTTGTATCTCCTTGCAAACGATTATATAATTTTTCTACTGGTAAATCTAGCCAGACAACGATGCCGTGGTGCAGGTAACTCCAATTTTTTGGCCGCAATACTATCCCGCCACCCGTAGCCACCACTGATTGCAGATAGGCTGATAGGGATTCTAACACCTGACTTTCTATCTCCCGAAATCCTGCTTCTCCTTCCGTTTTGAATATTTCCCCGATCGCCTTTCCCTTGACTCGTTCAATCAGCACATCCGTATCAAAAAAACGGTATTCCAATTCCTTGGCCAGCAATTCCCCCACTGTCGTCTTCCCCGCCCCCATCATCCCGACTAGATAAATACTAATTCCTCTTAAATTTATCATCATCATATTACTTTTTCTACCGTTCCGTATTCTTAACGTTCGTCTTCATCCAATCCCCAATCTTCATCTTTATCACCGGCACTCTCCTCGTGAACCGGAGGAGTTATCACCCGATAATTCGCTTCGTAGACATCCTCAGTTTTTCCCACGCCTGAATTACTCTTATCCTGGGAGCCATAGGAATAGAATGAATCATTCTTTTCTCCACCATCTGCTTTGGCCCGATCTCCCTTTTCCTCGATCCCACCGCTCTGCCTGGGAACGCGATCCGTGCTTCCCGACGTTACCACCTCTTCCCAATCATCAGATATCTTGTTTTCCTGTTCCCAATCATCATTATTCGATGCTGCTGAAGAAGAGATGCGATCGCCATTATTCGCGACTGCGGCAAAGTTGCTGCTATCATCTCTGGGAGGGAAACTTTCTCGTCCCCGATCGGCCTGGTAACCGGTTTGACTACTGGGAATATAATCCGTTTCGCTAGCTTGAGATTCCTGAGAATCCCTTGAACCAGCAGGATAAGCAGATCCTGCTTCATAGCGCGGGCGTCGCCGTAGCGATCGCGCTTCTAGATAACTGTACCACCGAAACGAGGCCGCGATCGACAGCCCAGTCATTATTCCAGCAGCCAGCAAAAGCAATATCCAGACAGCCAGGGGTAAGGGAGGAGTTGGCGAGCCTAAAAACACCAGGGACAAAGAAGGGGACCAGTTTTGCCAAGCAAACAGAGTCAGCCCTCCCAAAATAGCTAGCAGTAAAACAAGGTTAAGTGCAGGCATAACATTAAGCGTGACCTTCCCAGCGGTTAATCGGCACACAATCAATATCCAGCTGGTCCAAAGCACGAGCCACCACAAAATCTACCAGATCCTCGATCGTCTGGGGCTTATGGTACCAAGCAGGAATTGCTGGCACAATTTTAACACCTGCTTGAGCCAAAGCCGTCAGATTGCGCAAGTGAATCAGACTCAAGGGAGTCTCCCGAGGGACGATCGCCAATTTCCGACCTTCTTTAATCTGGACATCAGCTGCCCTTTCCAGCAGATCGGAACTCAAGCCGGCTGCCAGTTTAGCCACCGTACCCATACTGCAAGGGATAATCAGCATCCCCCGAGTCCGGAAGGAACCGCTAGCAATATTGGCACCAATATCTTGCCAGGGGTGACAGTGCAGTTTCCCCGCCGTTTCTACACCAGCTTGCTGCCGCCAGAACTCCGACTGCTGCACCGGGTCTGCTGGCATGCGGATATTTTGCTCCGCCTGCCAGACCATATAAACCGCCTTCGAGGCCACTAGGTCAATAGTGTAATCTGCCCCGAGCAAAAACTTCAGCGCCCGCACCGCATAGATCAAACCCGATGACCCTGACACACCCAATATCAGAGTCTGTCTCACTTGCTTTTCCATTTTTCCTTTGACCTTGTCCTCCCCTATCCCCTCGTTCCCCATCACCTACCGACTGGGATAGCGCTAACAACTGACAACGGGTGTGGTCAAACACCGTCGATCTAACGGGCGGCCCGGACAGTCGCACCGATCCCCCCAAACCCCCCTTTATTGGGGGGTTTCCGGAGGCCCCCCCTTTTGGAAGGGGGGGTTTGGGGGGATCGGGCTACAACAAATGCATGACCACACCCACTGACAACTAACAACTAACAATTGACAACTAACAACTATCAACTGACAACTCTAATCTTCATATTCATAGGGTTCGAGGTCGTCAGGGTCATCCTCCCAATCCGTACACATGCTGCCCCCACTCACGGCAATCAGGTCAATTTGCTGGCGGTAATAGTCAACGCTTTTCACCTGCACCTCCACCCGCGAACCCAGTCGGTATTGATTGTGGTTTTTGCGACCCACCAGCATTTGTTGCCGGGAGCGATATTCATACCAGTCATCTTTCAAGGAGCTTACATGTACCAGTCCTTCTACCAATACATCCTCTAGCTCCACAAAGAAACCGTAGGACTGGACCCCAGTAATCACCCCACGGAAGATCTCCCCTGTATGTGCCTTCATAAATTCCGCTTTTTGCAGACCTTCCAAGTCCTCTTGGGCTTCTTGGGCGATCCTTTCTTTCTCACTCAAGTGAGCCGCAATCTGTGTAAAGTGCTCCTCGAAGTCCTGAAGGATGTCTGGGGGGAGAACCTTCCAGTTAATTTTATCGTGGCAACTGCTGTGACGCAGGTTAACACTTTCTTTAGTACGACTGGTACGGCGATCGCGTCCCTGCTCGAACACCGCATGCAATATCCGGTGAACCAGCAGATCGCAGTAACGCTGTAGAGGAGAGGTAAAGTGAGTGTATGCCTCATCCAGGGCCAGTCCAAAATGAGGTTTAGGGGTAGTGCTGTAAGCCGCCGGCTTCAAAGTAGACATCAAAATATTAGTCAGTACCTTTTGGGCCTCCGACTGAGCAAACACCCTGGTGAAAGCTTGATAATCCGCCGGCGTCACCACATCTTCTTCTGCCAGTTCCAGTGCAATCTCCAAATTACCCGCCAACTTAATCAACTCCTGCACCTCTTCCATATGAGGAGTTGGATGTACGCGGTAAATCAACGGCAAAGATAGGGCCTGTAAATGGGTTGCCACCACCTGGTTTGCCAGAATCATCAACTCCGTAACGATCGATCTCTCTGGCAGTTGGGGCGAGACTATCAAAGCTCCTAAGGTGCCCTCATCATCATAGTGAAATTTTTTGTCGGGCAAATTCAGATCGAAGGAACCCCTTTTCAGACGCTGTTCTCTCAATCCCTGAGTCAATCCCAACAGCTGGGACAAGGTTTCAACTACATCGGGCGGAAATGAGTCAGTCTCTTGATTAATAATTTCTTTTACCTGCTGATAAGACAACTGGTAATCAACTCGCACGATTGTCGGTTGCAACTCAAACTCAATCAACTGCCCTTCACTGTCAATGGTCAAGAATACAGACACAGCTAATCTATCTGCTTCTGGCACCAGACAGCATTGAGAAGCCACCGCCTCTGGCAGCATCGGCAGCACCTTTTCCCCCAAATATACCGAGGCACCCCGCTTTTCTGCTTCCTGGTCTAGAGGCTCATCTGGTAGGATATACTCAGCCACATCCGCAATGTGAACCCCCACGCGCCAAGAGCCCGCTTCCGTTTGCTCCAGGCTGATGGCATCATCTAAAGTATCGGAGCGACTCTCCTGAGAGGCTTCTGGTTTGATCGTGATTGTCAGCTGCTGGCGCAAATCCCGCCGGTTTTCCTCCGCTCCCGGCGGGGCCATTTCCAGAGCCGCAGCTTCTAAGACCTGAGGGGGAAACTCTTTGGGCAAGTTATGTTTGCAGCGGACTATTTCCGTATCGGCTGCTTCTTCAGCATTGCTACCCAGGATTTGAGTAACTCTGCCTATAGGGGGATGCTGACCGAGAGGATAGCGAAGGATTTCCACATGTACCAGGTGCTCTATTGCCTTTTCCAGCTCTTGGTCCTCTGCTGATTTAATGTCCAGTTCAAACAGCAGCCGGTCATCCAGGGGCACCGCTTTGTAATCCCCGTTTGCACGCTTCACCCGTCCCAGCACCGAAGTAATTGCTCGGTCGAGGATTAGCTGTACTTCTCCTTCTGGAGAGCGTCGGCGACTGCCTTCTTTGAGGATCTTCACCAATACCCGATCGCCGTTCCATGCTGTAGAGAGATTGCTTTCGCGGATGTATATATCTTCAGTGTCTTCCGCATCTTGAATAGCAAAGCAAAAACCCTTGCTCGAACAGCGGAGTTTGCCTTCGACTAAGGATTGCGTGTCATGCACCCTTTTATATCTGCCACGCTCTTTGGCTAAAATCCCAATTCTTTCTAGGGCATCTAAGACAATTTGCAGTTTGCGCAGACTTTCATCTTCGGTAGCACCCAGTTTTTTCTCCAAAACCTTAGGCGCTACCAATTTTTCATCTTCAAAATTCGATAGCAATGTTGCGATTGAAAATTCCATGCAGCGATCTTTCCTCTCCTTAAATTATTATCAATCAGATATCACTTGACAGAGGTGAAACGATAGGATCTTATCCCGTCTCAAGTGATATCGTCAGCTAATTACGTCTCGTCATGGCCACTTCCGTATCCATGTCACCATCTCTTGAAAGTTACGGAGATGATAGACTCCGGGGCGATATCGATGTCCATTCACACTTGGAGGGGACTGGACAATCATGGCGGACGATCGCGACCCTCAAGGCACTTCCCGAGGCGATCGGGTCAATGGCGCTGACCCGTGACAATGTAAGCCACTCGTTGTCCAATATTAGTAGCATGGTCTGCCATGCGTTCCAAGTGACGGATGACTAACACCAGTAGCATAGTCCGTTCCACCACCCCCTGAATATCCTTTTGATTGGCCAGTTCGTTATAGATGGTTTCGTAGTCTGAATCTACCGCATCATCTTTAACTTTAACTTCTAGACCCACTTGAGCATCTAGATCCGACAGGGCCCTTAAACTCATTGCCAGCATAGCTTGAGTTCTGTCTAACATCACCTGAATTTTGCCCATGCACTCATGAGGGGGATAAGCAAACAGTTTCACTGCGATTTCGCCTAAATCCTTAGCATAATCTCCAATGCGCTCCAGATCTCGTACTAGCTGCATCATGGCACTAATCAACCGCAAATCTTGGGTAACTGGTGCCTGGAGTGCCATCGTGCTGACGCAGTCCAGTTCAATTTCTCGATAAAATCGATCTATCCGTTTATCTTGCAGGGCGATCTCTTTGGCCGCCGCCAAATCCCGATCGCATATAGCTTTACGGGCCAGCCAGCATGACTTTTCTACCAGCGCTCCCATGCGTAATACGTCCCGCTGTAAATTTATCAGCTGGCGAGCCAAGCTAGTTCTGGTGATTACTCTTGGAGCTGGCACAGGAGCTTCCATTCGCTTTAACTCCAATTAGTCATGAGTGCGTCATATACAACCGGGATCTATACAATTCCTGGTCTAGCGACCAGCCTGTCCTCTAGTTTTACCACTAAACATCGGCCACCATCGTCCGGGCTCTGTCAATTTGTATATTATAGATCGTCTACCTTGACAAATGTCAATATCTCTTTTCTCTATTTAGGCTTTGCGCTCAAGACTTGAAGATTCCCAAACTCTTTGAGGGAGTAACTTCCACCGCTCTGGCCGCGCCGAAACTGGCAAAATGCGGCATAGCGTCATAAGTAGTCGTGCAAAATCATTTTTATATTTTAACTTTTAGTCAACAAGGCTATAACCCTTGCTCTGTAATAATTTGAAGCTCTCTGAGGTGGGTGTGGTCATGCAGAGAGTTGGTTGCGATCCCCCCCCAAACCCCCCCTTCCGTTACAAGGCAGAGCCTCGTAACGAGGGGGGGGGCTAAGGTAAGCCCCCCTTTTAAGGGGGGTTTGGGGGGATCCGGCGACTGGGAGGGCCGCCCGTTAGATCGACGGGTTTTGACCACACCCAACTACTTACCCCCTGTTTAGTCTTCCCAACCGGTTAAACGGCGGAGAATATTAAGTTTTGTAACAAACCCCTTCCTATTTTGCTCAACTTGACGGAAAGTGGGAAAAACTACCATTGTGTTCAGGAGTTCAACAACCATGACTCTATCGGATGTTCAAGTCTACGCAGCTCTAGTGATTGCATTGATTCCGTTCTATTGGATGTACCGGCTGGGAATAGAACTTTACAAGTAGGGGGCCTGGTGAAGTTGGTCGCCTGGGGATCGCACCCTGGGCGATCGCCGCAGTTGGTGTGGTAGATTGTCTACTAGCAGGGTAGACAATCTATCTATTATGATGCCAGAAGAGCGACAGCGACCAGAAAAACCCCCCCGAAGTGTAGACTTGAGCGTGGCGAGAAAAAACAAGAGCACGACGCTCAAGCAGGCAAAACACTCAGGTAGAAAAGAGCGGGTCGGCCAGAATAGCATGAGGGGCCAAAGGAATAGGGCCCTAGAAGCAACTGCTAAGCTAGGAGTTTCTTTGGTACTGGCGGTAGCAGCAGTTTCCGGGCTGGTGCGTCTATTGCCGTTATATCAGTCTGTACGGGAAAGGTCAAGGGTAATGCAAACAGAAGTGAAGCGTACAGAAGAACGTGTAAACCGCTGGCAAAGGGAATTTAACCGGGCTTTCGATCCAGGGCAGGCGAAAACGGTGATGCAGGAGGAAAGTTACCGAGTTGCCCCCCAACGCCGCCCGATCGTTCTGATAGAGGAAAATAAGTAGTCAGTGGCCAGTGGTCAGTGGCCACTGGTCAGTAGCCAGTGGTCAGTGGTCAGTGGTCAGTGGTCAGTGGCCGGTGGTCAACTAACAACTAACAACTAACAACTAACAACTAACAACTAACAACTAACAACTAACAACTGTTTTAAGTTAATAGAGGTTGGAGTAAGTCGTTTAACCAGGCTTCTACCCGGCGACTCTGACGGGCTACCGTTCCGGATAAATCGGGGCTGTTAGCAGGGGAGTTGAGTTTAGCCAGGGAACTCTGATAGTCGGCGATCGCGCAGTTCCAATCACCCATAAGATGATAAGTGCGACCGCGTTCAGCGTAAATCTGAGCTTCAAGGCGTCCCATCCTTAAGGCGAAGTCCAGGTTATCGAGGGAGAGGTCGTACATGCCCAGATGACGGTAAGTAATTCCCCGGTTGATCCAGGCGCGGATATTGAAAGGATTGAGATCGATGGCTTGGTCATAGTCACTTAGAGCCATCTCTAGTTGTTGATGAGCAGCGTAATAATTAGCTCGGTTATTGTAAGCCTCAGATAGCTGGGGATTGAGTTGTAGGGCTTTGGTATAATCGGCGAGGGCTTTTTGCTGTTGACCGCTCTGAAAATAGATGAGGCCGCGATTGTTATAGTTGATGGCATTCTGGGGATGGATGGCAATTGCGGCGGTGAGAATATCAATGGCGGCGGAGTAATTGCCAGCGGCAGCTTTGGCTTTGGCTTGACGCCGCAAGGATTCTTCTAGTAGACTGGTATAGTGTGATTGATGCTGCTTGACAGGATAGAGGAAGCGCCTCAGACGGCGGATTTTCAGTCCGTCGGCTGTTAGAGGAAATAGTCCTTGGGTTGTGGCGGCAAAAATCTTACCATTGGCAGTTCTAGGGGAGTTGTCGTTCATTTGCTGTTGGGTGAATAATGGGCTGAATACATTTACCCTATTTCTTGCTCGTGCCACCCGGAATAGACCTTGTGTCAGTATTGGAAGTGGTTGCTGGCTGTGGCCCCAAAGATGCCGCCAATAATAAATTATACGGTCAAGGGCATCTTGATTCCAGAGATAGTTCGGGCAAGAGGTGACCTGTTTAGGGACGTGTATTATTGCTCTTAAGTTCAATTGAGCTGGAAATTGGCTCTCAGGGGGCCCGCCCCGGTGAGATTGTGCCAGTAGCTTAATTGTCACAAGGATGAGTGAGTAGTAATATGTAAAAGGCTAGAGAATTTGGGATTCAGCAAGCGATAAGGTCGGATTGTGATGACAAGTACAGTGGTATATGTAAAGGCTCCAGAACTGTCTGAAGATGACTATTTGGTGGTGGGCTTGGCTACCTGTTTCATTAAGGAAGAGGGAGAGGTCCATGAGGTGAAGGTGGTGGAACCGATACCTTCGGCGGCCCTGGAAGCTATTGTGAAGGGGATTCCAACTTCCTATAAAATGGCTTGCGGAACGACTTTGGGCAGGGTGCTAACCGGTGAAACTCCGCAAAAACCTTCGGAGTTCCCATCTTCGGCCCAGTTTCCAGATGAGTTCGCGTCCAGGGCGATCGCGGCTACGCGCAGCTATAAGAGTCGTCCCAGTGCGAAAAAACACATCCCTCTGGGCACAATTCGCGAGGATTTTAACTATTCAACGGCCCGCAAGCGGGTGCTGAATGCCGAAAATATTGTGCGGAAGGAGGATAATGTGAAGCAACACGAGTATACTCACAAGGTTTTGTAAGATGTTGAAATTATACGGTGGTAAGATTTCGCGGGCGTCGATTGTCCAGTGGTATTTGGAAGAACTGGAGATCCCTTACGAGTTCGTCTTGCTGGATATGAAGGCGGGTGAACACAGGCAACCAGAGTTTCTGGCGATCAATCCGATGGGAAAGGTGCCGGCGATCGCGGATGGGGATTTTAATCTCTGGGAGTCGGGGGCCTGTCTCATGTATCTGGCGGAAAAGCACGGGCAGATGCCAGAGTCTCTGGAAAAACGTTCTGAGATAGCACAGTGGGTGATATTTGGCAATGCGACTTTGGGACCGGGGATTTTTGTTGAGGCGAGTCGCGATCGGGCGATGTCCCAACTTCTGCCACCGCTGAATGATATTTTAGATCGGCAACCGTTTTTGCTGGGAAATGAGTTTACGGTAGTAGATGCGGCAGTGGGTTCCCTTTTGGCCTACGTGCCGATTATGCTAAAGCTGGATTTGAGTGAGTATCCGGCAGTGGCGGATTACATTAAACGGCTTTCGGAACGACCGGCTTTCCAGAAGACGATCGGGAAACGGGATTAAAGGCGATCGGGCAAACGCTAAAGCGTTTACTACGAACGGGAAACGCTAAAGCGTTTACTACGAACGGGAAACGCTAAAGCGTTTACTACGAACGGGAAACGCTAAAGCGTTTACTACGAACGGGAAACGCTAAAGCGTTTACTACGAACGGATCTTATTTAAACCCAACTGCTGCTTGCCAGACGAAGGCCAGCAGCAAGAAAAAGAGGGGAATAACAGGCAGAACGTCTACGACGGGGTTGAAAATTGAGTAAGCTTCGGGCAATTTGGCCAAGAACAGCACTGCTTCCATGTGTAAATATACCTCTCCTAGATGGGGCTCTCATAATTTAAAGAAATTTTAACATAGTTCCTCAGTTAAGCTCAGACAAATTTAAACTACATTTTCTGGAACGGGGGTAAGCAGGTGGGAAAATTCCGTGGCGAAGCTGTCCCGGATGATGGCATCCCTGATCCTCTGGGTGAACCTTATTAGTTCCGTCAGGTTGTGAATGGACAGTAGGGTATAGACTAGGAGTTCGCGAGATCGCCAGAGGTGGTTCAGGTAGGCCCGGCTGAAGTGCTGGCAGGTGTAGCAGGGACATTCGCTATCCAGGGGGGCGAAGTCTTCGGTAAATCGGGCGTTTTTGATGTTCCAGCGCTCCCCTCGGACGAAGACTGCGCCGTGACGGGCTAAACGGGTGGGTATGACGCAGTCGAACAGGTCTACTCCGGAGGCGATCGCCTGGGCCATTTCCCGATAGGTGCCGATGCCCATGAGATAACGGGGCTTGTGGGGGGGTAGCAAGGGGGCGGTTATCTTGACGATCTTTGCTATGAGTGATCCTGGTTCGCCGACGCTGACGCCACCGATGGCATAACCGGGTAAGTCTAATTCTACTAGGGATTTGGCTGCGGCTGACCGCAGGTCTGGATATACCCCTCCCTGGATGATGCCAAATAATGCTTGATCTGGACGTTTATGGGTCTGAAGGCAACGTTCTAGCCAGCGTCTGGTCCGTGATGTGGCTGCTTCGACTGCTTCTCGGGTGCCCGGGTAGGGGGGACATTCGTCAAAGGCCATGATGACATCTGCCCCCAGTTTATTCTGGATCTGGATCGATCGCTCGGGGGTGAGGTTAATCATCCGTCCGTCACGGGGTGAACGAAAGGTGACGCCTTCTTCGCTGATGGTGCGTAACTCAGATAAGCTGAAGACTTGGAAGCCGCCGGAGTCGGTGAGGATGGGGCCATTCCAGTCCATGAATTTATGTAATCCTCCAGCTTTGGCGATTAAATCTTCTCCGGGTTGGATGTGGAGGTGATAGGTATTGGCTAGCACCATCTGGGCACCGGTTGCTAATAGTTGGGCAGAGGTGACGCCTTTGACGGTGGCGGTGGTGCCTACGGGCATGAAACGGGGTGTTTCTACTATGCCATGAGGGGTTGTAAAAATACCGGCCCGGGCTTGGGTGTGGCTGCATTCAGCCTGAGATTGAAATGTGAATTGATTCGTCACTGGGGGATTATCTATTATGACCTAGGATTGCTTCTCGACCTGGGTTTGGGGACGAGTAGTATGGATTATATATGAGAGGATGCCCAGCAGGGATTCGAGATTGTTGATGAAATGCTCTCCGGGCTCGATTTTTCGCGCAGCGTTCGCGACCTGTTTTTCTGCCAATTTCATAAATTTCCAAATACTTCCTGTTGTGACTATACCATAGATGCTGGGAATGGGATTATTTTTCTGTTGGTTAAATATTTGATCTGCTACCATTTCGGCAATGCACTGGCATATCCCCGATTTTATGTTATCATCTTTGGCCTCCACGAGGGTAGCTACTGGGGCGGTCACGGACAACTGCCTGGGAGAATGACTGATGATAAAGTCACATCTCCCGCTGAGTCCTTTACTGCGATCGACGTTAAATTCTGTCCCGGAGAAAACACTAATTTGACGCTCGAATTGCTTCCTCATTTCTACCAATATTGGCGCGACGATCAGTTCCGATCGGGCTTTTTCTGTATCTACTGCTAAGGCGAGGGGAATGTTCTCTGCTAAGGTTTCTCTCAAGAGTCCACTCGGCGTGACTGGTTCTACGGTGTCAAATAATGGCACTTCTTCGGTAATTGTTAGTTGAAATTTGCTTTCTAGTTCTTCGAGGGTGAATTCGCTGTAATACATAAGTCTCTTTCCCGATAACCCGCCGGGGGTTCAAACCCCCGGCTAATAGCTAAAGTCGGTTGAAACCGACTGAAAACATTGTATAAAAGTAGGGTGGGCACCGCCCACCACCGGCTCCAGATGGCCGATCGCCCGTGGTAAAAACCTCGTCGCCCGAACCCTAAAGGGCCCGGCTACATGAACAAAGCAATGTCATTGCGAGCGCAGCGCGGCAACCGCCTGCGCGGGCTATTACAAGTATCGGGCGATGCACCGATCGCCCCTTGGGGGTAGAGGACGATATGGCCTTCTTCCTCTACAGAAACTGGTATCTGGAGAATTGGGAAGGCAGTATAATTGCTATAATTGGTATTGATGTTTGGTAATTTCTGTGTTATAAAGGAATTAGAGATAAATTACGACTCCAGGAATTAGGCCATGAAAATTAAAATTTGTCACTTAGGTGCGATCGGGGAAGCAGAGATTGAGTTAAAACCCCTGACGGTTTTCATTGGGGGTAATGGTCTCGGGAAAACCTGGACTGCTTACAGTTTGGCGGCTATTTTAGGAACCAAGGGCTACGAGAAGTATGTGGAAGCTTATATTGACGGTCAAACTGAGCAGAAATACCCGCCTCTAGATGCTGCTATTCAAGAACTGATAGCATCAGGTAATGCCAGGGTTGATTTATGGGAGTTTGCTGATATCTATGCCGAAGCATACATCAATGATGTGGCTAGTTTGGCAAGCAGTTGGTTGCTACCTTTTATGGCTGGGACAAAATCATCAGTATGCCAAGTACAGATCGGTCTCGGGAAAAGCAAGACGGAATTGTTAAATAAAATTAAAGGCGATCGGGCAGAAAAAAAACTGTATGTTGGCAGTAAAGGGGCTGTCCTCAATCTGCTTAAGGAAGCAGATGAATCAATTATTTATTTCTACCTGCTTTCTGAAAGAGAGATTTGGGACAGGGTTCCTCAGCGAGTCGTTAAGCAATTTGTTATTGCTGGGATTTTGCAAAGGATTCACGTTAAATTATGTTCTCATCTTTATACATTTCCGACAGAAAGAACTACTTTTATCTCTTTACCTTTACCAGAAAAAGTTGTCCCTGAGTCGAGAGTCAGAAATTTACTGGCTCCAGTGGGGGATTTTTTGGAGATGATGGAGACTGCTGAGAACAGGAATTTTGCCGAGAGGGAAATGCAAATTAATGAAGAGCCGCGCATTGGAGAGTATGTTAAATTGGCGGCGTTATTAGAAAATGATATTCTCCAAGGACAGGTTGATTATGAGCGATCGGGGTTAAAGAAGCAACTGCTTTTCCAAGTTGCCGATGGTCTCAAGTTAGAAATGCCCATTGTTTCGGCAATGGTGAAGGAACTTGCGCCCTTGGTTCTCTACTTACGCTATTTAGCTGCACCTGATGATTGGCTAATTATAGATGAGCCAGAAATTAATTTACATCCTGCTGCCCAAGTGGAAATTATTGAGTTCTTGGCGATGTTGGTTCGGGGGGGTTTGCATGTCATTCTCACTACCCACAGTCCTTATATTGTTGCTCATTTAGCTAATCTCATCCAGGCTAGTAAACGGCCCGATCGGGAGAAAATTAAGGAACGGTTTTACTTGGAACGGACGGAGGCTTTTATTGCGCAAGAGCAAGTTTCTGTCTATTTGTTTGCCGAGGGAACGGCTACAAATGTTTTGGCTGAAGACGGCAGTATTGATTGGAGTACCTTTGGGAATGTCTCTGATGATATTTCTCATATATTTTCATGAGCGCATATTCTGAGGAAAAGCGGACAATGTGTTTGAATACTTTACTTTTGACCGAATGTTTTCTTCCTGGGGTAACAAGTTTTACAGAAAAGACAGTCAATATTAGTTTAGAACCACAAAGCGGGGAGACTGTTCTCTTTTTCTCTGTAGACGATCAATCAAACCCTAATTGCAAATTTCGTCAACTGTTAGGACTCGATAGAGAAGGGATGGCAATTTGTGACTTAATTGTATTTTATGCTGAAGGTAGCAAAAGAATTATTTGCTTTGTGGAGTTGAAGCGCAGTGGCGATCTGGGACAAGCTGTCAGGCAAGTAACTAATACCTATAAGTTCTTCAGGCAATTTATGAATCAATCCGATCGTCGCTATGAATTTACAGCCAAAGCATTTATTAAGTTGGGTGGTTCCTTGCCACAGGAATACTCTAAGTATAAAGATGAATTAAAGCATGTTTTTGGAGCTGATAATTACGAGCATAATGGCAGGAGTACAGAGTTGGGAGACTTTCTTAGAGGTATCGCACGTCAACCTAAAGGAAAACGGAAAAAGCGCAGAGCGTAGTTCAGGAACAGGCGATCGCTCTCATTACTGTTATTTGCCGAATATTTCTTTGGGAACCGTTTTCAGCTCAATTTGAGGTAAGATTTGCTGAAGGGCTGTGTAGTCGATCGCCTGAAAATCAGCCATCGCTTCATTAATTTCCTCGGAGTAAGTTTTAGCATAATTGAAAGCTGCCTGCACCCAATCTAAGGTTCGCCGTAAATGCTGGGCAACTTTTTCGCATTTCATATCATAGTTCTGGGCCAGCATAATTACTTGCCATACTGCCAGGTTAGAACCTTTCATGTATGCTTGCCGATCGCCGGTGGAGCGATCGCGAAACTCAATATGGGACATATTTTGCTCCTGCTTGCTGTTGGGAGAGCAATTACATTATAACTCATAATTGCGCTCTGGCACTTTTGTTTCGGCCACCGCTCTTGATGGCCGCTTGCCTTATCTAATGGGAGATGTTTCCAGAGTTTTGGGGTAGAATGGCTTTTGTAATGCCAACGCTTGTTCGCGGGTGCCAAAATCTCCCACATATTGAGGAAATTTTACGCTGTTGCCAGCGTAAAACTCCCGGACTATGTTCATCACCTCGGCAACGATCTGTTGATTATATTTGAAAGTTTCCCCAAAATTACTGTCATAGGTAATAATTTGGAGTTGACGATTAGCGATCTGGTCGTATTTGCGGGCAAAGGTAAACTGGTGCTGCCTATCCCCGATCGACATCACGATTGTCAGGAAGTCGGCATTACTGCCTTGTTGAATGTTCAAGACTTGGGTTATCATAGTTTTCTGAGGTAAATGCCTTGCAGCGTCCAATATTGTAAGAATTCGTCTTTATCCATTTTATACTGGGTGCGATTCCAAGGGTCGGCGATCTCGATTCTACCCAAAGCATCAAAACCGTTAACAACAACTAAGTGACCGAGACGCGCACCGGGTTCTCGCAACTCCGCTATCCAAGGGCCTGTGGCAGTTAATACCTCCAGCACTTCGGCAAAACTGGCTCCTGGAATTTCTAAACCTCCTCCGATCCACTGTCGAGAACTGCTGGGATCTAGTCGGTTCAGTGCTAGCGCTAAGTCGGGAACAGTTACGGGCACTCCTGTCTCTGAGGCAATTATTTCCTGAGTTAGATTATTTACTCCCTGTATTCTCAGTAACATTTCAGCACTGGCGGGACCGCAAGATAAGCGGTTTTGCTGTTGAATAACTGTGGGATATTCGCCTTCATCAATAACTGGCCAATTTCCCCCTGCTCCTGAAACCGTATAATCTGAGTTGCTCACGCTTTTCCCTTAGCTATCTGAGTCTATTAAAGATTATAACCCTTTTTTTGTCAAGCTCTAATAAACTCGATCGATACATTTGCCATTTGCCCATCGCCCCCTTCCCGCGACCTGACCAGAAACCGGGTTTCTGTGATAACTTTGGCATCCACACCGAGATTTAGCTGAGAAACCCGGTTTCTCAACTGCGGCGCGATCGCCCTCCCGTACTGTCAGGGGCGATGGGCAGGCAAGGGACTGGAAAGGATTTTCAGATATAATCAGATTATATGTTGTAGTGAGGAATGAGATGGCAGAATATAGTAACATAATTGGCGCCGTGCAGAAAGTGGCCAGAAGCATTGTTCGAGAACAGGATGCGATCCATTTAAACGCTCGGGATAGTGCTTTTTTCGCAGAAGCTTTACTCAACCCGCCAGAACCGAGTGGAAAGTTGCTTGCTTCTGTTCGACGTTATCAGCAGTTGATCGAGAAAAAGGGAGAGTAAGATGCGATCGCCCTCCCGTCCTGTCAAGAAATATCTGTCGAAAGCATCATTGAGATATCCCGTTCAGTCGGCATCTATTCCCGACCACAATTGAGCAATGGGTAAGCGTTTTCCCTCTTTAGCTTCTGCTAAGGACCGGCGCAGACTTGCTTTTACCGACTCAATGCTTTCATCGTCTGGATCCTCTGCTGTAGTTAAATCAATTTTATCTGGGTCTATTCCAGCCGATCGCAGCAACTCTTTTAACCTGTGCTTTTCCTGACGCGCCAATTCTAGCTTTCGATCGAGTTCCTTTTGCTGACGCATCAATTCTAGTTCCTTCTTTGCCTGTTCGAGTTGTTTACTTATCTCCAAATAAGTCGCAAATGCTTTCCCCTTCGGATGGTACAGTTGTAAGGACTCTCCCGACATATCGAACCGAATATGCAACCGGGGGCTTACCCATCCATCCATCTGGTCTATTACATCTAAATCTGACTGGGAACGTAACCATCCACTCAGATCGTTTTGATCGCGATCGTACAGGTAATATTCTTCTACGCCGTAGTCGAAGTAAAAGTCCCATTTCTCGTCCATTTCCGTTTGGGTGTTCTTTGGAGAACGGATTTCAAACACTACCTGCGGCGCTATATTTCCTTCCTGCCACTGTAGGTAGGAACCCCGATCGCCCTTGGGACGCCCGAAAGCCACCATCACATCCGGTGCTTGGCGGGTTACATTATCCCCTTCTACTGGATACCATAACAAGTCCCCGGCTATAAATACGTTGGGATTGTCAGCAAATAGCGACTCCAGATTAGAATATATCTTCGTTATCCAGCGGAACTGGACAGTATTATCTGCTATTGGTTTTCCATCGCTTTCGGGATAGATTATTTCTCCGGCTTTTGTTCCTGGCATTTCCACTACTGTTACCTCCTCTAACGACTATTTATCTTTGATTATACACCCGAGCGTGTATGTTGCGATCGCCCCTTCCCGGGACCCGACCAGAAACCGGGTTTCTGTAATAATTTTGTTGGCACGACAGCGAGATTAAAATCAGAAACCCGGTTTCTCAACGACCGCCCGATCGCCCCATTCCCGCGACCCGACCAGAAACCGGGTTTCTTCGAGATTTTGTGCATCGACACCGAGATATTCTCAAGAAACCCGGTTTCTCAACGACCGCCCGATCGCCCCCCGAACGGCAACGACCACGCGATCGCCCTCCACGTCCCATAAAGACCGCCCATGACCCATTCTCCACCGGCGATCAAGGATTAGGAGAATAATTGGTACGGAAATAGCCGTTTCTGACTTTGCCAAACTGGCTAAGTTGATGAGTCACGAAAGTATTGTAACGTTGAGGAGACACATCGGAAGCAGCTTTCACTTTTCCCAGATTTTCCGCCAGGGAGACAAACTTTTTCAGCGTGATCTTATCATCCGCAATTTGCTCCGAGGATAACTTATCGTTGGCAGCAGTGAGTAAATCCACATGTTTCTCAATCCGCTTTTTGGCAGTATCGACATCATTTTGATACAGATCCTCAAGGGCGTAAAACGCGACTTCACTCGTCCACAGTCCCAAGGCGTGTTCCACCACTAAATCAGCAGGCAATTTTCCTGATGCGGATAATGGGAACTCCGATTTGCGATTCTTACGAGCAAATGTATCCACATATTGCACCGTCGTTTTTCCCACCGGGCTTTGCCTTTTGCCTTCCGGGATAGCTAACTCGAAAACTACCCAGTAGGTTTCGCCCACAGCTAAGTCGGGTACAAAGATGCGGATCCCTTTCTCATCCGTGACTAGATCCGCTGCTGGTGTAACTCCTAACTCTGCTTCCGCTTCATTCTTAACATTCTCAATGTCTTGCACCACTGCTGCTCTTCTGCGGGGATCTGTGATTTGATCGTGACCGTACAAGTGATAAATGGGAATGTCTCGATCGATTTCCACCTTGAGTTGGACATTCATCCCCGCCAAATGTTCTCTTCTATTCAATTCCTCTTGCAGGCTGAGGTGAATTTCTTCGGTGTCTGTGGGGTCTGCGATAAAATTTGATTTTCCTCCCGTTAGACCAGCTAAGGCATCCAGTTCCCTGGTATTGGCATCTGTACCGAAGGCAAATGTTGATAAGCGGATATCCCCCCGGGTTTTCTTATCCACGTTTTGCCGAATTTTAATCCAGTCTGTTTCTCCTGAAGAGGGCTGGCCATCTGAAAACAAAAAGATCTGATTCAAAGAGGCGTCACTTTCATAGCGACCGATCTCATCGATGCCAAATGATAGACCGATATTGATGTCTGTCCCGCCGCCAGCGGTGAGATTACTGATGATTCGGCTGAATTCGTTGCGCGAAAATTTTCCCACACGGGTCGCCTTTAGCAGGGTTCTCGGCTGGTTATTAAATTCGACAATTCCCAGAACATCGTCTTTCCTCATCCTCTTAAATAGCTCTCGAATTGTGGATTTGACGGTGTCTAATTTTTCTCCTGACATGGAGCTACTGGTGTCAATCACAAAAATGTAATTAACTGGTGGGGCTTGAGTCTTCCTATGTCCTGCGGGAGCTACATCCGATGCTCTCAAGGCAATCTCTAGATAATGGGTGGCTCGATCGTCGCGCTTTTGGCTCAGGGGAATTGGTGCTATGCCATAGCTGACCGCAAGAGATTGACCTGATTGAGGTAGGGGGACGCGATCGCTATTTAATGCCACAAAGTCATCGAAGCGAATGAGAGTTTGATCGATCGAGACCCCTTGGTCAATTAAGTCTTTGATTCCTACATGAAGTTTCGTGCCGAACTCATTGTTTCTTCTGATAAATAAGCCATCATGAGGTAATGGCTGAGTTTTGTTGGTTAGGGGTACAGATGCAAAGCTGTTTAAGTTTGGAATAAAATTGGTGTTGCTGCGAGAGCCACCATCTATTGAGGATCTCAAAAGTTCATATTCTCTTTTAAGACGTTCATATTTTATTTGAAGCTCGGAAGCTATTGGACCCCAAGCATAAAAACCAGATCTGATTCCTCTAATCTCTTCTGTTCGTATCTGCTCTAGTACATATAGTTTACGACGTAGATCTTCTAGTCTTGCGCGATCGCGTTCATCTGGAGTAGCATCTTCAGCAGAAAGATTATGTCGTCGCTCTTGCAATTCTGTAGGCAAAGGTGATTCTGTCTGTGAAGACGATTCTTTAGACGAGGCTGTACCCGCCCCTTTGTTTATGCTTATTATCCCATTCTGATACAGATAGCCCAAACAAACAATAGGGATCAGTAAAATGATGCCCATAATCCATTTATCTGCCTTTTTGCTCATAATATCTTCCTCAATTGTTTACCATTTGTAGATGGGAAGGGGACATTTCGCATCTAATTCATAATCTGTATTCAACGAAGACGAAAAAACTTTTTCTCTCTCCAGGCAATTCAACCATGAATCTAGTTCCTCCGATCTCCCCTGACTCTTGGTTGCTATTTCTTCAGCTTTAATTAAGTCATGACCGCCATTCAATAACAGAAGTTTAATTTTCAGCACCAAACTAGGCACATGCTTTGGTTCCAGCTTCAATGCTTTATCAGTATATTTTAGTGCGACGGGTCTGTTTTCTCTTGCGAGAGCCAGTTGAGCTTTCCCGTACCAAGGGTCTGGGGATTTAGGTTCCCCCATTCTCGCCTGGTTGATTTTTTCTTCAGCCCTGTCATAATCTCCATTCT
>JBFRWI010000230.1:0-31341 GCA_051439505.1 Hormoscilla sp. | reverse complement strand
GGTTCGACAATAGCTGCTATTTGCTTTTCCGTAACAAGTTCCAGATCACCCTTGATCCCTTGGGGTAATTTGAGAGGAACTTCTGGAGTTTTGATAAATGCGTAAGTATACATAATGGCTGTGAATGGCTAATTGCTAATGGCTAATTGCTAATGGCTAATTGCTAATGGCTAATTGCTAATGGCTAATTGCTAATTGCTAATTGCTAATGGCTAACAATGTACACATTGACTTGGTGGGCAGTACACACCCTACCATATCAATTATACCAATATCAATTATCTTCGGGAATGAATTCTAGGTCGATGCTGAGTTGAAGTAGTCCGGGTTGCCAATTTTTATCGGCGGTTAGTAATTCGATCGGGGTACCGTCCAGGAATGGTTTGAGAGTGGGAGTGGTTGCTTGGACTTGGTCTAGCAACTTAGTCAGGAGATCTCCAACTTGTTCTGGTTCTTTAGATAAACCGCTTTCAGCTAATTCAATTATCCCATCACTCATCAGCCAAAAGAAACTGGGTTTGACAGGTTCTCCTGTGGCTAAATCTAGTTGTAAAGATGGGTTGATATTCAGGACTGCTAAAAGTCGCAGGGTACCCAGACACCAACCCCACTCAGGTTGGAGAATATAGGCTTTGACGCCCCCCAGCAACCGCATGATGTCGTAGGAACTCCCTGTCAACTGCCATAGCAGATGGGGGATCCATTTGTCTAGCTGAATTTCTCGGCCCCAGGTTAAGTATAGGGGATTTTCCATGCAGCGGTTGACTAGGGCAACTGCTGTTTCGGTGAATTTCAGCAGCAGCGATCGGGTTTTATGGGGTGCGTCCCCCAAGCTATGGCGACGATAATATATGCTTTGCACCATCTCGACAGCAGTGCTTAATTCCCATGTTAAAATGCTTTGGGAATAGACTTCGATCGCGGTGGGGTCGGCGAATTTGATGGTGCGATCGCCACGAGTAGAGATATCATCTCCGATGGCAAAGGGATCGTCGGCGATAAATTCCCAGTCAAGTTTGAGCTTAATTTCTGCTTGTCGCCAATTTTTTCCCGGTTGGAGTAAGTCAACCCTGGCAGTTTCAGCGAAGATTTTCACTTCGGGGGTGGTAGCTTGAATTTGTTGCAGCAGTCGGTGGGTGAAATTTGAGAGAGTTTCGGAGGTTTCCCTTGCTGGTAATTGAATCAGACAGTCGGGCTTTAAGGAAGTTTTAGCCGGTTGACTGGTAACTAGGTCAAGGGACCAATTGATATCGGAGGCTTCAGCTGCCAAAATGACTGCCAGTCGCAGAATTCCGGTTTGCCACTGTTCTCCTGGTGATAAGATTCTGGCTTTGATGCCGCCCATGAGTTGCATCAGTTCGTAGGAAGTTATGGCGACGTACCACAGCAGTCGGAAGGTTAAGCCTTCAATCAGAATATATGGGGATTGGGAAGATAACAAGGAACCGGGCAGATCTGGACCGGTGTGGTCTGCATTTGTGGTAGCGGGATCCCCCCCAAACCCCCCCTTGGGAAAGGGGGGGCTTCCGGAAGCACCCCTTTTTAAGGGGGGTTTGGGGGGATCGGGCGACTGGGAGGGGGCCCAGGAAAGATCGATATGTGGGGCTGTTTCTACAGATATCTGGGAGGATGTGAAAGCGTTTAAGACTCCGTAGGCTTCTTCTGCTACGTAGGGAAGCAGGTTTTCTGGGGTTTGAGGCACTCCCGCAGGCCAACCGCTGGCGGGCGATCGCAATTCGGAGACGATCTGCACTAACCGTGCCATGGCAGACTGGACCGCCTCTCCAGGGGGATAGTCCCGGGGGCGATCCGAGGAATCCCTGAGTCTGAGGAGAGTTTCGCTTTTGATCTGTTCGAGGGAGACCTCTTCTACATCTTGGGGTGCAAGTGCAGCTAGTTCGGTCACCTCGGCGATCGGGGTTATAGCGGTAGCTAGTGGATCCTCTTGTGTCATCAACCTGTTATTCTGGTCCAGCGCTAATCAATTTTATAACAAAGACGGGAATCGTTTCGTAGGACAGGCGTCTCGCCTGTCTAGCTACTGAAATGGCGCTTAAACCGGGGGTCTAAGTGATGTTTTTTCTGCTGGTTACAGCTGCGGCAGAGGGTTTGCAGGTTGCTGATGTCGTTGGTGCCCCCACGGGCGAGGGGGATAATGTGATCTATAGTCAGTTCTGTTTCTTGATGGGTTTTGCCACAGCTTTGGCATTGGTAAGAGTCCCGAGAGAATACATATTTCCGCACCTCTGGGGGAATTTTTATCCGGGGAGTTTTCTTTATTTCTTTCATGTCAATTTTCCTCTTACAGCTTTTGGCGCAAGTCATCTAGGGGTGATTCTGGTTCGGTCGTTTCTGGTTGGGACGGGGTAAACTCTACCTCCACATTGACTTGCAGTTTAATTTTTCCTTTCTGCCATCCCTTTCTGCCTGGTTCGAGTATTTCACAATCTATCCCATCCGTCAAGCATTTTTTGTGATCGGAACCAATACATATATTGTTATTAGCCAGTATTCCGAGATTATGCTCTGAAAATGATTTCTGCATATCTTCGATAAATTGAGATATCTTTAATGTCATATCTCCCTTTGAAAAAACACCTTTATCACTGCATCCTTTTATGGTGATTTTGTCTCCCATGTTTAACCTCCAAGACAATTTTACTGCTAACTATTTTCCCGGGTACTCTCTGCCGATTATACCACAGGAACGATCCTATTTACTAATTACCGTTATTTCTAATCTAGCATCAAACTGAGATCTTGCACCAGCACCATTCTCAATTGGTCTCCTGGCCCGCCGTGGGTTCAAACCCACGGCTAATAGCTAAAGTCGGTTGAAAACCGACTGCAAACATTGTCGAAAAAGCTGTCAACCCTGTCCATTTTCCTCTTACAGCTTTTGACGCAAGTCATCCAGGGGTGATTCTGGTTTAGTGGTTTCTGGTTCGTCCGAGATAAACTCTACCTCCACGTTGACTTTCAGTCTCATTTTCCCTTTCTGCCATACCTTGGCACCTGGAACAAGAATTTCAGCATCTAGACCATCCCCAAACCAATTATTGTAATTGCTTCCATCAATGCCACTCATTTTTATCTGTTGATAAACTAGGTATCCTAGGTTATTATCTGAGAATGCCTGCTCCATTAATTTTTCCTTCAATTGAGATACCTTGAATGAATAATCACTCAATGATACAGCAGTGTCATCACTACATTTTGTGATTTTGTTTACCATGTCAACCTCCAGTACAATTTTCCTGCTAACTCTTTTCGCCGGTCCTCTCAGCAGATTATACCACACAAATGCTATTGTTAGCTGATTACCGTTATTTATAATATATCATCAAACCAACTCCGCTGTCAACCCACTTCATGCACCCTGTCCAAAATTCGTCGGGTAATGGCCGATCGCGCAGCATCCCTTGTCCCGATCGCCCCTAGGTGTAATCCCGCAATGCGCGGCCCGGTTTGTGAGGCGATCGCACATAAACGGGCCCGAGGAGTATTATCATATTATCATTAGATTGGAGGAAAACCGGTGAATAATTATCAAAAGTTTGAGCTGCAATTAGCGGAACCTTGGGTATGGCCAGGTCTGGAACCCCCGGATGACCCATTAGGAGAACTTGATGATTTAGAAATCAGCTTGCGAAAATTCTGCTTTGAATGCAATCATAAAGTGGCGATCGGAATCGCTGGGGAGGTAAAATATGTCTTTTTAGACCCCGATATTATTCTGATTCTCAATGAACTCCCCGAAAAAATATCCCAATTAGCTAGCGGGAAAAAGATTGAGATCGATTTTCCAGAAAGTTGGATGATTATCGAGTTTGTGCCTGCGGGAGGTGAAGTTAGCTGCACTCTCAGGAAGTTTGGCGTTGGCGATCGCTGCCAACAGATGCAATTTAATCTCGATCTTTCTCAAGTATTAGGAGTGTTAAAAGAGTTTCTAGATACTGTCATCCAAATGGCACGAGATAAGGGTTATATCTCCCATCTTGCACCTTTCCCGATCGCTGGCAGTGGATGGCAATCCATAGCCTCATAAGTAGGTAGAATAGATCATGCACCCCCTGTCCATAATTCGTCAGGTAAGGGGCGATCGAAATCATCGCTTGTCCATATCTCCCCTAAATGTAATCCCGCAATACGCGGCCCTGTTTGTGATGCGATCGCTTCTAAACGGGCCCGGGGAATATTATCTTCAGTCAGGACAATTTCCGTACCTTCACGCACGAGAGACAATAACTCTTTTAAGCCCATCTCTACCTTATTCACATCAACTGTTATTGTCACCATTGCCAATTTTTACCTGAGTCGGAACTGTCAATTCTCATCACTTAGCTTTTGCCGCAGATCGTCAAGGGGCGATTCCGGTTCGCTGGTTTCGGGTTCCTCAGACCAAACCTCAATTGCGATTTTTAAGCGAATTTTACCCTTTTTCCAGCCTGGTTCCTTAGTTTTCATTATTTCACAATCTGCTCCTTCTAGAAACCATTTTTCACGTTCGGGATGCTGCCCGGTCGAAGTTCTAGGCATTTCCAATTTTATGCCTAGAGCTTGTAATTCTTTTAATAGTTCGTATCCTACTCCTTTCCCATCTAAGGTATGCTTTAATAATTGCTTAAATCTTCCTACTCTGAAGGTATAATCACCCCGATCGAATGACAAAACATCATCATCACTCAAGTTGTGCCAATAGATATTATCTTCCATTTCCATCTCCATTTCTGAGAATAATTCCTCCCATTATAACAACCTGCTACTGGTGGGCGGTGCCCACCCTACAAATATTGTTGCACGCGGGATTATAGCAGCCAACGGTTGAAAATTACGCCTGATGCGGTGTTCTGTGTTCTCTGTTTTCTGTAGTAGCTAGCTGTCTGCAACCATTGCGCCGCTGTCTGCAACCATTGCGCCGCTGTCTGCAACCATTGCGCCGCTGGCTGCAACCATTGCGCCGCTGGCTGCAACCATTGCGCCGCTGGCTGCAACTATACTGCCGCTGGCTGCAACTATACTGCCGCTGTCTGCAACCATTGCGCCGCTGTCTGCAACCATTGCGCCGCTGGCTGCAACTATACTGCCGCAGTAATGCTTTGCCCATTAGCAGCCCTTATCATCCCGTAATTGTGCAACCCCAAATATTGTTTTCGATCGCACTGCTGGTGGGCGGTGCCCACCCTACAAAAGCCTAGCCCGCGCAGGCGGGCTTTGTCCATGTAGCGATACCCTTTAGGGTATCGCGTCTGGTATCGCCGCGTCGGGTATCCCGTCGGGGATCGCGTCGGGGATCGCCGTGTTTGCTTCTGAACCATTATCAACTGGCAGCAATTCTTCTTCTGCAATTATTGGCAACTGATGGCGGTCCAATTGCATGGCCTTCAGACAAGCATTTATTCCCCCTACCGCTTGATTATACTGTTCGATCTTTTGCTCGACCTCACTCAGCAACCGCTGATTATTGGCGATCCGTTCTTCTGCTTCTTTTTCCAGAGTTTGCCCTAAAAATGCCCGCGCTTGACTGTATCGGCCCAAAATTTCCTCTTGCTGTTGTGCTGCTGCTGGCAACAACTGAGTTTTCAGAGTTTGGTTGATTACCTGACGGAAATTGCGCCGCACTGTAGCAGAAACTTTCGGCTCAAAATCTAGCTTCAGCAGTTGGCGAATGGCAGGTTCCGCCTCAATGATACTTTCCGCATCGTAACCTTCTGAGGTTTGCAGCAAGGTTTGCCGGAATTGATAAATGGAAAAGGTGCCTTCGTCGTAAAAACGCGGACTTTCCCGCACATAGCGATCGCACTCTGTCCGGGCCGCATTTGCCAGGGCCAGAGTCACCTGTTTTTCTAACTGCTGGAGGCATTGTTCGATCCCGCCATCATTGCCCAGCAGTCGGTACAACTCGCGATAATATTCTGCCTGGCGCATGCGTTTCAGCAAAGCGTGGAAAAATTCTGCCGTAATTGACTGACAAGCTTCCACTAAAATATCTTCCAACTGGTTCGCGATCGCGTAAAGGGCCTCCACCAAAACCGCCAATAAGGGGGCAGTAGCATTGCGGGGATGACTGAGAGTTGCGCGTTCGTAGGCCGATCGGACGGAAAAAGTATCTAACAACTCATCCAAGCGGCGCACCATCCGAGATTGCATCTGCTCAAAATCAGATTCTAAGTCCTGACAGCGGTTAGTCACCACCTGATTTACTTCCCCTTCCACATGCTGATAAAAAGCAGATCCTACCTGCTGTAACTGCTGGTTCAGCTGTTCTAACTCCCGGGCCTTCATCCCGGCAATTTCCCGGGGTTGACTGTCTAGATCCCGCTGCATGCTGAGATAATGCTTGCGCAAGCTAATGCATAGAGGTTGCAAGTCATCTGCGAGATTAGCAAACAGTTGGGGACGCTTTTCCTCCGTCAGATAGCGAGTCATGGCAGTTTTGAATTCCTCTATGCCGCTATCTGCAATCAACTGTGAGATCAGGGCCGTCCCCTGTTCCGCCATTATCCGCACGTAATTCTGATTCGGAGTTTCAAAACCATTCACCGAAATCCGAAATTTACTCGGAGAAAGTTTACCAGAGGTGCAGTAGCGATTAAACTCATAGACAAATTGCGGCGTCTCCTCCTCTCCGTCCATGCTTTTCACGCTTTCCGCAAAAACAGAATCCAACCCAAAGCGATCGCGTCCGCTGGTTCCTTTAATCTGACTGCCGTAGAACCCCAACAAACCGCTAGTTTTGTAAACCCGACTGCTATCGGCAAACTGAGAACCGATTAAATCATCTAATCTTTTCCGCAGCTGGGTATTGTACCAAGTCTCGTCAATGCGGTTGAAGACGTAAAACATCCGATCGCGAATGCCGGGGTTTTCGCGGATATTCTCCAACAGTTCCGTTTCTTCCGTCGTCACATCTCCCGCAGCAGCAGGTTTGAGCACGCAGATCACTGCGGAAGTTTCTGGATCGGCAATTTTCTGATAAGTCAGTTCTGCATCCTGCTTGACAGGGGCGTCAATGCCGGGCATATCTATTAACACGTTGCCATCCTGCAACAGGGGATGATAGCAATAATACTCGATCCGCTTCAGCACAGCAGAGTTACTGCTACGTCGCGCATAACTCGCCGCTTCCTTCAGATTCGAGAAATCAAATTGCTCCATAGAGTAGGTAGCATTGCTGCTAGGATGGATGCGATCGCGATTTTGCTCGTACCCCGACAGCAGCAGCAGCAATGCTCGGGCCTGTTTCGCCCGTTCCGACTTACTCTCCCCACCCTCTGCCTGAATAATAGCTTTACATCCTTTGCGCAGCAGTTCGACCACTTCCGACTCGTCGATATCCGTAGCAGCAGACATTCCCAGTCCCTTACACAAAGCCACCGCCTGGGTTTTAATTTCCGCTGCACTTGAAAAGGTGAGCACCACCCGTTCTGCCTCTGGTTCGGCATACTCAATATAGCATTGAGTGCCCGTAGCGTGACCTTCGGCACTGTAGAGCAATTCCCTCTCCAGCAGCGCATTAATTAACATCGACTTCCCCGCACTGAAAGCACCCGCAAACAGGATTTCAAACTTGGGCGCGATCGCCTTTTTCAGGGACGCCTGCACGGCGGAGACATCCTGACTGCGCAAAGATGGCTCTGCATGCAATAGTCCCAGTATCTTCTCCACCTGTTCTGGCAGATTTTCGCATTGAGACGGCCTTTGAGTCATAAGACAAAGCTTCAGTAAAAACAACTTTATGCAGATCTTATCTCCTGCCGCGCCAGGATCTCAACTGCTGTAAAATTATACTTAACTCTACTTATATAGATACTGCTCAATCATCGGGCCTTGAGTCCCTTTTCTATACATCATCTATCGAGGATCCGCCGTGTTTACCATCACCGGCACCAATGATTTGTATCACACATTACCTATAAGCGCGATCGCCTTAGGGTTAGGGAAAAAGAGAGATATTAAAAGAGTAGGGTTCAACTATAAAAAAATGTTACCACAAATCAAACTTATACCTGGTGCTATTGCGGAAATTATGGCATCGACTAGCGATAGTCGCATGCTCACTCTCAACGATCGCTATGGACTGATGGCCGCAATCTTAGATGAGTCCCTAGACGAACAAGAGCAAAGAGCCGTGAATCGATTGCTACGAGCGGTACTCAGAGGTAGGATCAAAGTTAGCAATCAAATCCTCTTCGACAATCCTCAATTGAAGATTTAAGATTGACAACCTCCGGATAGGCGATCCGCCCATCCAGGGCAACTGACAACTCAAATCATTGGGGCATACTTGTCTCCGGGGAAATGACGATTGTTTTCTGTTCGGCCCGCTGTTTAGGCTCTAAATACAGATTCTCGATTAAAGCAGCTGCACCGGCCACCCAAGGCGGTACGATCAAGGCCCCCAGAATACCCAATATTTGCGTACCTCCCACCACTGCTAGCAACTGGTAGAGGGGGTGTAACCCTACAGAAGAACCTACCAGAAAGGGGTCCAGCAAATAGGTTTCTACATTCTGGATCACCACGAAGAACAGCAATACCCACAGAAACTTCCATCCCCCAGCGGCGATCGCCACCACCAAAGCGGGGATAGCCCCCAAAACTGGTCCGATAAAAGGGATTAAATTCGTGACACCAGCGATCGCTCCCAACCCGAGAGAAAACTCCCGCAGTCCCAAAAAGCGCAACCCAACAGTGGTCGCTATGCCTAAAATCAAGGAAACCAAAAGTCTTCCCCGAATATAACTGCCCATGCGGTAACTAATAATCGGCACTTGAGCTGCCAAACGTTCCTCCCAAGGTTGGGGAAACAGACGCACGACACTGCGTACTAGAGTTTTGCTATCCGCTACCATGTAGCCAGAAATAAACAAAGAAAGAATCAGACTAATCGCGCCACCCAAAATTCCCCTAGTGATACTATAGGAACGCAATACTAGCTGTTGGCTGGAACGAAACAGCCAGCTAGTGAACTGCTGGACATTAAAGAACGCGAATATATCTTCTGTCGGAGTGTCATTCAATCTCATTATTGTATTCTCCGCCAGGGCGATTAACTTTTCCGCGTAGATTGGCACCCCCTGGAGTAGACGCTGAAGTTGCGACACCACCGCAGGACCTAGCAACAGTCCTACTCCTGTTAATCCAGATAAGAGGGTGAAGTAAACCACGATCGTTCCCAACCAACGCGGTACGTGCAACCTTTCAGCCGCTTCTACCAAGGGAGCAATAGAAGCTGCTATCACTACAGAAATCATCAAAATTATTAGCAGACTCCGCAGCTGCCACAACACGACTATCGACAATACTGATGCTACAATCAGCAGCAGACCGAAAAAGGAAAAGGTAATACGTTGCTCGCGCATGATTAGCTATTAAGTCTTGTTAGTTGTCAGTTGTCAGTTGTCAGTTGTCAGCTGTCAGTTGTCAGTTACATAATTATCAGCTATCCATGTTTTTAATTTGCCCAAGTTTACAAACTTACAACAAATTATGTCCTCCTATTTTGCCTGGTAACATTTCCCTATCCGGGGGTGTGGTCAAAACCCGTTGGTAAGGGATCCCCCCCAGCCCCCCTTAAAAAGGGGGGGGCCAGTTGCTCCCCCCCTTCCGAAAGGGGGGGCTGGGGGGGGATCCGCCCGCTACTGGTATGGTGTAAAAATTGCTCTACTCTATCAACTACTTTTGACCACACCCCCTATCCGGGGTTGTTGATTGTCGATCGAATATCGAGGCCCCGATCGCAATATCTTCCCCAATTAATTATTTTCACAATCAACAATCAACTCCGAACAATCAACTAGGCTACTTTTAGCTGCGGTGCCAGATAGTTATGCCACCCGGTCGATCTATCAAGGTAATTCCTTGGGCTTGCAGTTCGTTACGGATGCGATCGCCCTCGGCAAAGTTCTTAGCTTTCCTAGCTTGGGAACGTTGCGAAATCAATGCTTCTATTTCGGCATCACTTAAACCATCAGATGCTGTTTTTTCCTCCTCTAAACTAGCTTCTAAACCCAATATTTTTGCCAAGCTGACCAGAGTATACCACTGTTGTTGGAGTATTTGGGGGTCTATTTCTATTTTTCCGGCATGAAGGAGAATATTTCCCTGCCGCTGGAGTTCTTTGGCCAGTTCAAACAAAACGGCCAAAGCCCCAGGACTGTTGAGATCGTCATCCATCGCCGTCTGAAATTTAGCAACGGATTCTGTTAACAGCGACCCGGTCTCGGTCCATCCTAGTTTTGTACCATACTTTGGTCCGAAAAGCAACCCATATTTGAGAGTTTCCCAGCTATTTTGGGCCGAAGCGATCGCATCAGGAGTAAAATCGATTGGTTTGCGGTAATGTCCCTGGAGGACAAACAAGCGCACGGCCATTGGTTCGGGAGCATTTTCCCCATCCAGGAGCTGACGGATGGTAGTAAAATTGCCCAAGGACTTGGACATCTTTTCCCCATTGACTGTCACAAAGCCATTATGCAGCCAGTATTGGGCTAGGGGTTTACCGGTTGCAGCTTCAGACTGAGCAATTTCATTCTCGTGGTGGGGGAAGATCAGGTCCGCGCCGCCGCAATGGATGTCGATCGAATCTCCCAGGCGATCGCGCACCATGGCCGAACATTCAATATGCCATCCGGGGCGACCGGCACCCCAAGGAGAAGGCCAACTGGGTTCTTCTGGTTTAGCCGCCTTCCAGAGGGCAAAATCATAGGGGTCTTTTTTCTTCTGGGCCTCATCGACTGCCACCTCCACCCGTCCGCTAGCACCGGCTTGCATTTCCTCTAGCTGACGCCGGGACAGCTTACCGTATTCAGGAAATTGACGCACGTGGTAATATACATCTCCATCCGCTGAATAAGCATAGCCCTTCTGTTCCAACTCGCGGATCAAGCGCTGAATACCATCGATCGCGTCGGTGGCCCGGGGATATTCATCAGCTTCCAGGACATTCAGGCGGGCCATATCTTCAAAATAGGTTTGCGTGAAGCGTGAGGCCACAGCTTGCATAGTGGAACCTGTTTGGCGGGCCCGGTGGAGAATCTTGTCATCAATATCGGTAAAATTTTGAACGTAATTAACCTGGAAACCGGACCATTGGAGATAACGGCGGAGGGTATCCCATACTATGTAGGATCGGGCGTGACCCAAATGGCAGAAATCGTAGACCGTGACCCCACAGCAATAGATGCGGACCTGGGGAGGTGACAGGGGAGAAAAGGGAGATTCTGTGCGGCTGAGAGTGTTGTACAGTTTTAATGTCATGAGATTGCCTAAGATTGAGTTAATCGTTCGTAGTAAAGACTTTAGTCTTTCGGTGGGTTTTCCGACTGATTCACATCGAATGGAAACCAGGTATATGGGAAAAACCTGGTTTCTTAATGCCAGCAGAGCGAGTGGCCTATGTCAACTTATGCTTCTGACTGGCTTGCGGGAGGATCGAAGGTGCTGCATACTTCATATACTGATGTCGTCGCTGGTTCCACCAATAAATGAGATATCTCCTTGACGATCGCCTCATGAACGTCATTTTTATTAGCTTCCATCTCTTCTAAGCTTGACCAAAAGATGATGGCGATGCCCTTATCCGTTCCCGGTTCTTGCAGCAGATAGGATCCTCCGAACCCTTGACCATAGGTGGCTATGGCTTTTTCATACAGTTGCTTCGCTTCTTCAAACTTGCCGGGTT
The DNA here is from genome assembly GCA_051439505.1 of Hormoscilla sp. Lineage (GTDB taxonomy): Bacteria > Cyanobacteriota > Cyanobacteriia > Cyanobacteriales > Desertifilaceae > Hormoscilla. The sequence continues at coordinate 19,655 of JBFRWI010000230.1, read as the reverse complement.
TGAATTCCCCGATCGCGACATAAGCATATTTATGCTTGAGAAAATCTAGAAATTCTTTCATGGTTAGATTACACCTCACACATCAGCTTTTATTATACCATCAGACTGGCAAAATTACCAAGTGAGGATTTTTTTCTCCTTTCTGCGGCGGCATTTCAACTTTGCCCATTATCCCCTATGATAATTAAATATCGGCGTTGCACAACAACGGGATGATGAGTGTTGCGCGACTTCGTCCTCTGCAATTAGCAAAAAGGGAAAATATATCACCATCATCCCTGTGCAAAGCCACAATGTTTTTGTCAAAACAATGTAGACGATCTCATGACCCACGATATCTGCGGTCCGGGGACGATCGGGGTCAAGAGAGCGGGAATTTGGTGCAGAGGTCGGTAGTCACCGGATAGAGAGAAAGTCGCGATCGTTCCCGACCACTAGATCTTCACCGCAGACGATCGCGCCAACCGCGAAATGGGAGACCCGATCGCCCCAGGGTTCACAAAAAACAGCCATCCGCCTACCAGACTTACCATAGTAACTGTAGACGGATAAAGAAGCGTGAATCGAGCGCTCGTGGGAGCACTGATTAAGTCATGCTTGCTAATTGTTTATTCGATGGCAGCACTTGGTTGGAGTTTTCCTCCCCGGAGAGATCTTCACCAGCGATTACCCGATCGGCATAATGACTAGATTTTGCCAGGTAGATGCCCGCCAAGACTACGCCAAAAGCCGCCCAGTTAAACAGACTTAAGCTTTCCGAGAAGACCACCCAGGCAGTTAAAGCAGCAAAAACCGGATCTAGCAGTAGGAATATACCCACCAAACCTGAGGACAAGCGTTTGAGGCTATAAGCCTGAAGCCCTTGACCCACAATTTGGCAAATAAACGCCATACCGATCGCCCATAGCCACCCCAAGGCCGAAATTGGGAAAATATGGTCTTCGGCGATCAGCATGATTGGCAAGCACAACACGGCCCCCACCCCACAGCACCACATAATGATGGTTGGCGCAGTAAACTTGTCTCGCAGTTTTTCGATGATCATCAGGTTTCCAGCAGAGAACAACGCCGACCCGAAAGCCTCCAGATCGCCGACAAAGTTATCCGCGCCCACTTGCAGGTCGTCAAGTCCCAGACCGATCGCTCCCACCATTGCGATTAATAGACCAATCAAGAAGCGCTTGTCAAACTTCTGACCGAACAGCGCCCAGGCCCCCAAGGTAATGAACAGCGGGGTAAGATTGTGCAAGATGGTCGAGTTAGCGACGCCAGTTTGAGTCAGAGACCATGCCCAGGAAATTAAGCATGCCCAGAACATAACCCCCGCCCCGATCAGCAGCACCAGATCGCGAGTTGTATAGTCTTTCAGCGGCACTAATGAGGAGTTCGGGTCATTTTTTGTGCGTTCATACTCCCATAGATGCCAGACCCCGCAGATCGCAAATGATATCCAGAAGCGATTGAAGATTGTCGCCATAGGACTGAGTTCGATTTCGTTCAACCTGATTAATATTGCCGCTTGGGACAGCGCCACGATCGCGATCAATATTGAGCCGATCGCCATCCTCGCTGACTTTCGAGCCATCGGTTGATCTGCTAATGACCTCTCTGTTGTCATTTTTTTCTCCTTGTCTATACTTTATTTCCCATGCCTTGCTTCGGTGAAGTTCGGGACCATCACTGAGTTTCCCAAACCCTCGATCGAGTTCTCCCATTAACGGATGGAAGTCGGCGATCTGGTTTTCCATTCCATGGATTTATTCATGCTATTACATTTTGCTTAGGAATTTATCCCTTCATTGGTTTTCGAGCAAGTCAATTTCTCCCATAGCCAATAGACTATCCCAACTCAGGACAGTATAACTGGGATATTATAGCGCCGGAGGGCGCTGTTGGAGCAGCTTGCTGAGATTTATCGACTTATTTACTTTTTTTGTTCCTTACTTATTTTACTGCTAACTAGCCCTTTCATTTAGTACAATCTTTGAGAAATTTAATTTAACTTAATCTTTATTTACATTGGCGGGGTTGACAATTAGTCTCCCAGAAGTTTTTGTCCCTGTGAAAAGTATTGATGAATTAGCTAAAACCCTTGTTATGTGGGGATTTCGGGCCAAATTCAAGGAACAGCTGACGGCGTTACCACCTCCGGAGAACTCCGATCGGGTAGCGACTGGGTGCTGCCCAGGAAAGGAGGTCAAGGTACCAGCAGCTTCCGACGAGAGGTCGAGGTATAGAGTTTAACCTATTCGATGGATAGAAAATTAATCGGTTATAAGTGAAATATAGCCTAGTAGCCTTGGCGTGACTGGGATATACCATGAAATTTACAAGATTTAGAGAGGAAGACTGCTATGGGGATGACCCTTACCCAAAAGATTATCGCCCGGGCCTCCGGACGGGACAGCGTCACTCCCGGCGAGAACGTCTGGGTGGATGTAGACTTACTCATGACCCACGATGTCTGCGGTCCGGGAACTATTGGCGTTTTCAAGCGGGAATTTGGCGCCGATGCCAAGGTCTGGGATAAAGAGAAAGTCGTACTCATTCCGGACCACTACATCTTCACCGCCGACGAACGGGCCAACCGCAACGTGGATATTCTGCGGGACTTTGCCACCGAACAAGAGATCAAATACTTTTACGACATCACAGACCGTGGCGACTTCAAAGCTAACCCCGATTATAAAGGAGTTTGCCACATCGCCTTGGCCCAAGAAGGGCACACCCGTCCGGGAGAAGTCCTGTTTGGCACGGACTCCCATACCTGCAATGCGGGTGCTTTCGGACAATTTGCTACCGGTATCGGCAATACGGACGCGGCCTTTATCCTGGGTACGGGGAAGCTGCTGATTAAAGTCCCCGCTACCATGCGCTTTATCCTGGATGGGGAAATGCCCGACTATCTGTTAGCAAAGGACTTGATCTTGCAAATTATCGGGGATATCACTGTTGCCGGTGCCAACTATCGGACATTGGAATTCTGCGGCGAGACCATTGAACGGATGACGATGGAAGAACGCATGACTCTCTGCAATATGGCGATCGAGGCGGGGGGCAAGAATGCCACGATCGCGCCAGACGAAACCACATTTGCATATGTAGGGGCGCGGACGAACAAATCCTTCGAGCCAGTATACACCGATGCCGATGCCAGTTTCTACAGCGAGTACCGCTACGACGTGAGCAAGTTAGAACCAGTGGTCGCCAAACCCCACTCTCCGGACAACCGGGACTTGGCCAATAATTGCCGGGATGTGAAGATCGATCGGGTATATATCGGTTCCTGCACGGGAGGCAAAACCACGGACTTTCTGAATGCGGCGCGGGTCTTAAAAGGAAAACAGGTGAAAGTGCCCACTTACATAGTACCAGCAACCCAGAAAGTCTACGAAGACCTGTTTGCAGTGAAGCATGAAGGGCAAACAATTTCCGAGATTTTGTCTTCTGCAGGATGTATCGAACCGGCAGCGCCATCCTGTGCGGCATGTTTGGGCGGTCCCAAAGACACCTTTGGGCGGATGAACCAAGCAGAAGTCTGCGTTTCCACCACTAACCGCAACTTTCCCGGACGCATGGGCGAGAAAACTGCTCAAATTTATCTGGCATCACCCTATACAGCAGCGGCATCTGCCCTGACTGGGTATGTTACCTCACCCAGGGAGTTCCTGTAGGGTGGCACCGCCCACCATTCCCCGCGCGATCGCCCTTGTGGAGGCATTACTTCATTGAGGGTGCGATCGCCCTCGTGGAGACGTGAGTTCGACGATTGGGATAACCCTCATTTCTCATATTTCTCATCGGGTTCGGAACGCAAGCAAACCCCCATGATTGCGTTAAAGAGATCCCGAAGGACGAAGGACGAAGGACGAACTCGCGTTGGTTGCGGGGGCGACAATGCATCAGACGCTTCGGTGCAACTTTCTACGGAAAAAGGAAAAACAACGGATTCTCGCTCAAGTGGCTCAAAATGCTGTTCTCAAAACTCCCTCAAGAGGGTGATTTGGAAAAAATTTGCACAGGGCGTTGCATGATAGCTTATACTGATCGCGGTCAGGAATTGCGTTTTTCCCGCACGCCGGATAAATCCGGGATCCCTTTACAGAGAAAGGATGTGATGTAAGCATATTTGGGCTCAGGGGAAAATCCTGGCCACCACCAGACCCATAAGCATTGCCGCCTAAACGGCCATTTGGGACCAGGCAATTTAAATGCATCACAACTTACTCTGGCTCTTCTCCTCAATCGAGGAGCGAGCTTTCAGGAGATAGTTCCATCGTGCGAGATGAAAGAAACTGGAGAAAAACAAAACAATGAATACCTGGCGAATAGACGGTCTTGCTCGATCGGCGCGTCAACTGTTGATTTTTATTCTTGCGACTCTTATTTGTGTGGGTGTTGCAGTCAGTCCCGCACAGGCAGCCGACCCGCCCCCAAAGGTTACTCCTGAGCTGATCGGCAGTTTCGATACCCCGGGCTATGCCAAGAGAGTAGCGCTCGCGGACAACAGGGCCTACGTGGCAGATGAAGGTTCAGGGCTGCAAATTATCGATGTCTCAGACCCAAAGGCTCCCAAGCTGATCGGCAGTTTCGATACCCCGGGTGCCCTCGGAGTAGCGCTCGCGGACAACAGGGCCTACGTGGCAGATTATCGCTCAGGGCTGCAAATTATCGATGTCTCAGACCCAAAGGCTCCCACCCGCCTCGGCAGTTTCGATACCCCGGGTGGCACCAGAGTAGCGATCGCGGACAACAGGGCCTACGTGCTATATGGTTTCAACGGGCTGCAAATTATCGATGTCTCAGACCCAAAGGCTCCCAAGCTGATCGGCAGTTTTGATACCCGGGGCTATGGCAGGGGAGTAGCGATCGCGGACAACAGGGCCTACGTGGCAGATGATGGCTCAGGGGTGCAAATTATCGATGTCTCAGACCCAAAGGCTCCCACCCGCCTCGGCAGTATCAATACCCGGGGCGATGCCTCCGGAGTAGCGATCGCGGACAACAGGGCCTACGTGACAGAGCGTACTTCAGGGCTGCAAATTACCGATGTCTCAGACCCAAAGGCTCCCACCCGCCTCGGCAGTTTCGATACCCGGAGCTATGCCAATGGAGTAGCGATCGCGGACAACAGGGCCTACGTGGCAAATAGTGTATTAGGGGTGCAAATTATCGATGTCTCAGACCCAAAGGCTCCCAAGCTGATCGGCAGTTTTGATACCCCGAACATAGCCAATGGAGTAGCGATCGCGGACAACAGGGCCTACGTGGCAGATGGGAATTCAGGGCTGCAAATTATCGATGTTACCCCTGATATCCCTACCATTCCCGTCAACCTATCCGTTGCAGTTACCGAAACAGGCTTCCCTACTGTCACCATTACGGCCACGACGGAAGCGCCGGTTGTGGGCTCCCAAACCATTGATGTTGCCCTCGGTGGTACGGCGACAGCAGATGATTTCACCACTCCCATCCCGGCAACCATAACCATTTCCGACGGCGCTACTGAAGGCTCCTTTACTCTCAACATCAGGGAGGACAACCTGAGTGAAGGTACGGAAACGGCAACATTTACTATTTCCAATCCTTCGTCCGGGCTGACACTTGGTGCTACTACAGTGGCGGAAATCGCGATCGCCGACGGTAATGTGGCACCTACGTCCGACAACCTAGTAGTAAACGGCAGTTTTGAAGAACCCGTCGGCTCATCCAGCAGTCTAGAATCGATTCCAGGCTGGCAGCTAGGATCGGGTCCATCCATCGAATTGCAGCGCGGAAGTGTGGGGGACGGGACAGCCTACGATGGGGACCAAAAGCTGGAACTGGATAGTACGGCAATCAGTAAAATTTATCAGGACATTCCCACCGAGGTAGGTAAGGTCTATGAACTTACCTTTGCGTTCTCCCCCCGTCCGCATGTTGAGGACAACAGGTTGCGCGTGCTTTGGGGAGGAACCTTGGTTGCCGACCTGAAGGAAAATGGCGAAGGGCTCTCAGGAACAAAATGGACGGAGTATTCTTACAAAGTTCTAGCACTTTGCAGCAGCACTCGTCTGAGCTTTGACAATCTCGAAGAGACATCCAATGGTGGAGGTTCTTACATTGATAAAGTCTCTGTAACCTTAGCTGAAAACCAACCTGTAGCTCCAGACTCATCTGGGTGCAGTAGTTAATCTTGACCTCACGGGGCACCGCCCACCATTGCGCGATCGCCCTTGTGGGGCATTACCGCCCACCATTACCCGTGCGATCGCCAACTATTGGAAAACCAACCCTGTAGGGTGGGCACCGCCCACCATCCCCCGGGCGATCGTATGCATGGGGCATTACCGCCCACCATCCCCCGGGCGATCGTATGCATGGGGCATTACCGCTCATTATCACCCGTGCGATCGCCCTTGTGGAGGTATTACCGCTCATTATTCTCGCGAGATTGCATGCATAGGGCATTATCGTTCATTATTCTCGTGCGATCGCCAACCCGTCGGAAAACGAACCCTTCAATGGTGGGCGATGCCCACCCTACAAGGAGAAACTCGTCGGAAAACGAACCCTTTCAATGGTGGGCGATGCCCACCCTACAAGGAGAATAAACCATGCCTGAATACCGCCGCAATTATGTGCCAGGTGGAACATTTTTCTTTACCATTGTCACCTACAATCGCCAGCCACTGTTTGCGGATCCAGAAAACGTCTCGCGACTACGCACAGCTGTAGCTACAATTAAATCTGAGATGCCTTTTAATATCCTTGGGGCTGTCATATTACCCGATCATATTCACTTTTTATGGACTTTGCCTCCCTTAGACACTGCCTATTCTAAGCGGGTCGGAAGAATTAAAATTTTATTTACTCATTCTTTGCGCGGACGACGTGCCTTACCTCAGAATGTGTCCAGTTCACGCCGCAAGCACCGAGAAAGTGATGTTTGGAATCGGCGTTTTTGGGAACATACCATTGAGGACGAAAAAGACCTCGAACATCATCTCAACTATATTCATTATAATCCTGTCAAGCATGGTTTGGTCTCCTGTCCCCATTTATGGTCTTATTCCAGTTTTCACTCCTGGGTGAGAAAAGGTGCGTATCCTGTTGATTGGTGCTGCACTTGTGATGGTAGACAGCCCCAAATACCAGATTTTACCGAAATTGCCCGATCGGTGCATGAATAAATATCCTTTCTTACCGCAATTTTTGGTGGGCGGTGCCCACCCTACGCCTACATCGGTGCATGAATAAAGACCCTTTGTTGCAGTTACCGCAAGTTTTGGTGGGCGGTGCCCACCCTACGCATTTTTGATTTTGAATTGCTTATGAAGACACTTTTTATAGCTTGGCAGGATGGAAACAGTGGTACTTGGTTTCCAATTGGTCGGTTAACCTTTGACGGTCGGGAATATAAATTTGCTTACACTCACGGTTTACGGGAAGCTCAAAATCGGTGTGGGTTTCAACCCTTGCTGTGTTTTCCCAACCCGCAGGAAGTCTATACCTCACCTAAATTATTTCCCTTGTTCTCCAATCGCGTGAGATCCCGATCGCGTCCGGACTACCCCGACTTTGCCCAGTGGTTAAACATGTCCACCGAAGAGTACGATCCAATTGCTTTACTGAGTCGTAGTGGCGGTCAACGAGTAACGGACAAATTTGAAGTCTTTCCCTTACCAGAAACCGACGCCAATGGACATTACCACATGCATTTTTTTGCCCGGGGACTGGGACAACTGCCCGACTATCTAATAGAACGGATTAATCGCCTACAAGAGGGGGAACAGTTATATATGCTTCAGGATTTGCAAAATATTTACTCTCGCCATGCCTTGGTTCTACGTACTGAGGATAAGTTTCTGGTGGGGTATTGTCCGCCCTATCTATTGGATGATGATAGCTTAGAAATTATCCAGCAGCAGCCAGAACTGGTAAAGATTCATGTCGATCGCGTCAACTCCAAGCAGACACCACTGCAATTTCGTTTATTGTGCCACATGACCGCCCAGTGGCCTCAATATTTTCGTCCATTTTCTAGCCAGATATATCGACCAATTTGTCCCGAACGGGCAGTAATTATGGCTTGAAGACCGGGCCCAGCGGCAGGCATTTTGCCTGCCAACTCATCTACCCGACAAACTATTCGACCTAGTGACTGCTAGTCACCTTGCCTCGGAACACAACATATTGATAGATGTTGTAGAACAGCATGATCGGGATGAGTGCGCCCATGAAAATCAGCATGAACACCAAGGAACTGGGGGCTGCTGCTGCTTCATAGATGGTAATCTGGGTGGGGATGATGTAGGGAAAAATAACCAATACTAACCCCACAAATGTTAGCAAGAAGATGGCAACCGTCCAGATGAAAGGTAAATTTTCTTGTTTGCGGTTGAGACTTCTCAGCAGTTGCCAGATGCACAAAATGCCTAACAGAGGTATGGCGGCAAAGATATAGACCAGGGGGGGCTCGAACAAACGGGCCCGCGCATATTGGTAAAACAATGGCGTGGTAATTGTAATCCCGATCGCCCCTACCAGGGTAGTCCAAGCCGCAATTTTAGCAGTGCGGTAATGGGTTGCTTGCAACTCCCCGGAAGTTTTGATAATCAGATAGGTCGAACCGATCAGGACGTAGCCTTGAATTAAGGTCAAAGCTACCAACATAGTCTGCCAGCTAAACCAGTCCCATGTCGTGCCGATAAACAAACCCGCGCGATCGACTGCCACGCCTTCCAGCACCGCCCCTAGGGCAAACCCTTGACCGAGTGCGGCCACAAAAGAGCCGATGCCAAAGGCTAAATTCCAAAATATTTTTCTTCTGGCATGTTCGCGAAATTCAAAGGCTACGGCCCGAAAAATCAGTCCGAAGATCATGATGAAAATCGGAATGTACAGGGCATGCAGCAGGGTGCTGTAGGCGAGGGGAAAGGCACCAAATAATCCCCCTCCCATGATTAGCAACCAAGTTTCGTTGGCATCCCAGACATTGCTGAGACTGGTCATCAAAATGCCGCGCCGTTCTTCTGAAGAACTGGTCAGGGATAGGATGCCAACTCCCAGATCGAAACCGTCTAGCACTACGTACAGCAAGAGGAAAAGTCCTAAAATTAGAAACCAAACCTGGGGCAGTAAATCTTCTATAGTTTCCATACAACCTCCTACTATTGCTGGACTTCTGCGGGACGCCGATCGGGCTGATGTTCTCCAGGAGATACATTAATTGTTTCCTCCTTGACCGTACCCGGAATTTGCAGTTCTAAATTCGGTCCTTCCAGTAAAATGCGCCGACCGAAATATAAAGCAGAAACGAACAAAATGCTATAGACGGCGCTGAAGGCAATTAAGGAGGTAAGAACGTTACTTGCCGGCAGATTGGTAGCGGCATCGCTAATGCGGATCTCTCCGTAGAGAACCCAGGGTTGTCGCCCCACTTCCCGCACGATCCAGCCCGCTTCCACGGCAATATATCCCAGGGGCGCAGCTAATACCCAGGCCCGCATCAACCAGCGTTGTTGGCTAATATTTTGCAAGGTAAGTTTCCCCCGCAGCCATTCTACCACACTCCAGCCCATTAACCCCATGAAAAACATCCCCGCAGCCACCATGACCCGGAAGGAATAGAACACCAAGCTCAATTGACCGGGTCGGTCTTCGGCTTTCCATGCTTTCAATCCCAATACCGGTTCTTGCAGTTCTTTTTTTAATGCTAACAGGTAACCCAAACCATTGGGAATTTCCAGGGCGAAATCATTAGCTTGGGCTTCTTTATTAGGCAAAGCCACCAACGCCCAAGGGGCAGATTCTCCGGCGGGGACTGTTTCCCACTGGGCTTCCATTGCCGCAAATTTGCTCGGCTGATTGTGATATACTTGTTCGGTGCTTAAATGTCCGATTAAGATTTGCAAAGGCGCGACTATCAAAGCCGTGGCGATGACAATTTTGAGGGATCTCGCAAAGAAAGGGCGATGCTTTCCCCCCAGCAAGTACCAGGCGCTGATACCACCAATTACAAACAGCGCCGTCTCCACTGTGGCAAAGTACATGTGGAAGACGCTGTCCAGCATTGAGGGATTGAAAATTGCCTGAAAGAAATCCCGAACGACAAATTTACCATCTATCATTTCTCCTCCCGCAGGGGTTTGCATCCAGGAATTAGCAGATACAATCCAGAAAGCTGATAGACTGGCACCAATGGCAACAAAAATCGTGGCGATAAAATGCATAACTGGAGGCACGCGATTCCAGCCGAACAGCATAATACCTAAAAAACCGGCTTCTAGCATAAATGCCATGGTTGCTTCAAACCCCAACACGCTGCCGAAAAAGTCCCCGACAGCGGTGGAAAACGGTCCCCAATTCGTCCCGAACTGAAATTCCATCGGCACCCCCGTAGCGACGCCAATGCCGAAATTCAGCAGGTATAGTTTCGACCAAAACCGGGCCTGGTAATAGTAATCGGGGTTACGGGTTTTCAGCCACAAGGCTTCCACTATAATTAGATAGTTGGCCATGCCGATGGTCAGCACGGGCCAGAGCATGTGAAACATGCTGGTCAGCGCGAATTGCAGGCGCGACAGCACTACTGTGTCAGACAAAAATTCCATGATGATTGCGTTTGTCAATCTGTAAGGGAACGGCTAATTTGGCAGACATTAACTTCTCTATTATAGTAGATCGCAAATCTACATGGGATGGCATGAGGTTGGGTCGATCGCCAGTGTGACCCAACCGACATTTGCGCTTCAAGTACCGATCGGGCTGAAAATTAAACTAATTAAGGAGTGATGCATGTGATGATGCATGTGCATAGCACCCGTCCGCAGCAGGGTGAGACAACCGATGAGCAGAGTTACCCAACCGCCGATACGATAGAGTTGCGATCGCCTCCAAGCACTCAACTTAGAAGCGGACAGTCCTACTGTCAGCATCATTGGGAAAGTCCCCAACCCAAAGGCCAGCATCGTCCCCGCGCCCATCACCATGCTACCGGTTTCGGCAGCTTTAATCTGGGCCGCATACAGGAACCCGCAGGGTATTAAACCCCACACCATCCCCAGGGCGATCGGGGTCCACCAGTGGGAATTAGCTGATAGTTTCATCATGGCAGCATTCAGGCGATCGTGCCAATTCCCTTGTAGGAGAGGATGTAATAGGGGCAGACGAGGAAGAAAACCGGGCTTTATCTGAACTAGGCCAAACCAAATTAACATCAAACCCGTAACCATAGCGAAACCCTGACGCATGGTACTATCAACCCCTGCCAAAGCACCACCTGCAATCAGAACCGAACCCACAGCCCCGATCGCGGCACCCACCATAGCATAGCTGAGAATCCGTCCCAGATTGAGCATGGCGTGAAAATAGAAAGGTTGCCACTTGTTGGCAGATGCTTGCTTCTGCTGGGATAGGGAAAAGGCCACTGTCAGGGGGCCGCACATGCCCGCACAGTGACCGAAACTCCCCAGAAATCCCACTGATGCGATTAGATATAAGTCCAGCATGAGATCGATCTATGAATTATTTTCTTTGCTCTTTGATTTTGACTCAATCCGCCATCTTTTTCAAAAGACCGCCTGTCATACTGGAGATTGTCTATCGGTTTTCACTCTTCCGACCACTTGCTGAAGGGATGCTGGGCTAAATAAGAGTTAAAGTATCGCCGATCGCCCGAAACTTCTTTCCCTATCCAGTCAGGCAGTTCGACGATCTGATTTTCCTCAGTCAGTTCCACTTCTGCCATAATTAATCCTTGATTTTCCCCGGCAAACTCGTCTACTTCCCAGATTACACCATCTCTGGGAATCTTGTATCTGGTTTTTTCTATTTGGGGCCGATCGCACAGGTTCTCCAGCATTTCCCTCGCATCTTCTGCTGGAATATTATACTCGTACTCTGTCCTGGAAATTCCCACCGTTGGACTTTTCAGGGTCAAGTAACCCCGATCTCCTACCAGACGCACCCTGACAGTGCAGCCATTTTGGGTAGCAATGTAACCTTGGCGATAGACGACACCCTTAGCGAGCGATCGCCACTCATCCCCCTTGACTAAAAATTTCCGTTCTATCTCAGTTGCCATCTTTCCTGTTTAGTTGTTCTCTCAGCCAATTGCGGAATGCTTTCATTGTAGCATTCCTGCCCACTACTTTACTTTGTTCCAGATACTGATGCATCACCTCAACTATCGGGAGACCGGGAAAATGGGGGCTAACTTCCGACTCAATATACTCAGATCCTTGCAGCACATTTATCTCCAGCTTGCGTCCGTTATATCGCCATATTTCCGGCACTCTTAACCCTTCGTAATTATCAAACCTAGTGCGGGAGGTGATGTCAATTTCAATTGCCAAGTCGGGAGGAGGATCTACATTTAAGTCTATCCGCTTCTTCCCTCTGATCTGGGCTTCGTTCTCGATATAGAAACATACGTCCGCTTCTACCGCCTGGGCCATGTTTTCCTTTTTGAAGGTGGTAGAACCCAGATCCCGAAATTCAATATCCAGTTCTTCCAGAAGGGCCTTGACAAAGTCTCCGATAATTCCTTTATCATCTTCATGTTCTGGCAGGGGGGTCACGATCGACAACATTCCTTTACTATAGGACAAGCGAGCTGCACGAGTTTCGCCCAACTCATCTAAAATATTCTCAAACATCGGCCAGGTGATATTTTTCAGCAACAATTCCTGACCTGGTGGTATAATCAATTGATTCAGTTCCAGTTGCATTGTCTCACCTCTGGTAACAGTGAACCGGTCATTATCAGACCAAAACTAGCAAAGTTAAGATTAGTATAGCAGATGTTAGAGCCGATCGCCCAACTCTAGTCAGTCAAGAAACCGGGTTTCTGGTCGCAGCTAGAATATCGAACGCGATCGCAGAGCGTAGAAACCCTGTTTCTCCCTTCTAATTTAATAATTTTATCAAATTATCGACAATGCGGACAGTGGGTTTTAACCCACTTTAGCTGTTAGCCGGGGGTTTTAACCCCCGGCGGGCTTTAGCTGTTAGCCGGGGGTTTTAACCCCCGGCGGGCCAGGAGACTAATTTAGAATGGTGCCAGATCTCAGACTAACATAATTAGCCAGAAAAGCTTCTACTTCCGCAGCGGTGGGCTGAGATGCGATCGCCCCAGGTTTCATGGCAGTCAAGGCCCCCACAGCACAGGCATAGGTAATTATATCGGCAGCAGTCTGGGAGTCCTTCAAGCATTGAATGCCCCGGAGACAAAGCTGATGAATAAAACCAGCCATAAAGCCATCTCCCGCCCCCGTCGTATCTCGAACATCCACCGAGAAAGCAGATAGCTTCCCTTCATTTCCTCCCAGACAGTAGGACACCTCCCGATCGCCCGCCGTCACCACAACGCCCTCAACCGCATCAAGCTGATATTTAATCGCCCCCGCATCCTGGGTGCCAAACAGGAAGTCCGCTTCTTCATCAGAGACTTTCAGGAAATCAACTTTCTTTAACAATGCTTGGATCCGCCGTTGGGCATCTTCAGGGTGAGACCAAAACACGGGACGCCAATTTACATCTAACATAATCTTAACATCGTACTGTTCTGCTAGCCCAATTGCTTTCTCAATGGCTACCCGCGTTTCCCGATAGGCAAGTTCCAGAGTCCCTAATACCAGAAAATCAGCATCAGCAAATAAAGATACAGGAATCTTATCCGCTTGTAAATAAGCATCGGCAAAATCTGTAGTCGGAATGTCCCCAAACCCGGCAAAAGTGCGATCGCCCTTAGCATCACGCAGCACATAAACCTGGCGGGTGGGTGCTGTCGGATGGCGCTGCACTCCCGTAACATCCACTCCCACATCCTGCAACAACTGCACCAGAGAATTTCCCGGTTCGTCCGCGCCTACAGAACCAATAAACCCAGCTGATGTCCCCAACTTCACCAAGGCACAGGCCACATTAGCTGGTGCCCCTCCCGGATAAGCAGTCCAAGACTGCAGCTGTTCTCGGGGCAGTCCGAGTCGATCTGCTAACAGATCGAATAACATTTCACCCAAACACAAAACACGGGGATTTGTCATAACACTATTTCGCTCGATTATAATTACTTCTTAGCAGCTATAGGGTCAAAGTATCACTTGCCGTGACCACCCGATCGCGCCCTGCTTTTTTAGCCTGATAAAGCGCTGCATCAGCAGCTCGGATCGCCGCCTTTCCTGTGGGGCCATGTTTGGGAAAACAAGCCACTCCCAAAGATACCGTCACAACGCCCAGTTGCTGACGGCGATGTTGTACGCGCAGCCGCTTAATTCCTTCCCGGAGCTGCTCAGCTCGTTGCTCGGTATCATGTAATGATGCTTCTGGCAGAATCAACATCAACTCCTCACCCCCGTAGCGACAGGCAATATCGGAGTCACGGATATTTTGTTGCAAAAACAGGCCCAACTCTCGCAGAACCGCATCCCCGGCCTCGTGACCAAAAGTATCGTTGAAATGCTTGAAATGGTCAACGTCCAACATAATGATACTCAGGGGTTGCTTGTTGCGATCGCACCGTCGCAACTCCCGTTCCAGGGACTCTTCCATATAACGTCGATTAAATAGACCAGTGAGGGGGTCGCGAATACTCTGTTGCTGAAGAGTTTCCCGCAATTGTAAATTCGCCAAGGCCAGACCAATATGTTCGGAAACCGTCTGGGCCAATTGCCGTTTAGCTGCCGTCAATACCTGCGGATCTTGAGCGCTCAAATAAAGCAGTCCCAAAGTTTCTCCCTGGGCCATCATCGGCACGCAGAGAGACTCCGTCGGCATAGAGTTTGCCCTCGTCGCCTCAGCATGCCCTTTGGCAGTATTCCGGACATGCTTGCAGAACAAACCCGGACGCTGCTGTTCGACAAAATGCACCCGACCGCGCCGCAGTCCCCAACATTCATTAGGCAGAAACATAGTAGAACTGTTCTCAAGAGTTCCCCACTCAGCAACCGCCTCCACCAAGTTGTTTGAAGAATTAATCATAAACAGCCCTCCCCCACAGCCCGGGAATAGGGGTACAATCAGAGTGGCGATCGCCTCGTAAGCTTCTTCGACCGTCATGCAGGCTTGCATAAACTCATTGAGATCCCCAAGCAAAGCCATCTCTTGGTTATGTTGTTCCAGTTCCTGCACCTTGCTAGTCAGTTGCTCATTTGCCTGCTGCAACTGCTCCGCTGCTCGCTTGCGATCGGTAATATCCGTAGCCGTGCCCAGGATCTGCTGAGGCTGATTTTCTCCAGTTTTGGTAAATATTGTCTCCCGACTGTGTAACCAGCGCCATTCACCGGAAGCATCTCTCATCCGGTACTCTATTTCTAGAATCTCGTCATCTGAGACGGTTGCAAACCTTTGCATATGTTCGGGGAGTTTAGCCAAATCATCGGGGTGCATCAGATTATGCAGCAGCTGGCTACCCATTTTTTGCACTTCTTCTGGAGTATAGCCCAGGATCTCGGTGATGCCCCCATTGACATAGACATTAGCCTCCTCAATCGGATCGTACAAATATAAAATATTCGGAGTTGACTCGGCAATGCGTTGAATCAAGCGCTGACTCTCCCGCAGGGCCGCCGTTGCTTGCTCCCGCTCTATTTCCATTTGACGAGCAGCTATGAACCTGCCAATACTTTGGGCCATCAAGTCCAGAATTTCCCGTTCGTAGGACTCAATTTCTCTGCTCGCGACTTCCATCGAGTAAAAAATTAATTTTCCGTATTTCTTGCTATTGACAGATATGGGCGCGCTCAGATAAAAGGAAAATGTATTTTCCTTGCGGTGCGCAGATCTACATAGCTCCCGATCTGTTAACGATCCCTTGCCTTCTGTTTCTAGGAATTGCCAATCAGATTCAACGTGACGTAGCAGGTACGATCGCCCATCCATTTCAGTAATTATGCCCGTAGGCAGTCCGAATATTTCACATCCTGTTTGCAGATAATCAGCAAATAAATCGGCCAAATCTTGATAAGTAGTTGTATTGAGCCGATGCAGTTTTTTCAGATTGGTACTAAAATTGGCTAAGGCGTCAGATTTATGCCGCAACTTTGACTCGGCATCTTTGCGATAGTTAATATCTTCAACCACAGCAATGAAGTAGTCAGGCTCTCCAGAAGGTTTGCGCACCAGGGAGCCCGTGAGATTCACCCAGACGATCTTCCCATCTGGGCGAATATAACGCTTTTCCATCGAGAAAGTTTTCATTTTCCCGGCCAACAACTGCTCGACATACTGCTTATCGGGCCCGATGTCATCAGGGTAGGTAATTTCTAAAAAAGTTTTCCTCAGCAGTTCGGCTGCCGAATAACCAACAATGTCACAGAACTTTTGATTAACCCGTCCAAACCTACCATCTAAAGCAGCTTCGACCATGCCAACGGCAGCCTGCTCGAAGATAGCGCGGAATCGTTCCTCGCTGGCGCGCAGGGCGGCTTCCGCTTGCTGGCGAATGGCAATCTCGTGCAATAATTCCTGATTGAGATTCATTAAGTCAGTTGTGCGCTGCTGCACCCTGTCTTCCAGTTCCTGATTCAGTTTTAACAGCTCCAACTCCGCCTGGAAGCGATCGGTAATATCCGTGCCAGTGGCGATCGCATATTCAACGGCACCAGCGCGATCGAGCAAGGCGGTGTAAGACCAAGCAATCAGTCGGCGCGATCCCTCTTTGGTTAAGCAATAGTTTTCTTGCTGTTGGGGAAAATGACCTGCAAGCAGTTGTTGGAAGACTGCTTTAACTGGCTCCATATCCTCGGGAATTAAGAACAAATCCCAAAAGTATTTATCCTTGACCTCCTCGAACTCATAGAGGGTGATTTCCTGACAGGCTTTATTAAAACGGACAATTCGTCCCTGTCGATCGATCGCCACCACTAAAGAGCCAACCGTATCCAGGACAGCAGCTGCAAAGTCGCGCTCTCGCTGCAAGGACTCCTCTATGCGCTGGCGCTGAATAATTTCTGTTTGGGCTTGCTGGTAAAGTTCCGCCTGCTTGATGGCAATGGCCGCTTGGGTTGCCAATTTCTGTAGAAACTCAATTTCTACAGGCTGCCACTGTCGTGGGGCATCGCATTGCTGGGCAACTAGCAATCCCCAGAGGTTTTCTCCTTGTAAGATGGGGACTACTAAGTTGGCTTTTACCTGAAACTGAGCTAGGAAGTCAACGTGACACTTAGTCAGTCCTGCGCTGTAGATATCCGGCGTGGCTTGGATGCGACCGTTTTTGTAGGGTTCGACCCAGATTTTAGCAAAACAGGGGTCGTGGACTTCTTGCCCTAGCATGGAAGAAAATCGCTCATCTACTGACTCCACCACTACAGTTCCACTCCAGTTGGGATCGAAACGATAAATCAATACCCGTGAGGTCCCCAACAACTGCCGCACCTCTACTGCCGTGGTGTTGAGAGTTGACTCCTTATTCAGAGATTGACGAATCTTCTGAGCTATCGTATGTAAGAGGCGATCGAACTCAGCCTGGGTTTCCAGCAAGGCCCTGCCCCCCTGCAATTGTTTTTCCAGTTCCAGATTCCGGTTTTCCAAGAGTTCAACTTTTTCCGCCTGGAGTTGGCGAACTTCTTGCTGCAATACCTCGATCGTGCTATACATTTGAGTAGGATCCAGGGCGAGCAGCAAGCTAGTCTGAGTGACAATTCCTGCGATCGCTCCTCGGGAGTCACACACCACCAAGCGCCGCACCCGCCTGCTCAGCATCTGTTGGTGGGCTGTCCATAAAGAATCGGCAGGGTTTAAACAAAATAGCGGCGAACTCATCACCTCAAGCGCCCTGACCTTGAGAAAATCCAGCTCCAGAGCCTGAAATTGGACAATATCTCTCTGTGTAATGATGCCGACGGGAATAATTATATTGTCAGTATTTTCTTCCACGATAACTACACAACTGACCCGATACTTATCCATCAGTTTTGCTAACTTTTGTAACGAGGCGTCTCCTGTAGCCCGGATGACATCTATTGTCATCACCTCCTCTACCCGTCGCCACTCCAGCAGGTAAACTGGTTGTAGCAGTTGGCGAATGCGATTGGGTGTAACAATCCCCAGGACACGGGAGCGATCGTCTAGTATGGGTAAGTGGCGAATCCGATGCTGACGAAACAGATTCAGTACGGTGAAAATATCGGTAAAATCAGATTCTCTCAGGGTAATCAAGTTGGGCGTCATCACATCGGCCACAGCGATCCCTTGTAAGTTCATCCCGCTAGCAGCAAATCTGACAATATCCCGTTCGGTTAACAACCCTACGAGGTCGGTCCCCGACAGCACCAACACGCAACTAGGTCGCGGTTCGTGCAGCCCAGGATGAACTAAATGAGGTAATCGGCAGCTGCTAGCTGACTGACTCATCAGGGCGATCGCCTCTACTACCGGAGTGGATGGGGCCACCGTCAGGGGATGAGGGTCAATGGCAGCTTGTAATGAGATCGAATACGCAGTGCGCGACGTCGGAGCGATCTGAATGGGTGGGTTTTCAACTTGCATAGCATAGCCTAGCCTGATATTATGTATCTACATTATCTCTTGCACCCGGACCCGATTGATGTGGCGATCCCCATTGACAGGATCTGAACCCAATTGCAATCTGGCCCGCCCCGGCCAAAGTCCGCTCGTGTAATTGGCCAAATTGGACAACAACTGCCAAAAACAGATCCAATTAAATATAATTGCCTATAGAATGTCAGATAGGTAGATATACACCGGATGAGAAGTAATATGGCTGGTGGCAGGAAAAAACCAGTGTCTCTCTCACAAAGAGAACTGCAAGTGCTCGAACTGGTGGCAGCGGGCTTGACCAATCAGGACGTTGCCGAAAGATTGGAAATTAGCAAACGCACTGTAGATAATCATGTCAGCAATATTTTGACGAAGACAGCGACGGGAAACCGGGTGGAGCTGGTGCGATGGGCAATGAAATGGGGTAAAGTATGCATTGATGAGGTAAATTGCTGTAGCATACAACCGAGAGCGACTGGTGTGGTCAAAAGTAGTTGCACAGCGGATCCCCCCCAAACCCCCCCTTAAAAAGGGGGGGCTAATTTGCCCCCCTTTTTAAGGGGGGTTTGGGGGGATCCGGCGACCGATGGGAGATCGACGGGTTTTGACCACACTCTCAATCAACTGGTGAGGAGGTGGTAACATAAGTCAGGTGAGCAAACAGAGAATAGAGATGGGCTGCCCTTCGATGCCATTGGCAGTATACCGGGAAGTAGCCGCTTACTTGCGGCAAGTAAAGGGGGTGTATGCCGGCGAAATCGGGCAGCAGTCGAGAAAATTTGATTATAGCGAATCTCAAGTGGGGGGCTTGTCGATTGAATATGCTCCCCAAGCTGACCGGAAGAGTAAGGTAGAAGTGGAGCAAATTCTGGCATACTATAGCGAGCGCTATGGTGCCTGGGAAGTAAGGCCAGCGGAATAATGGGAGAAATACAAGCGTTACGGGGAACCAGGGATATTCTACCGGATGAGGTAGGCTATTGGCAGCTGGTAGAAGCAAGGGCACGAGAAATTCTCGATCGATCGGCCTATCGGGAAATCCGCACGCCGATTTTCGAGCAGACGGAACTATTCGCACGGGGTATCGGAGAAGCGACGGATGTGGTCGGGAAGGAAATGTATAGCTTCCCCGATAGAAAAGGGCGATCGATTACTCTGCGTCCAGAAAATAC
>JBFRWI010000229.1:0-10487 GCA_051439505.1 Hormoscilla sp. | reverse complement strand
GCTGTACCTGCTGTGAGGGTGGCGATCGTCGTCACCGTTGTAATCGTTGTGAGTTTTTGCAGAAAATTCATGGTTTTCTCCTTGATAACCTTCTGACTCTATTGTAATGATTCTACTCTTTGATGCTGTTTTTCGGTCTGCTGCTAATATTTGTAGCGCGTTAATGCGCCTAAAATTAAACTTCGCTACTCCTGCTATATCTATTTCTAACCTAGGTGCTCCCTGACTGTCTACTACTTGAGCAATACTTCATCAAATCTTTAAACTATCCGATGGCCTGGGTTTTTTGCTTATATCTATTACTCTACCAGGTTGAATTCATTCTTGACAATGGCATTTTTACCTATTTTCCCTGCGGGCAGAAATCTTCGGAGCCCCCGCGTGGTCTAGACTCGGACCAGTTCCTCACCCTCATTGTCGGAATACATAACTTCTATTTGCTACCTGACAAATATAGACAAATATCCTTAGCCCAGGCCATATAAGTGACCGGCGTTCGCAGTAAAAGCCCACACCCATCGAAAAGTTCAGATCTTCAAGGGGCCACTGGTCACTCACCGAAATTTTGCCCAACCACTGCTCTCACTCTATAGATAGGTCTGTCCTGAGATTCGTGGTAAGTCCGCATCAACAGTTCCCCCAACAGACCGAAGCAAAACAACTGCACGCCGGTCACTAGGAGCACTACCGCTAGAATCAGCAGTGGTCTGCCGCCGATGTCCTCTCCCAATGCTAGCTTGAGCACCGTCAGATATACCCCTAGGGCCACTCCCAACAGAATCGAGAGTAAACCCATCGAGCCAAAGATATGCATGGGGCGGGTGAGGAATTTTTTGATGAACCAAATGGTCAATAAATCCATCAACACCCGGAAGGTCCGTCCTAAGCCGTACTTACTGCGACCATAGCGACGGGCGTGGTGACGGACCGGCAACTCGGCAATTCTCGCGCCTTCAATAAATGCCAGAGCCGGTAAAAATCTGTGCAACTCCCCATAAAGATTCATATCCGCTACCAGTTCCGACCGGTAAGCTTTCAGGGAACAACCGTAGTCGTGGATCTTTACTCCTGTAACTTTCCCGATCAACCAGTTGGCAATTTGGGAAGGAAGCAGGCGAGTCAGGGCCGCATCCTGCCGGTTCTTGCGCCAACCGCTGACTAGGTCATACCCCTCTGCCAACTTGTCCAGAAGCAGGGGAATATCATCTGGGTCATTCTGTAAGTCAGCATCTAAGGAGACAATGACTTTGCCTTGGGCATATTTAAATCCAGCGGCCATTGCGGCAGTTTGACCGTAGTTACGGCGTAGCAGGATGCCTTTGAGGTTTGGGATCTTCTGTGCTAATTGGGTAAGTAATGTGCTTGACCCATCTGTGGAGCCGTCATCTACACAGATGATTTCGTAAAGTATCTGTGTTTCTGTTAGGGTATTGGCGATCGCCTCTATCAGGTGGGGCAAACTTTCTGACTCATTGTAGACCGGTACTACAACTGAGACTTCCGGTTGGACAGGGGTGATAATAGGGGCTTCCTGGGTTTGTTGGGGAAACAATGAGCTATACCGTTGACCGATCGATCTGATTTTAAGCTAAGGGAGTTCCCAAAAATCAAGTACCCAATTTCGAGCGCAGCAGCAACCGGTGTATCTAGACCACTGGATAATTTTGGATGATTATTTACTTGGAGTTCCCTAATGGGTCTCCAGCACTTCCAGGTTTATGCCACCACGCTAAAAGAGCACCGCCAATTTCTGCCAGAATACTGATAACACGATACAGGGCTACCCCACTCAGGATAATGGCTGGGGAAAACTCTCCCTCCAGTAGGGCGATCGCTGTTGCTTCAAATATGCCAATTCCTCCCGGTGCTCCTGGGAGCACCAGACCTAGCAGCCATGCTAAACTAAATGCACTCATGAGGAGGGGAATTTGTCCAGGAGCGATCGGATGTAAACCATACATAGCGAATAAAAACCCCATCCCTCGGAGTCCGAGAAAGCCCATTTCTCCCAGCAGGGGTCGCCAGGGGTAGCGCTGCAACTGGATCCTTTTGCTAACGCTGGCAGCCTTGACTTGCGGTTTTCCTTTGTCTTTCCATGAAGCCAACTGCTTCAGTACTGGGTTTAATACTCTCGGATGAACCCCGATCGTAACCATTGTTATAATCGGTAATGGTAGGATTCCCTGGGTTTGGGGACTGGCGATCGAGGCAACTATCAGGGCTGCTGCTGCCATCAGCAGGGGTTCCATTAACGTACTTAAGGTCGCTACTGTCACCGGCACCCCTACCCCTATGGCTGCCCTGATTCTACCATAGAAATGCCAAAGGTTTCCTGGCAAATATTTGGCAATGTTAGTGATCAGGTAAACTCTGATGCTCCAGAGATTTCCTACTGGTTGATCGAATTCCCGCAAAATCAAACCCCAGATCCAGCCAGACCAGATATGGGCCAACAGGGTTACACTAAGGGCGATCGCCTCCCAGAACCATCCCCACCTGCCTAGGGCGATCGTCAGCACTTCCTGCCAGTTATCCTTCAACGCTTTGGCCAAGAAGAATATCGTCCCACCTAATATTACCCACCGCAGGTATGGTTTGAGGCGCTTGACCGTGAGCTTGAGGGGGGCGTTCATACCTAATTTATTATCTTTCCAGTTTCCACAGCCATGCTAACCCTGTCCTGGGGTTTTCACTCTTGCTGACTGGCACAAAATTGTACTGCTGCTCAATTTCAGATATTAAGGTTGGCCCTGGAGCATACAAAAAGACTTCCCTGAAACCCTCTGGGATGTCCGGTAAACTTGATTGAATCAATAAAATATTAACATCAGGGTCTAGTCGATAACTTAGAGGCGCTATCCGCATTCCCCCTTTAGCCTTGGTAATCACTAGCGGATGGCTACTTTGGTTAATGATGGGCGCCACTTCCAGGACATTAGAGTCCGATCGCTTATTCCACCAAGTCTCTGCCTGAGCGCTCATACTACAGGAAATAATCCCCAGGGAGAACAAGGTCACCATCATCACTTTCGGCAACCATGACCTATGCCTGTTAGCACTGCAAGTTGCCAGCAAGTAAGCCACCGCTAGCTGAATTCCCAAAAAACAGGGTATGATATACCGTTGCACGTTAGAACGAGTTGAACCAGAAATTAAATCTGGCAATGCCAGCACTAACCAGGGAACCACGCTTAAGGTCACTAAAAATAGAAAGATTCGTTTTGGGCTATATTTATATGCAAAATACACTGCATATATAAACAGGAGCACAATAATTATAATTATGGGTATAAATGCTTTTACTGCTAGAGATGAATTGTCCGAGCTTAAGCCAAAATCAACAAACTGACGAGTGATATTACCTAACCAACTTTTTACATAAAGAGTTAACGGGGGTCTTTGGGGTTGATTTTGCCAGCTAGTCGCATATATAACTTTTTTCAAGTTAACAATAATTACCATAATCCAGGGGACAAAGGCTAGCACTCCAACTAAAGAAGCTAGAAAATAAGCTTTGATGGTTTGACTAAAGCGCTTGCCTTCCATATATAATACATATACTACATGGGCCATAGCCACTAAAGCAAACAGCAGATGAGTATAGAAACCAAAAGCTAGGGTAACTGCATACAACCCCCAGTTCTTGATGCGAGATTTGAGGTCTGTTGATTGTTTTTGCAGGCGTAAGGATCTCAGTAGGGCAGCACTTGATAGCAGAGTCACGACGATATACAGGCTATATTGCCGTGCTTCTTGAGCGTAGAGAACCTGAAAAGGTGAAATCGCTAATAACCCAACTGCCACCCATCCAGTTAAGGATGATTCAAATAGTTCTATACATAGCCAGTATATGCAAGGTAATGTCAGCAAGCTAATCACGGCTGATAAACTGCGAGTTGCTGCTACTGAACTACCAAACCATTCTCGCCAAAATCGCACCATCACGAAATATAGAGGCGCATGTTCGGCATTTCCCGCTAAAGCCTTGGCAACGTCTGTAAAGTCTCGTTCAGGACTCGGATGGTAATACTTTTGTAGCTCTTCAACCGTCAGTACCTGATATTTGGGGATGATTTCAACCAATTCCGTTGCTGTATAGCCAGAAACTCGTAGGGAGGTAAATGTCTCATCTAGCCAGTAAATTTTTCCGTCAATATTGATGAATCTAAAAAATACTCCCAGCAGCAACAACACGATGATTGAAAACTGGAATTTACTTTTCATCTCTATGCCTAATAACACGAGGGAAGGAGTCTTCGTTTGGAGTTTGGAGTTAGGGATCTCTCGAATTCCCGCAAAATCAAACCCCAGATCCAGCCAGACCAGATATGGATCCCAGAACCATCCCACCTGCCTAGGGCGATCGCTAGCACTTCCTGCCAGTTATCCTTCAACTCTTTGAGCAAGAAGAATATCGTCCCACCTCATATTAACCATCGCAGGTATGGTTTGAGGCGCGAGCCAACTTTTTTATTAACTACCTTCATTTCATTGTTTGCGCCCCCATCCTCTCAACCTAGCTACCAGTACCTAGTGAAAGGGTAAATTTTAAATGGTAAAGGGGAAATGGGAGGTAGGGTTACCCACAATGTTAAAATGGACGCGCTATGAATGGGTAAACCCAGGAGACCCCAATTCCTTTACTTCCCAATCACTTTAGAGAACTTTTTCAGTTTTTTATGAACTTTTTTCTTATATTTTAGAATCATGCTGTAAACATCCTCCCCTGCCAGCCAAACATCTGCCATTTTACCGGTATATCCCTTCTCTTGCTGAAGAAACTGCCGCCGACAGAAATTCATTGGTTCTGTATAAGTCCTATACATTGACAACAGCCGCTTCGCACCGGCCCAGTGAATTACAGCAGCCTCTTCATTCTGAACAACCGGACCCCTTTCTGTGATGGGAAAGCGCTGCTTTAGCTCATTTTTGCTAAAATCTGCAACAAGAACCTGCATATCTTCATGTCCCAGACGAATTCTACCCTCATCTGCTGCTTTGAATAGCATAAAATTCAAAAAACCCATTTCTCCCAACTTAAATATGTTGGGATGTTTTTCGGTAAAATCTAATATCTCTATATATTCTTCTAAACTGAACATCTCTCGTCTCGCAAAAAATGTTCCCGTGCAAAAAAACTGGTCTCGATGCGCCTGCCAATTAAAATCTGGAAAATGTTTTTCTACACTCTTAATGTCAAAGAAATATTTGGAAATATTTTCATCTGAATATTCATAGCATGGCTTGTCGATTATTGCATCATATTCCTGAAAATTTGCGAATTTTGCTACATTACCCCACAGGATCGTATCAGCATCCAGAAACAGGAATGTTTCCCAAGGACTATACCAAAATGAAATCATCTTGGTAATTCCCCAGCCAAAACTTCTTTTTCTCAATACTTCATGACTAACATTATTATGATTGATCACTTTAACACCATAAATATTTTCTAGAGAACTGACTGAAAAAGTGCCGTCCACGAGCAAGCAAATCGGAACATCCCCCATAAAATATCGGATCGAAGCGCAACAGCCTTTCGTCAATGAGTAATCCCGATCGCAGCAGGCAATAATGATACCAAAGTCTTCCATGGTTTTTTCCCGTTTTCTAAAATGCTTGTGTTCTGGAATATAGCGTTTCGTGGGGGGCAACATTCAAGCTGAAAACGGGTGTGGTCAAAACCCGTTGATCGAACATCGCGTACCCCAGTCGCCGGATCCCCCCAAACCCCCCGAAGATGCGGGGGGCGCACCGGTTGCCCCCCCTTTTGCAAGGGGGGGTTTGGGGGGGATCCGCCGCAACTACTTTTGACCACACCCGCTGAAAACAGGCCCTATAGTAAGGTTTTCAGCCCATAATCTCCAACAATCTCCATTGCTTCTTGGGCCGACCGACGACGTAGTTATAATGGTTTGATCTTCATGAAAATCCTATGCTCAAGAACTGACTGCTTGGGCTGGGGGTTGATATTCATACTTCATTTATAATTGAGAAGTAAATGGTCGTTTTTCCCTGCACTGCATTAGCTTCATTAATTTTGTATTTATGACTATACACACAACATAACTCCAACTGCCAAGCGTAAAAATCCGGTAATCAGTAATACTTTGGTTACATTGATTAGTTCATAATGTACTTAAGTTGACCTCAAATATGAGAGATGTGTAGGTTTCTAGGCACTTAGTTGCAACTCCATCATCAGCAGCAGCCAGTGGCTAACGGTCACAGGTAACTGACGACAAAGGAAAATTGGGATCCTCTGTAAAAATTTTAATTACATTTTGTAATGTATGCTTGAGCAGAACTGGTATATGCTGGAGTTCTGTCAGATGGCAACCGGCGCATACCGGGAAGGCCAAGGTAGAGGCATTCCCATCTGGAAGAATACTACTATAATAGTGCATAGGCAACCTCAATGGCAAGATCCCAGATGAGCGACAATAGTCAAGCAATCGCAGTCCTGATCAGTTGCTATAACCGCAAGGACAAGACATTGGCCAGTTTAGCAGCGCTTTTTAACCAAGAACCTTTCGGTGAGCTTTCCCTGATGGTTTATCTGGTGGACGATGGAAGTACTGATGGAACCGGTGATGCGGTGAGTCAAGCCTATCCTCAGGTGAAGATCATCCCAGGAGATGGCAACCTGTTTTGGAATGGAGGGATGCGCCTAGCCTTTGCAGAGGCATTAAAATCGGACTACGACTACTACCTCTGGCTGAATGACGACACAATGCTTTACCCAGATGCTTTGAATGCCTTGCTGGCAACAAGAGAGCATTTAGCGGCACAAGGTCATGTCAACGCTATAGTAGCGGGGTCTACACAAGATCCGGAGACCGGCGAATTAACTTACGGCGGGTATGTCCAATTTGGCGGCTTGTATCCTCCTTTGAAGTGTCGCCCCGTCCCACCGGGTGAAACGGCAAAACCTTGCGATACCATGTGTGGGAACGTTGTGCTAATTCCCAGGGAAGTGGTGCAAGTGGTGGGAAACTTAGATCCAGCTTTGACTCATTACGCCGGAGATTGGGACTATGGCTTGCGGGCTAAACAACAAGGATGTACAGTATGGGTGGCTCCTGGTTATCAGGGAACCTGTGCCAGAAACCCTCAGCCAGAACCAGGAACTGCTCCGGAGTTGGGAGAGGGATTACAAAAAATAGCTCGACCCAAGGGTTTAGCTCTCCAAGATGTGACACTCCAACCCTGGGGAGAGTGGAAGCTGTTGATGAAGCGACATGGGGGGATAATGTGGCCAATTTATTGGTTACTCCCCTATAGGAGGCTACTTTGGGCAACTATTTTCGATCGCCAGAGTCGTTGAAGTAACGGTAGATTCACCGTTGCCAGCTCTGGATAGATGCAAGGTAGAATGATAAAAGCTATGTCAAAGAGATGCTAGCAGTTAGGAAGACTGGTGTAAAGCAAGGCAAAATATAAAATCCCAAATCATATGAGTACCTCAGCAAATAATCAAGAATCGAAAACCCTGCTAATTATTGACTCCGGTGTAGAAAACTACGAAGAACTGGTAGCTGGTGCAGAAGAGGGGGTGGAGGTGCATGTTTTAACAGGGGATAGCGATGGCATAGAACAAATAACCACAATCATTAACACGGCAGCTTCAACAGGAGTAATAGATGCTCTTCATATAGTTTCAGACGGCAGTCCAGGTCAGATACAGCTGGGGAATGGAGCCCTAAGTAATAAGACAATAGAAAGATACGAAAGTAAATTGTCCCAGTGGACAGAGGCACTGAGTCCAGAAGCTTGTATGCTGGTTTACGCCAGTCAAGTGGCAGGGGACGATCGAGGGAAAGAGTTGATCGATAGCCTGGGGGAAATAACGGGAGCAATGATGGCTGCCTCTGAAGATGATACAGGCAATGCTGGGGCAGGTGGAGACTGGAATTTAGAGTATAGCACTGGCGAAATTGTAGCTGATTTGGCATTGACACCGGAGGTAAGGGAAGCTTACAGTGGCCTGTTAAGTTCGGTAATCACGGTGACCAATACTAATGACTCAGGTGCAGGCTCGTTAAGGGAGGCGATCGCCCAGGCAAGGGATGGGGAGACAATTATATTTGACAGCAGCTTGGCAAATAGAACCATAACCCTCACAAGTGGTCAACTAGAAATTCTGGACAAAGACCTGATAATCGATGGTGTAGATGCGCCTGGTCTAACAATAAGCGGAAATGAGCGCTTTCGGGTAATTGACGTTCAGGCGACGAATTGGTCACTTAAATCGATAGATTTAACCCTGCGGGATTTGACGATCGCTGATGGTCGAGTAACAGGGGTAGATGAGGATGGATCGGGGGGAGGACTGCGCACAAACAGTGGAACGATATTAACAATAGAGAGGGTGACATTTAAGAACAACTTCGCCAACGGGGAAGGCGGAGGTGGAATATTTGCTGGTTTTCGCAGTATAAATACGATAATCGATTCCCACTTTGAGGAGAATACATCGTTAGCAAACCATTCTGCAACAGAAAAAAGTGAACGGGGCGGTGGGGCGATCGCGGTAAAAAGTGAAAGCGCGACGGCAGTAACGGGAAGCACATTTAGAAATAATAATGGGATAGGTGGGGGTGCAATAAATACCCTGTTGGGAGAACTGATAGTAGAAAACTCGGACTTTATTGGGAACGACACCACCGCGGGTGGTGGAGAGGATTTTAGGACACAACAAGGTTTTGGAGGTGCAATCTACACCGATGGCGCTTCAGCAAAATATGATGGCAGCACTTCTGGGATAATTAGGATTAGCAACAGTCACTTTGAGGACAATATAGCTGCGGGACAGGGTGGGGCAATGCGCCTGGAGGCTTATGGGGGTGACACAATAATAGTGGAAAACAATACCATCATCAATAACAGGGTGATTCAAAATTCGATGGGGTCATCAAATGGTGGTGGTCTGATGTTGAGCAGAGGAAGGACAGGAGAGATATCTAACACAACCTTTGCGAACAATGTGGCAGAAGGCGGTCAGGGTGGGGGATTCTTTGTGTCAGAAAATGTGAGCGAAGCCACCATCCGCAACAGTACATTTTCAGGCAACAGGGCAACTTCTACCGTTGATGGCGATTTTGGTAGTGGCGGTGGATTGACTTTGAACAGAAGTACTGACATAGAGATAATCAATACTACCGTTGTAAATAATTACGCAGGGTTAGCGGGTGGGGGATTTGTACGTGGTGGGTCAAATGTGACTCTCACTAATAGCATTGTTGCCTATAATGTGGCGGATGAGCCCTCCAATAGAATCAAGAGAAATCAAAATACGACAGATCAATTAAGGGATGGTGGCGGGAATATTCAATATGTGGCAGAAAATCCAGAAGGCCCTCTAGTTGAAGACACTCTCGTTACGGCAGGGGTTACCCTGGCGGATCCCATGTTGGATGAATTGCAAGAGATTAATGGCGTCCTGGTGCATCCGCTGCTTCCAGGAAGTCCTGCAATTGACGGTGGGGTGAATGGCGGGGCACCGGCGACCGATCAGTTGGGGACAGAACGTCCGATAGATGGAGATGGAAACGGTAGGGCGAGCGTTGATAGTGGGGCTTACGAATTTTCGGGGGATTCAGAACCACCAGCAGATGGGTGTAGCCTGGACATAGACGACAACGGGGAAATAGATCCATTCACTGACGGTCGCCTGATTATGTTTTATCTATTCTTCGGAAATTTAGAAGCAATAGATCATGATGTAATGGAGGATGTATTTGGCAGCGCGATCGGCCCAGGCGCAAACCCGAAGACGATCGATGAGATTACAAACTACCTGGACTCCGCCCGTGACACGATGCTGGATGTGGATGGTAATGGGGTTGCAGATGCTCAAACTGACGGCATTTTGATAATGCGCTATATGTTTGAAATTACAGGGGAGTCTCTGATTAGCGGCGCTTTAGCCCCAGATGCTACCCGCATCACTCCAGAGGCAATTATCGAGTTCTTGCAGCAATGCGACCCGCAAGTCACTGGTATTGAAGCAGAAGCGCCGTTGACCACACCCAGCATCGGGTTTTAAGAACGATGATGGCACTCGGCATCTATAGCATTTCTCTCTCATTATGAGGTACAGCATCCAGGGATGAAACCCAGTGACAGCAAGGCTTTCACTGTACATCACCTTATTGAAAAGTGCTGTATGCTGGGATGAATTATAGCAATGATGGTGGTTCGTGTCAATGTTGTTTAACGGAATTACCGACTGACAATCGTCAAAAAAAATCCCAGTTGTTTTTTATGAGGTATGATTTTTATGCCATTGATCAAAAGTAAAAAAATAGCAGGAATGGAAAAAAAAATTACCAAAAAGGCAAAGCATATTCTCCGCGCCTCAAAAATCAGGTGGATGCAATTTTCTCAGCCAGAGGAACCCTACCGCTATATTTTCCATCACCTGCCTAAGTGTGGAGGAACATCGGCATTTGATGCCCTCACCCACTGGTTTATCTGTATCAAAG
>JBFRWI010000228.1:0-126637 GCA_051439505.1 Hormoscilla sp. | reverse complement strand
ATTTGTACTGAGTTTTCATTAATCAAATCAGGAATTGTTTTCTTTCCGAGGGCGATCGCTCATGGCGGTCGAGCTTATCTCTCACCAGTATATAGTGAGTTGTCAAATATTCTCCTTATTTTTTCTCCGATGCCAAATTGCGATCGACTCAAGCTCCTCAACTGTACCATAACATTGCTTATCAGTTTTTGCAGGGAGTCTCAGCCAATGTGTACTTGCTATCATAACCCATCTCGACAAACACAGAACCAAATGAGCGACAATTTTGTTACAATTCTTTACCTTTCAGCTTACACCGAGCCGATCGCGGCCCAATTCAGTTTGAATGATATAAATCTAGTTGGTCCGTTCCGTGTTACCTCCTTTGACCCAACCTTCCTGGAAGCTATCGGACACCCGCACTCGCTGCCAAACTTTATCGGAGCTAACTCCAAGAACTAATACCCGTTCGTGATATCCGATGCCACCAATTCTAAGAGAGTTATAGCTGGGCCGATCGCGCAGAATCAAACCTTCGGGCCAGGTGACACGGGCTTCATAGGTTCCAGGAGGCAGTCCGCTGTCCTGTTTTTTCCCATCAGCATCGTTGGCGAACATGGGTTTAGGCGGGGGTGCCGTCATTTTAGTCATGAAGAAGCGAGCGCTCTCTAGGGAAACAGCTCCGACTAGAGCGGACGCGATCGCCAACCCCAGTAAGAATTGAGTTATATAAGATAAAGCCTTAAGAATCATATTTCAACTCGCCCATTGAGGTGCTGAAACTTCTTTGTCGGGAAGCCAGGCGGGCTTTACCAGAGGCCGCCCAGTCTTGCAAGAACTGGATCTGTTCTTGAGCGGTGCGAGCCAGGGGGACAATTTGGCTAGCTGCTTCTAGGATATCATCTGTAGTAAAATCCCGGTCCTGGCTAAAGCCTATGTGCATGGCTTCAATGATCGTCTGCTCGATCTCGGCTCCAGAAAAATCAGGAGTTTCGTAGGCTAACCGTTCCATATCGTAGTGCTTGAGGTTGTGGGGGCGCAGGCGGGACAAATGGACAGTAAATATTGAATGGCGTTCTGTCTGGCTGGGCAAACCCACAAAAAAGATTTCATCAAACCGACCTTTGCGTAGCATTTCCGGAGGCAAAGCTTGGATGTCATTGGCCGTAGCCACGACAAACACCGGTGAAGTTTTCTCCGCCAACCAGGTAATAAAGGTGCCGAAGACCCGGTTAGCTGTACCCGCATCCCCTTTACCCCCTAAGCCGGAAAATGCCTTATCAATTTCGTCTATCCACAGCACGCAAGGGGCCAGGGCTTCAGCAAGTTGAATCATCTGTCTGGTGCGAGATTCCGATTCACCCACCAAGCCCCCAAAGAGACGCCCCACATCCAGGCGCAATAGGGGTAGGTGCCAATGGTGCGCGATCGCCTTAGCCGTCAGAGATTTACCAGTTCCCTGAATTCCCACCAGTAGCAAGCCGCGCGGATGGGGGAGGCCATAGCTTCTGGCCTGTTCCGAGAAAGCCCCTCCCCGCCTGAGCAACCAGTCTTTCAGGTTATCTAAGCCGCCGATATCGGAAATCTCCTCTTTAGCCGGATAGAAATCTAATATTTGCGTTTGGCGAATTTTCTGCCGTTTTTCTGCTAGAATCAGTTCTACATCTTCCGGACGCAATTCCCCGTGATTGGCGATCGCCTTTGCCAGTACCCTGCGAATCCGTTCAATCGAGAGTCCCTGACAGGAACGCACCAATTCATCTATATTTGTCTCAGTCAATCTTTGAGCGATCGCCCCCAACAAGCGTTCCAGTTCTGATTTAATTTGGTCGCTTGTGGGGAGAGGAAACTCCAGGACAGTGATCGCTTCCGATAGTTCTGTCGGTATCTCTATTTCTGGCGCCACTATAATTATATTTTTCGGCTGCGACAGCAGCACCCGGGAGAGATTCCGCAATTTTCTCGAAATAGAAATATCTTCTAAAAACCTATTAAAGTCCCGCAGCACCAATATTGCCGCTGCACTTATAGGCAATTTCTCTACAAATTCTAGGGCTTGCAAGGGATTTCTGCGTCCGAAACCCGCATCATTAGCATTTCCCTGATAGCCATCTACAAAATCCCAGATATATACAGCCCGATTTCCCAATTTTGCTGCAATCTTGGCGATCGCCTCTTCTACCCTTTCCTCTTCTGCTGTCTGAATGTAGATTGCCGGGTAACGCGATCGCAGCAATAATTCCAACTCCTCATTAAAATTCATCGTTCATTATTCTCAATTTTCAACCCTGCCAAACCTGCCCATCGCCGATCTAGTAGCGGTTGTGACTCCCTCGAATCATGTCCTAGCTGAATTCCCGGACATTTGCGATCGCACAACTGTCGCTGAGGCATTGACAAACATAGCTGTTCGTACAACCACTCATCGGGGTAAAAATAGCCCCTCGGGTGCAGAACTTCTACCAAATCTTCCAGCACTACTTCTCGTTCTAATGGCATATCTGCATCCTGTAAGATAGCAGCTTCATCCAACCATATCAGTTCCGAAGTATCAACTTTCAGGCGGTGATTGTACTGCTGCAAACAGCGATCGCATGTCAGAGTAATAATCGTTTCCGCAACAGCGGAAACCTCCAGATAATTCTGTTGATGTTTCACTGCCATCCGTCCCGTCACCGCCGTCAGACTTTCCAGACCTGGGAGGCGATCGCGCACCTCCAGAGACAGAGTGCGATCGGGGGCTTTCGCCAGGTTAGGAATATAAATTGGTTCCATCTGCCACCACCAGAACTTTTGCTACAACCGGCGCACTATCAGACGTCTATCTGGTTCTCGACCCCGGCTTTCACTAGCTAGATCCTCATAGGATTTGAGAAAAGTATGGACTTGACGTCTTTCTGCCGCCGATAGATCCTCAATCTCAAAAGGCACCCCCGTGCTACGCACCTGCGTGGCAGCATCGGATGCCAGCTTGAGCAACTCTGCCTGCCTGCGCGATCGATAGCCATTCAATTCAATTGTATAGGCAATTTGTTCTTCACGATTACAGCCCAAATTGAGGATAGTATTTGCCAAATACTGAATTGCATCTAGGGCCACACCCTCTTTACCCGTAGTTAACGTTTCAATCTGTTGGGCCGTCAGATTCTGGGAGTCAATAGTCAACCAGCAACTTTCCAGTCTCGGATCCGCTTGATTTTGTTCCGTTGTGACAGATGCTGGCAAACCGGCTAAGTGCAGAAATTCTTCAAGCCACTCCCTACCTCGTTGGATTTGACTTTCATTCATAAGCACAATCACATCTTTTTCTTTTTAGCACGTTGTGACTTTTTCGGTAGTTCTGGTTCTGGTTTTTCTTTCTTCTTAGAACTTTTGGGCTCAAATGGCAGGACATCTTTTTTCTCTTCCTTCACCTTCTTCGCCTCCTCCGCGTCTACTATTTTTTGAATATTCTCCGGCAGAGCCTCTCGGGACAAAATCAACGTCTGGACAGTTTGGAAAATGTTGGCAATCACTATGTACATCAACACTCCAGCCGGCAGGGGGAAGAACAAAAACATGCCTGAAAACAACACTGGCGTAATTTTGTTAACTGTCTGCTGCTGAGCGTTACCACCGCTCGTTCCTTGACCTGAGAGGATCTGGTTGGCATACAAGCTGATGCCAAAGAACAGCACCATACCCACTATATCCCAATTTATTTCCCCATTTTCACCTACTGCTCCCACCTGACCTAGAGCCTTGATGAATAGAAATCCTTTATTAGCAGCTAACCCTGGGATAGTTCCCTGAACGGTGACTTCTCCCGGCTGAAGGGCTACTATATTGCCCTCGTCATCTATCTGTACTCGTTCTTCGCCCTTGATAACTTTCCATTCAGTTATCAGCTGATTTTCCGGGTGTTCTGCTAATAGCTCCTTGAAAGGTTTGCCTTCGGTCGTCTGGAACAATACCTTAGTTTTTTCTCCCACCCCCAGCTTATTGCCCCCGGGAAGCAAACCCACTACTGGTGCCCGTACCCCATCTGCTACATAGATATTCTGGGGCTTGGTGGCAAATGCTTGGGGCACTATCCGTTCAATCTGTGCTTGGGGAAATATTTCCAGATTGACTGAGTAATTGATATTCGCAAAGGGCGAACCTCGCAAGGTTGCGAACAGGGCAAACAACACGGGCATCTGTAACAGGACTGGCAAGCACCCAGCCAGAGGGTTGCCCACTTCCTTGAAGAGTTTACCCATCTCCTCTTGCTGCTTGGCTGGGTCGTCCTTATATCTAGTCTTAATTTCTTCTTGTCGCTTCTGCATGTAGGGCTGAACCACTCGCGTGCGACGCATACTTCTAATCGAACCTGCACTCAGAGGGTATACTGCAGTCCGAATTACTAGAGTTAGAGCCACGATCGCTAATCCGTAGCTGGGCACGACCCCGTAAAAAAAGTCCAGGATCGGCAGCATTACATTGTTTGTGAGAAAACCGATACCAAAGTCCATACTTTCGCTTGTTTACCTTTGTGCTGGGGAACTTTTCAACAGTCTCATCATGAGAGTAACTTGGCCAATTGAGCCATTGCCAATTGCCAATTCTGGTAACTGGTAACCGCGCTCTAGCTGCACCAATTTAGGTACAGCAGTTTACTTTAACTACTCCGAGCACCACTTGTTTTTTTTGCATTGCTAGGCATTTTCTCGTTGATATAGTCATACACTTCTCGAAACTTGGGCATGGCTCTGAGTTCTACCTTGCTACCATCTTTGAGGGTGATTACCATATCTCCCCATAAGCCTAGTCCGCGAGCCACCTTGACTATATTGGTGATTTCCGAATAGATCAGATCGGCCCGATCGCGTCCCATCCAGCCACCCGTTACCGAGATGCGGCGACTGGTTATCCGGAAGCGCAGCCACAGGGCCCTGACTATGGCCCCCACAGTCAGGGGCAAAAAAATCAGGGTCAAACCCAGCAACAGATTGAAGATCAAATCACCGATATGAGGTCCTCCCTCATAATATACGTCCTCTCGAATGCCCATTGAGTACCTCCGCTTCTGCCAACATCTGCTCTAATTCTCGCAGAAATTGAGCATAATCGCACTCCAATGCTGCTGGTCGGGCAATTACCACTAGCTGCCAACCGGGTGATAAACGCGGCCACAACTGGCGAATGCCGGCCCGCAGTCGCCGCTTGATCCGATTGCGGATCGTCGCCCTTTTGCTGACTTTTCCTCCCACAACAATACCAACCCGTGTTGGCGGCGACCCGGTTGTCACCGGCGCATGGACCTGGGACTGGTGCTGAGGTTGGGGAGTCAAAAAAAAGGCTCTTAAAGTCAGATGAGGGGTGCGACGACTTCTGCCACTCTGATAAACTGCTTCAAAGTCTCGCCAGTGTCTGAGTCTATGGGCTTTTGATAACACGGCCCGGCCTCGTTACAAAGAGTGAAAAATTAGACAGTGAGACGATGACGTCCCTTTCTTCGGCGAGCGTTAATCACTCGGCGACCACTTTTGATCCGCATGCGAGCGCGAAAACCAGAGGTTCGCTTGCGTTTGCGGATCGTTCCACCCAAGGTGCGTTTAGTCATAATACTTCCAGCCTCCTCAACCTCGTCAAAAAGTCACAATCCCTAATTATACCACCGCACCTATCTATTGATGCTCAAATCCCAGGTGCCGATATAGCGAGGCAGAGGGATATCGCCGGGAGTGAGGATGAGACATTTGAAGTAGTAGATGCCAAAGGTGGGGTTGATGACGTTGGAGAAGACTAGCTCCACTTTAGTTCCCGCCGGTACAGGAGTCTCGGGATATATTTCAATCAGGTTATTTTCCCGGTCCCAAATCACCTCCTGCAAGGGAATTGGCTCGCCTTCGATCCTCACTTGAATTTTTTCGGGGTCGAATTTGCCGTTAAAGCGATCGGGATAGGAAACGGAAAACTGAGCAGCTGCTAGCTTCAATTTCCTGGCGGGAATTCTCAGTCGGTAACGGTCCCACTGATCCGGTTGACCCCCGAAATCTAACCGGAAGGGCAACCGGTGTTCCCGTCCGGGACCGCCAAATATGGTCAATCCCGGAAGTCCATTGGCCAAGCTGATGACTGGCACCCCGGTTACCAGACAGGAGGCGATCGCCAATGCCGAAAGACTGCGTCTGAGGGAAGATTTTTTCTTTAACATAGAATTGTACCTGTACAGATGTACTCCATGCAGTGACCTTGGTCGATGGCCCGCCCTGGCGTTACCAGGCGGGAGCCAGGTAACGAGGCTCGGTGGCAGGCTGAGGTAACTGGTGCGCTTTGGATGAGCTTTACTCAACTTTACCCCGAAGCGATCGAACTACCCATCTTCGGGCCCTATAACTCTGCGCTTACTGCCGGTATATACGGATAGAGCTGTAGAACTTGTATGAATACAGTAGGCATGAGTTATGATAAAGGATATTTAGTCGGTGGTGGGAAAAGATTGAACGACTCTCAGAACGAACCTAGTGCCTCCGGGCAGAAGTCTCCATCCAGTAACCAGGCATGATATACTACTATTTGTAAGCTTATTGTAATCCATTGGGGGGGGCCGTTTGGCGATGAATCTACATCGGCATCCCAGTTTTGGCGGTACAAATTCCAGTATCAGTAGCAGGAAATATTAGATCATTGTCACCGATAAAAATGGTATGGAAAGCGAGATCGGTCTTGGACTTGGACTGGTTTCATGTTCGGGCGGAAATATTTCGGGACAGTAGCGGTTCGGCGAAAGTCAAATCCGACAGAGAGGTATAGTTGTTTGAATTGGAGAAAAACATATGACTGCTTATACCTTAAACTTACGTCCGACTCTGGAACTAACTGACGAACAGTTCGATCAAGTTTGTCAAGCAAACCGGGATTTGAAATTCGAGCGCAATGCTAAGGGAGAATTGATCGTTATGGCTCTAACTGGGGGAGAAACGGGAAGGCGTAATATTAAGTTAAGCGCTCGTCTGGAAAATTGGAGCAGTCAGAGCGATCTCGGGGTGGCATTTGATTCTTCTACAGGTTTCCGACTCCCGAATAGTGCTATCCGTTCTCCTGATGCGGCGTGGGTGAGAAAGGAACGGTGGTCGGCGCTAACCGCATTGCAGCGGAAAAAATATGTGCCGCTTTGTCCAGATTTTTTGGTGGAATTGCGATCGCCCAGTGATGAGTTAGAGAATATTCAACAAAAAATGCGGGAATATTTGGAAAATGGATTACAATTGGGTTGGTTAATCGACCCGGAAATGCACCAGGTGGAAATTTATCGACCAGATAGAGAGGTGGAGGTGCTGTCGGGTCCGACGGCGCTGTCGGGAGAGGAAATTTTACCGGGGTTTGTCTTGGAGTTGAAGGGGATTTTGACTGAGTAAAAAGTTAGTGATGGTTTTGATGATGTAGGTTATAGCATTAATAACCGGTCTGGTAAATCATAAAGGAAAGCTATAGTTCTTTTGACTTTTATGACACCGCACTGTAAGATGAGGGTTGATATCCATTTCATTTGACCCGAGGAGGTCCAAAAAGCAAACATGATGCCAAGTTATACTCTCAGCAATCTCAGCACAGCGGCTCGCAAAGCTTTACAACTAACGGCACTGCTGCTATTTTGCCTAGCTATGACGCTATGGTCACTACCGGCGCAAGCAGCTAACCGCATTAGTCCGGAATTGGAATCACAAATTTTGCAGGTTATCCGCGCACACCCGGAAGTGATTATCGAGTCTGTAGAGGCTTACCAGCAAGAACAAAAACTGCAACGGCAACTGGCACAGCAGGCATTTTTGCAGAAGATCAAAACAAATCCCCAA
Source organism: Hormoscilla sp. (assembly GCA_051439505.1). GTDB lineage: Bacteria > Cyanobacteriota > Cyanobacteriia > Cyanobacteriales > Desertifilaceae > Hormoscilla. The sequence goes on along the minus strand of JBFRWI010000228.1, from coordinate 118,838 downwards.
GTGCTAATTGGTGAATCTCCCACTACTGGAGCAACTGATGGTCAAGTTTTGTTCGTAGAGTTCTCAGACTTTCAATGTCCATATTGCGGTCGGGCTTATCAAACTGTCGAAGAGTTTATGGCCAAGCATGCCGATGAAGTTACCTTGGTTTACAAGCATTTTCCTTTGATTTCGATTCATCCAGAAGCCCTTCCGGCTGCTAAAGCTGCTTGGGCGGCTACTCAGCAAGGTAAATTCTGGGATTACTACGGGGCCCTGTTTACCCAGCAAGATAAATTGGGTGATGACTTTTATCTGGAAATTGCCCAAAGTTTGGATCTGGATATAGAGCAGTTTAACCGCGATCGGAATTCTGCGAAGGCGGAAAATGCTATTCAGCAGGATATGCAGCTAGGGGAAAATCTTGGTGTTTCCGGCACGCCTTTCTTCGTGATGAATGATAAAGCTTTCTCTGGCGCAATTCCTCTAGAAGATATGGAGAAGATATTCGCGCAGGTGCGTTAAGGTAAATTTAGAGGTTTAGTAGTTAGTGGTCAGTTGTTAATTGACCACTGACCACTAACCACTGACTACTAACCACTACTAACCCCTGACCACGGACTGTCTCTACCAGTCCGTTTTTGCTGTCTGGGGACAAATTTTATATTATAGCATTCCTTACTCCCTCGGCAAGGGGAAAAAATATAAAGAAAATCTAAAGATATGCAAATCTGTTTAAATGCTGAACAAATCAGTTGCGAACTCCTCCAGATAAGAGAGAATTTGAAATGTAGAAAAAAGTTAAAGAAGGGCAGAGATTTAGGAAAAGGAGCATAAATGAAAATAGCAGTAGCGAAAGAAGTAGATGTCGGCGATCGCCGGGTGGCTTTGATTCCAGATATTGTATCCCGCTTGACAAAGCAGGGCTTAGAAATATGGATAGAGTCGGGGGCGGGGGAACAGTCATTCTTCCCTAACAGCGCCTATGAAGCTGCGGGTGCCAAGATAATCGAAGATCCAGGATATCTCTGGGGCGAAGCAGATGTGCTGCTGAAGGTGGGAACCCCGAAAGATTCCGAAATTAACCAGCTACGGGCAGAAGGAGTCTTGATTAGCTTCCTCAACCCCCTGGGTGAGCCAGAATCGATCGGAAAGCTGGCCGAACGTCGGGTGACGGCTTTCAGTATGGAAATGATACCTCGTACCAGTCGGGCCCAGAGTATGGATGCTTTGTCCTCTCAGGCGGGTGTGGCTGGCTATAAAGCAGTCCTGCTGGCCGCTGCGGCTTTGCCTAAGTTCTTCCCCATGTTGACAACGGCAGCTGGTACTATCCGCCCGGCGAAAGTGTTTGTCATGGGTGCTGGGGTGGCCGGACTTCAGGCGATCGCGACCGCGCGACGTTTGGGTGCGGTGGTGGAAGCATTTGACATCCGCCCAGCGGTAAAAGAAGAAGTGCAAAGCCTCGGTGCCAAGTTCGTCGAGGTGAAATTGGAGGAAGATACAGTAGCCGCAGGTGGCTACGCGAAGGAAATTTCCGAGGAGTCCAAGAAACGCACTCAAGAATTAGTGACCGATACTGTCGCCGCCGCCGATGTGGTGATTACCACTGCCCAGGTTCCTGGGAAGAAAGCGCCGCGACTGGTTACCGAAGAAATGGTCGCGAAGATGAAACCCGGTGCCGTAATTGTTGACTTGGCAGCGGAACAAGGTGGTAACTGCGCCCTGACGGAAGCTGGCAAGGATGTGGTGCGTAATGGCGTTACGATCATCGGTCCGATTAATTTGCCTTCTTCCATGCCAGTCCATGCTTCTCAGATGTATGCCAAGAACATTTCCACTCTGTTGCAAACCATGATTAAAGAGGGGGAATTAAATCTTGATTTTGCCGATGATATCATTAGCGGGACTTGCGTCACCCATGGAGGCGAAATTCGCAATCAACGGGTCAAAGATGCTCTGGAACAGGTAGCAGTTAATGTCTAGTTGCAAGCGATCGGTGGGCGGTGCCCACCCTACGTCGTGAGGATAAGAAAGGAGATTTGAGTTATATGGCAGAAGCATTAATTTCGGCTTTGTTCGTTTTTGTCCTGGCTTCATTTGCCGGGTTCGAGGTGATTAACAAGGTGCCGCCCACCCTGCATACGCCCTTGATGTCTGGGGCTAATGCGATCTCGGGCATTGCAATTTTAGGTGCCCTGATTATTGCGGGGGATAAGGATTGGAATGTGACGGTGATTTTGGGCTTAATTGCCGTGGTTTTTGCCACGATAAATGTGGTGGGCGGTTTCCTGGTAACGGACAGGATGTTGCAAATGTTTAAGAAGAAGGAGATTAAGGCATGAGCGGTATCAGCGCATATATCCCGACAACCATACAACTGACCTATTTGCTGGCAGCATCGTTGTTCTTTTTTGGTTTGAAAAAGCTGGGTTCTCCAGCCACGGCTCGGAATGGTAACCTCTGGGCTGCCGTCGGCATGCTGCTGGCGATCGCGGTGACGCTGCTGGACCAGGAAGTGCTGAACTATCAGATGATTGCGATCGGCATTATCATTGGTTCGGTAATCGGGGCGATCGGGGCTTACAAAGTAGAAATGACAGCCATGCCAGAAATGGTAGGTTTATTCAACGGCTTAGGGGGGGCTGCTTCTGCCCTGGTGGCCGTGGGAGAATTTTGGCGCTATTTCGCCAGCTTCGAGAACCCACCTTTAGACACGACAATTACTGCATTGCTAGGGGTGTTAATTGGTGGCGTGACCTTCACGGGATCTCTGATCGCCTTTGCGAAGCTGAAAGGGATAATGAGTGGTTCCCCTATCCTCTTCCCCTTGCAGCAACCCTTTAACGCCCTGCTTTTAGGCGGCTTTATCGCAGGTAGCGTTTATATCTGCCTGAACCCCTCGAACACGCCAGTTTTCCTCGCATTGGCGGGTATTTCCCTGGTACTGGGAGTGATGTTTGTCATTCCTATTGGCGGCGGCGACATGCCCGTGGTCATTTCCCTGCTGAACTCTTTCTCTGGGTTAGCTGCTTCTGCTGCGGGCTTCGTGGTGATGAACAATATGCTGATCATCGCTGGTGCCTTGGTGGGTGCTTCCGGTATCATCCTGACCGTAATTATGTGTAAGGCGATGAACCGTTCCCTCACCAACGTGTTGTTCGCTGGCTTTGGTACGGGTGGCGGCACCGCTGCGGCGACTGCTGCTGGTGGCCAGGTAGATAAGACCGTTCACAGCATCGACGCCGAAGAGAGCGCGATGATGTTGGGTTATGCTCGTTCTGTGGCGATCGTTCCTGGTTATGGCATGGCCGTAGCCCAGGCACAACACGCGGTGCGGGAGTTGACTGACCAGTTGGAACGCCTCGGGGTAGAGGTCAAGTATGCCATTCACCCAGTGGCGGGACGGATGCCCGGACATATGAATGTGTTGCTGGCCGAGGCGAACGTGCCTTACGAGCAACTGTACGACATGGATGACATTAATACAGAGTTCGATCGCACGGATGTAGCCTTAGTAATTGGGGCGAACGATGTTGTTAACCCAGCAGCGCGGGATAATTCTGGCAGCCCCATTTATGGGATGCCCATTCTGGAGGTAGACAAGGCCGGACATACGATCGTGATCAAGCGCAGTCTGAATACAGGCTTTGCTGGCATTGATAACGAACTGTTTTACAAGGACAAGACGATGATGCTGTTTGGCAGCGCTAAGGATATGGTGACTAAGATCGTTGGCGAAGTGAAGCAGCTTTAAGCTAGTAGGGTGGGCATTGCCCACCTTACGATTATACTTTTTGTGGTTGCTTTTGAGACTCCAGCCAACGAGCGTAAGCCTCCTTGTTGCCACCAAAGGAGTCGAGAGAAACTTGACGTTCTGGCATTGGCTTCAGAGGCGCGTTGATGGGATTGTATTGGCAATAGCAAATTACCACCATATCAAATTCACCCATTGGCAGATCTGGGGTGTAGGTTTCAACTCGCACAACTTCCCAATCCCCGGAACGATAATGGGTACTTTCACCATATTTATTGGGGTCGTGAAGTGAATCTACTTTGACAAACTCAGTCGGGCGATATCCTGGCTCGGGAATCGGGCGATCGGAAGAATCAAAGTGTTCGGCCAGAATTCTGGTTAATCCCTGAGTATGTTCCAGTTTGCGTTTCTCCCAACCGGGTTCGCGCTTCTGTGCGCGGAATATCATGTATTTACGCATTGTTTACTCCTTGTCGTTGTCGTGATAAGGTTGTGGAAATTCTGTTTGACCTTCAAAAACGCAATCAACCTTAAAGATTGGATCGTATCGTATTGGTTCAATCCGCTTCAGTTTCCAACCGTATTTGCGTTCCATCTCTTCGCAGCATCCCTCGTCGGTCGCTGCATGACGAGACAGGTTTTCATCTTCATCGTACCTGGGTTTTGGCATAATTAAGTTGCTCCTAGTTCGGTGTACGCGGACTTTGGAGAAGTCGTCTAGGTTGAGTGCAGGCACACTCAACCGGGGCGCATTTTCATATCAACTATTATACAGCCTTGGGGCTGACAAAGTGACAACCCCTAGAGAACTGGGAACAATGGTAAAATACCTTTCCATAAGGCATAAGGCTTTTAGTGGGTAGTGGGTTTTAACCCACTTAAGCTATTAGCCGTGGGTTTGAACCCACGGCGGGCCAGGAGACTCAGTTGAAAATGGGTGTGGTCAAAAACAGTTGGTACGTGGGAACTATAAATGTGATGATGATTTCAGCGATCGTCCTAGCTGCTGGCGAATCAACACGAATGGGACAACAGAATAAATTGCTTTTACCTTTTCGGGGTCAGACATTGATTGAACGTACAGTCGATACAGTTTTGCAGTCCGATGTCGGCGAGGTAATTGTTGTTTTGGGATATGATGCAGAACGGGTCAGAGCGGTTTTGGCCGATCGCCCAGTCAAATTCAGACAAAACGAGAGTTACCAAAAAGGGATGACGACTTCAATACAATCGGGAGTGGAAGCTGCTGACGATCGAACTGATGGCTTTATGATTTGCCTGTCGGACCTACCGTTAATAGAGGCTGATGAATTGAATCATTTGGTCCAGGCTTTCGAGGAAGCAGTTAAGGTCAAGCCCTTTGGGATAGTCATGCCTGTATTTGAGGGTCAGCGGGGTAATCCAGTGATATTATCGGCTCTTTATAAACATGATATTTTAGCTCACCAAGACATGCAGGGCTGTAAAGGAATCATTCAACAAAACCTAGAGAACGTGCGGGAAGTTGAAATGAATACCGATGGTGTTCTCAGGGATATGGATACCCTAGAAGATTATCATAAATTATGTCAGATCTTATCCGATTGAAGATCGGAAAAAATTAGTTGCACGTGATGCCTTTATGGACCTTAATACCGTAGGTTCAGGGCTTTTCCCAATTTTGAATTCTGAATTTTGAATTTTGAATTTTTTATCTCCCCTTCAACAGTATCAAAATTATTTAAAAATGCGCAGGAGAACCCTTCGATAATTGACAATTGATAATTGATAATTGACAATTACCCATTATCAATTGTCAATTATCAATTATCAATTATTTATTTTATCTTCATATCCCTTTTCTACGGGTGTGGTCACAAGCAGTTGATATAGCAGTTCTCGCCCTTTGTGTGATATGCTATTGGTGAGATTGCTTCGGGGGGGTTAACGAATAAAGCATAAGTTGATCGCGGTTATCCCCCCCCTCGCAATGACAAATAGGCGATCTCAAATATACTACATCAATGCGCCCGATTCGCTATAGTCATTTGCCGCCGATAACTGTAGGGGCGATCGCATTCTGGCGACAAATTATGACCATAGATGACAGATGTTCTCTCAGAATGCGCTCGCCGGGCGCCCCGGGAGAACTCCGGTGTACCAACAAATGCATGACCACACCCACCTACAACTAATTAAACAAGTAACTTGTCCGGTGTAATCGGAAGGTCGCGGATGCGCTTCCCTGTGGCATGATAGACGGCGTTGGCGATCGCCGCTGCGGTCCCGATGAGGGAGAGTTCCCCTATTCCTTTCGTTCCCAAGGGATTGACGTGGGGATCCTCTTCGGGGACGAATTGCACCTGGATGTCTGGTATATCCGTGTGTAGGGGTACTAAGTAATCCGAGAGATTAGCATTCACGAAGCGTCCTCGATTGGGATCCATAATTGTCTTCTCCATCAGGGCCATGCCGATGCCCCAAACAATCCCCCCAACCATCTGACTCTTAGCAGTTAAGGGATTGAGAATGCGCCCGGCACCGTAAACCCCAACGCACCGCGTCACCCGAATTTCATTCAGCGACCGATCGATCTTCACCTCAGTGAAAATCGCCCCAAAGGAGTGCATCCCATACTGGTTTTGCGCATCATTGCCTTGAGTTCGCTCCTCTGCGGAGATGCTCTCTAACCCAAGACGGGAGAGGATTTCTCCATAACTTTCCCCCTTCGAGGGATCCCGTTTGAGGAACAACCGTCCATCCGATAGGGCAATATCTGCTTGGTGGCACTGATAAAGGGGCGATCGGGGGTCTTCTACTGCTAGTTCGATCGCCTTGTTGCGTGCTGCAACCGCTGCTATCTTCACTGCCGGACCAACGCTGTTAGCAGTCTGAGATCCGCCCGATATAGGTGCTTTGGGGAGGTTGGTATCCCCCAGCTCGAACCGCACCCTACGGGGAGAAATCCCCAGGGTCTCTGCTGCTATCTGGGTCATCACCGTATAGGTTCCAGTACCGATGTCATGGGTGCCGCTCTGCACCACTACCTCCCCGTTCGCAAATAGTTCCACTTTCGCCGACGCTGGTGCGGAGTATACGGGATAGGTGACGCTGGCCATCCCCCAGCCCACGAGAGAATTGCCATCGCCCATGGTACCCGGTACTGGGTTGCGTCGGGACCAGCCAAACAGCTCGGCTCCCGCCTGATAGCACTCTTTGAGAGACTTACTCGACCAGGGATGTCCCGTATCCGGGTCCACATCCGCATGATTGCGCAGCCGCAGTTCGATCGGGTCCATGTTCAAAGCATAGGCAAGTTCATCCATTGCTGATTCGAGGGCAAACATTCCCAGAGCTTCCCCTGGTGCTCGCATAAATGTCGGGCTTCCAGCATTTATCCGACCGAGACGGTGATTGATTTCCACCGCAGGACTTGCGTACATCATTTTTGTCCCTAAGCCCACGGGTTCGGTCAAATCATCATCAAAGGGGGAGGTCAAGGACTCACTCACGTGGGCGATCGCCGTCAGCTTGCCCTCGCCAGTTGCTCCCAAGGCGATCTGCTGTCTGGTTTGAGTTCTGTATCCGCAGGAGGTATACATTTGCGATCGCGTCAGCAGGATTTTAACTGGTCGTCCCACATGACGGGCTGCGATCGCCGCTAGGACAGTGTGAGGCCAAGTCATTAGCTTGCATCCGAAGCCGCCACCGAGAAACTCACAGACCACTCGGACATTTTCCGGGGAGATATTGAGGATTTTGGCTACTGTCTGTTGGGTGGAGGAAATGCCTTGAGTGGTATCGTAGAGGGTGAGGCGATCGCCGGACCAGAGGGCTATAGTTGCCGAGGGTTCTATGGGATTGTGATGTTCGATCGGGCTACTATAAACCTGCTCGATTAGTACCTCCGCCGATGGGAGAGCAGAGGAGATATCCCCTCTGCTAGTTTCGGTTGGCAGGAGCCCAAAAATCAATTTCGGAGCGAACGCTTCTTTCAGCGCTTCGGACATCGTGACGATCGGCTTTTCCTCTTCATACTTTATTTTCACTCTTGAAGCCGCGTCGATGGCAGATTCTCGATTTTCAGCTACAACCACTGCTAGGGGCTGACCGCTGTAATCTATTTTGTCGTCTTGCAAAATTGGCTGACTTCGTAGACTGTAATCTTGGTCAACCCGGGGGAGGGTGGGAACGTTGTGGTGTGTCAAGATTCCCAAAACGCCAGGGGCTGTTTCCGCTGCGCTAGTATCCATACTCGCGATGCGACCCTTGGCGATCGAGCTGCCAATGATGACGCCATAGGCGAGATTTTCCATCGATATATCGCCAGTGTACCGTGCGCCACCCGTTACTTTCAGCCGCCCATCCACGCGAGGGAGCGGTTTGCCAATCACTTCGTTCATAAAATTTCTCCTAAGTAGTTGTGCAAAATTATTTTTAGATTTCTGCTCCGGGGCGATTGCACCGGGAAATTATGGCTCTCATGCCCTATCCCATAAGGCTTTCAGTGATTTTAATTATCCGAAATTGACGGCATCAGAAAATATTAAAATAATTTTGCCTATGTACTTAATTGACCTTAATACCGTAGGTTGGGTAGAGCTCAATACTTTTCGGTTAAGCATTTTATTGTCATTGCGAGGGGGAAACGTAGCGATTAATTTATGCTTTATGAATTGACCCCCCGAAGCAATCCCCCCATCCTGTATTAGATCGATAGTTGTCCGGCGTGGTCAGTGAGATTGCTTCGGGGGGGGTAATAGCGGAGAGCGGGTAAAATATCGATTTGGGAGCCCCCCCTCGCAATGACAAAGTTGTTAACCGAGAAGTATTGGGGTAGAGCTAAGCGCGAAACCCAACAGGGGTTGCGGGTGTTGGGTTTCGTGCCTCAACCCAACCTACAACTAATTAAACAAGGGGCCTTGGCGCTAAAGCGCAACAAGTAACTTGTCCGGTGTAATCGGGAGGTCGCGGATGCGCTTGCCTGTGGCATGATAGACAGCATTGGCGATCGCCGCAGCGGTCCCCACGATCGAGAGTTCGCCTATCCCTTTCGTTCCCAAGGGATTGACGTAGGGATCCTCTTCGGAGACGAATTGCACGCTTATGTCTGGTATATCCGGGTGTACGGGTACTAAGTAATCCGAGAGATTGGCATTCACGAAGCGTCCTCGATTAAGATCCATAATTGTATTCTCCATCAGGGCCATGCCTATGCCCCAAACAATCCCCCCAATCATCTGACTCTTGGCAGTCAAGGGATTGAGAATTCGCCCGGCACCGTAAACTCCAACGCAGCGCGTCACCCGAATTTCTGGAAGCAACCGATCGATCGTCACCTCAGTGAAAATCGCCCCAAAGGAGTGCATCGCATACTGGTTTTGCGCCTCATTCCCTTGAGTGTGCTCCTCTGCGGAGATGCTCTCTAACCCAAGACGGGACAGGATTTCTCCATAACTTTCCCCCTTTGAGGGATCCCGTTTGAGGAACAGCTGTCCAGAGGACCGGGCAATATCCGCTTGGTGGCACTGATAAAGGGGCGATCGCGGGTCTTCTACTGCGAGCTTAATCACCTTGTTGCGCGCTGCAACCGCTGCGAGCTTCACTGCCGGACCAACGCTGCTAGCAGTCATCGATCCGCCCGTCATAGGTGCTTTGGGGAGGTTGGTATCCCCCAGCTCGAACCGCACCCGTTCGGCAGAAATCCCCAGGTTCTCTGCTGCTATCTGGGTCATCACTGTATAGGTTCCAGTACCGATATCATGGGTGCCGCTCTGCACCACCACCTCCCCGCTAGCAAATAGTTCCACTTTCGCCGACGCTGGTGCGGATAATGCGGGGTAGGTGGCGCTGGCCATCCCCCAGCCCAGGAGAGAATTGCCATCGCCCATGGCACCCGGTACTGGGTTGCGTCGCGACCAGCCAAACAGCTCTGCTCCCGCATGATAGCACTCTTTGAGAGACTTACTCGACCAGGGATGTCCCGTATCCGGGTCCACATCGGCATGATTGCGCAGCCGCAGTTCGATCGGGTCCATTTTCAAAGCATAGGCAAGTTCATCCATTGCTGATTCGAGGGCAAACATTCCCGATGCGTGCCCTGGTGCTCGCGTAAATGTCGGGGTTCCGGCATTTATGCGGCCGAGACGGTGATTTATTTCCACCGCAGGACTGGCGTACATCATTTTTGTCCCGAAGCCCACGGGTTCGATAAAATCATCAAAGGGCGAGGTCAAAGAATCACCACTGTGGGCTACCCCTGTCAGCTTGCCCTCTTGAGTAGCTCCCAATGCGATCTGCTGTCTGGTTTGGGGTCTGTATCCGCAGGAGGTATACATTTGCGATCGCGTCAGCACGATTTTAACTGGTCGTCCCACATGACGAGCTGCGATCGCCGCCAGGACAGTGTGAGGCCAGGTCATTCCCTTGCAGCCAAAGCCGCCACCGAGAAACTCTGAGACCACCCGGACATTTTCCGGGGAGATCCCGAGGATTTTGGCTACTTTCTGTTGGGTGGAGGAAATGCCTTGAGTGGTATCGTAGAGGGTGAGGCGATCGCCGGACCAGACTGCTAGGGTTGCCGAGGGCTCTATGGGATTGTGATGTTCGATCGGGGTAGTATAAACCTGCTCGATTAGTACCTCCGCCGATTGGAGAGCAGACGAGATATCCCCTCTGCTACTTTGGGCTGGCAGGAACCCCATAATTAATTCCGGCTTCCAAGCTTCTTTCAGCGCTGCGGACATCGTCGCGATCGGCTTTTCCTCTTCATACTTTATTTTCACTCCTGAAGCCGCGTGGGTTGCAGATTCTATGCTTTCAGCTACGACGACGCCTACGGGCTGACCGCTGTAATATATTTTGTCTTCTTGCAAAATTGACGGACTCTGTTCGCCAAAATCTACATTAATTTCGGGGAGGGTGGGAAAGTTGTGGTGTGTCAAGATTCCCAAAACGCCGGGGGCGGCTTCCGCTGCGCTAGTATCCATCTTTGCGATACGACCCTTGGCGATCGCGCTGCCAATGATGACGCCGTAGGCGAGATTTTCCATCGATATATCGCCAGTGTACCGTGCGCCACCCGTTACTTTCAGCCGCCCATCGACGCGAGGCAGCGGTTTGCCAATCACTTCGTTCATGAAATTCCTCCTACCACCGATAGCGCCCGCACCAGAGAGCGTTTTGCTAATTCTATTTTGAATGAGTTGTGCTGCTGGGGTACGGCCCCTTTTAATGCCTCGTCGGCGGCGGCGACAAAAGTCTCTTCCCTTACAGGTTGGTCCTGTAGAACCTCTTCTGCTTCCCGGGAACGCCAGGGTTTGGGCGCTACACCCCCAAAGGCTACTCGTGCGGATTTTATGGTTTCTTTTTCCATCTCCAAAGCGACGGCGGTGGAGACTAGGGCGAACTGTCCGGAAGCCCGATCGCGCACTTTCAGGTAGTGGGAGTTGCTAGTTAAGGTCGAAGCGGGTACCTCGATGGCGACGATCAATTCTCCGGGTTCCAATACCGTTTCCCGATCGGGTTTATCCTCGGGTAAGAGATAAAACTCATTGATAGGAATGCGGCGTTCTCCCTGATGTCCGGAAGTACAAATTACCGCATCTAGGGCTGTCAGTGCTACTGCTAAATCTGATGGATGAACGGCGATGCAATGTTCGCTAGCGCCCAAAATTGCATGGGTACGATTGTCCCCTAAAATTGCAGAACAACCGGTTCCGATCGCCCGGCGATTGCAGGGAAATGCGGGATCCCGAAAGTAGCCGCAGCGCACCCGCTGCATCAAATTGCCCCCCATTGTTCCCATATTTCTTATTTGTGGGGAGGCGCTTTCTAATAAAGCTTCCGATATCACCCGATAGCGATCGCGTATTGTCCGATCGTTCGCCACCTCGCTCATGCGCAATAAAGCTCCGATCCGGATCCCGGTGTCGGACAGTTCTATTTCTGCTAAGGGGAGGCTGTTGATATCGATCAGGCTGCTGGGTTTGAGTACTCCATCTTTCATCAAGGCTAGCATATCTGTGCCGCCCGCAATGAATGAACCTGCCATCGTCGCATCAGAAGCAGATGCGATCGCGTAACTAAATTGATGCATTTTGAGTCTCCCGTGCCACATCTCGAATTGCCGCAACGATATGAGGATAGGCTCCGCAGCGACATATATTACCGCTCATGTTTTTGGCTATTTCCCGATCCGATGTTGGCTGAACTTCCCCTAGCCAGCCCACTGCCGAGACAATTTGACCCGGAGTGCAGTAACCGCACTGAAAGGCATCATGGGCTATAAATGCTGCTTGCATGGGGTGGAGTTCGTCGGACTGGGCTAAACCTTCTATTGTGGTTATTTCCGCCCCATTTTGCATGATGGCAAGGGTCATGCAGGAGTTGATCCGCCGACCGTTTAGAAGCACCGTACAGGAGCCGCATTCCCCCCGATCGCAACCTTTTTTCGTGCCCGTCAACCCCAGATGTTCCCGCAGGGCGTCTAGTAATGTCACGCGCGGTTCTATCAACAGAGTCTGGGGTACGCCATTGACTTTTAGCCATATCTCCGTGCTATCTTTTCCTTGCATTTGTAATCCCTCCATATCTGGATTGATTGAAAATTGTGAATTGTCAATTGAAATAGTTATCAATTTTCAATTTTCAATTTTCAATTTTCCCAAGTGTTATCATTATGCCCTTGGATGAATTGGGTTATTACCTCCTGTTAGCCTACCCCCGTGGCGTCCCGAGCGCAGGGCGATCGCCTCAGCGAAGATCGAAATTGCCGTTTCTTCGGGAGTCATGGCGCCAATATCCAGCCCCGTCGGTGCGCTAATGCGGGCCATTTCCGCTGCCGACATGCCTGCTTCTTGGAGGCGCTGCACCCTGTCCCCGTGGGTTCGGCGACTCCCCATGGCACCAATGTAACCTGCTGGAGTGCGAACTGCTGCCATCAGGGCGGGAATATCGAATTTCGGGTCGTGGGTAAGTACCACAATCATCGTGCGTTTGTCAATAGCCGTCCTTTCTAAATACAGATGGGGCCATTCTACCGCTACCTCGTCCGCATCGGGAAACCGTGCCTTGGTGGCAAAGAGAGAACGTGCGTCGCAGACCGTGACTCGGTAGCCCAGCACTTTCCCCACCTGGCACAGGGCCCTACTGTAGTCGATCGCGCCAAAAACAATCAGCTGCGGTGGTGGCGCCATGGACTCGATAAATACTGCTACCTCTGCTAGATCTTTCTGGCCTAAAGTTCCATAGGGTCGCAGTTCTGTCTGTTCTCGATCGAGCAGGGTTCTGGCGTCCCCAGTCAGGACCCGATCCAATTGGTCATTACCAAGGGAACCGATAACTGGCTGGTTGGGATCCCCGGGAACTGCCATTTTGGCGCTGACATTTGGTCCGGACACAACCGTACAGAGTGCCAAGGGTTTTTGCTGATGCCGTGCCCAACGGATGGCCTGGAGAACGGGATCGATGGACCGTGAAAGGCGATCGACAAATATCTCAATCCTACCGCCGCAGGAAAGACCCACATCCAAGCCCAACTCGTCGGAAACCCCGTAGCTGAGCAGTTTGGGGGAGTTTCCTGCTAGCACGGCCATTGCTTCTTCAATGACGGCGGCCTCCACGCACCCGCCACTGACGGAACCGGCGACTTTTCCCGATAAACTACAAGCCATGACTGCGCCCAGTTCTCTGGGTCCCGAACCCGCGATCGCCACTACAGTAGCGATCGCCACAGAGCCGTCGGACGCGAGCCACGGCTCTATCTCATCTAGTACCTCCTGCATGAGAATTAATCTACTGGCTAGTTGCAATTTTGTCTATATTAACCCAAGTGGGGCAAACTTTCCAGAGGTTTTCAGGAACGAGATGCTGCTGCCCAAACAAGCTAATGTAGAGAGGTAACAAATAAACCCATAACTGACAAAAGCTATGTCGATCGAATACTACATGCTGCACGCCGCTACTGCGATCGCCCAGGGAAACCCTCAGTATTTAGTTCCCGTTAGTCCTGGCAGTATCGTCATCGGTCCTGGTAGGATCCTGAGCCTGATCGTCGCGGGTTTGATTTTCCTGGGCATCTCGGCGGGGGGTTGGTGGCTGATCCTCTCCAAACTCGGTTATCAAGGGAAAATACGCCTTTTCTGGCTGATCGGTTTGGTGCTTTTTCCAATTAATGCGATCGTCATGATTGCCTTTGCGCTTTTACCTTGGCCCAAGTCAACTGCACCCCAGTCAGAGCGAGCGGAAGAGTAATTATAATTGGGGCGGTTCGGAGGGGACGCCCCAATTCCCAATACTTCAAGGGATACAACCTGCCATTGCGAGGGGGAAACCAAAACCGACATTTTAGGGCTCTCTGCCAGGATCCCCCCTCGCAATGACAAATGTACCTGCCGCCATGCAAAACCTACGAAGTATTGCCCCAACTTCACAAGCTAGCTATTTTTATAGTAGGATTATCATGTCTTGATTGATTGTAGTTAATTGGCGCTTGGTGCAGATGACAAATATGGCTAATCTCACAACCACCTCGGACCATGCTGGCATGGGTGCGATCCCCTTTGGCTCGGGCACTGCTTTCCGGGTCTGGGCACCCTTCGCTTCTCATGTCTATGTTGTTGGGACATTTAACGAGTGGTCCCGGACTGCCAATCCCCTCGTGAACGAAAATAATGGTTACTGGTCCGTTGACGTTCCCGGTGCGAAAGTCGGCGATGAGTACAAATATGTTATTATCAATCGTGACAGTGGCAACAGCTACGAGAAAAAAGACCCCTACTCTCGGGAAGTGACAAATTATGTCGGTAACTCGGTGATTTGTGACATTCAATTTAAAGACAGTGTCGCAAACTACAGAACTCCCAGTTGGAATGAGATGGTCATCTATGAAATGCATATCGGCACTTTCAACGATAGACATGACGGGTCACCGGGTAATTTTCAAGGCGCGATCGGGCGTATAGATTATCTGCAAGACCTCGGCATCAATGCAATCCAGATTATGCCATCTGCGGAGTTTGCGGCTGATTTTTCCTGGGGCTATAATCCAGTTAATATATTCGCGGTCGAAAGCATCTATGGAGGTCCCCAGGCGTTTAAGGAATTTGTCAAAGCTGTTCACGCTCGGGGCATTGCGATCGTCTTCGATGTGGTTTACAATCACCTGGGACCAAGCGATCTGGACCTCTGGCAATTTGACGGTTGGAGCGAAAATGGTAAAGGTGGGATCTACTTTTACAACGACTGGCGTTCTGAAACTCCCTGGGGAGACACGCGACCGGATTATGGTCGAGCGGAAGTGCGTCAGTATCTCCGGGACAATGCCTTGATGTGGCTGAATGATTTCCATTTAGACGGTTTGCGCTGGGATTCTACTGTTAATATCCGTACCCTCAATAATGGGGGCGGTGGCGAGATTCCAGATGGTTGGAGCTTGATGCAGTGGATTAATAATGAAATTAATGCTATTAGTCCCTGGAAAATTAACATCGCCGAAGATTTGCAGAATAATGAATGGCTGACTAAAGATCCCAGTGTTGGCGGTGCTGGCTTTGATGCTCAATGGGCGGGTAGCTTCGTTCATCCGATCCGGGATGTAATTATTCCCGATGATGATAATGGACGCGATATGTACGCAGTTCGCGATGCGATTTATCACCGCTACAACGGCGATGCTTTTCAGCGAATCATTTACACGGAATCTCACGATGAAGTGGCCAACGGTAAAGCCAGGGTTCCCCAGGAAATTTGGTCGGAAGAACCGGGGAGTTGGTTCTCCAGGAAGCGATCGACCCTGGGAGCAGCTTTAGTCTTTACTTCCCCAGGAATTCCGATGATCTTCCAAGGTCAGGAAATTCTTGAAGATGAATGGTTTCAGGACCAAGACCCGATCGACTGGACGAAGTTAGATACCTATCGGGGTATTCACGATATGTACCGCGACCTGATCCGACTCCGCCGCAATTGGTACAACAATACTCGCGGTTTGCGCGGTCAACATGTTAATGTTTATCACGTTAATAATAACGACAAGGTGATTGCCTTCCATCGCTGGGAAAATGGGGGACCTGGGGATGATGTAATTGTGGTGGTGAATATGGCCGATCGCAGTTATGAAAGTTATAATATCGGCTTTCCCCATGGAGGTGATTGGCAGTTGCGTTTCAATAGCGACTCTAATTACTACAGCCCTGACTTTAGCAATCATCCGGGCTACGACATGACGGCTAATTGGGGTGAGTCCGATGGCATGTCCTTTCATGGTAACGTCGGCATTGGTCCTTACAGCTTGATAATTCTTTCCCAGTAAAATAGTAGGGTGGGCACCGCCCACCTTACTGGAAATTACACTTTAACCTGTTATATTATCTACTTATGTGGAAGCAGAAGCGACCAATATTTAATGAGTGTATCTCAATGCAAGACATCTCTTTCTTTGCTTGTCGAAAGTTACCCAACAATCGAGGGCTTTTTTCACGAAAGATATGGCGCTGCTTGTCTGTAAACATCAATTCTACTTGCGATCTGGACTAATCTATCTTATGTCATACCTCTGAGGTCTGATGCGGTGTCTCGCCCCCCTATTCATTTTCCTAAATAATGCTATCATATAAGAGTAGGATCGATTTGATTACCGCTCCCTCGTTCGTAGTCGGGACGAACGTCCTTCTCTTTTGTGGATATTGCCCCCCGATCGCTCAATAGTAAGATCGCCGAGGTAATATCACTGAAAGGGGGGAAAAACAATTTCAGTAATTGGTGCAATACCGGGCATCACCATTATCAGGACATCTAAGGAAGACAATGAAAAAACAATTTGGACTGAGTTTAGCTGGTGCTATGTTGCTCTCCCTCCTGAGTGTAGGAGAAGCAGGAGCAATTTCCCTGAGCGCATCTCCTTCATCCCAGACAGTCTCGGAAGGCGACCAATTCGATGTAGAGGTAAAAATTTCCGACCTCGGAGATGGTTCGGCTCCTTCTCTAGAATACTTTGATTTAAACGTTGACTTTGACGCCAGCGTGCTCGGCTTTGAAAGGGTGGTATTTGGCGATCCAGTGCTCGGAAACCAACTGCAAGGGTTATTTCTGCCACCAATGAATGATTTTGAACTATATACGGGATCTGTCAACCTGTCTGAAGCATCTATGGACTCTGCTAATGACTTAGCGCCTTTCCAAGCAGACAGCTTCACCCTCGCCACCTTAACCTTTAACGCAGTGGGAACTGGCAGCAGTGACTTAGAATTTTCAAATGTTAACTTAGGGGGTGGTACGGAAGAATTGACAGCTTCTTTGTTAAATGGGGCGGTCTCAGTCGCAGCAATATCTCCTCCCACTCCTCCCTCGAAGGTTCCCGAACCTTCTGTAGCATTTGCTTTAGTCGGTTTGGGCATTGCTGCTGTGGGAAAGCGCTTGTACAAATCTTCCCGATAAATTAATTTGTCTGGTGGGACGATCGTGACGGAAAGTTATCAGATTTCCAGATAATTACCGTCACGGATAACTCCTAGGGCAGAAAAAGTTCAGATAGGGATATTTCTATCCTCGGGAACGCTAGAGGTCTGATAAGAGCATTATCTGCCACTACGAACGACGGAAGCAAGGACTAAAGTCCTTACTACGAACGATTTGTTTCGATGCCAGTTTTGATAATCCCGATTATTTTTCCTACCTGATTGATAAAATACTCCTGCAAGTCAATAGTAATTACTTGTTTTTGTAGTTTCATGAACTTCCAGACACTGCCAGTTGTGACTACTCCATAAACTGTCTTGATATTATTCTCTTTACCTTGGTTAAACAATTGAGCGGCAATCATTTCGGCCATGCATTGTGCTAAACCCGATTCAATTTTATCATTTTTAGCTTCTACTATGGCAACTACGGGAGCTTCAATGAACAGTTGCTCGGGAGACATGCTAATTAAATAATCACAAAATCCGTTCAATCCTTTCTCTGTATCTACCTCAAAATCTTTACCAGAAAATAAACTAATCGCTTCCGATAACTGCTTGCGTATTTCGATTATAATTGGCGTAATTATCATCTCAGAGCGAGCTTTTTCAGAAGCAATAGATAAGGCCAAAGGTATATTATACCGGAGCGTTTCAGTCAAGTAATTGCTATACTTAACCTCGGGAACATCGGCAAAAATGCCCGCAGTTTCCACAATAGTAATTCCGAAAGTTGTCTTGAGGCTTTCGAGGGTGAATTGACTGTAGGACATAAAATTTGAGACTCTTTTGATATCATCTTGAGCCTATTATAGCTGAAAATGTTATCCCCAGGATCTCCTCACAGAGGAATGTCCTGAATACGAACGGCCCGGGCAAGGACTAATCCGCCCCGATCGAACTGGGTCCGCACGGTTGTATGATATAATAGTGCTAGTACCGACGGCATATGCCAGATATACTAGCTGCGAACAACAATTGCTGACCCTAGTGAGGAATAAAGTATGGTGTTTGTTGATACCTTTGAATTTGAGAGTGAGGCAGCCGCAACTACGAGCAGTAGTGGCCTGCCAAGCATCGCTCCCAACAGAATAGAACTAAGTCTGTTGCCCTCGGAGTTGGCGAGGGAAACGGTTTCCATCACCCTGCCGCCCGGTAGCGGACTGCTGACAAGTAATGTAGATATATTCCTTCTGTTTGATGATACGGGTAGTTTTCAAACTGTAATTCCGACTCTGCGCGATCAATTTCCCACGATTATTGAAAACGTACAGACGGAATTTCCCGACATAAATTTTGGGTTCGGGGTGGGAAGGTTTGAGGACTACGGTGACACCGCTGGAGGTGAGGTAGGAGGAGGAGGAGATAACCGTCCATTCACCCTCAGCCAACCGATTATTACTACAGATACCCCTGACTTCGATCGGGCGATCGATGCAGCGCTCGATCGGTCGGCACCAGGAGGTGGTAATGATTTTCCCGAAACCCTGATCGAAGGTCTGTTTCAGTTAGCGACGGGGGCCGGGTTTGATGGGAATGGTAATGGCAGCAACCTGGATAGTGGACCTGCGGGTCTGGCAGCAACCCAAACGGAACCAGGTGAAGGCGGTGACGTGCCCCCCTTCAGCTCATTTACTCCAGACCCGGATAACGACGTGCTAGCTGCTTCAGGTACCCAGGGTGGTGCTGGTTTCCGTTCAGATGCCTTAACAATTATCTTGGCAGCCACGGATATAGGAACTGTCTATGAAGATGATGGCACGGACCCAATTGTTGGGGTGAATGGTGCGACCGTACCGCTTTCTGATTTCGCTAGCGGCAGTCGGCCTACAACACCCGATGTGGATGGAGATGGCATGGGTGATGGCGCAACTATTCAAGAGACGATCGATGCACTTAATGACCTGGGCGCTTTGGTTATCGGTCTGGGGACAGGAGAGGATACAAGTATGGATCCTCGTCAAGCACTGGAGGCGATCGCCACTTTAACAGGCGCTGTGAATAACTCGACAGACTCGATTGAAAATGGAATAGATGATGACCCGATCGCGCCAGGAGATCCGCTTTACTTCTTCATCGATCCTACTAGCCCCACACAGCTAGCCAGCGGCATTACCACTGCGATCGACACGGCAGTAAGTTTATCATTAGGCATCGATCTGGTAGTTTCGCCCCCCACAACAGCATTTGCCAACCTAACAGGCGTACAAACGGGTGTAGTTGCAGGAGAACCAGTCACATTTGAAGCTCAGTTTAGAGGCACCCAGTCCGGTCGCCGCTTCGCCCTACAGTTCGTCAATACAGGCAACGATGAAGTGCTGGGCTTCATTCCAGTTAATATTTCCAAAACCTCTGGCGTCACCGCCACTACCGACAACGCTGCTAGTCTCGCAAACCGGTCAGTCAGGATCGATGTCCTCAGGAACGATCGCAACATCAATGGCGACCCCGTCGGACTTTTAAGCTTCGAGCAACCCAATAATGGCACTGTCAGGCTAAATGGCAACCGCACTCCCGACGATCCTACAGATGACAGGCTGATTTACACTCCTAACCCCAATTTCGTTGGTCCCGACAGCTTCAGATATAGCATTTCTGACGGCATTGGAGACACTGACACGGGCACAGTTAATGTCAGGGTGATTTCCAGAAGAGGAGGAACTTCCACTCCCACTCCAGATGGAACCCCAGGAAATGATAATCTCATCGGCACAGTCGGCGATGATCTACTCTCTGGTGGTTCTGGTAACGATACTCTCAGAGGCGGTCTGGGAAATGATACTCTCAATGGTGGTGCCGGCAGCGATATCTTCGTGATTTCTAATATTTCCGGTACAGATACGATCGCCGACTTTCAGGTTGGTTCAGACCGGATCGGCTTTACAGAGGGTTTGAGACCTAGAGATATAACTCTGGAAGAAACATTTGGTAATGACACTCTGATCCGGATAGCTTCCTCTTTTCAAGTTGTAGCCATCGTTCAAAACGTTACTGCCTCCGATCTCCTTATGAGTTTCGTCTTCGTCCAACCGTAGGGTGGGCATCGCCCACCTGCGGGTGTGGTCATGCATTCGTTGTATAGTAAGACAGACGAGAAACCGGGTTTCTGCGATCGAATCAGTCGCAACTTACAAGAAAGAATAAGAAACCCGGTTTCTGGCCCCCACGCGCTCGCCCCCCAATATACAATTCTCAATGAACAATTCTCAATGAACAATTAACACATGGCCAGCAGAGTCACTTCCCAGACAAGTCGGGGTTGAGCATAACTGAGGAGGTATTTACGAGCTGTTTCCAACTGTTGCAGGATATCCACTCGATAGTCCTGTTGCCAGTAGCTATGCTGTAAATAATCAACTAACCACAGTTGCGCTTCCGTGTCCAGGTTTTGGTTAATTTCCTTTGCTAATTCTAAAGCATCCCTGAGATCGTTGGGAAGATGGCCCAGTCGGGATAGCAGTTCTGCTGGCATCCCCTGGAGTTGGGCAAAACAGGCGATCGCCTCTCCGGGACTCCCCTGGGCCATGGCCATTACTTGGTCTTGCTCTAATATTTCCTCATAACCCAATTGTCGCAATATTTTACTCATTTGGTCTTGAGGGAGTCGATAAAAAGGAATTCGAGCACATCGCGATCGAATTGTCGGCAATAAGTCAGATGATGCTAGCAAAATGATGGTAGCACGTCCTGGTTCTTCCAAAGTTTTCAGTAAACTATTAGCAGCAGCTTCTGCCATTGTTTCTGCTTGCTCTATTACTACCACCTGTCGCGGTGCTTTCAGGGGCGATCGGCTGATAAATCTGGCAATTTCCCTCACTTGTTCAATTCTAATCTGGGGAGGGGCTTTCCGTTTTAACCCCGCAGCAGCAGCTTCTTTCGCCGACAATAGTTGACCTTGATGCTGATAGGTTGGTTCCACCCACAAGACATCAGGATGATTACCATCTCTGACCATTTTCTGGATCGTACCATGCTCCGAACTGGGAACTTCATCACAAAACATGGCTTCGATAAAACACCTGACTGCTATACTCTTGCCCACACCATCGGGACCGGCAAATAAATAAGCTGGGGCCAGGCGCTGACGGGCGATCGCCGCCTTTAACAACTTGACTGCCTGTTCTTGCCCTATTACTCTCTCAAAATACATAATTATTAATTGTTAATTTTTGTCAATTGCTAATTGTAAATCGGATATTTTTTTATCTTTATTCTCAATTCTCAATTTCCCATTTACAATTCTCAATTTCCCATTTACAATTCTCAATTTTCCATTTATTTAAGTAGTCAGTTATAATGGTTTGAATATGGGCTTGCACTTGGGACTGGGAACCGCTAGCATCAACTCGGATAATGCGATCGGGGCAATCTTTTGCCAATTGAGCAAACCCATGATATACTCGGCGGTGAAACTCCAAATCAGCTTCCTCCATCCGGTCAGAAGGCCCCCGTTGGCGCGTCCTGAAAAGACCCACCTCCACATCTAAATCTAACCACAAAGTGAGATCGCTTTGCAGGCCCGAGGTAGCAATTTGATTGAGTTGGGAGATTTTACTCAAACTCAGACCGCGACCATAACCCTGATAGGCTACAGTCGAATCAGTGAAGCGATCGCACAGAACGTGAGTCCCCGAAGCCAACTGAGGCTTGATGAATTGTTCAACATGTTGAGCCCGGTCCGCAACATATAACAACAGTTCTGCCATCCCTGCGATCGCAGAGTCAGTCAGCAAAATCTGACGCAGTTTCTCTCCTAAGGGCGTACCTCCAGGTTCTCTAGTAACTGCAACGGGAGTCTCCCGACAGCACCACCACTGGTACAGCAGCTGGAGCTGAGTTGTCTTACCGCTACCTTCGGTGCCCTCAAAAACGATCAGTTTTCCCTGCATTTATAATTGTATGGCAATTTTTCTGCTTGAGTCTTGGTGCAACCCTCGTTATCATAAAGGAGTCGCTCTGTCTTAGTCCGGAAATTTTTATGGCTCGGTACACTTGTTTATTCACTGTTGCGCTTCCCGTCGATAATCTCCAACAGTCCTTGAGTGAGATTATGAATTCCTGTAACTTTGAGCTGATCTACGATACAACCGACTATCTCATGGGTCGTGAATTTCCCGGTCAGGTCTCCTTTACCAAACTCGTGACTGTGGAATTTTTGATTGACAGCACCATGAAAACCGAAACCGAACTGAAATTTAATTTAATCATGAAAAACGAAGAACTGGCCATCAAACGGGACAACCACTGTCGGCAAATGTTCGATCGCCTGACTAGGGCGATCGCGTCCAGCGACCATTTGCAGATGATTGAAACTGTAGCGGGATAGATTCTGGCACTTTTCTGTTGTCAGTTGGATTTAATTTTTAGTTGGATGATAGAGCTTGACAATAGTCAATTGGAGTTGATTGCCGAACGTCATCTATCTTGATATCTTGTCCGCTGAATTTTTGAGCAATTCTCAATTTTCCCTTCTCAATTTTCAACTCGCGCAGTGCTAATGGTATGTTAGTAATCGGTATATGTATCATCCATCATGCTGGGACTGATCAGAGTGATATCGAACTCATCGGGCGGGCTGCTGGTAACTGGTTCTTTATCCAGTAAATAATAGATAGCACGCACCTGGGGTCCAAATACGATCTCGTCCTCATTTTGCAGGTCGTGAGTTGCCAGTTTTCGACTGTTAATCAAGATGCCATTAGCACTGCTTTTCCCTCTCAGGTTGCCATCCACTATCCGGTAGTAATAGCTGCCATCGTCATGGGGAAGCCGTACCAAAGTAGCATGTCGGCGGGAGACAAACTGAGAAACCAGGCGGATATCACATTGAGCATCTCTGCCAATTGAGTATACAGGGGATTCCAGCGTCAATTCCCGCTTCCCTTTGTCGTCTTCAATAATCAGTTTATGAGTTTGCTGTGCTGATGAAGCCATTTTCCCCGATGTTTACCGAATCTATCTAGGTCAACAACAGTGGTGACATCCTCTCTCGCGATCGCGAGACAGTTTTTCCCCATGCTGTTATTTTAGCATTTTGAGCCCGAAATGTCAGCTTGCCTATTGCTGCCACGACGCAGCAGCAGGGAGTTGGTCACCACGCTGACGGAACTGAATGCCATCATAGCACCCGCCGCTGCTGGCGTCAGTCCGATGCCCAACCCAGGCAGTAATAGGCCAGCAGCTACCGGGATGCCCAAGCTGTTATAGGCCAAGGCCCAAAATAGATTTTGGCGAATTTTGTTATAGGTGGCACGTCCCAGGCGGATTGATTCTACCACATCCCAGAGGCAATTGCGCATCAGGATCGTATCTGCTGTTTCTTGGGCCACATCCGCACCGCCCTGCAAGGCAATGCCCACATCAGCAGAGGCCAAGGCGGGGCCGTCATTGATGCCGTCGGCAACCATTGCTACCCGCAACCCTTCTGCTTGCCAGCGGGCGATCGCCTCTGCCTTTTCCTCTGGCCTCACTTGTGCTATTACCTCATCCGAGGTCATGCCGATGGAACTGGCGATCGCCCGTGCTGTTTTTTCTCTATCTCCTGTGAGCATTTTCACCTTTAATCCCATCTGCCGCAACTGTTCTATTGTTTTTTTGGCATCTGGCCTGGGTTCGTCTCTTACCGCTATCAATCCCGCTACCTTACCCTCTACTGCTATATATACTACTGTTTTACCCTTATCTGCCCAAGCTTGGACAATTTCTTCCTCTTGGTTAGCATAAATCTCGTGCTTTGTCAAGCATTCTCTAGTTCCCAGAAGCACCAAGTTACCATCCACTTGGGCCGATACTCCCAGTCCCGGTACTGTGTGAAAGTCCTGGGCCCTGGGGATGGGCAAGTCCTGGGTTAACGCCGCTTGAGTAATGGCTTTAGCGAGGGGATGATTGCTGCCAGTTTCTACCGCTGCTGCCATTTGTAACAGAGATTGGCGATCGTAGCCTGTACCAATAGGTAGACAATCTGTGACAGTAGGCTTTCCAGTAGTGAGGGTACCAGTTTTATCGAACGCCACCAGATCCAGCTTATGAACCAGTTCCAGCACGTCACCGCCCTTAATTAAAATGCCCCGTTGGGCCCCCAGGCCAGTACCCACCAGGATCGCTGTCGGGGTTGCCAGTCCTAAAGCACAGGGACAGGCCACCACCAAAACCGCGATCGCCAGTTTTAAGCTCAACAATAGGGGAGTTTGATGAATCATCTGGTGATGTCCCATTATGGGCATCAGGACGTGAGGCCAGATCTGAGTTCCCACCAAATACCAGAACCCGAAAGTCAGTGCTGCCACTGCCATCACCCCATAGGCAAAGTATCCAGCTACCGTATCTGCCAACTTCTGCACGGGGGCCTTTCTAGTTTGGGCCTCTTCTACCAGGGCGATAATCCGAGCCACGGTGGTATCCTGGCCAGTACGGGTAGCTTGGATGGCAATCACTCCCGACTGGTTTACAGTTCCCGCTGCCACTGCATTTCCCGGTCCTTTCCCCACTGGCACCGGTTCTCCGGTGAGCATTGACTCATCTATTGCCGTCTCTCCCGCCACTACTAACCCATCTACAGGAATGTTTTCTCCTGGCAACACCCGCAAATACTCGCCTACTTTCACATCAAAGGCGGGAATGTCTAGGGATTTTTCCATTTCATCAGTTTCCCGAGGAATCAGATGTGCCATTTTCGGCCTGAGTGCTAGCAAGGATTTTAAGGAAACTGCGGCCTGAGTTTTCGCCTGCTGTTCCAGGGTACGTCCCAGGAGAATGAAACCCAGCAGCATCACCGGTTCATCAAAGAAGCATTCCCAACCCAGTTGGGGGAATAGCAAGGCTATACAGCTAGCCATGTAAGCAGATAGAGTACCCAAACCCACGAGGGTATTCATATTGGGGGCATTTTGCCAGAGTCCCCGCCAGCCATCTATTAATATGGCGCGTCCGGGCAGCAGTAAAGCCAAGCTTGCCAGTCCCCAGTGAAACCAGATATTACTTAGAATTGAGGCATGACCAAAGAAATGACCCATTCCCGAGAGGATAATTAGCAGGCCAGCAATTACTAGATTCTTGATTGAAGAGCGAATTTCTTGCCGCTGCTGCTGGTCATCCTGGGGTTCGAGTTGGTTCCGAGAACGGGGTTGACTGGGAAAACCCGCCTTTGTCAACTGCGCTGCCAGGGCCGTGCGATCGACCGAATTTGCTTCACATTCGACTGCTGCCACAGCTGTTACCAGATTTACACAAGCGGAAACCACGCCTGGGTATTTGGTTAGCTGCTTTTCCACTACCTGCACGCAACCTGCACATTTCATGCCCCCAACATCCAGAGTTATTGTCTGGAGTGGTGGGGCGGGGTTGGCGCTTACTGCTGCTGCTTGGGAAACCACTTGCATATAACTGAATGGGATAGCAATAAATGACTTTTTCCTATTTTATCCTACTCGATCCGAAATTATCAAAACTTTATGTTCTTTTAATTTTACTGACTTTTTGTTGACGATCGTGTGGTGGTGAGTTACCATAACCTGATATGAGCTGACTTATCTATTACTGTCGGATTAGCGAAATTATATGATATTCTGAAAAAGTGGCTCATGGCCGTGCTGGTTCGGACAGACGGGAGCAGATGCTAACAGTTGTTGAGGAGCAAAAATCATGTCACAGAACATTCCCAAAAACCTGGAAACCGTAATTAGCGAAGGCTATACGGTAAAAAATGGAGAATATCTAGATGAGGGTTGGAAAATATGTCAGCAGAAACTGGGTCTGTTTGTTGGGTTTTATGTCATCTGGATAATTATCTGGATAGCCCTAGGTCAAGTTGACGAGCGAATAGGCGCTCCGGTAAACTTCTTGATTTCGGCTCCCCTAAGTGCAGGGTTTACAATTGCTGCATTGCAGATCGTCAAAAGACAGAAAACGGTTATCGGAGACTTTTTCAAGGGTTTTCAATATTTGGGACCCTTGGTGTTAGCAAATGTCGCCATGTCCATTATATCAGCTCTGGGGATGATATTACTAATCATTCCGGGAATTTATCTGGCCGTCTCCTATTTCTTCACAATTCACCTCATATTGGACAGAAAAATGGATTTTTGGCCAGCGATGGAGACAAGTCGCAAAATCGTCACTAAGCGATGGTTCTCAATTTTTGGTTTTGGTCTAGTATTGGGATTAATTAACCTAGGCGGAGCGCTGCTGCTAGGACTAGGACTATTGGTAACGGTTCCTTTATCTTCCTGTGCAATAGTTGCGGCCTATGACGATATAATTGGTGTGGAAAGCACCAATTTATGATGTCATGGGGCCTGGGACGTTGAGCGATCTGGTTAATTGTTAATAATTATAGCAATTAACCATTAGCATCACCAAAGATGAGGAGAGTAAGAAATGGTACAATTATCGGAGAAGCTAGATTTACCAACTAGCGAGGAGTTACCTTGTTCGGATGATACCCCCGTGGATAACGAAGAGCAAAATTATATTCCCAATTTCCTGCTATTCTTACTGGCGTTTATCTGGCCCGATCGCCAGGACTGGTTTTGGGGCGTGGATATGGCCGTCTATCATACGACGGGCGTGAGTGCGTTAGTCCCAGCTGTGCCAGATGGCTTTCTGAGTTTAGGCGTGGAACGGAGAAAGAACAATGGTTCGCGTTCCAGCTATGTGGTCTGGGAAGAAAATGGTGTAGTACCAATATTGGTGCTGGAGATTGTTTCTCGTACTTATGGAGGAGAATACGATCGCAAAATGAATATATATTCCCGACTGGGAGTGCTATACTATGTCGTGTACAACCCGGAGTATTGGCAACGAGATAGACAACAACCGTTTGTGGTATATCGCTTAGTAAATGGGGGGTACGTGCCGCAAATAGGAGAACCATTCTGGATGCCGGAAATAGGTTTAGGCATTGGAAGGGCGATCGCATCTCTAGGCGGTATCTGGCGGGAGGTGCTATGCTGGTATGACCAAAACGGCACTCGGTACCAGACATCAGAAGAAATCGCTCAACAGGCCCAACAGCAAGCAGCATCATTAGCTGAGATAGTTGAACGCTATCGTCAACGCTTTGGTGAATTGCCAGAGTCGGACAATTAATGGTTAATGGTTAATGGAATGAGCGATTAACCATTAACCATTAGCAATTAGCAATTAGCAATTAGCAATTAACCATTGGCACCACTGCCGAGGAGGAAGAGAGTGAATAGGGTACTGCCATTCCAGAGACTGTGGAGTAAAATGGGAGCGAGGAGATTGCCCGATCGGGTATAAACGAACCCCAGGACCATGCCCAAAGTCATCAGGGGCAAGACTTCCGAAAGACTCATGTGGGCAACAGCAAACAAGAGGCTAGAAAATGCGATCGCCCCCCAAAGGGGAAAATAGCGAGTTAAAGAAGGCAAGAGAAACCCTCGGAAGATGATTTCCTCAAATATCGGTGCAGCAACCGAACCAGTCAAGAAGAAAAGGGCGATCGCCAATGGTTCGCGGCCCTCCAAAGCGATGGGCAAAATCGGATTACTGCCCCCCTGTCCCTGCCAGAACTGCTGATTAATTAAAGATACGGCAATCACCAAAGGCATGGCAGCGATAAAGCCACCCAGTCCCCATGCTAACCATTGATATTTTAGCCAATCAAAGCGAAACCAAGGGCTGGGCAAGGGCAAAAAAGGCTTGACAGATAGCACTAATACTAACACCCCCCCAAAGGCAAGTAACAGATAATTGACCAGAATATAAAAAGCCTTCGTCGTCGGACTAGCAGCAGATAGGTCGATGTTCAGGGACTGCAAGATCAGGGGAATGAAAATTTGGCCGACAAAGAAAAACCCGACCACAAGTACCTGCAAAATCGTCTCGATATCCCAAGGGGGGGACCAGGAAAGATCTACATTCTGAGTCCAGAGAGATTCTTTACCTTTCAGCAGTCGCTGGACTCCGAGAAAAATTAACAATCCTGTCCCCAAGACTGCGCCTAGAGTCTGAATACCGCTAGCTAGCACTAACTTGAAAAAAGCTTCCTGGGCAACCTCTTGTTCCGTTGTGGACAGCGCAGCAAGGGCGTCCTGGCTGCGCTGTAATTGATAAAGTCGCTCCGAAGCTCGATAGCGGAACCATCCGTCCAACTGTTCGTTAATTTGGATCTCAGCATCAGTGGGGAAGTCAGGACGATCGCTCCAAAGTCCCTCTAAAAGGATAGCAGTATTAAACAAGCTTGACTCTGGATCGGAGATTAAATTCTCCCAGGTATCTATTGCAGCCTCCGCTTGGTCAGTAGCTACCTGTAAAATGCCGATGTGCAGATCTAAAATATCGATCTCATTGTCCAACTGAGATATTCGCCCGGGGATGCTGGGGTCCACAGACTGGGGGAGTTGCATCTGGAGTTGGTCTAGTAAGGACTGGGCCTGCGATCGGGCATCTTGATACTGTTGTAAGGCAGTTTCAATCACGCCTTCCCCTAGCAGGATCTCACGTACAGACCTCTCGCGCCCACCGTTGGAACCACCCTCCCACTCGCTGGCCTGGAGAAAGAGATTAGTTTCGTAGAGTTCCAGACGACCTTGAAACTGAGGCTGACTCCAGCTACTGTACAGAGACAGACCAATTAGGGCCAGAGCCAAAACCGTCAGGGCACCTAAAATCAACCGCTTGATAGTCATTCGTTCGTTGTCAATAATAGTGAGCAGTTTGTAGTCAGCGCTTTGCACGCTTCCGACGCTATCAGTACTATATAACAGTTAGGAATCTGCATGACTACGCTACAGACTCTTTCGTCACTGCGCGATCGGAGTCAAACGCTGAATTTCGCTTGCATGGCAGTGAATAATCATCGCAGGACGCTGAATAACCCTTGGACAGTTGATCGTAATTGCATTAAGAGCTTGCTTCCAACCACCGGGTTCACCGTTAAAATACTCAAGCTCACCGTTAAAATACTCACTTTTTCCATTAAGCTACTCACTTTCACCGTTAAACTACTCACTTTCACCGTTAAACTGCTCGGCTTTACCGTTAAAATCCTCGGCTTCACCGTTAAACTGCTCGGCTTTACCGTTAAAATACTCTAATTTGCCATTAAACTGCTCGGCTTCACTGTTAAAATACTCTGATTTGCCATTAAAATACTCTGATTTGCCGTTGGAATACTCTGATTTGCCATTAAAATACTCTGATTTGCCATTGGAATACTCTGATTTGCCATTAAAATACTCTGATTTACCGTTGAAAGATTCTGTGTTAAAGTTTACATCTTCAGTTTCACGGTTTACATCTTCAGTTTCACAGTCGAAATTATTAGCTGAAAAATAAATAATATATATTTTAACATTGCGAACAGCAGGTTAAAAGTGAAAATAGCCAAATTTGATATTAAAATAGCCAAGCATGACGATCGGATGTCAAGCACTGATAACTGGTGGGCATGGAATGCTTCACCGGGAGTCATTGGACCAGGCTTATTGCGAGGAGAAAGGCTTGTAGACTGGTTGATGAACTAGATTTAGGCTGGGATGAAGAATGGCAGAACAAAGCGATTATGGACTGGGAAGTATCTGGATAGTCAGGTTTGAACCATCGCTGGGAGGGGCAATGGATCGCCTCTTCCGGTTTGCGATATTGGCTTGAGTACACCATACAGGGTAAAATAATTAGCGTTGTATTATGTAAATCCAGCTGTAGCGCAAAATACGGAGGATAAAACCCTGACTACTCGCGTTATTATAGTCCGCCACGGTCAAAGCAGTTATAACCTTGAAGGCCGAATTCAGGGCCGCTGTGACAAGTCAGTCTTAACGGAAAAAGGTCGTGCCGACGCCAGCAAAGTGGGTGTCGCCCTCAAGGGTCTCAGCTTTGATGCCATCTACTGTAGTCCCTTGCAACGGGCGAAAAGCACGGCAGAAATTATCGCTTCGGGCTTAGAAGCATCGCCGGAAGTGCGTGAGGTAGATAATTTGAGAGAGATCGACCTGCCTCTCTGGGAAGAAATGCTGAGGGCTGAGGTAAAGGAAAAATTTGCCGCCGACTACCGCTGCTGGAAGGAACGTCCCGAAGAATTTCACATGCTAGTACCCTCACCAGAGGGAAACTCAGAACATTATCCAGTTTTAGCACTCTACGAGCAAGCAAAAGCATTCTGGCAGGAAGTTTTGCCTCGCCATCCAGGCAAGACAATTATGGTAGTGGCGCACAACGGCATTAACCGTTGCTTGCTAGGAACTGCTGTGGGTATTCCACCAGCTTACTACCATTCGCTCCAGCAGTCTAACTGTGGCATCAGCGTGCTGAATTTTGCAGGAGATCTGGGCGACGCAGTGCAGCTAGAATCGATGAATCTCACATCTCATATGGGAGAGATTTTCCCGAAACCGCGAGAAGGACATCGCGGTTGCCGACTGTTGCTAGTGCGTCACGGGGAAACAGAATGGAATCGTGAGAAACGGTTTCAGGGATGGAATGATATCCCCCTGAATGAAAACGGGCGCAAACAGTCCCAGAATGCTGGGGAGTTTCTCAAAGATGTGCAGATTGATTTTGCCGTGACTAGCCCCATGTTACGCCCCAAGGAAACAGCAGAAATTATTCTCCAGCATCATCCGAAAGTGCAGCTGCAACTGTCCGAGGGACTCAGAGAAATAAGTCACGGTTTGTGGGAAGGGAAGTTAGAAGCAGAAATTGAACAGGGGTTTCCCGGTCAATTAGAGCAATGGAAAACGGCTCCGGCAACGGTGCAAATGCCAGAGGGAGAAAACTTGCAGCAGGTCTGGGAACGGGGAATGGCAGCTTGGAATGAAATTGTTAAATCAGCGCCCCCTAACAGTATAGGTTTAGTGGTTGCCCACGATGCGATCAATAAAGCGGTTCTCTGCCAATTGTTTGGCTTGTCTCCAGAGCATTTCTGGAATTTTAAGCAGGGAAATTGTGCAGTTACGGTGATTGATTACCCCAAAGGACTGGACGGGAAACCAGTGCTAGAAACCGATAATATTACCACTCACCTTAGTGGCAGCATTCTCGACAAAACAGCAGCAGGAGCACTGTAGGGTGGGCACCGCCCACCAGATGCTACAAATGGTAATTTATGTAGGGTGGGCACCGCCCACCATCTGCTACGGTACAGTAATAGCATTTTATTCAACAGATTCCAATCTTGACTCGGCACTCCTGTGCTGACTGGAGGCGGGAGCCTCAGAATACCGTTGGCAGGTAGAACCTGCCAACGAGAAACGAGAAGAACGAGAAGAACGAGAGGAAGAGAGGGTAACAATTGAAAATTAGCGACAATGAGTGAATTACTGCTGCAAGAAGTGCGTTTAATTGAGCCAGTTTCGGGTACAGATAGAGTCGGTGATGTGCTGATAGAAGAGGGTTATATTAAGGCGATCGCCCCCAAAATTGCGGACTATCCCAGTTCGGTGAATGTGAAGAATTGCCGGGGACTGGTAATGGGACCGGGGCTAGTGGATCTGTACAGTCATTCTGGAGAACCTGGGTTTGAGCAGCGGGAAACTTTAGAGACTCTAATGGCAGCGGCGGCGGCGGGGGGTTTTACCAGAATTGCCATTTTACCAGATACGATGCCGTCAGTGGATAACCCAGCGGCTTTGGCCTTGATGAAAAGAGTCCCCCATCTCTATTGCTGGGGGGCTCTTACTTTGGGTACCCAAGGACTACAGATGACTGAATTGGCAGAGTTAGCCGCAGCAGGAGTGGTAGGTTTTGCTGATGGTAAACCAGTGGAAAATATGGCTCTACTCAGACGTTTGTTAGAATACTTGCAGCCTTTAGGAAAGCCGGTGGCCCTGTGGCCCCATAACGGCAGTTTGGCGGCAGATGGGGTGATGCGAGAGGGAGTTTTTTCCCTCCGTTTGGGGTTACCGGGAACTCCAGCAATTGCGGAAACAACGGCTCTGGCGGCTTTGTTACAATTGGTGGAATATACTGGAACGCCTGTCCATGTGATGCGGGTTTCTACTGCTGGGGCTGTGGAACTGATCTCTGATGCTAAGAGTCGCAAATTGCCAGTGACAGCTAGCAGTACCTGGATGCATCTGTTGCTGGATACTGCTGATATTGCCAGTCATTCCTATGACCCGAATTTGCGCTTGGAACCGCCTTTAGGAAACCCGATCGATCGGGAGAGTTTAATTGCCGGAGTCAGGGATGGGGTAATTGATGCGATCGCGATCGACCACAGTCCCCATACATACGAGGAAAAAACTGTAGCTTTTGCCGAAGCACCTCCAGGGGCGATCGGGTTAGAGCTAGCATTCCCCTTATTGTGGCACAGTTTAGTAGAAACTGGGCAATTAGAGGCTGTTAAATTATGGCAGAGTCTGAGTACAAATCCAGCTTTATGCTTGCAGCAGCAACCTGCTGTCATTTCAGCAGGAGAATATGCGGAAATTCTGCTGTTCGATCCTCAACAGACCTGGACTGTTGAGAATAGAACTCTGAAAACTCGTGCTGCTAATACGCCTTGGTTAGGGCGGAAATTGCAGGGGCGCGTAGTCAGTTTGTACTCAGGTTCGTAGTAAGCGCTTTAGCGCTTTTATGGGGTAGCGGGAGTTTTTTCCAACTGTTCGACTAAGGTCCACTGGATAGACGAAGCGTCCATAGGAGGATTTGCGATCGGGGTTTTGCGAACGCGCAGCTTATAGTTATAGCCTGGTTCGTAATCAAATCCCTCAATGCCAAAGTAGAAATAAGTAAACTCCTGCTCATCCTCTTCGCGCACCAACATACATTTTTGGGGCGCAACTCCCATGCAGTCCACCAAATTGGGGCCAACATAAAGGGTAACAATTTCGTCGTTTGATGAAGTCATAATATATTCTCCTGTACAGGCGGATAAAGTGATTGTAGCGAAGTATACGGAGGCGAGCAAAAGACTGGAGGCTAGTAAACTTCGACCTTTGGGCTCAGGAGGTAGATATACTGTTTCCATTTTACCAGATAGTAATAGTCCCTTGATATGTGTTTGCCCTGTGGAAAGAACCAGCAAAAGCAGGATAGTTGTGTTCGGCATTGTTTAAGTTATGGTATAATGCTTGTCGCTGTTGGGTAATGTTGCTCCAACCCAACCTTACATTCCTTCACGCAGCCCGATCACCTGCTTGGCCCGCTGAATCACTACTGGGGGTAAACTGGCCAAACTGCTTCTATGCCATTGACAATAATTAATCGATGGCATAAACATCTTTGCCCTTGCCGATCGCATACCGGAGAGAATGAGATAAGTTTTTGCTAGACATGGTGGTAAAAATTATGAGATTGAGAAAGGAGAGGGCAGCGGCAAGGGCGAACATACTGCGATAATCTGTAGAAGTTGCAACTAAGCCAAATGCTGGACCTGCGATCGCCATGCCCAGATCCAACCCCCCCAGGCACAAACTAAACACGCGCCCCCGTTCCTGAGAGTGGCAGCGGCATGCTATCATCGCAGACATCAGGGGAATAATCATACCAAACCCCAACCCAAGTATGATGCCTGCGATTAAAAACTGTATGGCATGATGGACGAAAATCCACAAAGTTAGCATCCCCAGGGCGTACAGCAGCAGAGAAATGCTAATAAGTAGCCCTGTGCCACACCAAACGCTCAAGGGACCGATTGCTAAACGACTGCATACGCTAGCGATCGAACTGGCGGTATAGAACCAGCCGGGATTAAGATCGACATTTATATCTTTCATAAATAAAGGAACGAAAGTTACCCGGGCTGCAAAAACTACTCCTACTAAGAAAAACAACAGGGTAGGAATGCCGATACTCTGAGTGTTTAACCTACTCCAGAATTTGTCCTCTTCCGGTGGAGATGTCCTAACAGGTTCCCCTTGAGGCACTGATGGTTCTCTGACTTGTAAGCCACATACTAGACTGAATAATCCTAAAGAGGAAGTGAAGATAAATAAAGTCGAATAACCGAATGATTCGGTCAGAACACTTCCCACGGCAGGTCCGATCGACAGACCTAAGGATATCACCAAAAGCATGTAGCTAATAATTTGAGTGCGGTTTTGGGGAGGAGAGATATCTGCCACTAGGGCCAGATAAGCTGTGGTGAAGGCAGAAGTACTGATGCCGTGGAACGCCCGGACTGCTGTCAGCAGCGGAATAGACTGGAACAACAGATAGCCCAAGGGGGCGATCGCCACCACACCGCTGCCGATGGACAGAACAAGTTTGCGACTGCGCTTGTCTGCCATCTGCCCAATAGACTTGCGAGACAACAGCAGTCCCAGGGAAAAGGAGCCTATGACCATGCCCACTTGTTGAGGAGTGCCCCCCACATGCTGGATATACAGAGGTAGGGTGCCCAGCAGGGAACCGAGACTGGACCAAAACAGCAGACCTGTCACGAACAGAATCAGCAGGTTGTGGCGCAATTTGGAACTGAGGGTGCTAAAAACATTCAAAACTTATTTTCCCCTAACTTACAGAATTTCCACTGCTTAGCAATTGCTTAATCCCCTCTCTGTTCAAAATAGTTGGCTATTCTGGTGGCGTACTCGTTATCCCGCTGCCATTGCCACGCGCCAAATTCATTCTTCTCCAGATATTCCTCGATCGTGAACCGCTCATCGGCGAGTAGCTGGTGCCGATTTGAATAGCTTCGATTTTGATAGTCTCCTTGATAGATATGATAGATCCTGTTACTCAAGTGAGCGATTTTGCCTTGGATGGACTCAAAGGCGATTTGGGCCCACTCCATGTATCGCTTGCCTATATGCTGGTTCAATGCCAGAGTCCTACAAAAGATTTCGTGGTGTCCGAGGGCTCCTGCTAATAATGCCTTATCTCCGCCACCCAGTATGAAAATATCCGGAAAACCGATCCTCTTCATGGTTTCTACTCGCGCTCCCCAGGCAAACCCTGGCGCACAGCCCAGCCTTTGAGAGATGCCACTCTTGGCAAAGTAACTGCCATCGAGGGTTCCATTCTCGAAGAACCGGACCACCGAACGTTTCATGGCTCCGGTGGTTTCGACTAGGCGATCTTCTTCGGGGCGAACATCTACCACCCGATCGAATAGCTGGACGAGTTGTGAAGTCTCCAATGCTTGTCGCAACTCTATTTGCCATGAGTTATCGTTAAAGATGATGTCCCCATCTATCCAAGCTATATAATTATAGTCTGTAGAAATGGATGATAAGGCTATGTTCAGAAAGCGTTCTTTTTGCCAAACTATGGAGGCAGATGGGATATCGATGATTCGGAGATTGGAGGACTTGGACAATATTTTCCGGGACGGGCCGAGATTGTGAGCGACCAAGAGAATCTCGATCTCAGACCCCAGGGAGGCAACTGTACGTTGTAGAGCAGTTTCTCTATGGCTGCTATTCGAGAAGTTGTAATAGGGGATCACTGCTACCATATCCATACTGTATACTATAACACGGCGGTTTGTAGTAAGCACTTTAGTGCTTGCGGTTTGTAGTAAGCACTTTAGTGCTTGCGGTTTGTAGTCAGAAATCAGCGTGCTAATCTATAGATTGAGCACCATGTTGGGTAACGTTGCTCCAACCCAACCTACATTCTACTACATTGCTGTTGGGTAACGTTGCTCCAACCCAACCTACATTGCTACTTGGCCGCGAATGGTGGGCGGTGCCCACCCTACATTTTTTTCTATAATGCTTTCAGTCGGTCAAAACGCAACTTTAGCTATTAGCCTGGGGTGGGATACCCCCGGCGGACTAACAGCGAAGAGAGAAGAGAGAAGTCTAATCTTCAATGCCTTCACGAAGCCCGATCGCGATTTTGCTATGCTTTTCAATTTGTCCCATCACCTGCTTTGCCCGCTGAATCACTACTGGGGGCAAACCTGCCAAACGCCCCGCTTCTATGCCATAAGATTTATTAGCGCCTCCGGGTTCTACTTGATGCAAAAAGATAATCTCGTTGGGCATTTCCTTAACTGTTACTTGGAAGTTTGCCACATTATCTAAAATGGAAGCTAGTTCGTTCAGTTCGTGATAGTGGGTGGCAAATATTGTCCGGGATTTTATTTCCCCTGCCAGGTATTCTGCTACCGCCCAGGCAATAGAAAGACCGTCAAAGGTAGCCGTTCCTCTGCCTATTTCATCCAGCAACACCAAAGACTGGGCCGTCCCGTGATTGAGGATATTGGCAGTTTCGTTCATTTCGACCATGAATGTAGATTGACCTGTGGCTAAGTCGTCCACCGCCCCCACCCGCGTGAAGATCCGATCGCACAGTCCCAGGGTCGCGGACTGGGCGGGGACAAAACTCCCCACCTGGGCCATCAATTGAATTAAACCTACCTGTCGCAAATAGCAACTTTTACCGCTAGCATTGGGACCGGTGAGGATAATTAAATCCGGAGATTCGTTGGAGAGTTCTTTGCCAATGGTAGTGGAATTGGGGACAAAGAAGCCAGCGGGTAAAGATTGTTCGACCACGGGATGACGACCTTCGGAAATGGCGATCTCTCGACTTTCCGCGATCGCGGGACGGCAATAACCCTGGATGACCGCAACTTCTGCTAAACTGCACAAGACATCTATAGCGGCTACGGCCCGGGAAACAGTTCTAATTACTGGGGCTTTTTCTCCCACTTCCGCCCGCAGACGGATAAAGATATCGTATTCTAACTCGTTGAGTTCCTCCCGGGCCGTGAGAATTCGTGCTTCCCGTTCCTTCAACTCTTGGGTAATGTAACGTTCTTCATTAACTAGGGTTTGCTTGCGCGTGTAGTTATCGGGAACCTGGTCGGCTTTGGCCCGGGCGATGCTAATATAATAGCCGAAGGTTTTATTATAGCCGACTTTCAGATTGCCGATGCCCGTTCGCTGTCTCTCTTCGCTTTCTAAATTCGCCAGCCACTTTTGGTCATCTGCCGCCGCCGCCCGCATTTCATCTAGCATTTCGTTTACCCCTGGCCTAATTAAACCCCCTTCTTTCAACTGCTGGGGAGGCGGTTCTACCAGATAGGTTTTAATTTCTTGCGCCAACTGTTCTAATTCCGGCGGGACTTGCTGTAAGGTTCTCAGAAAGGGGGAATAGGCATTAGTTGTGACAGCAGATAATTCTGGTAATTTGTCTAGGGATGATGCCAGGGCGAAGAGATCCTTGGCATTGGCCCTACCAGAACCCGCCCGACCTGTTAACCTTTCCAAATCGTAAATTTGCCGCAATAGTTGCCGCAGGTTTTTGCGCAATTCGGTATTGTCTACTAATTCCTGGATCGTATCTTGCCGCGATCGGATGCCTTTGGACTTCAGCAAAGGTTGCAGCAACCAGCGGCGCAAGGCCCGGCCTCCCATGGGGGTCGTCGTGCGATCGATCGCCCATAGGAGAGAACCGTGAAAACTGCCATCCCGAACGGTTTCGACAATTTCCAGGTTGCGGCGAGTTTGGTAATCTAGGATCAGAAAGTCCGTAGTCGAATAGGTGCGCAGGAGTTGCAGATTAACATGGCTTTGCTTTTGGGTTTCCTCCAGATATTCCAGCAGTCCCCCCGCCGCCCGCACCCCCAAAGGTAACTGGTCGCAACCCATCCCTTCCAGCGATCGCACGTTAAACCTATCCAGGAGTCGTTCCTTGGCCTCCGCCAAACTGAAGACATATTGGGGACGCCAAGCGTAGCAAAAGGTGGAGGGCAGACATTCATGCAAATGGGTCGATGCTTCTCCCGGACGCACCATCATCCCCGTCAAGTCTGGCATATTAGTAGGAACCAGAATTTCGGCAGGTTGCAAGCGCATCAATTCTTGAGTGAGATATTCCGGGTTACTGCCTTGGGTGGTGAGAAATTCTCCCGTAGAAATATCTGCATAGGCTAACCCCCAATTTACTCCAGCAATGACAACGGCTGCCAGGAAATTATTGCGACGGGGACTTAACATGCCCTCCTCAGTTAAAGTGCCGGGGGTAAGCACTTGGGTCACCTCCCGGGTAACCATGCGGCGTTCGGCAGCAGCGGTAGCAGCATCTTCCGCTTGGTCGCAGATCACCAAGGGATAACCTTTTTCGACGATGTTGGTACTGTGGCGATCGAGGGCGTGATGGGGAACTCCGGTCATGGGGACGCGGCCAATTTCCTTACCCCCCTCCTTGCTGGTGAGTACCAGTTCCAGTTCCCGAGAGATGGTGACAGCATCTAGGAAGAAGCACTCAAAGAAGTCCCCCACCCGATATAGCAACAGGGCGTGGGGGTATTTATCCTTGACTTCGGCATAATGCTGCAACATGGGCGTCAGCTTGCTGCGGTCCAGCAGCCGGTAGTCAGCGTTGGGAGGCAGATCGGTTTCAGGAGTAGATGCAGGGTCGGAATGCTTCTTCACGGGTCAGACTTGGCGGTTTGTGTTTCTACAGACTTTATCATAATGGGTATGCGAGCGGGTGCGTTCGTAGTAAACGCTTTAGCGTTTCGGTGTTCGTAGTAAACGCTTTAGCGTTTCGGTGTTCGTAGTAAGCACGAAGAGTGCTTCGGTGTTATCGTCTCGTTCCCAGACCGTTACCTGGAGTATCGCGCCGGGCCCTGGGAAACAGGCGATCGCCCCTTTCCGACTAGCTTTTATCAGATGAGAACAGACCTTGCTTTTTCCACTCACGGGCCCTTCTTTTAGCTGCTTCAACACCACTCACGGGGAGAATTTTGCTACGGTCAGGTTTCAGGCTGTTAATATCCATCACAACCCATGCAGCATCAACTCCTTTTCCCTGTTTCTGTATCGCCTTTTTACTGTTTAGTGCTCCAATTAAACCATTCATATAGTTGATCCCGCGCTGTTGTAATGCCAGCCCGCGTATAATTTGAGCTTTGTTTAATTTCTGCCATATTTGCAGACAACGCCTCAACATTAAACTCGTCGTGTGAATCAGCCAACGTGATTCTCCTGAAAGTGACTCATGTGACTCATAATCTACGTCATATTGACACCTAATTTCTATTTCAAGCTTTTTTTGATTTACCCCAAACTTTTCTATATATTTTATCACGATTTTATCTAAATTATTTATCTCATCTTTCACAATTACTTTTCCCCACTTCTTTTGCCATTTTTCATTGCTTTTCTCTAGGCAAATTAACTTTAAGTAATCTTCAATTACTTTTTCTGTCTCTTCGTGCATCCGTAAACTTTCTTCCCTTCTATATATATTTCTTTCTCTATATATTAAGCATTTATGGAGCTCATTCAACAATTTCCCCTTTACACTATTGTCATACCACTCCTCTGGGTAAAACTCATAAGTTAAAATATTTACACTCTTAGTCTCTTTGATATTCGGCAGAGATTCTCTCATAATTGAGTATGAGGACAAACCACAATTTTGACTAATTCCTTTACGATCATGCCACTCCTGTGGGTAAAACTCATAACTGACAATATCTACAGTCTTAGTCTTCTCGGTCTTCGGCAGACAGCTGCTCATAATTGAGTATGAGGGCAGCCCCAAATTTTGACTGACACCAATCTCGATTTCCTGGGGTATTTGCATCCTTGCCAAGCCACCAAACAACGTCAACTCCTGCATGTAAATAATCCTCCGTTCGTTGCTCAAGTTCTTCTACTGTAATTGATGCTAACTGACATTCATGGGCTACTATCCAACCATTTGGAAAAAGAGCCGCAACATCCGCAACCCGCTTCGCTTCAGGAATAGGAAACTCATATTCCACTTTCGCAAGACTGTAATCTGCCAGTTCCTTTTTTATAGTTGCTGCTATTAATTCTTTCCCCGCACGATGCTGTGGACTTTCTGGATGACGCTTGTAATCACTTGTGCATTCAGCTTTGTGGGCAAAGTGAGGTTTCCGGAGAAATCCTTGGCGGACGATCATCGGTTGACCACAAAGCTGACATACCAAATCATCCGCTTTCAGCTCTGCTCGCGGATTTTTAATTTTTGTAATGTCTACTCTTTCGCCGGTGCTGGGGATTTTGGCAATAAAAGGCATGGCTGGATCGACCTCCCTTGCAGGATCTGGCATATTGGAATCTCTAGAACATTCTAGCATAGGTAGTGAGTCATGGGCTCCTATACCTGATTTCCCGTTCTCCCTCATTATAGCAAAGTTCGATCAGCTTTGTCAAGTCATCTTTGCTGTTCTGGGGTAATATCAATATTCCTTCTCGACGGACGTTACGAAAAAACCGCTATCATCCTCTGGGTGTTTATTTGGATGCGATCGGGCATTTATTCTGACCAAATTTTATAATTTTCACATCTAATTCTAGTTAAACATAAATAGAGGGAATTTGTCAATCTCCGTATAATCATGATCGGGAATGAAAAAAATTAGACCGTCAAACTCCAGCGATCGCCTGCGGTTGAGTTGTGCTAGAATAGAAGCAGACAGAGTGAAAACCATTGCCTATGAATCCTCAAACCCTCAGAAAACAAGTCAGTCAAGCAGACCAAGACAGCTCGATCGCCCTCGGCGACATCAGCTGGGAGCGTTTCCAAGCCATCAAAGCCAGTTTCCAGGGTCTGCAAGCAGTAAGATTGTTCTATTTAGCAGGAGTATTAGAGATTATCTCACCACCGAGTCGCAAGCACGAACGGATAAAAAGTACCCTAGGGTCGCTGCTAGAAGCTTACATGAAAGAACAGGGTATCCGGTTTTATCTCTGTGGCAGGTTTCCCATCGAGAAGACGGGTTATGCTTATGGCGAACCGGACGACTCTTACTCCATTAGCAGCGATAAAGATATTCCCGATATTGTCATAGAAGTCATTATGACTAGCAGTACGATCGACAAGCGAGAACTGTACAAACAGATAGGAGTTCCGGAAGTTTGGTTTTGTCAGTCAAACCAATTGCAGGTTTTTGATTTGAGAAAAAAAGAGTATGAAGAAGTACACCGAAGTAAATTTTTTCCCGATTTAGATTTAGCTTTGTTACTACGCTATATTGACTATCCCGACCAGTATGATGCCGTGCAGGAGTTTCAAGCAGTCATTAGAGGCGAAATCTCCTAATGTCGGGTGGGCACTGCCCACCTTACGCTTAACTTAACCTGAAATACTCCTTTCGATCGCCCCCTTAGCGGTCAGTTTACCCAAAGTTCCCGATGCCATCAACTTGGGCAGGTTTTCAATCTCTTCTAGAAGCGTCAGTCTGCTAGATCCCGTCTCAGGATCTCGGTGGGCGACCACCACAAACGGAACTATCTCCGGTCCTAAAGCATCTAGCATAGCTGCATCATGAGTCGTCACTAAAATATCAATTTTCCTCTGTTCGCCAATTTCTCCCAGCATTTCGATCAATAAGTCCGCCCGGGAGGGATGAAGTCCGCTATCGACATCTTCAATTACCAGTTGACTTCCTTCTGGGAAGGTCAGCAATGCTGTCACAATTCCTAGAAAGCGCAAGGTGCCATCTGACATGACCCGGGCATCAATCAATTTGGGTTCATCCGGTTTCCATAATTCTTCACAATAGATCATAGCATGGGAACCAAACTTGCCCACTTTTTCAGCCCAGACTTTCTGAAAATCTCCTGTTGGCAACTTCCTGGCGTAAGCAGATAGAGTTGATTCCACTTTCTCTTTCTGTTCGGAAGGTAATGCTGCTAGTAACCCGGCAATATTGGAGGCATCATCTTCCATCCGATCGTCAAGTGGTGAATAATTCCGCATGTTGGCAGGAATTGGATTTAAGATAACAATGTTTCTGAGGGTTTGTAAAACTACCTTAATCCCTCGCACAACTTCTTCGTCTAGTCCGCTAACCAGTATCAACCAGTTTAACTTAGAATAGAGGCGGTCTGTACCAAAGGGCAATTGATGTTTATCTTTGAGTCGCATATAGATGCTCGACTCCGATGGGGCATCTGTATGAAATAAGCAGATTTTCGACCTAGCATTACCAGATGTTTTCTTTAACCGGAAAAGAGATTCAGCCCCAAGCTGTGCCCGGTAAGAAATTTCTATGGTAATACTGTAAAGGTAATCAGTGGTTTCATCTTCTCCTTGAATTAATGCTTTTAATGTAAATGCTTTGCAGTCATTCAAACTCGCCCACTCAAGTCCGCCTCTGATTTCCGGAAAATAGCGATCGCCCGTCAAAGCTTTTTGAATTTCCACATCCCACGCCATCCGATTGAGAAAATCCAAGGCATCAATAGCATTAGATTTGCCACTAGCATTAGTACCGACGAGCACGGTCAAGGGGTCGATCGGTAGTTCCGCATACTGGAAGCTTTTCCAGTTTTCCAGGATAAGTTTCTTAAGCATTGTCCACTTCCTTTACTCCGCATACCCAACAGCATCTCACTCGCGAATCATTAATTCTCAATTGACAATTTTCTATTAACAATTCTCAATCTTGCGTTCCTCTATAAAATCTAACAAAATCCCTTGATGTATACTACTGATGGGTCGCACTTCACCCGCATTTTCCGAGTAACACTCACCCCGGCGAATATCTGCTATAGTCAAGAACCCCATATCCCAACCTTCCCCCAAGACTAAGTCTTCCAGTTCCACCTCAATACTCCCAGAAAAAATATGACGAATGACTTCATCCGTTCTATAGCAGCGAAAGAAAGAAATCTCCGGCGGACAATAGCCAATTTCCTCTAATAATTCCCGCCGCATTGCTGCTTCTAAAGCTTCTCCGGGTTCTACGTGACCGCCAAAAAAAGCCCATAGACCCGGATGGGAAATATTAGGGATATCATCTCGCAGCTGCAGCAAAAATCTGTCTTGACGATATAAGATCGCGATCGCCACCTCAACCGGTTGATTTCTCATTACTTGTTTTCTCCTCTCGATCTGCTTGTTCTAGCTTTTGGGTTTCCCAGATATAGACCTCGGAAAAATCTAGTCCTTCCACGGGAATGCTTTCATAGCGGATCTCCCCAGCGATGGTAATTTCATCCCCGAGTTCGGGCAAACTTGAGGTAGTGGACACCCACATCTTACCGCTAGCATCCTCAAGCTGATAGAGTTGAGCATCCAGCAAGGGGACTTGCTCGATCACCGTGCCTTTTAAGTAAACTGTAGTTGTGCCCTTAGCAATCTGCGGGATATCACTGATATTGGTGAGCTTGATATCCGGTGCCTCCTTACCGCAACCCCAAAGCCCCAAGAGCAGCAAGGCAGTGCAGAGCGGTCTCTTGACAATTGTCATATTAGATTTGCTCATACAAGTCACGCATACCCTCCCATGGAAAATGGTAGGTGTTGCTATACAAGCATGATATCCTTTGGGACAGGAAAATGGTCAGGGAGAAAGAGGCTCTGGCCTCAATAGTATCGGACTCATGACTAAAATGGCTCAAATCTTAGATGGTAAAGCCCTGGCAAAGCAGATGCAATCGGAATTGGGA
Source organism: Hormoscilla sp. (assembly GCA_051439505.1). Taxonomy (GTDB): domain Bacteria; phylum Cyanobacteriota; class Cyanobacteriia; order Cyanobacteriales; family Desertifilaceae; genus Hormoscilla. The sequence goes on along the minus strand of JBFRWI010000228.1, from coordinate 75,378 downwards.
AATCGCGTGAAGACCCTACAAGCAGATGGCAAGCGTCCTCCAGGGTTAGCAGTGCTGATGGTAGGGGACGACCCCGCCAGCATTGTCTACGTACGCAAGAAGCAGGAAGCCTGTGCTAAGGTGGGTATTGCCTCTTTTAGCCGGCATTTGCCAGTAACTACCACCCAAGCAGAACTAGAAGCAATAATTGACAATCTCAATGCTGACTTACGGGTAGACGGTATCCTCCTCCAGCTGCCCCTACCGCAACACTTAAATGCTAAACCACTTTTAGATCGAATCCACCCCGACAAGGATGTCGATGGACTCCACCCTACTAATATGGGGAAACTGGTACTGGGAGAACCGGGATTGGGCAGCTGCACCCCAGCAGGCATGATGCGCCTGTTAGAAGCATACCAAATTCCCGTTCAGGGTAAACATGCGGTGGTGGTGGGAGCCAGTATCCTGGCGGGTAAACCAGCGGCCCTGATGCTGTTGGCCGCCAATGCCACGGTGACGATCGCCCATATCTTCACCCAAAATTTAGCAGAAATTACCCGAAAAGCTGATATTCTAATTGTGGCGACAGGCAATCCTCAAATGATCAAAGGCGACATGGTTAAAGACGGAGTCGTAGTTCTGGATGTGGGGATTAACCGAATCACCGACGCAAAGGGGAAGGTGCGTTTAGTAGGAGACGTTCATTTTGAGGAAGTGGGGGCCGTGGCGCAATATATCACGCCCGTTCCCGGCGGGGTTGGTCCGATGACTGTGGCCATGCTGTTGGAAAATACGGTATGGAGCTATATCCAGCGAATTTAAGTGCATACTCGTGATGTTAGTGAAAGATAATCAACAAGCCACTGAAGCATTTGACCTGAAAGTCTACCTGCAAAAACGCAAGGCGCTGGTGGATGCAGCCCTCGATCGGGCATTACCAGTCAGCTATCCCGAAAAGATCTATGAGGCGATGCGCTACTCCCTGTTAGCTGGTGGCAAGCGCTTGCGTCCCATCCTTTGCCTTGCTAGCTGCGAGTTAACGGGAGGCACGGCGGAAATGGCCATGCCCACAGCCTGCGCCTTGGAGATGATCCACACCATGTCATTGATCCATGATGACTTGCCAGCCATGGACAATGATGATTTTCGCAGAGGCAAGCCGACGAACCATAAAGTATATGGGGAAAACATGGCGATCCTAGCAGGGGATGGCCTGATGATCTATGCCTTTGAATATATTGCCCGGGCCACGGAAAATGTCCCAGCCGATCGGGTGTTGGCAGTAATTACCCAGATAGCAAAAGCCTCGGGGGCGGCGGGGTTGGTGGGCGGTCAAGTGGTGGACCTGGAATATGAAGGCAAGTCGGACGTGCCGGAGTCAACACTCAATTATATTCATACTCACAAAACCGGAGCGCTGTTAGAATCTACAGTAGTCTCGGGGGCGATGCTAGCTGGCTGTCCAGCACCGGAATTAGAACGGCTGTCGAAATATGCCCAGAATATTGGTTTGGCCTTTCAGATTATCGATGATATTCTTGATATTACGGCGACCCAAGCCGAGTTGGGCAAAACGGCTGGTAAAGACCTGCAAGCCCAAAAGGTGACTTTCCCTAGTATCTGGGGAATTGAGGAGTCTCGCAACCAGGCCACAAAGCTAGTGGAAGAGGCAAAGGCTCAACTGGAACCCTTTGGAGAACGGGCGATACCCCTGATGGCGATCGCCGATTTTATCACCACCCGCAGTAACTAGAAAACCATTATGCAGGACCTTGGCCATATCCTGAACAATCGCGTGCTGTTGGTATCGCTGATCGCCTGTTTGATCGCTCAAGCACTCAAGCTAGTGGTCGAGCTGGTAAAAAATCAGAAGCTGAATGTCCGCGTTTTAGTCACCACTGGTGGCATGCCCAGTTCTCATTCGGCCCTGGTGGCGGCCCTGGCCACGGAAGTGGGACAGAAAACCGGCTGGGAAAGTCCTGATTTCGCGATCGCCACTATTTTTGCGATTATCGTCATGTACGATGCTGCTGGTGTCCGCCAAGCTGCTGGCAAGCAGGCGCGCATTCTCAACCAGATGATTGACGAGCTATTTCACGATAAACATGAGTTGAGCGAAGGCCGCTTAAAGGAATTGCTCGGACATACTCCCGTGCAGGTAATTGTCGGTTTCCTACTGGGAGTTGCGATTTCCTTTATTGCTACTCTTATTTATGGCTAATTGCTAATGGTTAATGGCTAATGGTTAATGGCTAATGGTTAATGGCTAATGGTTAATGGCCGAATACAGAATGGATAATGGGGCAATTAGCAATTAGCAATTAGCAATTAGCAATTAGCAATTAGCCGAGCAAGCGTTTTAATGCTGATTTTGCCGCATCGGAGTAGCGCCGTTCCCCTGCGAAAATCTTGGTCATGGTGATGGTGTTACTCTGTTGTTTGATACCCGCTTTGTAACCGATGCTGGGAAAGTTGTAAAATGCCCGGGCTATTCGCTGGGCCCAGATCATCTCAGCACCCCACTCTTCTTTCATGGTAGTGGTGTATTTTTCCAGGGCATTTATATCCCCCGCGATCGCCTCAGCAATGGCATGGGCCGCGCGCAGGCCACTGAAGATCGAAGGACGAATTCCTTCAGCGGTAAAGGGGTCTACCACGCAGGCGGCTTCTCCTGCTAACACTGCATTTTGTGCGTGGAGCTTTTGATTTCCGTTCCACAAATAGATGGGATGACCATAGGGCTTATTTATCCCATCCACATTAAACATCTTAGCATATTCTACTAATTTTTGCTTGAACTTTACCGAAGTTTTCCCCCAGAAACGGCCCACCCCGAGGGAGTAGCCATCAATTTTAGGAAAATTCCAACCATAGCCTTTTTTTATCGCACCTAATTCAAAATAGGCGCTAGTTAATTCTTGCTGTTTGGTAGGAATTTCTGCTTCCAAAGCCGAGCCCATAGTATACTTACGTTGTGGGAAACCCAGCCATTTCGCCATCGGACCGTTGGCGCCATCGGCGGCGATCGCATAGCGACCTGTTACTGGTTCACCTGCCGTGTTTATCTGCCAGTAACTGCCCTGCCATTCTATTCCCGTTACTGCTGTCTTGTCTCGGAGTTGGGCCCCTTGGGCGATCGCCTGCTTAACCAGAAAGTAGTCAAACCGCTCTCGCCTTACCATCCAGATAGGAGGAACATCCAGAGTTACCTCTACGGGATCTCCTTGATTCCAAGTATAGCATACCGAGTTCACCTTGAGAGAGATAGCAGGAGTCAAATCGAAATCAAACCACTCTTGAACTGCGGGGGAAACCCCACCGCCACAGGGTTTGTAGCGAGGCAACTCTGCCTTTTCTAGCAGTAACACAGAACATCCCCGCTTAGCTAAATGATAAGCAGCCGTTCCCCCTGCTGGTCCTGCACCTACGATAATACAGTCAAACACGATTGCTAATCTTGATTCCTTAGTTATTATTGGTTATTTGCTAATTTTTATTTCTTAGTTGTCAATCTCCAAATTATTTGCGATTGTGGGAAATGAATAGTGTTTCATCCCCCACAATACCCAAGCTAGGATGCTGACACTAGGGAAGCTATGGGATCGGGTATCGTCTCAGAAGGGGCGGAAAATTTACCCGTCAGGACGTACTCCAAGCGCAATTTTAACCAGGTAATAAATTGCTCATTCGTAGAGACGATCGCCGCTGCTGGTTGGGGACATTTCTGCTTCGCTTCTGCCATTTCTGGCGCTTCCAGAAATGCTGGCTGTACAATTAACCAAAAATCAATCTCCTTTTCCTTGGCCTTGTAGTCATTTGTCCGTTCTCTGAGAACTTCCTCCAAGGGTTCTTCCTCGATCAGAAACTTTTGAGAAGCTGCTACGTAATAATATGTTTGCATGCTCAATTGCTGTAACTTTACTGCTTTGCCGTTTTACCACGATCTACTATCAAAGAGATCGACTTGCGCTAACGGGCATTGAATATGTCATTGCGAGGGGGGAGGGAACCTGACCACTATTTTAGGAAAAACGTCTGGGATACCCCCCGAAGCAATCTCCGGCGGTCCTGCTAGATAAGAGATTGCTTCGGGGGGAAGTTACTCCTAAGGCACAAGACTCTCTCAAGCATCCCCCCCCTCGCAATGACATTACGGTCCTCTTAAGCGCAGTTTTTAACTGTTTACCATAATGATTGACAAAATACAAGTCACAATTGTCCGCGCATGGCTTGCTTCATCTCCCGCACCGCTCTTTCTAATCCTACCAGGGCTGCTCTGCTAATGATACTATGACCGATGTTGAGTTCTTCCATCCCTGGAATACTAGCCACTGGGCAGACATTCCAGTAAGTCAGTCCATGTCCGGCGTTGACCCGCAAACCTGCCGCGATCGCCTGGGCGCATCCTTTTACTAAAATATCTAATTCCCCCTGGCGACCTGCTTCATCCTTAGCTTCCGCGTAGGTGCCGGTGTGCAGTTCGATAAACTTTGCCTTTACCTGGGCAGAAGCGGCAATCTGGGCCTGGTCCGCATCAATAAATAGACTAACTGGAATTCCCGCAGTTTGCAACTTGTCCACTATGGAGGCGATACGCGAGACTTGACCGACTATATCCAGTCCTCCTTCGGTGGTCACCTCTTCCCGCTTTTCGGGCACCAGAGTGACATAGTCCGGTTTGACGTCCAGGGCAATGTTCACCATTTCCTCTGTGGGGGCCATTTCCAAATTCAGATGAGTGCGGACCGTCTGGCGAAGCAAGCGGACATCCCGGTCTTGGATATGCCGGCGGTCTTCCCGCAGATGGGCCGTAATGCCATCGGCACCGGCCAGTTCTGCCAGCACTGCGGCGGCCACTGGGTCTGGTTCTACGGTGCGTCGGGCCTGCCGGATGGTCGCAATATGGTCGATGTTAACGCCTAGGGTGAGCAAGGGATTAACCTCTGTCCTGTTTAACTTAAGTGGGCGTCTTTTATTTTAACTGACACAGTCCCTGTTTTGCTGCTATCATACCTATACATTTGGTTCAATCTGCTTGCGTGAGGCCATGCTGAAGCTAAAACAGGTTAAAAAATTAGGTAAGAGATATCGCCGACGTTTGTTTGAACTTTGGGGGAGCGATCGCTATTCCCGACCGGCACTCAAGGGTATGGACCGGAAACTACAAAAACACCTCCCCAACCGAGGCTTTTTTATCGAAGCTGGAGCCAATGATGGCTTTGACCAGAGCAATACCTACTACTTAGAGCGAATTAAAGGTTGGCGAGGCATTTTGATCGAACCTATTCCCGAACTTTATCGAGAGTGCGTGCGCGAACGTCCCCATTCAATCTGCTTAAATTATGCTTTAGTGTCCGATGATTATCCAGAACCCACTGTGGAAATGAACTAGGGACATCTCATGTCCCTAGTCACTGGGGCTATGTCAGGGGATACTAAGCATATAGAAAAAGCTAGCAAAGCTTTTTCTATCAACTCTTATAAAGTTGACGTGCCTGCCAGGACATTGACTTCGATTTTAGATGAACACAACGTCAAGGAAATAGATTTATTTTCTCTGGATGTCGAAGGTTATGAATTGAATGTCTTGCAAGGATTAGATTTTGATAAGTATCGACCTAAATATATGTTGATCGAATGTCTCAGGGAGCAAATGAAGGTAGAAATAGAGGCATACATATCGAATCTCTATACCTATGTTGCGCAATTATCAAAATATGATCGCCTCTATCGGTGTTCTGAGTTGGACTGAAAAGAGCATCAGGAGAGGAATGATACTTGATGACGTGCCTGACGATGGTAAGGATCGCCCCCCGATCGCACAGCCCGATCGGACCATTTTTTGTCCTCACATGTCTTGGGTGACATGCAATTCTTTATACCGTACCAGTAGCTAGTCGTGGGGGATCGGCAGCTGATGGTGGGCGGTGCCTACCCTACTTACTCTGACTTACAGTCCTCTTTACACTGGTTCCATGCCTTTATTCCCATTCCGCTTTTTTCCATGCAATCTCGTAAACACTCTTTACCGGCGGCATCTGCCAACAACATCTGCGGCGCTGGCGCTGCACTGACATTCAGATTCAGTGCCAGCGCCGCTGGCGCCCCGCTGAGTGAGAGTAGACCAAGCAATGTCACCCCGAGAACAGCGAGACAGAGTTTCGACGTGATTTTTTTTAGCATTTCCTTTTCCTTGCTTGTTCATTCTCTCAATTGTTTGCCCCCTAGCGGTAGCGACGTGGGTCGTCATCAGCAACTGCGGGGAGTAATTTTTTTATGACATCTTTTTTTGAGGCTGTCCAGTCTTTTTTACAAATCTTTATATTCTTCTATAGCAGTTCTCGCCCTTTGTGTGATATGCGATTGGTGAGATTGCTTCGGGGGGGGGTTAACGTATAAAGCATAAGTTGATCGCGGTTATCCCCCCCCTCGCAATGACAAATAAGAGATATAAAATATACTACATCAATGCCGAGATTCGCTATATCTTCTTCTATCGCCCTTACCCTACTGCAGCTGAGAGTAATTTCTGGGCATCTTCCCTCACAGGGTGGTGACACCGAATAATTTTACACTTGCCTCCCCACAACAGTTGCAAAACAAAAAATAATTCCCTCCCAGACTATCCCACCTATATCCCACCTATATCCCACCTATATCCCACCTAAATCCCCTGAAAATACACAGATAAGTAGCCTGTGGCCTTGTGGGACAGTAACCTATGACAGCAGTGCTCTGTTGTCAAGAGGTTGATATATAAGTTTTTTCTATCAACGAGATTAAATAATCTCATGTTTGTAAATAAATGTAAAGGAGTGTGACAAGTTTCTTTACAAAATGTGTCAGAACGCGGCAAAAATACTCACTGGTACGCTCACTGGTACGCTTTTTCTGTTAAAAAACTCTTAGGGCCCCTTTAAGGATTCAGTCTTTTAGGGGACCGGTTGAATAGAACGCGCAATCATAAGGATCATATGTTTACAACTGTTAAGTCCACCATTCGCCACATTGCCCCCGATCGCCTCGGGGAGCGGAAGTTGGTTAAGGTGGTATATGTGGTGCTGGAGTCCCAGTACCAAAGTGCTCTGTCTGCTGCCGTTAACGACCTTAACGAGCATAACCCCAATCTGGCGGTGAATCTCAGCGGTTATCTGATCGAGGAACTCCGGGATCCGGAAAATTACGCAGCATTCCAAGCAGATGTCGCTAATGCCAATATATTCATTGCTTCCCTGATTTTTATCGAAGATTTGGCCCAAAAGGTGGTGGCGGCGGTAGAACCCCACCGGGATAACCTGGATGTGGCGATCGTCTTCCCCTCCATGCCGGAGGTGATGCGCCTGAATAAAATGGGCAGTTTCTCCATGGAAAACCTGGGGCAAAGTAAAAGCGCGATCGCCCAGTTCATGCGCAAGCGGAAGGAAAAGTCGGGTTCGTCCTTCCAGGACTCGATGCTGAAGGTGGTGCAAACCCTACCGAAAATCCTCAAGTACATGCCCATGGACCGGGCCCAGGATGCCCGCAACTTCATGCTTTCCTTCCAATACTGGTTGGGGGGTTCGGCGGAGAACCTGGAAAACTTCCTGCTGATGCTGGCGAATAACTACGTTCTCAAGGAACGGCAGCAGTTGACTTTCGCCGATCCGGTGGTCTATCCGGATATGGGAGTTTGGCATCCCTTGGCCCCCCAGATGTTTGAGGAGGTGAAGGACTATCTCACCTGGTACAACAACCGGGATGATATATCGGAGGATCTCAAGGATCCTCTGGCCCCTTGCGTGGGTTTGGTGCTGCAACGGACTCACTTGGTCACGGGAGATGATGCCCATTATGTGGCTATGGTACAGGAATTGGAAGCCATGGGTTCCCGGGTAATTCCAGTATTTGCGGGGGGTTTGGATTTTTCTAAGCCCGTGAATGCCTATTTCTGGGATAAGTTGGGTAAGAGTGCTGTCCCCTTGGTGGATGCGGTGGTCTCCCTGACTGGGTTCGCTTTGGTCGGAGGCCCGGCCCGACAAGACCATCCCAAGGCCATCGAGTCTCTCAAGCGCCTGAACCGCCCTTACATGGTCGCTTTGCCCCTGGTGTTCCAAACTACGGAAGAATGGGAAGATAGCGATTTGGGACTCCATCCCATTCAAGTGGCTCTGCAAATTGCTATTCCCGAACTGGATGGGGCGATCGAACCCATCATCATGTCGGGACGGGATAGCTACACTGGGAAGGCGATCGCCCTCCAGGACCGGATCGAAGCAGTGGCGAAACGGGCGGTGAAGTGGGCCACCCTGCGCCGGAAACCGAAGTTAGAGAAACGCATTGCCATCACGGTGTTCAGCTTCCCGCCGGATAAGGGGAACGTGGGCAGTGCAGCTTACCTGGACGTATTTGCCAGCATCTATGAAGCGATGAAGGCACTCCAGGGTAATGGTTACGATATCCCAGAATTGCCGGAGTCTGCTGAGGCCCTGATGCAGGAAGTCATTCACGACGCCCAGGCCCAGTATGCGACTCCAGAACTGAATATTGCTTACCGGATGTCGGTCGAAGAGTATGAGAAACTGACGCCCTACTCGGAACGGTTGCATGAAAACTGGGGTCCGCCTCCGGGACATCTGAACAGCGATGGCCAGAACTTGCTGATCTACGGCAAGCATTTCGGTAACCTGTTTATTGGGGTACAACCGACTTTTGGTTATGAAGGGGACCCGATGCGCTTGCTGTTCTCCCGTTCTGCCAGTCCCCATCACGGGTTTGCTGCTTATTACAGCTATTTGGAACATCTCTGGCAAGCGGATGCGGTCTTGCATTTCGGCACTCACGGTTCCCTGGAGTTCATGCCCGGCAAGCAGATGGGTATGTCGGGGGATTGTTACCCGGATAATCTGATTGGTAGCATTCCCAATCTCTATTACTATGCGGCTAATAATCCTTCTGAGGCAACTATTGCTAAGCGCCGCAGTTATGCGGAAACTATTTCCTATTTAACCCCCCCGGCGGAAAATGCGGGGTTGTACAAGGGGTTGCAGGAATTGTCCGAGTTGATCGGGTCCTATCAAACTCTCAAGGATACCGGACGCGGTACCCCGATCGTCAATACGATCATGGACAAATGTCGGTTGGTGAATCTGGAGAATGATATCGCTTTGCCCGATAAAGATGCCAAGGATATGAGTCCGGAAGAACGGGATACCTTGGTGGGTAAGGTCTATGGCAAGTTGATGGAGATCGAGTCCCGTCTCTTACCTTGCGGGTTGCACGTGATTGGCAAACCCCCGACTGCCCAAGAGGCGATCGCGACCTTGGTGAACATTGCTAGTTTAGACCGAGAGGAAGAAGGAATCAAGAGTTTGCCCCGCATGATCGCGGAGTCGATCGGGCGGGACCTGGATGAAATTTATCTTCGCAATGACAAGGGCATATTAGAGGATGTGGAGTTGCTGCAAAGCATTACCGAAGCAACTCGCGCAGCTGTGGGGTCCTTGGTACAGGAACGGACGGACGCGGAGGGACGGATCTCGAAGGTTTCCCAACTCAACTTCTTTAACATGGGGAAGAAGACCCCCTGGATCGCAGCATTAAATGATGCAGGTTACTCTCAGGTTGACCCGGAACCAGTTAAACCTCTATTTAACTATCTGGAATTCTGCCTGCAACAGGTTTGTGCTGATTTAGAACTGGGTTCTTTATTGCGGGCCTTGGAAGGGGAATATATCTTGCCCGGTCCCGGGGGCGACCCCATCCGCAACCCGGATGTTTTGCCTACGGGTAAGAATATCCACGCCCTGGACCCCCAATCTATCCCCACTTTAGCAGCAGTTAAGTCCGCTAAGATTGTGGTCGATCGCCTGTTAGAACGGCAACGTTCCCAAAATGGCGGGGCCTATCCAGAGACGATCGCGGTAGTGCTGTGGGGGACGGACAACATCAAAACCTACGGAGAGTCCCTGGCGCAAGTGATGTGGATGGTCGGGGTGAAACCGGTACCGGATGCTTTAGGGCGGGTGAACAAACTGGAACTGATCCCCTTAGAAGAGTTAGGGCGTCCGCGCATTGATGTAGTGATCAACTGTTCTGGGGTGTTCCGGGACCTATTCATCAATCAGATGAACCTGCTAGACAAAGCAGTGAAGATGGCAGCGGAGGCGGACGAACCCCTGACTCAAAATTTTGTCCGCAAACATGCCTTGCAGCAAGCAGAAGAAATGGGCATTCACCTGCGCCAGGCGGCGACGCGAGTGTTCTCTAATGCATCGGGTTCCTATGCGGCGAACGTGAACTTAGCGGTAGAGAACAGCACCTGGGAAGAGGAGTCGGAGTTGCAGGAAATGTATCTGAAACGCAAATCCTTTGCCTTCGACTCGGATAATCCGGGTATGATGGGAGAAGATCGGCGGATCTTCGAGTCAGCGCTGAAGACTGCGGAAGTTACTTTCCAAAATTTGGATTCTTCGGAGATCTCCCTGACGGATGTATCCCATTACTTCGATAGCGACCCGACGAAGACGATCGCGAGTTTGCGGGGGGATGGGAAGCAACCGGCATCATACATAGCGGATACGACGACAGCGAACGCGCAAGTGCGGACATTATCAGAAACGGTGCGTTTAGATGCGCGGACGAAGTTGTTAAATCCGAAATGGTACGAAGGGATGATGTCACACGGATATGAAGGAGTGCGGGAACTGTCGAAGCGTTTGGTGAATACAATGGGATGGAGTGCGACGGCAGGTGCGGTAGATAACTGGGTGTACGAGGACGTGAATAGTACCTTCATTGAAGATGAAGCTATGCGTCAGCGTTTGATGAATATGAATCCCCATTCGTTCCGCAAGATTGTCACGACTTTGTTGGAGGTGAACGGACGGGGTTATTGGGAGACATCGGAGAGTAATTTGGATCGGTTGCGGGAGTTGTATCAGGAGGTGGAAGATCGGATTGAAGGTGTAGAATAGTCGATTAGACTCATGGCCCGCCGGGGGTTCAAACCCCCGGCTAATAGCTAAAGTCGGTTGAAACCGACTAATAGCATAAAGATGAGACTAATTGACCCGCAGAGAATCATAGTTGCGTCGCGATGAAACTAGCAAACTTACCCTACCATATCGGACGATCGTACTTAGCAACTTTAGCAAGGCAGCAGTTACTCTTGTACAAGCGTGAGGGTCAATATATCTTGAGGAGTTATATGATTATGATATCTATGAAATTTAAAAATCTTAAGCTCATTTTCAACCTGCTTAACACCAATGAGATGATCGCTACGCCACTCGCCAGAAGTATCGCCCACATTGGAAGAACTATATGCAACCGTTCCATAGGCATATCCTGCGGGCAAACGTGAAGCGAATTCCTGATCCTTAATTCTGGGATTTCCTTTAGCGTCTCCTGAAATCCAGTTTGCTGTAAATCCAGAGTATTCGCTCTTGATTGTCCACAGTTGTCGCTTTACATCTCTATCTTCTCCTACACCGATTATTGGAGCGATTGTATCGGGACCAAATACTTTGTACTTTTTTCCCTTTTTATCTTCATAAGTAGCGGATCTAAATCCCTGAATAGAACTAGCAGAAGATTTTATATCTTCTATCTCAGTTTTCACTCCCTGGATTGTTTTTGATGTCTCCTTGTTTAAGTGAACGTTGACAATCACACCTGCCGATGATGGGACCAAAGAAGTTATCAAAGAAGTTATCACGGCAGCGATAATTGTCCCACGAAAATTAATCTTAGCGGCTTGAACATTAGGATCGTTTTGATTGCTCATCGTTGTCATTCAACTCCTACTCAAGAATGTCTAACTATAGATTAGACTGAAAATACGCGATCACTGCTGTCTAGGGGCAGTTAGCCAGCAACAGTGGCCTAACTCCGGCTCGGCAGAACAAAACATATACTCCATTATGAATAAGTCTTTTCCTTATGTCAATCAGTAAAAATACTCATCCGCAGTAATTTGTATGGCCCGACCCCCATTTAACTGATGCCGGGGCACGGCGGCTGTTATATTATCATTTATACCGAAACATTTTGGATGCCGTGCCCCTACCATTGTTTACAGGGTACGGCAGAGGGGCGATCAGCGGGGCGGATGGGCGATCGCATGGGATGGGCGATCGCCGGTTCAAATTCATCACGGAACAAAAATTCTCCTGGATCCTCTATAGTCATCAATATCCAGCACAATTTCCATGATACGCTCTACACAGCGATCGCGATAATCAAGATCGGTCAGGAGGCGATTTGCATTGCCAATGGTGATAACTGGCAATGAAGTTAGTGTATTTTCTTCACGCATCACCTGTTCCAGAGAATCTTCACCCTTCATACTGCGATTAGCTGTCAGCAATATCATTTGGTTCGCCTGTGCAAATCGCCAAATTATTCGGTCATTGCTAGCAATGGGTAATTCGAGTTCTGCAAAGGTCATAAAACGAATTGGCAGCATTTCGAGCCAACCTTGGTCGGCAATACTGCCTGAAATCATCAAAGCATGACCTTCAAGATTATGATCTACTAGGAAAATCATGTGGTCGATCGAGCTAGACGTTTGGCTTTCTGGGCTTTCAGTTTTTCCCAAGCCGCCTCCATGCCTGGTTTAGGTGGCTGAGCAGCTATTTTAGCAAATAATTCGCGATTTTGCTCTTCCCAGTATTGCCGCGTCTCTTCCGCTTGCTTGAGAACAAACTGATACTCCGCTTCCACGGCATCGCGATTTGCTTCAATATAGGACAATGCTGCATCGATTTGCTCTTGTTTCAGGTTGAAGAGGGCCCGGATAAAATGGGGTGGATACTGTTCCGTTACATAGTCCATCACATCATAGATGGTGATGCGAGTACCTGAAATTGTCAGTCCCCGTTCCGTGCGGATTATAGTAGGTTTTTGTTCCCTTGCGATCGTCATAGCAGTTGTTTGCCTGTTGGCGTTCTTCGAGGTGTTCTCCATGATAACACGATTCTCTCTAGCTAGTCAAAATCATTCCCCTGCGATCGCCCCCCCGCGCGTGACCAGAAACCGGGTTTCTGCGGATATTTTCGCCTTCCCACCGACATATTTAAAGAAACCCGGTTTCTCAACTGGCATCTTCACGCCCCCCGATCGCTAGGTGCTTCCGCTGACGGGGTTGTTTCAGGGGTTTTGAAATAATTTGCGTGCCACTGGAAGCCTGCTTCCGTCGCAGATCGTCGCAGATCGCTTGTAAATCGTAGTTAAAAGCCTTGGCGTGTTCTTCTCTAATTTTGTAAATTTCTTCGAGGATTTCATCTTGCCACATTTTCATGCTCCCATTAACTCGTAAGCTGTACAGATTGTGGTATCATATCCAGCGTTCTCCCTAAGCAAGCGCTTACCCGAGATGCTAGCTTTGCCAAGGGTACTCCGATCGCCTTGGAAGCAAAAGCAACTGTCCACGACGGTGTTAGCCTCCAGAATATCAACCTGTTCTCATTGCACTATTCTAAATAATTATTTTTCTCCTCATCTGACAAAGAATCAAGAATCAATCTAACTGATGATGTAGTTTGATTTTGGTAATAGCGAATACTGTGAATACGTCGCGTCTCAATTTGTCCAATAAAAGGAATAACTTGAATAATGTAACCTTCTCCTACTAAACCTAAATGATGCCAGCCAAATTGCTTTCGGGCATCAGGAAATTCCATTTCGATCCCTAACCTTTGAGCGGTTTTACCGGGAATAGTGTAAAGATAAGGGCGCGTCCTTACCAAGTGGTTATTCCACCGTGCAGGGAGAGTTAGCGACCATTTTCCGTAATTTACTGCGTAACAATCAATAACTGCTACTTCTTCGGGTTGATCTGCTTTCAATTTACTTACAATCAGATCTGCCAAACTGCGATCGGGGTCCGATGCCATTGAGTCACGAAGCTGCATAGCTAATTCCGATAACAGTCGCAGTTGGTCGTCGGACGAGAGGTTTTTTGCGAGGCTGAGTACCTGGTTATAAGTAGACATGGACTATCTTGGTGTCAGTAAACTGTATATGATATACTGTCGGATGCGATCGGGGCACGAATGATGGCGCCGGGGCGCCGGGGCACGGCAATAGATATATTTCGGTTGATACCCTGATGTTATCGATGCCGTGCCCCTACCATTGTTATTCTATATTGGCTGGAACTGGCGCGATCGCCTATATGGGAGGTTGTAGGTTGTCAGTTATCCACTAACCACCTCCAAACCTCGCCAACAATTCTTCACGAGATAACTCCAGCAGGAGGGGGGTATATTCTGGTGCCGATAATGCTAATAATGGCGGGATAATTGCTTCGAGTTGCGGATCTATCTCACCAAAGCGCATACGCAGGATACTTTCGATCATGTACTGGCGTTCCCTCATGAGTCCTTGCTGGAGCCCTTGCTGGAGCCCTTGCTGGAGCCCTTGCTGGAGTCCTTGCTGGAGTCCTTGCTGGAGTCCTTGCTGGATACCTTGCTGGATACCTTGCTGGACACCTTGCTGGACACCTTCCTCGGTCGCTGTTTTCAGTCGTTCTAAGTACACAGAAGATAATTTCATAATCAAACCTCGATCCTCTTCATCCAGATCTGCTTCATTTCGTTGACGTGCTTCTAAGACCAAAAGCAGGTCAGAAACCAATTCTAGCGTATTCTCCCGTAATGGGTTATCCTTTGGGAGTGCTTTTAGTTCTTCCATTGCTTGCTCTTGAACCGTACCCTTCCCCACTATTCGCAACCACATTGTTTCTGGGGTACGGGGCAGTTGATGAATAGCTATCAGACCGGTTTTTAAGCATTCTCCCAGAGAATATATGCCTCTCATACCGTTCTCTGTATCCGGTTTCACTGGCAAGCCTTCCAGTATTTCATCAGAAATTGTCGGAGTGAGGATCCACAGATGAGGGTATTCTGCCTCTTCTATGGATTTCTTTTCTCGTCTTGCCTGGCGATCTAATAATGAATGATAGTCATACATTTTGCCCATACATTCACGAATTTCTTTTTTTTCGACCGCATTGCGGAATACCTCAAAACCAGCGGCACAGTTGGCGGCCAAGCGTCCCAGCACACCTATCTGTTCTGCCTTGGCTGCCGCATCAGGACCCGGGATGAAAAAAATATCTATTTGTCTGACTTCCGAGGTGATTTCTTTGCTGATTTCGACTTCCCCCAGGAGATGCAATACTTCTGAGAAATATTGCTTGGCAAATTGATCGTGAACTAATCGAGTCATTTATCTTGCTGTCAGTAAACTGCTATATTGGATCTCGTTCCCTGATTCTAGCAGAAAACGCGCCGGAACGAGTATCTGCCTCTTGTCAGGGTACGAAACACCCCTCTTCTTACATCCTTCCATCGCGACTACACTAGGAACGAGGCAACTGCCAGACCCTTCCTTGACAATGGACTTCACCATTGATGACTTGAATGCCAAAAACCTGTCGTCCTAATTTAAAGTATTCATCCTTTTCCGAATCTGTCAAGTATTTCTCATCTGCTGCACGTCGAGGATCGCCTCCAGCGTCTAGATATCGCTGTCGTGCCATATCTGAGATTTCTATCATCCGCTGATACTGTTGTTTTTCTAGTTCCGTAGGTTCTCTCATAGTTATAACATCCAATCAGTTGGTACAAGATCGCCACTTGGTGATATTATAGCAATTGGTAGCACCCTACTGGGGGTGCGGATGTACAAATTCCCTGTTTCCCGGTCAAGGAAGCGTTGCTGAAGTAGTTCCAAAGTTGAAAGCGCATTAACAATCATGGTTTGAGCGTCTGTTCTTTGTAAAGGGAGGTTAACTGGTAAATTCACTCTCGCAATATCACCACTGGGCAATATCATAGCAATTGTCAGAGCCGGGCTAGGAGTGCTGATATACCAAATACCCGTATCCCGATCGAATGTTTGCTGATCGAGCAGTTCCAAGGTTTCTAGAGCGTTAATAATCAGGTATTGAGCTTCTGTTGGTTCCATAACCTGTCATTTAATTTCATTCTGGAATTCCTATGATATAATAATTTAGGCGTTAATGCGGTTGGGTTTCGTGCCCAGACCAAACCGGCAGCTTATGGGTGATCGGGCGTCATCAGGCGATCGCGTAACCCGTATAATGACGAACCTCCGGTGGATGAAACCCCAGCACAATATCTGATTTAGGAATACCCGCTTCGACCAATTCTTCTGTGATACCATCTTCGATACCATCCCGTTGAATCCAGATTTTACCATCAATAATCTGAACGTGGGTAAGGCATCCGTGGACCCGGCGTTTTTGCTGCCACCCTACATCCAACAGCAAAAAATGATTGCGATCGCGATCGACAATCAAATACTCATCAATCTTGTCTAAAGAATAAGGAATATCAGCGTGTTTTCTCAGGACTTGTTCGATCGGATATCGATATAATTCTATGCTGTCCATTGGAGTACCTCCTTCGCTTCCGGGTCAAAAACCAATAGTTTGATATGATTTAGTTCAATCATCAATTGCGGTATTAATACAGGTTGAAAGGGCTGCCTTTACTCACCCCATTCCCTCCTAATTGCTAGCTGGAACTCCAAAGCATCCACCCGTTCTGGCAAAAAGCCCCGCCATTTATTTTTCCCTGTATCTGGCGATTTTACCGATTTTACCAAACTGCGATCGGGGTCCGATGCCATTGAGTCACGAAGCTGCATAGCTAATTCCGATAACAGTCGCAGTTGCTCGTCGGACGAGAGGTTCTTTGCGAGGCTGAGTACCTGATTATAAGTAGACATGGACTATCTTAGTGTCAGTAAACTGCTATATTATATCTCGTTCGGGTGATTCGAGCAACTGCGAAACCCCCGTAGAGAATCATAGTTTAAGGGCGATCGCCAATTTCCACAATCTGTTCACCAGCTTGGAGTAGCGATAAGGCTTCTGGAAAGGTATTGGTAAACATTTATCGAAGATATAGATTAGTGACATGGCCACAAGTCACCCAAAGAATTTGCGGTTTTTAAGGGAGTGACCAAATCCACAAAATCGCTGTTTGAGATCCCATAACATTTTACAGCTTTGTTTTGGGTTCTAGAACTATTATAGCATAACCTACTCTGTTCGTTCCCTGACTCTCCCAGGGAACGAGAAAGCGAGCACAAATTTTAATCTAACTGTTCTTCGCCCACTTCTGCAAGTGCTGGCGGTTCGTCTCCAGGGGTCCGCAATACCTCTACCATCTCCTGAATTTCCGCTGGGGGTGCTGGCGTCAGGCGCGAGACAATTAAAGTTACTACAAAATTGAGTACCATCCCCACGGTGCCAATTCCTTCTGCAGAAACTCCGAAAAACCATGTATCCATCCCGTAGAATTTTACCCCGATGATGTAAGCTGCGGTGAAAATTAACCCCACTAACATCCCCGCGATCGCCCCTTCCCGGTTGGTACGCTTGTCAAATACGCCTAAGATAATAACGGGGAAAAAGCTTGCTGCTGCTAAACCAAAGGCAAACCCGCTACGTAGGTGAGGGACACAAAAATCGCCGCGATCGCGGCAACAATGCGGGCCACATTAGAGTAATAGCGATCGCCCACAAAATCCGGTACAGTATACTTGCCAAACTTGCGCAGATAGGGAGCTAAAAGCAACGCCAGGAGTACATATCCCCCAGTCCAACCCATCAGATAGATAGAACCCAGGAAGGAAATTAATCCCGCCATGGAGATAAAGGAAGCAGCGGACATCCAGTCAGCAGCAGTCGCCGCCCCATTCGCGATCGCGGGCACCCCCCGATCGGCCACAAAAAAACCCTCCGATCGCGCAGCGGCGCGCAGCGCTGTCCCGGACGCGCGATCGCCAACCTATATAAAGATAGAGCATAAACGAAATCGTCACAAATAAAAAAGTCCATACTTCAACAGACATCTTTTACCCTCATATTAATTTTTCCCACACAATTATTCTCAATTCTCAATTCTCAATTCTCAATTCTCTCATCCTTATTATATTTGCGTTCGATCTTATCCATCTGAATAGCATAGATAAAGATCAGGGAAACAAACACAAATATCGAACCTTGCTGGGCCATCCAGAAACCCAGAGGTACGCCACCCAGACGCACAGCATTCAAAGGTTCTACTAGCAGAATACTGCATCCCAGGGACACTAGGGCCCAAACAATCAGCAAATTTCTGATTAAATCCGTGTTTGCCCGCCAGTAAGCCCGGCGTTTAGACTCATTCATATCACTCTCCTTATTTTAACGGAATAAAGCTCCGCGATTGCATTCTACAATTGCGGAGCATTGACGAAACCACCTCGATTATATCATGCTTCTGACAAAGGCGATCGCTCTCATTGGTGGGCAATGCCCACCCTACATCCTACTTATTAGCCATTAACCATTCGCCATTTACAAATACGATGCTGTCGTCAAGTTCCAGTCGAGGCATATAGCGTTTCATGCCATAGCACCCCCACTACAACTTGTCAACAGCATCGCCGTCGGGACTAATTTTTAACTGTCAGCAGTTGCCAGTTCTGTTTCCTTTTCCGTTTTCTTTTTCGTTTCCGTGCTACCGCGAATCCGACCCCATATCAGAGCATGATAGACCATAATACCGATCGCCTTCATCAAGCTACCTTCTAACTCTTTGAACATTTTCATGTTCAGCTCAAAAGATGCAATAGCTGTCTTGACGATCTTATCTGCTGTCGCCTCCGAGATTGGCAAATCATCCATAGTTTGGCGATAATTTGCCTTAAACGCCTTCTCATCTGGAATTTCCGGGAACTCGTAGAAAGCCGTTCCTTGCCCATCTTGCAATTTCATGCCTGTTTGGGCAATTTTCTTGAGAATTTGTCCTCCAGACAAGTCGCCCATGTAGCGGGTATAAAGGTGAGCGATCAGCAGTTCTGGTTCCGTAGCAGAAATCTCCCGGATCTGCTGCACGTAAGCTTGTCCCCCTGGCGTGAGCGACACTTCTTCCCGCCAGTTGTCACCATAGTAGTATGTCAGGTCTTTTTCCAGACTGCCCTTGCGGTTCAGCTCGGGAAAGTACATTTTACCCATAATCGGGTGGTTGCGGTGGCGTTCCATCTCTTCTTCCATCGCTGAATAGACGAAGTAGAGGTTCCCTGCTAGCTTCCGGTAAGAGTTTTTCTCAACCGTGCCCTTCAAGAAGCACTTGATAAAACCCATGTTTTCTGCCGCCGTGTGGGCTTTTTTCGTACCTTCGCGCAATTTTGCGGCTAGATTTGTACTCATACGTTCCTCTTGGTGAGTGTAAAGTTGACTATCCGGCAGCCTGCCTAAACTGTTACCTTAGATACTTTAGAACTTTTTGATTCCGATTAACATTAAGAATCGTTAAGATGTTTCTCGCCCCCACCCGATCGCATCAGCCACAACGACGGCAGGGCGCAGCCTGGGGATGTTTCCGGACAGCTGATTGACTGACCGGGAGCCTGAATGTAAAGAAATATTAACTTAGCACCGGGTGTGGTCATGCATTAGTTGTATAGGGGATCCTCCCAAACCCCCCCTCGGATGTTGTTGGCGAATTACCTTCCACGAGCGATCTGCGAGAGCAGGGAGCAGGGAGCAGGGAGAGGGGAGAAAATCATTGATTCATAATGGTTTGGAGTTGCTGGGGGGCGACGCCCCCCAGTCGATTCGCCAACAGGCTCCCCTCGTTACGAGGCTCTGCCTTGTAACGGAAGGGGGGCGTGAATTTGCCCCCTCCGCATGTAAGTTCTCCGTTCTCCGTTCTCGGTTGAGGTTTGAAACCTCTCGGTTGAGGTTTTGGACCTCTCGGTTGAGGTTTGAAACCTCTCGGTTGAGGTTTGAAACCTCTCGGTTGAGGTTTTGGACCTCTCGGTTGAGGTTTTGGACCTCTCCGTTGAGGTTTGAAACCTCTCGGTTGAGGTTTTGGACCTCTCAAGAGGCCACCAGGGCTGTTTCATTTCTCTACAATGCTTTCAGTCGGTTTTCACTGGCATTAACAACCCTAGAGCAGACGGTTCGCGATCCGATCGGCATCGGCAAATTCTCCTAAACTGGCAGAAATATTCTGCTTACATTGTTCCTTGACCTCTTCCACCTTTGAATCTTCTTTTTTTGCGATGCTTTGAGCGATCTCGTTTTCTGACTTACCCTCTCGCTGTAACATAACCTTGAGCAGCAAAATTTCTTGCTTAAATTCTGAGGATTTTATCGCTGTATCCACAGATGATTTTATATATCGATACCGCAAGCTATCAATTAAGTCAGTCAGCTTCGGGAGATCCCGCCTATAGGCACGTGCTATTGTAGGATCGCTAGCGGTGTTTAATTTATCTAAGAGTGCCTTATAAGCGTGTTTAGAGTGGACAATCTCCAAAATTGCATAGCGAAAGAAAGCCCACTGACTGGCATCAAGATTTTTCACCGTCTTGGCAAGCAGTCCTCGGAGACTAGGTTGATTGGGATCGAAGACTCTAGCTCTTTTTTCCTTGACAAAACCCTTGAGAGTGCGATGCTGAACATCAGCACCCGCAGAAAAATACCGGTTGAGCGCAGCTAAGTACATGCTGGAGACAAATTCTATGACCTTCAGACGCCGATCGTATTCCGTACCTGCCGTTAGCAGCAGCTCGACAACTGAATGCACCGCCATTAAGTACCCCAGTTGAAAAGCTTGTGTGGAGATCGTCTCATAAATCAAACTAGCGCAGTCAAGTAACTCTTTTGTCTCTTCTTGTGTGGAGGAGAATTTATCATAATCGATCGCGAACAACCTTGCCGCTCTTCGCCCCTTGATATCCTCTTCGTACCGCTTGAGTCTAGCAGAAGCCATCTTAGCATCCTTGAGCTGATTTCTAACGTAATCTCCGATATCTCGTCCTTCTTCCTTGTGTTGCTTTTTGCGATCGCTCAGTCGCTGCTTGTGTTCTTCAAAAACTTTTCTGACACCGCTGCCTTCAAACAGGAGTCTGAAGCACTTGCGTTCGATGGGATCTGCGATCAAGTCTGCATCCTTTAAACGAGTGCGTAAAGCTCTCATTTCCGAGTTGTGGACGGCGAAGGGTCGGAAGCTATCGAAAAGTGGCAGCATCACGACATCCAAAATCTTGGCTAATAGCTTGACAGCTTCTTCCACTTCATCAGGATGGTGATATCTCCCAGAACGACGGGAAAGTGAAGACCACTTGTCGAGTTTAGTGCCGATCAAAATCTCAGCAGGTCGCTTTGAGTTAAGAGTCTTGCCCCCATCGGCGACATTTTTGTTCTGGTCGAGTTGGAAAGCTTCTTGCATCCCGAAGGCAACTGCTGCGTGCATCTTGTGCAACGCTACAGCAGAAGTATATTCAAGTTGACCGGCTACCACTTCCGTGGATACTGCATCTCCATAGTCGAAAGAATAGACGTGAGCAACTGAGGCGTCCTCCTCGCCGCGATCTTTGAGTAAGGATAGAGTTTCACGCATCATCCTGGCTGCTAAATCCTCGTCGTCCAGCAGGAGTTCCCGTGATTCGCTAACTTGCTTGGCTTTCTTATTGACGACTACAAATATCTCCCGGCACACAGCTTGCAGATTAATTCCCTTCTGCTGGCAGACTTCATTTCCTGCATGTATGTCCGGAAAAAAAACAACGCATACAGGTAGTTCAATGTTTTTGATTGCACTTTCCCTGAGGGCAAGATGATTGTAAAAACCAGCATATTTATTCTCCTTCCAGGTCTTATTAATCTGTCGGTGTAATGCCAAAACTGCCATGGCCCGGTGTTGACCGTCTACTATGATGAAGGATGTTTTTGAGCGATTGTATTTGATGATTCCCAGAGGACTCACCTGACCATCAATTACAGTCTTCTCAAAATCAAAGACATCTCCAAAGCTAACCAATTCTGCCGTTGGCGTCCTGGGAACCGGATAGTAAGGCATAATTCCAGTTTTTTCTGCCTTTTTGGGTGCTATTACTGCCAGAATTGGTGGGAAAAATCTGGCGAAAGCCCCTGACTCTCCAAGTAAATAGGGGATCAGTTCGTGGACAACCCGAGAATCATCTAGATCGCGCTGTAGAAGTTCGTCAAAAGTCATCTCTTCGATATTAAATACTTCACGCCAAGGCACCATCTGGTCTGCCAGGGCATTTTCCCAACTCCCCTCCGTTCCGGGTTTCATTTTTGTCAATAGAAATTGGGCCCTTACTTGGTTCTCTTCCGCACCGATGGTAAACTCGCCGTAAGTCCCGTAAATTGGATCCTTTTGTACCCCAAAGCTAAATGACATATCAGATAATCTCACAAATTGAATGGTTCTACAATAATACCAAATGTCGGCAAATGTTGCTACACTTCTTCCGCGAAAGTTCTCTCACTTTGCCGTCAGCCCGCCGGGGGTTCAAACCCCCGGCTAATAGCTAAAGTCGGTTGAAACCGACTAACAATCTAATCTTCAAGTAATTGTAGCATTGTTTTGACAAAATGGGATAATTTTCAGGCTAGCGATTTTGCGATCACCGGTCCCTGCTAGCCCGATCGCTTTATGATTTACTCTACTATTGTACCATATATTCATTATCGACTCGCCGCGAATTGCATTTTAAATGGCCATTTATCTCGTTCCCTACGAATAAAGTCATCAGCTTCTTGAGGCGTCTTAAAACATCCTTTACCCGTTCCGATCATCGCCTTTAACGATTTTGGCTTCCCCACCACCCGATCTTCTCTAACATTACTCAAACTATCTACTTGTTTGATAGGATTATGAAAAATATCCTCTGTCATCTTCGATCCCTCCCTAATTCATCTTCTACTCTCGTCCTGCTTAATTTTAACACAGAGTGTGAATAAAATCCAACAAATTGTGAGCCATCTCCAATTTACTACAAGCTGGGATTTCCTGCTGGCGTCCTGTCGCATCTAAAAATATAGCTTGATTTGTATCCCCGCCAAACCCCGCATTGGGAAGATCGATCGGGTTTGCCGCGATCGCATCCAACTTTTTCCGTTGCAACTTTTCCCAAGCCGGCTTAACAATATCTCCAGTTTGGGCAGCAAAACCAATTAACTTTTGATGGGGTTGCTTCATCGTGCCCAACTCTGCTATGATATCGGGTACTGGTTCTAATTCTAAAGCCCCAGGCAGTAACTTTTTCGGTAACTTTTCCGCAGCATAGGTAACGGGCTTGACATCTGCCACGGCTGCTGCCATAATTGTAATATCTGCTTCCGGAAAGCAACGCAGCAGGTGCGATCGCATTTCCGCAGCGCTGACAACCGAGATAGCTTTCATCTCCAATTCTGGTAAGGATGGCAAACCCCCATGTACCAAAGTTACCGCCGCCCCTCGATGAACTGCGGCCCGGGCCAATGCCAATCCCATCTTACCAGTAGCAGGATTGCCAATAAAGCGCACTGGGTCCAGATGTTCCCGCGTTCCCCCCGCACTAATTAACACCCGCTTGCCTGCTAAATCTCGTTTTCCGTTAGTATGTAAGAGAGAATAGATATGAGCAATAATATCAGTGGGCTCTGCCATCCGCCCGGCACCCACCCGATCGCACGCCAGGATGCCAGTCCCCATGCCCGCACTATGATAGCGGCGATCTCGGAGTAACTCTTGCCAATTTTTCTGCACGATCTGCTGGGACCACATATCCGTATTCATTGCTGGTGCCAACAAGATCGGACAAGTAGAAGCTAATACCGTATTTGTCAGCAAATTATCCGCAAAACCAGAGGTTAACTTTGCCAGCGTATTTGCCGTTAATGGCGCGATCGCCAACAGCTGCGCCCATTCTCCCAACTCAATATGCAGCGGACGTCCGTGAATCGCTTGCCAGAAATCGGAATCAATGTAAGCTTGATGGCGACAGAGAGTCGCCACCGTCAGGGGCGTGATAAATTCGGTAGCTTTTTGGGTCACAATTGCCCGCACTTGCACCCCAGCCTTTGCTAGAGTTGAAATTACCTCGCATACCTTATAAGCCGCAATCCCGCCAGTGATGCCAATCAAAACCCGTTCATGTCCTTCATGCTTCATCGTAAGCTTCCAAGTCTAGCAATTCCATGTAGGGTTCGACCAACTCCGGACGCTGAAAGGCGATCGCCCGTAGCAGATGCCAATCCTGCAACCCTTCAAACACGTTACTATACTCATCCCGTTCCAGACGTGCGGCCAGTTCTGCCACATCCGCCCCTGTCATTTGGGAAATCTCCTGCTTAGAAATGCTTAAAGTTACCATTGATCCCACCCCTTTTCAGTTATTGCAGCGATGCCGGAGGGTTTTTTGCAAAGCATCCCGAAGGCATCGAAGGCCCAATTATCTATAGTAGTACATTTTTCCTCATTGGCAGTAAATTTGTTAAAGTTCTTCTGCAAGCACTTGCTGATAAATCTGTGGCAGATAGGGCGTCATTGAGTTACTCTCAATGCCGTAGCCCAAACTCGTCCAAGTCCCCGACAGCAACCGGAACACGTAATCCAATTCTCCTTCTCGCAGCAATTGGGGAATATCCGCTTCCCAAGCATAATAGTCACTCAGCCAGTCATGGAGTACCGCATCCTGATATTGCGGTTCAAAACTATAAGACTCCCAAAGCAGAAACCTCCAGGGCCTGGGATGATACCGCCTCGCCTTTTCTATCCAAGTCGTAGTCAGAAACTGATAGCGACCCGCCGCCGTAGTGCAATTTCCCCGATTTGGTCCCGCCACAATAGTTATGCATATATCTGGATGGCTCCTCAGGTCTTCCGCCTGTTTGCCCCCATACAAAACCCCATAGGGTTGAGGATAGTTCGATTCGCTGGCAGAGATGGTTCGCATCAACGCCCGAATGTAAGGGTCGCCTCCTTTCATGGCCAGGGGCTTTCTCGCGCCCCGTAGAACTTGCGTGGGGCTCGATCTATCCTCTGTTGGCCTCCATAATGAACGCCAAGATGGCTGTAACAATATCAACCCGATCGCTACTAAGCCACCAGCAATAATCACTTTTTTTTTCTCTCTCATACCACACTGGCAAATAATTGCTCAAAAGTCTGACTTGGCCCTTGGGCCTTCGTCACTATTTCCACTATTTTATTGCGGGCCGCTGGTTGATAGAGGGCCTCCACGCATACCCGTGCTACTTGGGTCCGAGGAATTCTGCCATCAAACAGGGTATCCGCCCCTGACATGACTATGGGATCGTTGTTGTCGGTATTTGTCAGGCCACCCGGTCGGACGATCGTGTAAGTCAAACCACTGTTGCGGATATATTCCTCTGCTTGCAGCTTCCACCACAAAATCAACCAAAACAAGTTGAGGGGATGGAATAGCTGAGAAACGCACAGAGAAGATACGATGACAAAATGCTCAATTCCCTTCACTTTCGCCACATCTACCAGATGCTTGGTGCCTTCATAGTCCACCCTGTAGGGACCGCTGGGGTCCAAGCTGGGTTGAGCACCGGTGGCACAAAGCAGCACCGTGCTGTCTCCCATCGCCCTGGCGATGCTATCTGGGTTGAGCACATCGCCGGTTATTAACTCGGCCTCTGCCGGTAGAATTGAACTAGCGGTCTCTAAATTCCGCACCAGCGCCCGCACCGGGATCGATCGCCCCACCAGTTCTCGGACAATGCGGCGTCCCGTCTCACCTGTTGCTCCTGCTACAAATGCTTTCATCTGCTCATTATTCGGTAGTCTCCAATAGCTAATATAGCTATTTTTTGCCATTGCCGATTGATGTCATCCTTGCCAGCTGTACCGCCATTTTGGGGTTCTAGCTGGACTCTGGCAAGGCTCTCCTGTAGCCATTGCTACATATATTGCTATCTAGTATATGTACCCAGATCGACTCTATTCCATAACGATCGATTTAGTCCGCTGCATTAATATAGAGCGTGCCAGAATGCATGAATTATCTGCGAAGGTAGGTGTTTCCCCAAAAGGCATTGCGCCTTTTGGGGAAACACCTACCGTATGTGGCA
Source organism: Hormoscilla sp. (assembly GCA_051439505.1). GTDB lineage: Bacteria > Cyanobacteriota > Cyanobacteriia > Cyanobacteriales > Desertifilaceae > Hormoscilla. The sequence continues at coordinate 49,496 of JBFRWI010000228.1, read as the reverse complement.
TTTTCCCTATCGACGTAATGTCGATAGGGAAAATGCCACATATCGTCCATCTCACTCACGGGCTATTCTCAAAGGTGAAACTGTTGCTCAGTAGGTAATACCTCCCAGTCTTGGTGAGAGTTTTATTATTAATTGTTAAGAATTTGAGTCACAGTTGAAGCCGTGAATTATTCTAGAGAATATTAAACCTAGGCAAGCAGCGGGAAGTAGGTGAGATGGTATATCAGAAAGAACATAAACTCGTTGAATCTACGGTTGGGACGCCCGAAGAAGTAATATTGGGTGCAACATCAGGCTTCACACAGCTAGAGGAGACCTGGCCAGTCAAACCAGTCGCTCAAGAACCGACAACATTTTACACTCACTTTGAAAATGTCATGGAAATAAATGCCTCACGAGCGGTGGTGGCTGCATATTTCGACGTTCACCAAGAGTGGTTTGGCCAGTGCGCGTTGCCCATGCAGTCAGAACCTCTCGGACCCAATGGCTATGCTTTAACGATCGGGCGTTTTGGTGCCTTTGGCTATGAAGTGGAGCCGAAAATAGGTTTAGAGTTAAAGCCAGCTGACAAGCAGGGAGTTTATCGGATTGAAGCGATACCAGTTCCAGACTACGTGCCGCCCGGATATGATGTTGACTTTCAGGCTCAGATGATGCTAGTGGAACTGCCAGGTGACGGGCTCAACTCTGTCAAGACAAGAGTACAGTCGGAACTGGACTTGACGGTTTACCTATCCTTTCCCAAGTTTATTCGGGTTTTACCCCAGACTCTAATTCAGAAAACGGGCGATCGGCTGTTGGCCCAAATCGTCCGCCAGGTTTCAAACCGCTTGAACCACAAAGTCGAGCAGAATTTCTATGCTCGCCATCATGTGGATCGGCCCCAAGCAAAGTAGAGACGTTATCTCCAAAAAGGTATTGCAGATAACGTCTCTAGTGGTTAACAGAATACTTACATCAAGTAGCTCTTCTCAACCAGGGACGCTCATTGATAGCTAATGTGAAACCCTCGTGCCGATTTTGGCCAGGCCAAGCAAGGATTTGAGTATTTCACGAAGATCCCATGCTGTCAAGGATTTTTTGCACGATCTGCATACCCGTGACGGCCTGCCAACCAAACAGACCCACTAGAGTAACGTTGAGGGCAATATGAGAATAGCGTGCCCAATCTTGTCCTTTCTGCATGAAGGGGGCTAAAGAGGCAGACATGGCAATCAGTGCCGTCATGGCTAATCCTACCAGCAGGTGAGGTCCAAAGAAGAGTTTGCCGTTGTTAATATAGGTGACGGCCATGCCACCAATACAACCGACAAGCATCAAGGCTAGCAGGATTGACCCCACTTGGTAATGCTTGACGTTAAATTTGCCTTTAATCAAATCTTTCTTGGCTTCGCCTTCGGCAGTCCTGGTCTTGCGGACCTTGAGGCCGAGAGACATAGCATAAAGGGAGGCCGCTAGCAATACCCACATAAATACGGGGTGAAAGAATTGGCTCCAAAATTTGACAGACTCTGGGATTTCCATTCGGTGGTGTTCTCCTTATCGGGCTGGATAGATCGTTATAAAAGTTAACATATCATATTGGGGGTGGCTCTCGCGAGCGAATTTCTGGGCAGGATCACTTGACATGGGTGGTATAATTATCACAGGAAAGTGATGCTGGGATGATGTATAGACATGAACTCAAATGATGTCTTGCTACTCCGGGGGGCGCAAACAGGCGATCGCCTCCAGGTACAAACCCTGCTAGTGGGGGGTGCTAATGCTAATGCCACCGATACTGACGGCACGACAGCTTTGATGTTTGCTGCTGCCCTGGGCTACACGGAAATTGTCAGGCTATTGCTAGACTATGCTGCTAATGTCAATACTCGTCGCCAGTTGTTTGGTGTCACGGCATTGATGCTGGCATCGGGGAACGGGTGTCTGGATGTCGTCCGCACGTTGCTGGCCGCCGGGGCGGAGGCGAACGCCAAAAATGATGATGGCAGCACGGCATTGATGGTGGCATCCCTGAAGGGACATACCCCGATAGTCAGATTATTGCTAGATGCTGGGGCAGATGTCAAGCTGGTCGATGCCCATGAGGATACAGCCGTTAACCTGGCAGTAGGTAAAGGTCATCTCCAGGCGGTACAGCTATTGTTAGAGGCTGGAGCAAACGCAAATGCCAATGCTACCACAAGTGATGGTGCCACGCTCCTGATGCAGGCAGCTGCAGGGGGGAATTTATCGATCGTGCAATTATTGTTGGCTGCTGGTGCCGATCCGAAGGCATCGGATCGTGATGGGGAGACAGCCTTAAGTTTAGCAGCTGACTGGGGCCATAGCAGTACGGTACGAGCATTGCTAGACGCTGGTGCTGACGTGCAGGGGAAAAATTTAGAGGGCGGTACGGCCCTGATGGCTGCTGCTGCTGGAGGTTACTCCGAGATCGTGAGGGCTTTGCTGGATGCTGGTGCGGATGTGAATGCTCGAGATCGAGATGGCGAGACGGCATTAAACCTGGCGGTGACGGAAGGTCATCTGCAAGTAGTGGAGATTTTACTCTCGCGGGGAGCCCGGGTGAATACTCGAAACCAGTTGGGCGATACGCCTTTAATCTTAGCAGCTTTGCACGATCGCGCCTTAATTGCGGCGGCACTGCTGCAAAGGCAAGCTGATGTTAGAAGCAAAAATATGGGACAGACGGCTCTGACGATCGCAGCCGATCGGGGACATGCAGAGACTCTCCAAATATTACTGGATGCTGGTGCAGATACAAATACGATCGATGAGAAGGGTAAAACTGCTCTGATGAGGGCAGCCGATCGGGGTGCGATTGAAGTAGTGCGGCAATTGTTAGCTGCTGGTGCGGATGTGAATAAGATCGATGGAGCTGGGGCAACGGCTTTAATGTGGGGAGCCCATCGAGGCTATACAAATATTGTCAGCATGATACTCTCCAGTGGTGCGGATATAAACCAGAAAAATCGCGGGGGTTACACGGCTGCCATGATTGCCGAGTTTAACGGTTATGCTGAAGTTGTCGAGCTGTTGCAGGCTGCGGGCGATAAAATTAGCCATTAGTCATTAGTCGCCGGACCTGGTCGAAATTGTTTGACAAATGAAATACAAACTACTATACGAAGGACTTCGGAAGCGCAAACTGCAAGCGGGAGAACTCATTTTTTCTGAGGGCGACCCTGGAGATTACGCTTACATTATTGAAGAAGGCGCGATCGAGATCTGGACGGTGATTGATGGCAAGCGGTTGGTACTGAACGTGCTCTCAGCGGGGAGCATGTTCGGAGAACTGGCCCTGGTGGACGGGCGCACCCGATCGGCATCAGCTACGGCAAAAAGCGATGGGCTTTTGACTCTGATGACCCAGGAACAGGTTAACCAACGCATTCAGTCCGCCGATCCGATCCTGCGGATGTTGCTGTTAGTAGTGATCCGTTACTTTCGTTCGGAGACGCAGAAGTTGCGACCTCGTTCTGGAGAGCAACCACAGTTTTACTCAGATCCTCGCAGTGATTTGGAAGGTCGGATCAAAGAAGCGGTGGAAATGATCCGCATGGAGAGCGAGTTGCGCACGGCGATCGAGGAGGATCAGTTTATGCTCTTCTACCAGCCTGTCATACATCTGGAAACGGGACAAATCGCGGGTTTTGAAGCGCTGATCCGATGGCAAAGTCCGACGCGAGGTTTGGTGCGCCCGGATCTGTTTATCCCCCTAGCAGAATCAACTTCCCTCATCGTCCCGATCGGGCAATGGGTGATTGCAGAAGGAGTCCGGGCCTTGCGAGAAATCGAGTCGGTGAGTGGCAAGCAGATGTTCGTCAGTCTGAATATTGCCAGTCGCCAGATTGAAGACCCTGATTTCTTTGAATTCCTCCTGGAAGAAACAAGTCAAGTACAACCTGCTCAGATTAAGTTGGAAATCCTGGAGAGGAGTCTGTTCGATAGTGATGCGGCGATCGCCTGGGTGCGCCGTTGCCGTTCCCTGGGGTTTCCTCTGGTGCTGGATGACTTCGGTACTGGCTATTCTAGTCTCCAATATCTGAATGAATACCGCTTCGATACCATCAAGATCGACAAGTCCTTTGTCTGGGGACTCGATGATAAAGCTAACAGTCGCAGCATCTGTCAGGCGATCGTGGATCTGTCCCAGGCCCTGGGCATGACAGTTGTCGCTGAAGGGGTCGAGAAGTCGTCCCATGTCGATGCTTTGCGCGAGATCGGCTGCACTTTCGGACAGGGCTACTTTTTTGCTAAACCCATGCCCTTGGAAAATGCTATTGCCCTCTTGGACAATTCCCCTAGAGGTTGATATAGTGCTTCTCTCTCTTAATGTAATACCAAAAAATCGGGGCTCCCTGGGAGGGTGCGCATCTGAAAAAATATTAATCCGGATGCAAGCCTATGTACTTAGCTGACTTTTTGTCCAAGATTGAGGTATAATAGATAAAACGGGAACGCAATTTAGGGGCGATCGGGTAAAATAGGGAGGAGGATAATTGTCAAAAATGTTATGAACGAGTTAACATCATCAGCAGCAATAGAGGTGTACCGAAATGCGGCGAAGCGGCGTTGGGCAGAAACTGAGGAAAAACGGGCCCAAAGAAGAAAGCGGGCCTGGGAATTAGCTCGATTAGCAGCTAGGTTGTTGAAAGAGCAATTTTTAGCGACAAAAGTAGTAGTATTTGGTTCCCTGGTACGGTCCGATTGTTTTACCCTCTGGTCCGATGTAGATATTGCGGCCTGGGGAATTTCTCCTCGGGACACCTTCCGGGCAATGGGGGCGGTGAGGGATTTGGATGATACTATTGAAGTCAACCTGGTGGATGTGGAAATTTGTAAGCCTAAATTGCTGGCTTCTATAGAACAAGAGGGCATATTGCTGTGACAAAACCATATCAAGTATTAACAGGGCGCATTCGTCAAGAGTTAGCAGATTTAGAAATAATTGTTAACCGTGCGGAACGCGCCATGACTGCTGCAACAAAGTCAAGTTCTGAAAATAAAGACCTATTCATAGATTCGGTGGCATTAAGTTTGCATGATTTCTACACAGGTCTAGAGAGAATATTCTCGCAAATTGCTACTGTTGTGGATGGGAGTATGCCCGCAGGTCGTGAATGGCATCGAGATTTATTGAATCAGATGGGTATAGCTTGGTCTGATTTACGTCCACAGGTACTCTCAACAGAAACGATTAGCTTCTTAGACGAGTATCGGCGTTTTCGCCATGTGGTGCGCAATGTTTATGCTTTCGAGTTTGAACTCCAACGAATTGAACCGCTGATCGGACGACTGCGACAATCTTTTACGCAAACTCAAAGTGAATTGCTGGTGTTTGCTGATTTCTTGGCACGAGTTGCTTGTGATTAGTTTCGGAGGCGATCGCTAAGGTTCGTAGTAAACACAAAGCCTGTTTGCCATCAAAAGGCGGACTACGCTGTCGATACCTTTCGCCTAACTGAAGCGGAATTACTTGAGGACTTGGCCCGTGCCTAATGTGATTACAGACACTCCATCCCCTCACATGAAACAAAATATGTGTGGTGCCTCCCCAGCACCATTACTGCCACACATGCAGTTTTTCTTGTGCTTCCCGATGGCTGGGTGCTATAATAGGAGCGGATTCCATCGGCAGGTAACCGGATGCTGCAAGCACAACATATCTTACTTGAGAGATACCAACTCCAACAGAAATTAGGACGCACCGCCGCCAGTCGTCAAACTTGGCTCGCAACAGATATAATATCGCAAGAACAGGTAATAGTCAAGCTACTGGCCTTTAATCCCCAAATTCCCCATTATCGGGATTACTTTTCCATAGATCGACAAACGGGTGAAGGCGTCCCCTGGTTTGCACTGGTGCAAGACTACATCCCAGGCCCATCCCTTCAGGAATTACTAGAACAGGGTAGGCGCTGGGTGCATCTCAGTTTTGCCGATCCATCTGTAGGGGGGAAGCATTCGGGCTGAAAAAATGATGACAGAAAACGACAAATTTTAGCCCCGAATGCTTCCCCCGTGCCAAAGTGAGATGCACCCGACTGAAATACCTGTGGGCTTCCAGCCTTGCATCATGGGCTGTCCCGGCTTAAGTTGGTAGCCATATTTTGAGCTGTTTAGATTATTCTCTGGAACTCATGCAGAAAATTTTGACTTTTATAGATCTCTTACAGTACCAAGCGCAAAATAAGCCAGATCAAGTAATTTATATCTTTCTACAAAATGGAGAAACTGAGAAAGTTAGTTTAACCTATCAAGAATTAAACCAACGCTCACGTGAGATCGCAGCCCAGCTTCAAAGTTTTAGCGCCATTGGCTCCCGAGCGTTGCTGCTTTATCCACCGGGTCTGGAGTTCATTACTGCCTTCTTCGGCTGTTTGTATGCAGGAATAGTAGCTGTTCCTGCTTATCCACCTCGGCGCAATCAGAAAATGTCTAGGGTGCAGGCAATTGTGGCAGATTCCCAGGCGACGTTGGCACTCACCACAGCCTCGGAGTTGGCTAGGCTGGGGAATCAATTCGCCCAAGATCCCGAATTGGCTTCTTTGCACTGGCTAGCCACCGATCAACTGCAAAGCGACCAGAGATTGGACTGGCAAGAACCAGCCTTGTGCAGCAGCACCTTGGCTTTTCTCCAGTATACTTCGGGGTCTACCGGAGCGCCGAAAGGGGTGATGGTCAGTCATGGCAATTTGCTACACAATGAACGGCTGATCGAGATTGGTTTTGGTCACACAACAGATACTCTGGTAGTTGGTTGGTTACCTTTGTTCCACGATATGGGACTGATTGGGAATGTATTGCAGCCCCTGTATATGGGCATACCGTCCGTTCTTATGTCACCAGCAGCCTTTCTCCAAAAGCCTTTGCGCTGGCTGCAAGCTATTTCCCGCTACAAGGCGACCACCAGCGGCGGTCCGAATTTTGCTTACGATCTGTGCGTCCAGAAGATTAGTCCCCAACAGCGTGCTGACATTGACTTGAGCAGCTGGTCAGTAGCCTTCAACGGATCCGAACCCGTTCATGCTGAGACACTAGAGCGGTTTTCTCACTATTTTGCCGATTGTGGTTTCCGAAGAGAAGCCTTTTACCCCTGTTACGGGATGGCCGAAGCAACTTTATTCGTTTCCGGAGGGGTGAAAACGGCTCTCCCCGTTCTTCTCCAGGTCGAGGCCGCCGATCTTGAGCAAAACTGCGTGGTAGCTACCGCAGATCCAGCCAATGCTCGGGTAATTGTGGGCTGTGGTCAGTCATTGTTTGAAAAAATTGCACTCGTTGACCCTGAATCTAACACCCGCTGTCGGGCTGACCAGGTTGGAGAGATTTGGATATCCAGCCTGAGTGTAGCTCAGGGCTATTGGAATCAACCGGAGGCAACAGCGAAGACCTTCAATGCTTATCTAGATACTGGTGAAGGTCCTTTTTTGCGTACTGGCGACCTGGGATTTATGCAGGATGGTGAGTTGTTTATTACAGGGCGACTCAAGGACCTGATTATCATCTGGGGTCGCAACCATTATCCCCAGGATATTGAACTGACCGTGGAGCGGAGTCATCCAGCCCTGCGCCCTAGTTGTGGAGCAGCGTTCGGGGTAGAAGTGGCGGGCGAGGAGCGCCTGGTTGTTGCGCAAGAGGTGAAACGGAATTCTCTACGGCAGATCAATGTAGAAGCAGTGGTGGGAGCTATCCGCAAGGCGGTGTCGGAGGAACAGGATCTGCAAGTTTATGCAGTCTTGCTGCTCAAGACTGGGAGTATACCAAAAACCTCCAGCGGCAAAATCCAGCGCCAAACCTGCTGGACTAGCTTTCTGAATGGTAGCTTGGATGTGGTAGGGAGCAACATTCTGGAAAACTTCTATTCCGGAGACATCGAGCAGAGCCTGACTTACGAAGTTCTCCTGGCGATAGATTCCGAAAACCGACCGCAGCGGCTGCAGTCTTATCTCCGGGAACTGGTAGCTCGGGTGCTGAAAGTCGCCCCCTCCCAGTTGGACTTGCAGACGACCTTGAGTACCTTGGGTCTTGATTCCTTGATGGTGATCGAGCTGAAAAATGACATTGAAACGAGTTTGGGTGTCGTTTTGCCGATGGCAGACCTTCTCGAGGGGCCCAGTATCAGTCAGCTAGCAACTGAAATCCTCAATCTGTTGAGTGCGCCTATAGCTGCTTCAGAGATCCCGCTAGTCCCAGTTCAAGCCACTGGCACGGAGCACTTCCTATCCTATGGTCAGCGATCGCTGTGGTTCTTGCACCAGATGACACCAGAGAGTACAGCCTACAACATTGCAAGTGCTGTACGCATTTGCTCTGAGCTGGACATCCCAGCTTTGCAAAAAGCATTCCAGGCCCTAGTGTCTCGCCATCCTGCCCTCAGGACAACGTTCACAGCTTCTCAGGAGGGACCTGTAGCCCAGGTTCACGAGCAAGGATCGTTCTGCTTCCAGGAGGAGAATGCCTCGAACTGGAGCGAAGCCTTTCTGAACGAGCGTCTAGTTGAAGAGTCCCACTGTCCATTTGCTTTAGAACGAGGTCCCTTACTGCGGGTGCGCTTGTTTACTCAAGGTGACCAAGGGCATATCCTCCTGCTAATAATGCACCACATCGTGGTTGACTTCTGGTCTCTAGCCGTGTTGGTGAAGGAGCTGAGCATTTTATATCAGGCAGAAAAGACGGGGGGAACCCCTGCTCTGGAGCCATTAGCACTCCAATACACGGATTATGCCTACTGGCAATCAAAGAGGTTGGCAAGTCCAGAAGGAGAACGGCTATGGGCTTACTGGCACAAGCAGTTGGCAGGGGAGTTACCCGTGCTGAATCTCCCCACAGACCGACCTCGACCACCAGTCCAAACCTATCGAGGGGCTTCTGTGCCTTTCAAGCTCAGCATGGAGTTGACCCAGAAGCTTAAAGCTCTAGGTCGTGACCATAGAGCAACCCTTTACATGACCCTGCTAGCTGCCTTTCAGGTACTGCTCCACCGCTACACAGGTCAAGAAGATATTCTGGTTGGATCCCCTACAGCAGGCAGAAATCGGGCCGAGTTAGCTGGGTTAGTGGGCTACTTCGTCAATCCAGTAATTCTGCGAGCAGATCTATCAGGAAATCCGAGCTTTGAGGTGTTTTTGGATCGGGTACGTTCCTCCGTGCTGGAAGCCTTTAAGCATCAGGACTACCCCTTTGCCCTCTTGGTCGAGGGACTACAGCCAGTTCGGGATCTGAGTCGCTCACCGTTATTCCAAGTCATGTTCATCTTGCACAAGGCCCATTTGCTCGATGAACAGGGCCTGACCCAGTTGGCATTAGGGGAATCGGGAGCGCGGCTAAATCTGGGGGAACTGGAATTAGAGTCTTGGGCTCTAGAGCAGCGAGTCGCTCAGTTCGACCTGACCCTAAGGACGGCTGAGAGGGATGGCGGGATAGCGGCGTCGTTTGTGTATAACACGGAGCTGTTTGAGGCAGCCACCATTCACCGGATGGTAGGGCATTTTCAGACGTTACTAGATGCAATTGTCGTCAATCCCCAGCAGCAAGTTTCAACGTTACCCCTGCTGACCTCTCCTGAGCGCCACCAGTTGTTGGTTGAGTGGAACAACCCTCCAGTTGCCTATCCGCAAAATCGATGTATTCATCAACTGTTTGAAGCTCAGGTGGAGCGGATTCCAGAAGCCGTTGCAGTCGTCTTTGAAAACCAGCAGTGGACCTACCGGGAGCTGAACGCCAGAGCCAATCAACTGGCACACCATCTGCAAATCCTAGGGGTCGGACCGGAAGTGTTAGTGGGCATTTGCATGGAACGCTCCCTAGAGATGGTGGTGGGGTTGCTTGGCATTCTCAAGGCGGGTGGGGCGTATGTACCATTGGACCCAGCTTATCCAAAAGAGCGCTTAGCCTTCATGCTGTCTGATTCCCAGGTGCCAGTGCTGTTGACCCAACAGAAGTTGGTGTCCGAGTTGCCTGAGCATTGGGCAAAGGTAGTCTGTTTAGATGCAGACTGGGAGGCGATCGCTTGGAAACCTGAAGGGAATCCTGTCAGTGACGTTGAGCCAACAAACTTGGCCTACACTCTCTACACCTCTGGCTCCACAGGCAAGCCTAAAGGAGTGGCGATCCAACATCAAAGTACAGTTGCCCTGTGTCATTGGGCCCGAGGGGTCTTTACTACCGAACAACTGGCTGGTGTTTTGGCTTCAACCTCTATTTGTTTTGACCTCTCGGTCTTTGAGCTGTTTGTCCCTCTGAGTTGGGGCGGAAAGACTATTCTCGCCGAGAATACGTTGCACCTGATTACCTTATCGGCAGCTCAGTATGTCACCCTGATCAATACTGTTCCCTCCGCAATCGCTGAGTTATTGAGAATTAATGGTATACCTACCTCGGCGTGTACGGTAAACTTGGCCGGTGAACCACTTCAAAATCGGCTAGTACAGCAGCTTTATCAGAAGGATACGATCGGGCAGGTTTTCAATCTTTACGGACCTTCTGAAGACACCACCTACTCCACGTTTGCCCTAGTAGAGAAAGGATACCGTAGGCACCCAACTATTGGCCGCCCAATTACCAACACACAAATCTACATTTTGGATGACTATCTCCAACCCGTCCCCATTGGCGTTATAGGCGAACTGCACATTGGTGGCGCTGGTCTGGCACGGGGCTATCTGAACCGCCCAGAATTGACTCAGGAAAAATTTATCTCTAATCCCTTTATTGACAAACCTGGAGCACGCCTGTATAAAACTGGCGATCTCGCCCGCTATCTTCCAGATGGCAACATTGAGTTTCTGGGCCGGATCGATCATCAGGTGAAGATTCGTGGTTTTCGTATCGAACTCGGAGAAGTTGAAGCTTTATTGGGTCAGCACCCCGAGGTGAGGGATGCCATTGTGATTGTCCGGGAAGACCGAGCAGACGACAAGCGCATTGTCGCCTACGTCGTTCCATCGAACCCTTCACGAGGTCTCCCTCCCAGTGAACTACGCCCCTTCCTCAAGAAAAAGCTTCCGGACTACATGGTACCCACTGCTTTTGTAAGTCTGGAGGTAATGCCACTGACCCCCAACGGGAAGATAGACCGCCGAGCTCTGCCTGTCCCCGATCGAGCAAGTCAGTCCGAGCTCGAAGGGATATTTGTAGCACCTCGTACTCCGGTCGAGGAGGAGATAGCCCGAATCTGGGCTGAAGTCCTGGGTATAGAGAGGGTGGGCATTCACGACAACTTCTTCAAGCTGGGAGGATACTCTCTACTAGTCACCCAAGTGCTCTCTCGGGTGCGCGAAGCCTTTCAGGTGGAGCTACCCTTGCGGGAGATATTTGAAGCCCCTACAGTAGCTGCCCAGGCTTTGGTAATTGAAAAAAGTCAAGCTATACAGAAAGGTGGAAATATGACAAAGATTCAAGCTGTATCCCGAGGAACTAAAAATTTCGATCAACTCTTAGCAAAGCTGGAACAACTTTCAGACAACGAGGCCAAAAATATCCTGCGTGGAGAAAAGAGTGAATAGCAGGGTCATAGGGCTGCAAACTTAAGCCGGGATAGCCCACTTTGCAAGGCTTCCAGCCCACAGATGCCAATCACTGAGGCGGATTTGTCCCGTATTAAGTTGGTAGCCAGTCATAGATAGATATGCCAATTGAGGAACTTAGGAACTTGACAACGATGAATGATTATTCTGAACGGATTGCTATGCTCTCTCCAGAAAAAAGAGAGCTTCTTGAGAAGTTACTTGAGGAAGAAGGGAGTGAGTTTAACTCTTTTCCTCTCTCCTTTGCTCAGCAAAGATTGTGGTTTCTAGATCGGTTGGAGTCTGGCAATCCCTCTTACAACATCCCTGTAGCAGTTCATCTGAGAGGTCTCCTCAACCTGGTCGCGCTGGAACAGAGTTTCAATGAGATCGTGAGGCGCCATGAAACCTTGCGAACCACCTTTGCAACTGTCAATGGCCAACCCTTCCAGATCATTGCTCCCAGCCTCACTTTGACGCTACCAGTGGTGGACTTGCGGCAGTTGCTAGAAATTGAGCAGTCTAAGGAAATTCAACGGTTGGCGACTGAGGAAGCCGAAAAACCCTTCGACTTGACCCATGGAGCCTTACTGCGAGTTACCCTGCTACAACTGACCGAAGGGGAGCATGTGCTGCTGCTAACAATGCACCATATCATCAGCGATGGTTGGTCTATGAAAGTGCTCGTCAAGGAACTCGGGGCGCTTTACGAAGCCTTCTCTACCGGTCAGCCTTCACCGTTACCTGAGCTGTCCATTCAGTATGCAGACTTCGTCCATTGGCAACGACAGTGGTTGCAGGGAGAAATTCTGAACGTGCAGCTGACTTACTGGAAGCAGCAACTAGCTAGTGCTCCTGTCCTGGAACTTCTCACCACTTACCCTCGACCAGCCGAACAAACTTTCCAGGGAGCGAGGCTACTCCTGGTGCTGCCTCAGCCTCTAACGGAGGCTATGAAACGCCTGAGCAGGGAGGAAGAAGCTACCCCGTTCATGACCCTCCTGGCAGCCTTTCAGATATTGCTGTCTCGCTATTGCGGACAAGAAGACATCATCGTCGGAACCCCTATCGCTGGTCGCCATCAGAGAGAAACCGAAGAACTGATTGGGTTATTCCTGAATTCCCTGGCAATCCGAACAAATCTTTCCGGCAACCCCAGTTTTCGGGAATTGCTCAGTCGGGTTCGGGAAATAACCTTAGAAGCCTATGCTCATCAAGACTTGCCTTTTGAAAAACTAGTTGAAGTCCTACAGCCAGAACGAGATTTGAGCCGGAACCCGATCTTCGATGTCATGCTCAATTTCGTCAATACTCCCAAGAAGGATATTGAGCTATCAGGACTCACCCTTACTCTCCTCCTTGAGCAAACGGATCCTCAGTCAAAATTTGCCATAACCCTCTATGTGAGAGAAGACTCAGGGCAATTAAGTTTGGAGTTGGTGTATCAGCAGGCTCTATTTTCAGCGGAATTTATGGCCTGTTTTTTGCAGCAATTTCAATATCTGCTGGAGCAAATTATTGCCACCCCAGATCGCCCTATCCAGGACTACTCTCTAGTAACATCAGTTTCCCAAGGATTCCTGCCTGACCCCAGTGCGCCTCTACAGGAACCCTACTATGAACCAGTTCCCACGTTATTCAGGACTTGGGCCAAGGGTACTCCCCACCAAACAGCCCTGTGTCAAGGAGAGCAATCCTGGACATATAGCGAACTCGCCCAAAGTGCTCAGACCCTAGCCCAGACTCTCGTTACTCTTGGAGTTAAACCGGGAGAGGTTGTTGCCATATCAGGTCTACGCAGCTTCGGGTTGATTGTCAGTATGCTAGGTGTGCTCAGTTGTGGTGGTGTTCTCCTGACACTCGATCCAAACCTACCCCCCCAGCGGCAGCAACTCATGCTCTCGGAAGCCAAAGCTCAACGCTTATTGTACATTGGTGGGCAGCTGCCAGAGCATGAAGGTCTATGGGAGGATCTCGAAATCATTCTCATCGACCCAGACACTGGCCAAGGGAGGGGAATGCTCTCCCCGTTCCCTCTTCCTCACTCCCTCCCCCTGATTTCCCCTAATGATGCTGCTTACATATTCTTTACTTCCGGGACCACAGGTGTTCCTAAGGGGGTATTAGGGTGTCACAAAGGGCTATCTCACTTTCTCAACTGGCAGCAAAAGACCTTTGCCATTGGACCCCACGATCGTTGTGCCCAACTGACAGGACTCTCTTTTGATGTCGTTCTCAGAGATATCTTCCTCCCTTTGACCAGTGGGGCCACCCTTTGTTTACCAGCTCTGGAGGATACTCTCTCACCGACTTGCATTTTACCCTGGTTGGAGCATCAACGGATTTCGGTGCTCCACACAGTTCCTACTCTGGTCCAATCGTGGTTAGCCAATGTGCCTCCCGATCTCTCTCTATGCTCTTTACGCTGGGTATTTTTTGCTGGAGAGCCCCTCAGTGAAGTCCTGGTACGTCGCTGGCGCAAGGCGTTCTCAGAAGGCGGTAACATTGTTAATCTTTATGGCCCCACAGAGACAACCCTGGCAAAGTGCTACTACCGAGTGCCGATCGAGAGTTCTTCAGGAATACAGCCGATCGGCTTTCCCCTACCCGACACTCAAGCCCTGGTGTTAGGCTCCGATCGTCGATTGTGTGGGGTAGGCGAACCGGGGGAAATTGCCGTGCGGACTTTCTTCAGAAGTTTAGGGTATATCAATGCTTCTGAAGAAGAGAACCAGCGGTTTGTCAAGAATCCTTTTCGGAACGACGAGAAAGATTTGATCTACCTGACAGGCGATCGCGGACGCTATCGTTCGGATGGCTCTCTAGAAATTCTGGGCCGTCTGGATCATCAGGTCAAAATCCGAGGAGTCCGCATTGAACCTGGGGAGATTGAGACTGCGTTAGAACACCATCCAGACGTGCAAAAGGCCCTAGTCCTAGCTCAGACCGACTACCCCCACCCCGGTGACAAAAATCTCGTTGCTTATATAGTCACCAATCAGGAGCAATTAACTCCCAACACCCTACGCTTTTTCCTCCGGCAGAAGCTGCCTGAATACATGATGCCAGCAGGCATGGTGTTTCTGGAAAAAATCCCCTTAACGCCTAACGGTAAAGTAGACCGACGTAGCTTGCCTGCACCCGACACGCTCAGTCTCTGGCAGTCCGCTAACTTTGTTCCGCCCAGTACCCCCACGGAACAGGTATTGGCTGCTCTGTGGGCTGAGGTGTTGGGGTTAGAACAAGTTGGGATCCACGATAGCCTCTTTGAACTCGGGGGACATTCCCTACTTATTCCTCAAATCATCTCCCAGGTGCGGGACGCTCTTTCTGTGGAACTGTCTGTGCGTTGCTTGTTCGAGTCACCAACTGTAGCAAGTTTAGCAAAGTCCATTGAGGCAATCCAGGAGGAGGCTGAAGGGGACAAGGCTGATGCAATTACTCTACTACCAGAAATTATTCCTGCACCCGAGCAACGCTACCAACCTTTTCCTCTCTACGATATACAGCAGGCCTACTGGATTGGACGAATGGGCGGCTTTGCGCTGAGTGTCGCAAGTATTTCTTATATGGAGTTTGAAAGCCCAGATTTAAACCTAGAACGGTTGAACTGGGTTTGGCAGAAATTAATTGAGCGTCATGACACGCTGCGGACCGTGGTGTTGCCTGACGGTCAGCAGCAGGTTCTTAAACAGGTCGATTTTTACGAAATTCGGCTCCTGGACTTGCGGGGACAGGAGTGGAAAGCTATCACTGCGCAGATAGAAAGTATTCGTCAGCAGATGTCCCAGCGAAAGTTTCAGGCCAACCAATGGCCATTGTTTGAGTTACGGGTAACTCTGATCTCCGATCGTGCAGTTCGACTTCACTTCAGCCGGGATCTATTGCTGTTCGATGGCTGGAGCTCACGTATCCTAATCCGAGAATTGCTTAAACTCTACGAAAATCCCCAAGCGCCCCTGCCGTCCCTAGTGCTTTCATTCCGAGATTACGTCTTAGCTAAGGAGACTTGGCAAAACTCAACACGATTCCAGCGAGACCTTGACTATTGGCAAAGCCGGATACCTACACTACCGCCTGCCCCAGAGTTGCCGCTAGCTAAACAGCCTGAAACAATAGCACAGCATAGATTTGCTCGCTTGAGTAGCAAATTGGACAGAGAAACATGGCTTCAGCTGAAAACCAGAGCTAATCAAGCGGGTCTAACCCCCTCTACTCTATTCTGCACAGCTTATGCCGAGATGTTAACCGTATGGGGTCAGCGCTCTCACTTTGCCATTAACATCCTGTATTTCAATCGCCTGCCATTACATCCTCAAGTTAACCAGATCCTAGGCAACTTTAGCTCCACCATATTGCTAGAGGTTGACAACTCAATGGCGGTCCCCTTTGAAGTCAAAGCCAAGCGGCTTCAACAACAACTCTCTGATGACCTGGAACACAATCTTGTCAGTGGTGTTCAAGTCATGCGAGAACTCAACCGAGCGCAGAGTAATCCTTCTAGAGCAGCAATGCCAATTGTCTTCTCTAGTTTTCTGGTCAACGACACCCCTCGAAGCCAAGATCAGGTAGCGAATTCTTTGGAGTTGAATTGGGTCTATGGCAGCCTCCTAACCCCCCAAGTCTTCCTGGATCATCAGGTTTTTGAGGATATGGATGGGACTGTGGTTGTGAACTGGGATTTTGTGAAGGAGCTGTTCCCGACAGGGTTAGTAGAGGATATGTTTGATTCCTATCTCCATTTTCTCCATCGGCTAGCTTCATCGGCACAGACCTGGCAAGAGATATCACCCCAATTGGTTCCCCTTGCCCAATTAAAGCAACAAGCCTTCATCAATGCTACCTATGCACCGAGGGAGGAGAAGTTACTCCACACCTTGTTTATCACCCAGGTATCAAAACGACCAGAGCAACCCGCTGTTGTCTCATCAACAGCGACTCTGACCTATCAAGACCTGCATCTGCGAGCACATCAGCTCAACGGTCAACTGCGACAGCTAGGAGCATGTCCTAACCAGTTGGTCGCTGTGGTGATGGAAAAGGGATGGGAGCAAGTGGTTGGAGTTCTAGCTATTCTCATGGCGGGTGCTGCTTATGTTCCCATCGATCCCGCGCTTCCTCAAGAGCGTCGTTGGCAGCTACTGAGGCAAAGTGAAGTGCAACTGGTACTGACCCAATCCTGGCTTGAGGAAGCTTTGGAGTGGCCAGAGGATGTGCAAAGAATTGACGTAGATACTGCCAGAAAAGCCAATGCTGAGGAGATCCAATTCTCAGAATCCGTGCAGCAAGCAGAAGATTTAGCTTATGTCATCTATACTTCCGGATCCACTGGTTTGCCGAAAGGAGTGATGATTGACCATCGCGGGGCAGTCAATACTATTGTTGACGTTAACCAACGCTTTGGTGTTGGACCCAAAGACAAGGTGCTAGCTCTTTCTTCCCTTAGCTTTGACCTGTCAGTTTACGATATCTTTGGCACCCTAGCCGCTGGCGGAACAATTGTTCTTCCCGATGCTTCAGGAACCAAAGAACCTTCGCACTGGTTGAATCTCATTCAACAACACCAGGTTACGGTTTGGAACTCCGTCCCGGCCTTGATGCAGCTACTGGTAGAACAGGCAACCTCCACCCAGATTTCTCCCTCCTCCTTGCGATTGGTAATGCTGAGTGGAGATTGGATCCCGCTGACCTTACCCCCTCAAATTCAAACTTTGATTGACAGGGTCCAGATCATCAGCCTTGGCGGAGCAACTGAGGTCTCGATCTGGTCGATTCTCTATCCCATCGACAGGGTAGAGCAAACCTGGACGAGTATTCCCTATGGTCGGCCCATGACCAATCAACAGTTCTACCTGTACAATAAAACACTAGAACTCTGTCCCACTTGGGTATCGGGGCAACTCTACATCGGAGGCGTGGGACTAGCCAAAGGCTACTGGAAAAATGAAGAAAAGACCCACGCTAATTTTATCATCCATCCAAAGACTGGTGAGCGATTGTACCGCACGGGTGACTTGGGTCGATATTTGCCTGATGGCAATATCGAGTTTCTGGGCCGAAAAGATTTTCAAGTTAAGGTTCAAGGTTACCGCATCGAGTGTGGAGAAATTGAAACGACCCTACTGCTTCATCCTGCTGTGCAAGCGGCGGTGGTTACGGCGGTGGGGGGGGATCGACAAGCGGAAAAGAGCCTGGTAGCTTACGTTGTTCCCAGCGCTGAGTTTGAACCCACACCCCATGAATTACAGGATTTTCTGGCAGAGAAATTACCCCAGTACATGGTACCTTCCATCATTATGCTGCTAGAGGTTCTACCCTTAACCTCCAATGGCAAGGTAGACCGCCCCTCTCTGCCAAAACCAGAGATATCCCATTCTTCTGAGGAAGCAAACCTTATCCTGCCCCGTAACACTTTAGAACTCCAGCTATCACTCATCTGGTCAGAAATTTTGGGTATCCACCCGATTGACATGCAAGACAACTTCTTTGACCTTGGCGGTCACTCTTTTGCTGCCATGCGCTTGATGGCTCGAATTCAGCAACACTTTGGGAAAAATCTCCCTTTAGCGACATTCTTACAAGGCTCAACGATTGAACACCTAGCTAGTGTTCTCCAGAAGCACACCGATTCTCAAGGTTTATCTCCCTTAGTAGCCATTCAGCCTTCTGGTGAACGGCCTCCCCTCTTCTTTGTCCACCCAATTGGTGGCCATGTGATGTGTTATCTCGATTTAGCCCTTTGTCTGGGTGAGGAACAACCCTTTTACGGTTTGCAAGCTGCCGGGCTCAATGGAGAGTGTAAACCGTTTACCCGCATTGAGGAGATGGCTACTTACTACCTTGATGCCATACGAACCATTCAGTCTGAAGGTCCGTACCAACTTGGCGGCTGGTCTTTGGGAGGAATTATTGCGTTTGAGATCGCTCAGCAGTTATCCCAAAAAGGCGAAGAAATTGGGTTACTAGCTATGGTAGATAGCCCATACCCCAACTCTATCAATAAGCCAGAAACTATTGATGATGCGACGTTTTGGGTCTATGTCGCCCAAGATTTTGGCGCTATTGTTGGAAAAGATTTATCAATAGCAGTTGATGAACTGCGACAGATACCTCCAGGGGAACAATTGAATCACATCTTAAAACAAGCGAAACAACTGGGTGTCTTACCCCCAGAAGTGAGTCCGCAGCAGATGCATCAGCTATTGCAGGTCTTTAAAGCTAATAACCAGGCCTTATATAGCTACATCCCCAATCCATATCCCGGTCAACTGGTATTCTTTAGTGCTAGCCAGGGCGATGTGGAACCCACTCCTGAATTCATCTGGGGTGAACTCTTGCCTGAAGATCTCGAAGTCCATCGGATCCCCAGCGATCATTACGCAATCATCCGGAAGCCTCATGTCCAGAGTCTAGCTAACAAACTATCAGGCTACCTCAATGCCTAGCCATGTCTTGGTCCACATCTGCTGGTATGAGTGATGAGACACCTTTACTGGACAGTGCGAAGTTCTTTAGACGTATTCCATTAGGAATATAAAAGCCCAGGAGAACAGAGGTAGGACAAAAAACACTCCCGTAGGCGGAGCTGCAGGAATGTTCTATACTGGTAGAGTTAGTTATTGACTGGAGAGTGCGAAGTTCTCACAGAATAAGACGAGCGCCTTATATTTGAAACCCATGGGATGAGGGACTTACAGCCCGTAGTCGCCCGTTCATGCTCCCCAGAGGGGCGAGGCACTGGTTCAGTCTGATTAAAAAAATCAGACTGAACCCTTGCCAGTCAAAGGTTTGACCGATTTTTTAACTAATCGCCTCAAACATTTGTCCGCTCGTACTTGACGTTCTTTTAGGAGTTGAACATGACACTACAAGATGTTGACCTTAAAGCTATTCTTGCCCTTACTCATAGCCTATATTGGCTACTAATTTTCCAAGCTGCTACTATCAGAAGAAAGGGTACCCGAAGTAAGCAAGAAGGATCTACGAATGCGGTTGCGACCCGTCTCGTAACTTCATCCCGGGCTGAAGTTACACAATTACTGACTGGTATCACTCAATCGCTCTACAACATTTTATTAACACTGTGGTGGTTTAAGCCTGAGCTAGCAGGTCCAATTATCTTCCCTTTTTCTCTTCCCCTTCAGTTGGGTGGGATAGTCATATTAATCATTTCACTTGTACTCAAGACTTGGGGATTTTGGGCGTTTCGGACTTGGCGTCTGTACCCTCACATTGAACCGGGTCATGAACTCGTAACTACTGGTCCATATGCTTTGGTACGGCACCCACTCTATCTCTCCGGTCAATTTCTTTACCTGGGATCTTTTCTTCTGGTACCACAACTGGGATTCTTAGCACAATTTCTGCTTAACCTCTGTGCTTACGATTTTCGGATTCGGGTTGAGGAGGAAGTTCTTACAGAGGCTTTTGGTGAAAACTATCAAAAGTTTCAGGAAAAGACATCTCGCTTAATTCCTTGGGTATATTGAGGCTGAATGGCTTCATTGGCTTTACGAAAGCAATCACGCTCAAAACTCAGAAAAATTAAATGAAAAATATCTATCAGGCATTGGATCAACTGTCAGAACTTGAGGGAAACAAAAGGATTTTGCTTAGCTTATTAGCTGTAGTAGCTTTAGCTCTTCTTCTGCTGGGCGCATACATCTTATTCAGAAGTTACAACTTCATTGGCTTGGCAACATTACTGCTCATATATTTCATTTTCACATTCCGAGAAAGTCTTCTTGAACTCTTTGAATTAAAAAAATCCAAACAAGAGATTTCAAATTCTTAGAACTCCCTCGGTAAAGCACTGGTTCAGTTTGATTAATCAAACGGCTGAAACTATTACAGGGTAGGTGTTTCGGGCATTTAGCCATCAAACAGCTATAGCAATTCTCTCCCATTATGAGGTACAATCTAAAAACCGGTCATTCCACGTGCAGCTAGTAATCTGTGAAAAAATATTTACCCGGCGCAAGATTAAGAGACGCTCACGGGTGCTCCCTACTCCCTCTCCCTGCTCCCTGCTCCCTGCTCCCTGCTCCCTGCTCCCTACTGTACCTCACCTTATTGAGAAGTGCTATATATCCCTTACTGGGTGAGGGTTTCAGGCGATCCTTTTAATTAGACTGAACCAGTACCTACCTACTTGTCATGAAATGAAAGATTTTAATTCTATGTCTCAAATTACAACAAAACTAACTGGTGTCCCCCGCACTATGCTCTTGACACTGAAGACAAGAGCAGATGAACAAACTTGTCATTGTCCTTTATTCCAAGATCCATTAGCTGTAGAATGGCAAAAACTTTTGCCTTGGGATGAACAGCTAGAGGCAATGTATAATCGCTATAATCCCTTATATCAAATTAGTTGGTCTACGCGGGCTTATCATCATGACCAAATAACATCTGGTCATATTGCTGACCATCCTCATCCTGTTGTAGTGGAATTGGGTGCGGGGTTGTCTACTCGCTTTCACCGCATTGGACAGAATGTTGAGTGTTGGCTGGATCTGGATTTACCTGAGGTCACAAACTTGCGGCGTCAGCTTGACACGGAAACACAGCAACACCAGTTTATTAGTGCTTCAGTGATGGATTTCGACTGGATGAATATTGTGCCTGATGTCGCACCGGAAAACATCCTATTTATTGCAGAAGGTTTGCTAACATACCTTGAAGCGAATCAAGTAACTCAACTAGTTAATCAAATGCGCTCTCGATTTCCCGGTGCAACTTGGGTGATGGATGTTACTGGCAATTACTGGAAGTTATATAAAAAGATTGGGAATAAAATTGGAGCACCTTTTAAGTGGTTCGTCAAGAGTGAAGCAGACTTAACAGCGATGGGATTGCGAATAGTAAACGTTGATTCTCTTTATCAGCTATATCCTGAACGTTGGCCTGGACAATGGCGATTACTTTTTAAATTCCTTACCCAGTTCCCCTATTTTCGTAATGCTTATCTGATTGTAGAGACTAGGCTATAATATAGCATTTCTCGAAGTGATGAGGTACAGCATCCAGCGATGAAACGGGAGCATCTCACTTTTGCATTTGTATTTGCGTATACGCAGTGCGCGACGCAGGAGCGCTATGGCGAATTGAAAATGGAGCAATCAGCAATTAAATCTTGCTCAATTTTCAATTTTCAATTTTCAATTTTCAATTGCTCAAGAAGCAAAACACCAGATGCACCCCATTAATTCACTTGTTGACAGGAGTGAATCCTGTAGATTTACCCATAAAAGATGCGAGAATTCAGTTTAGCGATCGCCTCAGTCTCTCCCCCAGCTTTGTCAGTTGGATTGAAACCATGACAGCCTTCGATTTATCAAAGCGCTTCAGCACTGCCAAGCAAGCGCTGTCTGCTCTGGAAACAGGGCAAATTATTGCCCATGAGACCCGAAAAGGTCCTGTAACTAAAAAGATTCCTAAACCCGATCGCACCAGCATTCAATTGCACAAAGAAGCAGAACGATTGGAAATTTTCATACCTAGCGCAATGGATATTGCAAAAACTAACTTTTTTATCCGGTTATCAATCTTCGGATTAATAACAATTGTTGAAGTAGTAATATTAAGTATGAATTCACCGCTAACCGTAATAATAGCAATTTGTTTAGCCACTGGCATTTCGGGATTGATTTTGTATAAATTCTGCGAAGGAATTCGCATTTACTTTGACCGGAACAGGTTTGAAATAGCATATGAGGGCTTGAACTTAAAATTAAAGAAAGAAGAAGCTGTCTCAAATATTTTGGGAGTTTTCTTGTATAGCATAAGGGAGAATAACGGTCGCGATTGTTATAGCGTCAAAATTAAAACAGAGAAAACTAATTATCCCATTACCATGGATTCTAAGAGTTTAACGGAAATAGAAGCGGCTTGGTTAGCTCAAGAAATCCAAGATTGGCTATACGATAGATTATCTGTGACGTTCTCAGAAAATATCAAATGGCAAATGGCTAATGGCTAATGGCTAATGGCAAATGGCTAATGGCTATATTACATGCCTCGGGCGATGCACCCAGCTATCAACTACTTTTGACCACACCCTCCTCCGACTGAGAGGGCCCATGAACGATTAACGGGTTTTCCCACACCCATAATGCAGCTCCTACAAACGTTTATATTGCCTATTTTAACGTTGGTTTGGCCCAAATAAACGTTAAGGTCAACAAAATATACTGGTTTTTGGCCCAAGTCAATGTATTTTTGGCCCAACTCAACGTGTTTTTGGCACAAATTAATGTGTTTTTGGCCCAACTCAACCTTACAATCACTCTTATCAACGTTTGCTTGGCCATTATCGACGTTACGATCACCATTATCAACGTTTGCTTGGCCATTATCAACGTTTGTTTGGCCATTATATACGCTTGTATAACCTAGATATACGTTTGTATAACTAAAATATACATTTGTATAACATAGATATACGTTCGGATAATTAAAATATACATTTGTCTAATCTAGAGCGACGTTTGTCTAACCTAGAGCGACGTTTGTCTAATCTAGAGCGACGTTTGTCTAACTCAGACAAATGCAAGTTAAGTCCAAACTATAGCTCGTCGAACCCAGATAAACGCTCTCAACGACTCGGTGTGGTGGTTACAAATCGTGTAAAGGATGCATTAACACTACTTGTGACCGGAGATCATTGATTAGACCTCGCCGCCGAGCGTCGATTTTGGCATATGAGGAGAACTCCGTTGGGAGAATCTCTCCCCCCACTCCCCACTCCCTACTCCCCACTCCCCTCCTCCGAATTTATTGTAAAACCTACGAAGTATTGGGGCCTGAGTGGGGAGACAGTCCCAACAGGCAAGCTGGGTTCACGGGTGCAATTTTAGCCACTGACGGATCGCCGCTGCCATGTCACGATCCCCGATTATAGTCTAAAATAAGTCCCTATATGGGTATGAAAAAACAACGTGGTACAGGCAAAATCAAAGCGGCGGCGGCACAGACGCCTTCTTTTGCAGATTTACAACCAGACTGTGAGGTTCGCGGCCAGTCATGGCCAATGGCGGCGAAAGTCGCGCCGATATCAAAAGCTGGGGAAATGGCTGGGACTGCTAACAATGGTGGTGGCTATGCTGTGGTGGAATTGGCAGCTACTGTTAGCCACCAGTGCAGGCATCGCCATCATGTTGCTGGTATACTTCCTGCAACAGAAAGACTGGCAAAAACGCTGGTCGGATTGGGGTAAGCTGTTTGCTGGTGCTAACCGACAGCTAGCTGTGGCAGTTGGTAGCGGTGTTTTCGCAACCTTGGCTACCTATATGGCCGTTTCTGTCTGGAGAGATTCCGATAGTGCTTGGATTGCCGCTGGTGCGATAGGCCAAGGATTGGGCATTCTGGCTATTATCATCATCCTCCTTGGGCAATCCCGCCCCAGCCCCCACCCCACTTCCGGACTCCCGACTGACTTGGAACGGTCGCTCGAACAGCTGACTGACATTCACCCCCTGCGGCGTCTGATTGCAGTGCGACAACTAACCCGCGAGTTTGCCACTACCCAGTGGGAACGAGACCGGCGTATTATCGCTGACTGTTTGGGTTTGATGCTGGCACGGGAAACGGAACCTGCGGTGAAAAATGCAGTGCTTGAGGGTCTGCAAGTGATGGGCAAGGTGGAAAAAAATACTTCTTGCAGTGAGCGAAGTCGAACTGCCCAGATACCCACAATTTCAATTCCCATCGATCTGAAGCCCTCTGAACCCGTTCAAACCTATTCCGAGTCGTCAGAAGCTGAGAAATTCACTCTCTTGTCTGACAAACCAAGGTAGAAATTGATCGATCGCCCCCGAGGGCGAAGTCCTACAAGTGCCCCGACTCGCACGCAACGAGATGCAAAGAAAATGACCGCAGCCCAGAGTACCATACTAGAAAAACAACTACAACAGCTTACTTCCCAACTGGAACAACTCAGCCAACAACAGGCGATAATTGACCGCATTGTCCGGGGAATACAAGAGAATCAGGGACTTTCGGATCTGTTGTCAACAACGGCAGGGCAGTTGAAAACCGCCTTGGGGGCTCCTCGCTGCCTGATTTTTCAAACTGACGGCGATCGCCAAATTACCGATTGTTATTTATCAGGAACTCAAGTCAAGGATATCCCCTTATCCGACCTGGCAAACTCCCTGCAGAGCAGATTTGACCATTCTCTCTCGCGGGGTCAAGTAGTTATGGCATCGCCGTCAGAATTGTCACCCACTCTTCACCTCCCCCTCTTAATTGTTCCCTTGATGTATCGAGGATCCTATCTGGGCTCCATTAGCTTAGAGGGGGAAGGGGAATGGGAAGCACCAACAGTAGAATTTGTCAAGCGGGTAGCGGCGAATTGCGCGATCGCGATCGGTCATGCATCTGTGGTCTCTCAATGGCAGGAAAGGGAAGATATCTCAGAAAGATTGAGACTCACAGATCGGGCGATCGCGGCCAGCAGCAATGGGATTATTATCTGTGATGCCAGACTGCCCGCACAGCCCATAATCTATGTAAATCCAGCATGCGAGCGGATTACCGGTTACTCAGCAGCAGAAGCGATCGGACAGAACTTTTGGTCCTGGCAAGGGGAAGAGACCATTTCATGGTCGGCGGCAAATCAGGGCACAGTATTGTTAGAAAATTACCGCAAGGATGGTACCAAATTCTGGAATGAGTTAAGCATATCGCCCATTTATGACAGTGAAGGGAATCTCACTCACTACATTAGCATCCAAAATGATATTACCGATCGTCAGATAGCAGTAGCCCAACTGCGGGCGACCACCTCGCGGTTGACAGCATTGATTGAAAATCTGCAAGTGGGAATTCTGGCTGAAGACGAACAGCAGCAAGTTGTACTGACAAATCAAACCTTTTGGGATCTCTTCGACATTCCGATGGCCCCGCCAGCCCCGCTCGGAGCAGAGTTATCGTCCTGGGCAACAGCATATAAACAATTATTTGCATCGCCAGGGAAATTCGTGCAGCGCCATCAGGAAATTATCAAGGCGAAAAAAGTAGTGATGGCAGAAGAGATCCAGATGGCGGATGGCAGAGTATTGGAAAGAGATTACGTACCGCTATTTGTAGAGGAAAAGTCCTCGGGACACCTGTGGATGTATCGCGAGATCACCCAACGAAAACAGGCGGAAGAGAGATTGAGACTCGCCGACCGAGCCATGGCAGCCAGCAATAATGGGATTATCATCTGTGATGCGAATCCCTCGGAGCGCAAAAAGGGGCCAGATTTGCCGATCGTCTATGTAAATCGGGCCTTTGAAAGGATTACGGGTTACTCAGCAGCGACGGTGATGGGAAAAAACTGCCGCTTCTTGCAAGCAGGCGATCGCTCGCAACCGGCCCGAGAAATTCTGCGCTCGGCAATTCTCAGGCAGCAAGACTGCACTGTAGTGTTGCGGAACTACCGCCGGGATGGCACTCTGTTTTGGAATGAGTTGAGCGTTTCGCCCATTTATGACAGCCAGGGGAATCTTACCCATTATATTGGCATTCAAACGGATATTACCGATCGCAAGCTTGCAGAAGAAAAATTACTGATGTCTCAGGCGCGACTGCAATATCTGCTGTCCTCTAGCCCCGGGGTACTCTATAGCCGCAAGCCAACTGGAGAGCACGACATGATTTTTATTAGCGATAATGTCGCCGCGATCTGCGGCTACCGGGCAGGGGATTTTACCCAAGATGCTAGTTTCTGGGCTAGCCATATCCACCCAGAAGAGGCCCTCGGGGCCACGGAGTTGACATCTCTATTCTCCCAAGGACGAAAAGACACCGAATACCGCTTCCGACATGCTGACGGCAGTTACCGATGGGTGTACGACCAAATGCGTTTGGTGCGAGATGACCGAGATTCCCCCCTGGAAATAGTTGGTTACTGGACGGATATTACCGATCGCAAACAGACAGAAGCATCACTGCAACAGGCCCTGGAGCAACTTCATGCCGTATTAGATGCCGTACCCGGGTTTGTTTCCTGGATGAGTTCCGATTTGCGCTATATTGGTGTTAACCAGCATCTGGCGGCGGCCTTTAACTTATCGCCAGAGGACTTTGCTGGTAAAGAACTGGGCTTCCTGGAGAACAGCCCCGGGTTTGCCAAGTTTATGCGGCAGTTTCTCGCCAGTCCCGAAAAGGCCGCTAAGCAGGTGATTGATGCCGGAGTCAATGAGAACACTCGCCATTACTTGATCGCGGCTCAGAAATACCAGCAAGGCAAAGCTGCTGTCTCGGTGGGTATTGATATTACTTTCCGGGTCCAGGCAGAGGAACAGCTAAAATCATCCCTGAAAGAAAAGGAGGTACTGCTTAAGGAAATTCACCATCGGGTTAAAAATAACTTGCAGGTGATTTCCAGTCTGCTCAAGCTACAGTCGGGATATGTCAAGGATGAAGATACCCTGGCACTTTTCTTCGACAGTTACAACCGGGTCCGATCGATGGCTCTGATCCATGAGAATCTCTATCGCAGCCCGGATCTGGGTCGCATAGACGTGGCTGATTATATCCGCAATATGACCGCAAATTTGTTGAGTTCTTATACTAGAAGCGATCGGCAGATAGATTTACAGCTCGACGTGGAGCATCATTGGCTGGATGTTGATACAGCCATTCCTTGTGGTTTAATTATCAATGAATTGGTGTCAAATAGCTTTAAGTATGCTTTTGAAAGTAGAACGGGAGGTCAAGTATATGTCAAGTTGACCCGGGAGGGGGAGCAATTTTGGCTGAGAGTCGGAGATAATGGGATTGGCTTACCAGCAGATTTTGATTTAGAAGAAACAGAGTCCCTGGGGTTACAGTTAGTTTTAAACTTAACGGCACAGTTGGGGGGAGATATCTCCCTATATTGTAGCCAGGGCACCTGCTTTGAAATTACATTTACTGTGAGTACGGGTGAAAATAAATGAGCAAACAAAAAGTGCTAGTGGTTGAAGATGAAATCATCATTGCCATGGACATCAGGAACAGTTTAAGAAGCATGGGTTACGAAGTTCCAGCAATTGCTAGTTCGGGAGAAAAAGCCCTGGAAAAGGTGGCAGAATTACAGCCGGATTTAGTGCTGATGGATATTATATTAAAAGGAAAAATGGATGGGGTGGAAACAGCTACTAAAATCAGAAAAGATTTTAATATACCCGTGGTATATCTGACAGCACATAGCGATGTATATACGTTAAACAGAGCGAAAGCAACGGGGCCGTTTGGTTATGTGGTGAAGCCATTTGAGATGAGAGATTTACAGACAACGATCGATATTGCGATCGCCAGATCGCAAGCAGAGGATGAGATGCGAAAAGCCATAGAAAAGGAAAAGGAACTGAGCGAATTAAAAATCCGGTTTGTGACGATGGTTTCCCACGAATTTAGAACTCCCCTATCAACGATATTATTTTCGGCAGGATTATTGGAGAAATACAGGAATAAATGGTCGGAGGAGAAAAAAACTACTCATCTGGAGCGAATTCAAACGGCTGTGCTACACATGACGAAGCTATTAGAAGATGTGTTATTGATTGGCAAAGCAGAAGCGGCGCAAATAAAATTAAAGCCGGAGTCAATGGATTTGGAAAAATTTTGCCGCGAAATGGTAGAAGAAGAGCAAGAAAGATCCTTAAACAAACTCCAAGTTAAATTGAATACGACGGCGGGAGAGTTGACAGAAGTGGAGATGGATGAAAAACTGCTCAGACATATCCTCAGTAATTTACTCTCGAATGCGGTAAAATATTCGCAAGAGGACAGTGTGGTAGAGTTTGAACTAGCTAGCAAAGATGGCGAAGCATGGTTCCGGATTCAAGACCGGGGAATAGGGATTCCGGTGGCGGACAGAGAACATCTGTTTGAGATGTTCCATCGGGGAACAAATGTAGGCACCATTCAGGGCACGGGACTGGGATTAGCAATTGTGAAAAGGGCAGTTGATTTACATGGAGGAGAGATTACAGTAGAAAGTGAAGAGGAAGTGGGAACTACATTCCTAGTGAGATTGCCGTTGCATAGGAAAATAGATGACTTTAATATTAGTGATTGAAGACGAAGAACTGGTCCGTGCTAATATATTGGAACTGCTAGAATTAGAGTCCTTTGAGGCGATCGGTGCGGAAAATGGTAGGGAAGGGGTGGAACTGGCATCGTTACATCTACCGGATTTGATTATTAGCGATGTGATGATGCCTTCCTTGGATGGTTACGGGGTGCTTAAAGCCCTGCGGGCCACTCCAGAAACGGCAATAATTCCGTTTATTTTTCTGACGGCTAAAGCTGATAGATGGGACTGGCGCCAGGGAATGGAACTGGGGGCAGATGATTATCTAACTAAACCCTGTACTTCCGACGAACTGCTAAGAGCGATCGCCACTCGTCTGGAAAGGCAAAGGGCAGCGGTGGCCCGTTACACCAGGGCTATTGAACATACGGAATCCCAACTGCATCGGTTAATTTATTATGATAGATTAACTAATTTGCCAAATCGGCGGTCATTACGCGATTGGTTCGATCGGATCTCAGACCAGGGCGAGCAAATAGCAGTGATGGTGCTAGGATTAGACAGATTTAATCGGATTAACCACAGTCTCGGACATGCCTGGGGCGATGAATTGCTCAAAGCAGTGGTGCAGCGGTTGAGAAAATGTCTAGGCAGTCAGGATCTGTTGGTGCGTCTGGAGGCGGAGAAATTGGCGATCGTCCGAGTTGGTGCCCGATTGGCCCAAGCAGAAATGGCTCAAGCCTTGCTATTATGTGTTAATCGACCCTTTACTTTAGAGGATCGAGAAATTTCGGTGACTGCCAGTATCGGAATAGGATGCGGCTTCGGTGGGGAAGATGTGGAAAAAGTCCTGCAAGGGGCCCTGCGAGCGATCGGGAAAGCCCAGCAGCAGGGGGGAAATCAATATCAGTTTTACAGTCCAGACATGGATGGAGACTCCTCTGAGACTTTAGCGTTGGAAACTGACTTGCGCTATGCGATCGCCCGTGAGGAACTGGCGGTACATTATCAACCCAAAGTGAATCTGAAAGATGGTAGCATAGTGGGTGCCGAAGCCCTGCTGCGTTGGCAACATCCAGAAAGAGGGCGAGTATCACCGGCTAAATTCATTGGGATCGCGGAGGAAACCGGTATGATAGTCCCGATCGGGCAATGGGTGTTGCAAAGGGCTTGCCAAGATGTAAAATATTGGCAAGGTCTGGGATTTCCCGATTTAAGAGTAGCCGTCAACTTATCGGCGCGTCAATTGATGGAACCGACTCTGCCGGAAAATCTAGTCGCGGTCTTGGAGGAAACAGGTTTAGACCCTAAATATCTGGAATTAGAATTGACGGAAAGAATTATTGTGTCAAATGCGACAATGGTCCAGAAGACCTTAAAGAGTTGGCAGAAGTTGGGCATAAAAATTGCTATGGATGATTTTGGCACCGGTTATTCGGGATTCAACTATCTGCAAGTATTGCCATTTGATATTTTGAAAATAGACCGCAGCTTTTTCCAGAATATAACGGGCCCAGACGATCGAAATATATCCTTGGTGAAAACAATTATACAAATGGCCCATAAGTTGCAGATGCAGGTGATTGCCGAGGGAGTAGAAAGGTCGGCAGAACTGGATTTATTATGGAAATACGATTGTGATGAAATCCAAGGTTATTTATTCAGTCCTCCCTTGCCAGCACCAGCATTTCAAGAAATGATATTATCGGGAAAAAGATTGCCAAGCAACGATATAATATAAAAAAACAAGGAGAAATGATGAGCGGCAAAATTTTGGTCATAGAAGATAATGAGGTCATGCGGAGCAATCTGTTAGAACTGCTGGAAGCTGAGGACTTTGAAGCCATAGGAGCAGAAAACGGCCAAAAGGGAGTGGAATTGGCATTAAAGGATCCGCCAGATGTGATTCTGTGCGACGTGATGATGCCGGAACTAGATGGTTATGATGTTTTGCAGTCCTTGCGTTCCCACCCGGAGACAGCAACTATCCCTTTCATTTTTATGACTGCTAAAGCCGATCGGGTAGATCTGCGCCAAGGAATGGAACTAGGAGCAGATGACTATTTGACAAAGCCCTATACTCCAGATGAAGTGCTCAAGGCGATCGGGACGCAGATGAAAAAACAGGAGGCGATCGACCGTTCGGCTCAGTCAAAATTAGAAGAGTTGCGAAATAATATAGTCCATTCCTTGCCGCACGAGCTGCGGACTCCCCTGAATGGAATACTGGGCTTTTCGGAACTGATTATCTACAAATGCGACCAGCTAAATCTGCCGGAGATTCGAGATATGGCAGAGGGTATCCGCAGGTCTGGGGAACGCTTACATGAGTTGATTCAAAATTTTTTGTTCTATGCAGAACTGGAGTTACTTGCTAGCAATCCCGAGGAAGTGAAGTTGCTACGCAGCAATCAAGTTGAATCAACTAAAACTCTGATTGCCGATCGGATATTAATTAAAGCGCAAGCAGCAAATCGGTCAGATGACTTACGGTTAGACCTGCAAGATAGTCCGGCCCAGATTTCGGATATAATGCTGAATAAAATTATTGAGGAACTGATAGAAAACGCTTTGAAGTTTTCGGAAGAGGATACAGCAGTTAGCATCAGCACGAGGTGCAAAAACAATCAGTTTATCTTGGAAATGATTAATCAAGGAAGGGGGTTGACGCCAGAACAGCTCGCTAAACTGGGAGCCTACATGCAGTTTGAACGTAGACTTTACGAACAGCAAGGTATAGGTCTGGGACTGAGTATTGTTAAACGCATCACTGAATTACACGCCGGACAATTAATCATTGAAAGCATCCCTGACCAACAGACGACTGTGCGTGTTGTATTGCCCGCTTCGGCGTAGTCCGGGCGTCGGTACCTAAAAACCCACAAAGGTCCAAGCAACAATTAACGCCAGTAAGGTCGTCCTTTCCAAAATATCCCGACGATAATCCCAATGAGAATAGGTTCGGATAAACTTAATAAACCCAAAGAGGGCAGGGATAGCAGGGACTCGATCCACAGGGTGAGAAGCAAGCAGGGAACTAAGGCCCACAAGTTAGAGGTGTTGATGCTTATGCGCACGAACTGCTGTTCTAGTAAGTAAACGGCCAATGCGCCCAGACCGATCGCGGCGGCGACGGGCATTAAGACACCCAAGGGGCCATCAAGTAGCAAGTTCAGGAGGTTACGGACAATAAAGGATTTCTGGAAGGCCCAGACTAATATTACCTCACCGACAGTGATGATAACGGTGGTCAGGGCGGCGACCTGAAGGAGAGATCCCCAGGGTAAGCGTTTTAAGCGGTCTAGCATAGCGATCGCGCAGATATAGTTTCCTCCATCTTATCTCGTGCTGCCCCGTTTGTGGTATGGTAGGTCAGAACAATATTTCCCCCAAAGCCTGAATATGAACCAGATCGCATCAAGCAGATTACAATTGACTTCCGACTTAAATATCTGCCGGATATTGAATGGCATGTGGCAAGTCTCTGGCGGCCACGGCAGGATCGATCGCAAAAAGGCGATCGAGAGTATGTTTGACTATATGGCATGCAGGTTTCACGACCTGGGACTTAGCCGATCATTACGGTCCTGCGGAAGATTTTATTGGCGAGTTCCGGCGTCAACTGCGGGCCCAACGGGGTGAAGAGGCTTTATCCAACCTGCAAGCTTTTACGAAGTGGGTGCCCAGACCTGCTAAAATGACTAAGCAGTTGGTGGAGAAGAATATTGATATATCCCGCCAACGGATGGGAGTGGAGGCAATAGATCTCATGCAGTTCCACTGGTGGGAATATCGGGATAAAAATTATCTGGACGCCCTCAAGTATATGGCCCAACTGCAAGGTGAGGGGAAAATTAAGCATCTGGCCTTGACTAACTTTGATACGGAACACTTGCAAATCATCACGGATGCTGGCATTAAAATTGTATCCAATCAGGTGCAGTTTTCTCTGGTCGATCGGCGTCCGTTAGTGAAGATGGTGGAGTTTTGTCAAGCCCATGATATCAAGCTGTTGGCCTACGGGACAGTTTGCGGGGGCTTGTTATCAGAAAAGTATCTGGGACAACCGGAACCGGGATCCTTTAGTATGGCTACAGTTAGCTTGCGGAAATATAAGAATATGGTGGATGCTTGGGGTGGCTGGGATCTGTTTCAGGAACTGCTTGCTACTCTCGGGCAAATTGCTAGCAAACATGGAGTTAGTATCTCTAATGTGGCGGTGCGCTATGTCTTGGAGCAACCGGCGGTGGCAGGGGCGATCGTGGGTACGCGGCTGGGTATATCAGCACACATTCAGGAGAATGCCAAGCTATTCGATCTGCAGTTGGATAGTGCTGATAATGAGCAGATATCAGCCGTAGTTGGCAAGTCCCGGGACTTGTATCAACTGATCGGTGACTGCGGAGATGAATATCGGCGATGAAAGATGTTTGAGAGTAAATGGGAGGAAATATAAGATGGCCAAAGCTACGATCGTCTATCACAGCGGTTCGGGTAGAACGAAGATCGTCGCCGAACACGTGCTCAAAGGTCTTCAGTCTGTACCAGACATGGAAGCAAAATTGATGACAGCAGAAGAAGCTACTAACAACCTGGAACTGCTCGATCAAGTAGATGCCATTATTTTTGGTACGCCGACTTACATGGGGACGGTGTCGGCACCGTTCAAAGCCTTCATGGACGCTACCTCAAAGACTTGGTTCGTGCAAGGATGGAAGGATAAAATTGCCGCTGGCTTTACCAATTCTGCGGCTTTAAACGGCGACAAACTCAACACGCTCATTACTCTGAGTGTATTTGCCGCACAGCATTCGATGATTTGGGTCAGCCAAGGAATTATGCCTTCTGAGGACGACCCTGAAAGCGGTCTGACTTTGAACCGTCTGGGCAGTGGGAATGGCATGATGAGCCAAACCGATACGCACGCTAAATCTCCCCATCCAGGAGATTTGAAGACGGCAGAACTTTTCGGTCAGCGCATTGGTGAAGTGACGCTACAGTGGGTGCGCGGTAAAGCTGCGTAGGGTGGGCACCGCCCACCAACACATTAGTTCTCCCATGAAGGGCGATCGGGGCGTCCTGTAGGGTGGGCACCGCCCACCAAAATTAGTTCTCCCATGAAGGGCGATCGGGGCGTCCTGTAGGGTGGGCACCGCCCACCAAAATTTGTTCTCCCATGAAGGGCGATCGCCTGCCGGGGAGAGTCAAGAGAGAAACGCGATATCTCCTTAAATATCGGCTAAAAGATCGTCAGTCTGACTCCGCAAGTATTCTATATATCCGTTAAGTGCTTGTAACACATTCTCCTGAGTTGCTTGCCAAGCAGAACCAAATATCGCCTTCAAAGAACCATCGTATTCTCTCCCTGGCAACACCTTTGCTAAAACATCATCAAATTCTTGACCTTCGATCGACTTCTTTAGGAGTTGTTCAAAACAAACAACTCGTCCACTCAGCCGCTTTCTAATTTCCGACAACGATGGTGCAGAAGCTAAAGCTATGAGACATTGCTTATCCCCCGTCGCTAAATAAAATTCTTCTGCTTTTTGAGTGGCAGCAATTAGCAATGCTTCACCAGGATCTATTCCATCTATTTCCAATGCTTGCAATTCCTCATCAAAACTAGACTCCTGTTTTATTTGAGTACAGCCTTCTACAATTGAAATAGCACGTTCTAGGAGGCGTTGAGGATATTTTTTCTTAACCCGGCGATTATTTTGGAATACATATTTTGCACTTTCCAGAACCCATAAGTATTCTGGACTTAGTTTGACACTGGCAACAGCTTCCCAAAAGAGATTGCAGGCAACTAATTAATTTCAAGATTACATCATTGTCTAGAAATATTAATTTTGCCAAAATTATACCTCAATCACTACTAATTCTAGATAATCCTGACTGTCTACATCCAGCCTATCTATATCCACATACTTGCGGACATAATGATTGATTTCTTGAGGCGCGTCAGCATCAGATTCCAGTAACTTTAATGCTTGAGACCCTGTTTTACAAGCAATTGCTTGTTTTTCTTTTGTCGCGGCCATCTTGCCCTTATACCAAACGTAGTAATGCACTACAGTGCCTGAGTCTACTCCATCTCTAGTTGAAATTTGTTTGGCATAAGCAGCCAACTGCTCCCCTGTAAAATTTCGTGTAATATACCATATCTGGTTTACCCAATAAAAGTTCTAGAGCAAATTCGTTAGCTTCTATTTCTTCGGCGTCCTCTCTTTCTAGATTTATTTCATCATCAACAATGGCATCACCATGCAAGTGACCTTTGACAATATGTCCCAACTCGTGCGCTAAGATCGACAGCAAGCGAGCTGGTGATTCGTGTTTGAGACTGATGACTATGACTGGTCGTTCATAAAAATAGGCTACCATGCCATCGAACTTACGAACATCTGTGGGAAATTCAGTAAAATGAACCACGGGGATGCCATAATTCCAGCAGAATTCGAGGAGTCCTGGAAGCTTGACAAACTCCCTACTCTCTAGAATAATATCTCGGATTTCCTTTGCTGATTTTGGCAGTGGTTTACAGGGTGGCATACAAGCATATGCTATCATTTCGGCAATGCGTGCTGCCATGGCTTGCGCGACAAAAAGCTGCTCTTTTTCAGTCCCAGATTTAATCTTGAACTTTGCCTGACCCGATCGCTTAAAAGTTGGCGTTCTCTCCGGTCTCAGCAACGATAATATATCCAGGTTTAAGCGACGGCAAATGTATGCCGCTGCCTCTATTTCCGCCCCGGTTGAGCGTTCAAGTTCCTCATCCCACCAATCAGGTAATCCATAAGACCGCACGAAGTCTTTGGGAAAGCCCAGGGATGACAAGCGATCGTATAGGATATCCATATTCATTTCAGTTTGTGTCATAACACGCCTCCTTTGGCCACAGTTATGGGTCTCCTGGTGCATTATTACTATCATATCTTGGGCGTGAGCCTACCTTTTCGGATAGCAGTAGTGGCATCATCACCGGTGGTAGGTGCCGGCTGACGGGAGCAGAGTGCGATCGCCTCGCAGCTTGCGAAAATGTAACTACCGCCGTGCCCCGGCATCTGGTGCCCAGACGCGATCGCCCAATGCCTTGCTTGCATATAGGTATCGATACACAAAACTTAACTTGCATAACTGAGAGAGACTGCGTTATTCTGTTCTCGTAAACCCTCGATGGTGGGGCGATCGGCTCAGTCAGGAGTAAATTATGAGTTTTTTACTTGTCAACAGCTTTGAAACCAATGAAGTGCTGCGCTACGACGCAAGAACAGGGGAGTTTATTGATCTTTTCGTCTCTGCTGGCAGTGAAGGGCTGGATGGTCCCGATGGTTTAACCTTGGGACCCGATGGCAACCTATATCTCGCCACAAACGGGAACGACGTGCGGCGCTACGACGGGAGAACAGGAGCATTTCTCGACGTTTTTGCCTCGGGTGGAGGGTTGGATGATCCCGATGGCATAGCATTCGGACCCGATGGCAATCTCTATGTCACCAGCGACGGCACCGAGGCGGTGCTGCGCTACGACGGGACGACAGGATTCTTGATCGATGAATTTGTTTCGGCTGGGAGTGGAGGACTGGAGAGTCCCCAGGGTTTAACCTTCGGACCCGATGGCCACCTCTATGTCAGCAGTGAAGGGACTGACCAGGTGCTGCGCTACAACGGGACAACGGGAGCATTCCTGAATGTTTTCACATCTGGTGGAGGGCTGGATCGCCCCAATAGAGGTTTAACCTTCGGACCCGATGGCCACCTCTATGTCAGCAGTAGTGGAACCGATTCGGTGCTGCGCTACGACGGGACGGCAGGATTCTTTATTGATGAATTCGTTTCTGCTGGGAGTGGGGGACTTGATGATATACGGGACATCAACTTCGGACCCGATGATAACCTCTATGTCACTAGCAATAACACGGAGGAGGTGCTGCGCTACGACGGGACAACGGGGGCCTTTCTTGATGTCTTCGCTACGGGTGGGGGACTGGATAGTCCAAACCACTTAGTCTTCGTTGATGATTTACCACCTCCCCCTCCACCTACCCTGGAGATGGATTTTTTACTTGTCAGTAGCTTTGAAACCGACCAAGTTCTGCGCTACGACGCCACAACAGGCTTTTTTATTGATGAATTCGTCTCTGCTGGCAGTGGAGGGCTGAATGGTCCTGATGGTTTAACCTTGGGACCCGATGGCAACCTATATATCGCCACAAACAGGAACGACGACGTGCGGCGCTACGACGGAAGAACAGGACTCTTGATCGACGTTTTTGCCTCGGGTGGAGGGTTGGATGAGCCCGATGGCATAGCATTCGGACCAGATGGCAATCTCTATGTCACCAGCGACGGCACCGAGGCGGTGCTGCGCTACGACGGGACGACAGGACTCTTTATCGATGAATTCGTCCAGGCTGGGAGTGGGGGTCTGAATGGTCCACAGGATATAATCTTCGGACCCGATGGCCACCTCTATGTCAGCAGTTTTGACACAGACCAAGTGCTGCGCTACAACGGGACAACGGGAGCATTCCTGGATGTTTTCGCATCTGGTGGAGGTCTGGATGGTCCCAATAGAGGTTTAACCTTCGGAGGAGATGGCAACCTCTATGTCAGCAGTAGTGAAACCAACTCGGTGCTGCGCTACGATGGGACGACAGGATTCTTTATTGATGAATTCGTCTCTGCTGGGAGTGGGGGACTTGATTCTCCACTTGACATCAACTTCGGACCCGATGGCCACCTCTATGTCATCAGCGAAAATAGCAACGAAGTGCTGCGCTACGACGGGACAACGGGGGCCTTTCTTGATGTATTCGCTGCTGGCGGGGGACTGGATGCTCCAAACAACTTCGTCTTCGTTGATGGTTCACCATCTACTACCCTTGAGCAGATCGTCACTCCTGAGACTCTCACAGTCCCAACAACACCAGGCACGAGCGTCAGCTTTGATGTCAACTACTCCACAAACCCTGCCAACAGTCCCACCACAGGATTAAGGTTGCGGATGCACTGGGACGACTCTGAGATATCATTTACAAGCATCACCAATACTTTAAGTGCAGGGGTACAAGCCACAGGAGTGCCACAGCCAGATATTGAAGATTTCGATAGCGATCCCGATACCGACTTTTTCATACTCACAGCATGGAGTGACTTAGGAGAAAACTGGCCCGCAGCAAATCCTACTCTCCCAGAAAGGCTGTTCACCGCCAACTTTGTCGCCCAACCAGATTTTTCCGAGACCACAGTCAACTTCACTCCCACATCTGCAGCTAATGAAGCTAGCTTTCAGTCCAGCTCGGTGGAAATAGTCCCGCTTGAGGTTAATCTAGACATAGACGGCAATGGGAGCACAGATGCCTTAACTGACGGTCTGATAGCTCTGCGTTATCTATTTGGCTTTACAGGTAATACTCTAATTGACGGAGTTATCGGTGCAGGAGCCACCCGAAACACAGCAGATGGAATTACTTCCTATCTGGACGGGGCCCGCGATACCATGCTGGACGTGGATGGCAATGGCACGGCAGACGCCCTGACAGATGGGACATCGATCGCCCGTTATCTATTCGGGTTTAGAGGCGATACTCTGATTAACGGCGTAATAGGCCCCAATGCCATTCGTGACACGGCACCAGAAATTGAAGCTTTCCTGGGTGCCTTCGACCTGCCTGGTGCCAGTGAAGCACAAGGATTTGATGTGCAGCAAATGCTTGGTTTCTAATAGCATTTGTCAAAAAGTAAAAAAGTCTCCTGGCCCGCCGTGGGTTTTAACCCACGGCTAACAGCTCAAGTCGGTTAAAATTAAAACTGACTGAAAACATTATAAGTGATATAAATGTAGGGTGGGCACCGCCCACCGCACCGCCCACCTTACCACCACTGAGTGAATTAAATGGGGTGTATCTCAATGCACGCACGGGAGAAGCACTCCTGAGCAGTAAATTGGTCTATCTCTGAGTGATCTTGCGGTCCCTGATCGTTAGCCGAAGGGTCGCCCAAATGCCGATACCCTACAGAATTATTGGCTTCTATGAGATGCACCCAATAAATGTAGGCACGATGATGAATTGACCAGCCATCTAGAAGGATATCATGGCGTTCAAGGCAATATGGGTTATTAGCTGATTTTACTCCAGAAGAGATGGAAATTTTTGATGCCGCCGTCGCAGGGAGATAGAAAGAATTAATTATACATGATTTTTCCCAAATGTTATTAGTCGGTTTTAATTTTAACCGACAAGAGGCTGTTAGCCGAGGGTTTGAACCCCCGGCGGGATAGCTGCTTATGAACAAAACTGCTATAGACATGACCAGTGCAGTACATTGCGATCGCGACAATCAAGAACCCGTGCAGCCATATGCAATAATTTAGCAATGAGAGAATTTACCAATTGCTTATGAGTATGACACGAACAACGAACCAAGTGCAGCAAAAATCAGTAGACTTATCTTACCGGGCGATCGTCGCCACGGAGGTACATAAATGGTACAGTAATAAATTTCATGCCCTGAGAGGGGTTAGTCTGACGGTGCAGCGGGGGGAAGTGGTAGTGATCATGGGACCGAGTGGTTCTGGAAAGTCCACCTTTATCCGCACCTTTAACGCCTTGGAAGAATTCCAGAAGGGTTCTATAGTTATAGATGGGATTAACCTCTCCCACGACCTGAAGAATATTGAAGAGATTAGGCGGGAAGTAGGGATGGTGTTTCAGCAGTTTAACCTGTTTCCCCACCGGACTGTCCTGCAAAATGTCACCTTGGCTCCCATTTGGGTGCGTCGCTGGCCGAAAGCGAAGGCCGAAGAGAAGGCCATGCAACTATTAGAAAGAGTCGGGATCGAGTCGCAGGCGCAGAAGTATCCCGGTCAACTGTCGGGAGGTCAGCAGCAACGAGTGGCGATCGCGCGGGCCTTAGCAATGGAACCGAAGATCATGCTATTTGACGAACCCACATCAGCACTGGACCCAGAGATGGTGCGGGAAGTTTTGGACGTAATGCGGACTCTGGCCACTTCGGGAATGACAATGGTAGTCGTCACCCATGAAGTGGGGTTTGCTCGGGAAGTGGCCGATCGCATTGTGTTAATGGCAGATGGCATGTTAGTTGAAGAAGGGACACCAGCAGAATTCTTCAACAACCCCAAAGAGGAACGCACCCAGAAGTTCCTGTCGCAAATTCTTTAGTATCAATAAAGACTGGGAGAAACGCTGCCAGGTATGCCATCGGCACCAGTCACTAAGCTGCTGTCGGACTGGGGACTGTCTTCGGTTGCCCGTGGTGACTCGGGAAGGGACTGGGGAGTCTCGGGGGACGCCATGCTGGGCTGCCGGCGCGATTCTATGATCCCTAACATGATACTGTAACCCACATAGGCGGGAATAATGATACAGGCTGCTATGGCGATCGGGCCTACCCAGGAAGGCAGTTTCATAGTCGGGCCGTAGTGGCAGCGATAGGGATCGATGGGTCCGGGTTCGGTCGCCTGACGTCCCATCAGATGCCGTTTAAAGCGTACCCGCTGATTGTCGAGTTTTTCCAGCAATATCCACCCGGCCTGCTTTTCTTCTAGACATAGCTTGCGAAACACCTTGGGGTCTCTAAAGAGGTCGCTGCTAGCGCGGACAATTTTATATTCCCAGTCTCCGGTTTGGGGAACGGAGCCATTGACTTGCAGCTGCGGTTGTTGGGCCATATTAGATTCATATTGGTTCAAAATCTCTTCCTCCTCCACCTGATTTTGCTTGGTAACTGATAGTTGCCGCCTGTACAACCAGTTGCTAGTTAACAGAGCTTCTAGACCCAGGCTACCGATAAACAAGCTGTATACCACGAATTCAAGCATAAAACTGTTGTTAGTCTTTCTTTTTATATGGTAAGTAGCCACAGAGCAAAAAATCGTTCCCCATCTGGGTGAGTTGCAGTTTCGTTAAGGGTAAAGCTTGAGTCATGGCAGTCAACCCTAAATCTCCTACTGGGGAGGGGGCCCCGGTGCCGCCAATAATTTTCGGGGCGATGAAGGCGGCAATCTTTTGCACTGCACCCTCTGCGATCGCCCGGGCGGCCAGGGTACCCCCACATTCCCACAAAACAGAGAGGAAATTGCGTTCGTAGAGATGGGCCATTACCCGATCGGAACTGAGTTCGTCAAATTCTACCACTTCGACTCCCTGTTTTTGTAGCAGATTTTGCATATCCCGATCGGCCCCTGATGTAGTGACGACAACAGTCGCAGCTACTGCCGTATCCCACAGCTGCGCTGCTGCGGGCAGGTCCAGTTGCCGAGACATTACTACTCGCAAAGGGTTGCGATCGCTGACGCCATGACTGGTCAGTTGGGGGTTATCCTGACGCAGGGTATTGCCACCAACTATCACCGCATCGCAGGTCGATCGCAACTGATGCACCCATTTTCTCGCTTCCACTCCCGTGACCCAGGTACTGTGACCCGTAGTTGTGGCCATCTTGCCGTCGAGAGTCATGGCATATTTTAAGATCCCGAAGGGACGCTGGTAAAGAATCCGATGGATAAATGCCTCATTCAGCTGCTGGCAAGCATCCTCTTCTACTCCCACTAAGACTTCAATGCCAGCAGCACGCAACCTTTCGATGCCCCTGCCCGATACCCGGCGATCGGGGTCAATCATGCCCACCACCACTTTTTTAACACCAGCAGCAATCAAAGCTTCCGTACAGGGAGGGGTGCGTCCGTAGTGATTGCAAGGTTCCAGGTTCACGTAAACTGTTGCCTCCCGGGCATTTTCCCCAGCATCCCGCAAGGCAAATACTTCGGCATGGGGTTCACCTGCCTGGGGATGAAAGCCTTCTCCTATTATCCGACCGTCTTTCACTATTACGCAACCTACCAAGGGATTGGGAGCAGTTCGTCCCCAAGCCCGACGAGCCAGTTCGATACACCGGTGCATCATTAAGCGGTCAAAGGTCATAGCTTCCTCAGAGTTCTCAAACCTGCTTGCAGTTTAATATATTTCCGGTATAAATCAAGCAAAAAAATCCCCTAGCACGGGGCTAGGGGGGAGCATCAGCAGGGTGCATCTGCTAATCCTTTTCTCGCGGTAATTTTTGCGATCCGGAAAAATTACCCCAGGTAGAAACCTGATGTTTGCATTAGGAGAGAACAAATGTCACATTCACCGCCAATTCTGCTTCTTGAGGCCATAACCCCAAGCAAAGAGGTTATATAAATGTTTAGAGAACAGCACCAATGTCGCTCTCCGGGAAGTTGACGAAGGTAAAAATATTAGGGAGAAACAGGATATATATCGCGGGAAAAAAACTCCTCCAACCCGTGGGGCTGGAGGAGTAATCAGGGTGCATATAGCAATTATTTTCAGGGGGTAATATAGAGATCCGGAAAAAGCAACGTTTTTGGCGATCGGATGGTGGGATGGGGGGATAAAAGGGCGACTGTGGCCAAAAAAACTCCCCCAACCCGTGGGGCTGGAGGAGTATCAGGTGCATCTGGCAATCATTTTCAGAGAGGGATGATGAAGATCCGGAAAAAGAGCTGATGATTTTATCTAGCGGTCCGGATGATGGTGACTGGGATAGAAAAAAATCCTCCAGCATTTTGGCTGGAGGACCATCATCAGGGTGCATCTACGTGTAAAAGTTTTCAAGAGGGGATAATGAGGATCCGGAAAAAGACAAGATATTTGATTTGGGAGTATATAGAAAGGCGAAACCAGTACAAAAAAACTCCCCCCAGCTAAAAGGCGGGAGGAGTATCAGGGTGCATCTACTGGTAAGCTTTTTCCGAGGGGGGATCTCGGGATCCGGAAAGATAGCTGATATTTTATTGTTGCGGGATGACGATCGTGGGACTGGAGCAAAAAAAATCCCCCAGCCCCAAGGGACTGGAGGAAGATCATCAGGGTGCATCTACTGGTAAGCTTTTTCAAATGAGGTATCTCGGGATCCGGAAAAACAGAGGTAGGGTGGGCACCGCCCACCAGTGCCGCCACCAGCAGAGGTAGGGTGGGCACCGCCGGCACCGCCCACCAGTGCCGCCACCAGCACCGTCCACCAGTTGCCCAGAAACGATAGGGGTGGGCTCGGATGCCAGAATTGCTTTAGAATTGCTCTAGACTTGCTGATGGCGATCGCCCCCCGATGGCCCCACAGTAGGCAGTTAGTATATGCACATGGAGTTGTCTCGGAAGATGATTGACCTGTATACGTTCAGCGTCCCGAACGGACGCAAAGTTTCGATTATGCTGGAGGAAGTGGAACTTCCTTATAATGTCCATAAGATTGACATCACCAAAGGCGAACAGTTTTCAGAGGAGTTCGTGGCGATTAATCCTAATAGCAAGATTCCGGCTATAATCGATCGGGATACGGGGATAACTGTGTTTGAGTCGGGTGCGATCCTGATCTATCTGGCGGAAAAAACTGGTAAATTACTCCCTCATGACCAAAAAGGTCGCTTTCAGGTAATTGAATGGTTGATGTTGCAGATGGGAAGTGTCGGGCCGATGTTCGGTCAACTGAGTCATTTTAGGCGCTTTGCGACTGAACAGATACCTTATGCGATCGCGCGCTATGAAAAGGAGACTCTGCGACTCTATTCTGTCTTGGATAGGCAGTTATCTGAACAGGAGTTTGTCTGCGGGGATTATTCGATCGCGGATATTGCGATCTATCCTTGGGTTGCGCTCTATGAGTTTCTGAATTTAACTCTGGATAATCATCCGAACTTAAAACGTTGGGCAGAAACAGTACAGCAGCGTCCGGCGGTGCAGCGAGGGATGGCCGTGCCATAACATATTCGTTCGTAGTCAACAGGCCGGTTT
This sequence comes from Hormoscilla sp., assembly GCA_051439505.1. Lineage (GTDB taxonomy): Bacteria > Cyanobacteriota > Cyanobacteriia > Cyanobacteriales > Desertifilaceae > Hormoscilla. Next base: position 6,159 of record JBFRWI010000228.1, on the reverse strand, counting down.
GCGGGTTTGTAGCGGTGTCAAACCGGATTTCTTTTCCCGATCGGTGGCCTCGAATTTCAATCGCCTCCCACATCGTCTTTTCGCCTGCTTGAATTAATTCAGTAGTTTGTTTCCACTGTGCGCACGTCTAGCGGGTGAAATAGCGAATGAGAATGTTGGTATCAAGTCCAATTCTACAGTTCCTCTAAATTAACTTCAACCAAATTGGTTCTATTTTTAACGTTTTCGACAGCCTGCAAGAGTCTATTCTTGTTAGCCTCTGATTTTAGCAAGTAATCTGTTTCGCTGACTTCAGAGACAATAATCTCTATTTCTTTATCCCCAAAGATCGATTTCAATCCTGCTAAAAAGCGCTCGTCTAGTTCGCTAGCTTTCAGACGATAGGTGCTTGACATCATTAGTTACTTCCTTACTGCTCCCTTGACTACTGGGACTTAACCAAACATTTTATTGCCCCATATTTCTACTGTACCACATTTTTGAGGGTCCTGTACGGTATCAAAAATTCTGTGGCTAAATTTTCAAAGGTTACTTTCGCGCCCACATCTACTCCGGTATTCTCTTCAACCTTAATTGTTGCCCGCCCGATCGCCCGCCCCCCGATCGCCCCTTTTGGGCCCTTACACCCTGTGGGACACCAGTAGGGGCACAAATTGTCGGTTTATTGCAAATGTTACTGTCGCCGTGCCCCGGCTGTTTATTGCCGATCGCATGGGGTGTGGTCGTGCATCAGTTGGTACGTGAGACCTCGCGTGGGGGCCAGAAACCGGGTTTCTCCCTCAATAGCTGGTTATTGCCTCTGTATTGATCAAAGAAACCCGGTTTCTACCGAAGTTGGCTATCAACCACTTGTGACCAGACCCGTTCGCGTAGCGGCTGCGCAGCAGCATCGCATCCCTATGAAAGCCCGATCGCATTTTCCCGGTGTACGGTATATTTGACATTTTCATCGTCGCCGAAACTTCGAGCGATGCCGTGCCCCTACCACCAGTATTTTTTTCTACCTTATTTTTTGCCGCCGTCACGCCAGACAGAAGCTACTCTGTAACATCATCTCCTGGGGTTTTGGGGCGATCGCCGTTTCTCGATCGTCATTACTCTATACGAGATTCAAACTGAGGCTATAGTCGCCAGTGGCATCCCCATCCCCTGCCACAATTATGCCGTAAGTACCACTAACAGGTAGCACTTGGTCGCGGATCTCAGGGTCCGATCCCCCAGTAACCGAGCTTCCTATTGCTAAATCAGAACCATCCGGATTTAGCAGTCTTACCCGCATACGTTGATCGCCTGCATCCGTGAGGTTGTCTACAAAAGCTGTCACTGTGTCTCCTGCCGTGCCGTTGAATGTGAAGAAATCCCCATCTCCGACAAAGTCTATGCTCTCTTCCAAACTTTGGTTCGCTGTAATAGCTGTGGTATCTTCGCTCAAGTTTGATAACCCCAAAGTGTAAGAGCCCGTGGCATCCCCATTGGCTGCCACAATTATTATACTGTAAGTACCACTAACTGGTAGCACAAAGTCGCGAATCCCAGCGTCCGATCCCTCCTGACCCGAGATTGTAGTTGCTAACTGAGAACCATCCGGACTTAGCAGTCTTATCCGTATACGTAAATTGCCTCCATCCGTGAGGTTGTTTGCAAAAGCAGTCACTGTGTCTCCTGCTGTGCCGTTGAATGTGAATAAGTCATTATCGCCGCTGGGGTTAATGACACCTGCTCCAGCTTCCAGACCATCTCCTTGAAAATTCTCTGCAAAAGCATCCACGAGGGGAATAACATCCACTCGCAGGTTATAGTTACTGTCATCACCTTCGGCTCGACCAACTCCAATGTAGTAAACGTCTGGGTCTAGAATGGTGGTAATTAATTCCGAGGTCGTTCCCGGTCGATCGACGATATCCAGGGTTTCGCCAAAATCGACCTCGCCGTTGTTATTGCGGTCTTGAATCACCTGCAAATTGGCATTGTCAGTCAAGTCTGCGATCCGAAATGAAGTAAAGCTACGATCGGTCAGTTCCAGACGATAGAAATCATCGGACCCTACAGAATCGCTAAAAATACTCGTACCATCCAGGGTAGTAATGTTCAAAGCAGTGCCAAGAGTGTTACCTGGATTACTTGGAGTGGGAGTTGACGTTTCTGTTACCGTCACCTCAACCGTAGCCCTGTCCGTACCCCCATTACCGTCAGAAATATTATAGGTGAAGGTATCTATACCAAAGAAGCCAGCCTCTGGATTGTACACCACCCGATCTCCGTCGATCCTGACAGTTCCATTAGATGGGTCAGCTACATCAGTGATGGACAGTATGTCGCCATCTGGATCCGAGTCATTGTTGAGAACTGCCAATTCAGCAGCAGGAGTTCCTTGAATAATAGAGAAAGAGTCATCTACAGCAACTGGAGGCTCATTAATAGTCGGTCCATCGGTTAAGTTCTTCAAAAACTCCAGATATGCTGTCACCGCCTCCGCCGTATCCCGACTCGCACCGGGCGCAACGGCATCTCGAATCACAATCTCCCCAGCAAATCCGAACAGATCGCGAATAATCATTAGCCCATCTGTCAGGGCTGTTAATTGACCGTCGCCATCGACATCCAGGTTCAGACCCAGTTCCTCAATGTGCGATGTAATTTCCGCAGCATCAGTCCTCGTCCCATCTGGTGCAACAGCATCTCTAACCACAACATCACCAGCAAATCCGAACAGATGGCGAATAATCATTATCCCATCCGTCAGCGCTTCCAGTCTGCCATTGCGATCGATATCCAGAACCAGAGGCGCTTCTTCATTATTAGCAACCGTTACATCCAAAGGTGCGATATCGCCCAAGAGAACCTGCTCAAAATTTCCCTCAAGCAAATTCGAGCCCTGCATTTCAAGAGCGATCGGGCCTTGTCCGCCCTCCCCACCCGGTCTAATAGCAGTACCCGGCAGCAGTTCAGCACCGGTACTTTCCGCAAAGATAGTCGAGCGATCGGTCCCGAAACCAAAAACATCCAAGTCATTATTATCCATAATCAACTCCATAATCAATTCCGTTCGGAGCAAACCGTTCGTAGTAAACACGAAGCGTGTTTGCCGTAGTGTTTGCCACGAACCTCATATAACCCGCACAGGTCAATAGGGTGCATCTTAGTTTTGCCGATCCATCTGTAGGGGCGAAGCATTCGGGCTAAAAAATGATGACATAAGAAGACAAATTACCGCCCCGAATGCTTCGCCCGTGCCCAAGTGAGATGCACCCGGTCAATAGAAACAATCATATCCCCGATCGATCCCAAATCCCCTGCCATTCAATAAACTTAACATATTGTCACATTTCTGTCAACATAGTTAAAAAAACTCAAAATTCGTAGGTTTTGTTGAGGTCTCTTACCCAACACGCCTTGTTTCCCATTCTCACTTTTATAATATAGCCCGCCCTTCGGGCATCGCCCTACCTAATACAACTACTTCACCAACCACACCCCGCGCTACATTACCTTGCATGCTGAATATCGTAAAAAAAATGAGTATAAATACAGTTGACAAAGTAGTCAGTAAAGCGGTAGGATAAGGGTGGATGGGTGGGGGGTAGGGGATGGTTTAAACTTTTTTCATTTTTTTAAAAAAACTTAACATTTTTAGCTGATTATTTGTAAAGTGATTTTAATTTTAATTTCTCAGGACCGGGGGGATCCAACGACTGTCCGGGCCCATGGAACGATCGACAGGTTTTGACCACACCCGGACTACAGGCAAAATTATTGCAGCGATCGCCGACTTGCTTTCGCTTTATGTTAATATTAGCAGAAACCACAACCTAGGAGAATGACTACTAACAAAATTAAGATTGCTAAAGACAAGGCAGATCTAGTGAAAGCTTTAGTAGACGCGAGCGAGACAACCGGACCATTCCAGACCTATGCTGATGCGATCGCCTTTGCAGCGGCATTGGGGGCAAAGCGAAAAAAGCGATCGTCTCTGGGAGCAGTAGCCAAAAAAGAACCGGGTCCGATCGGGCTGGAAATATTCAACTCCAGAGGATATGATGTGATGATCAAATTACTAGCGATAGTGGAAAGCAAAGATCCAAAAATCCTCTCCTCTGGCGATCCCAAATACGAGTCAGAACGCATCCAGATATTTGAAGAATATGCCAATGGGGGACTAGAAATATTGCGAGAACAGTTTCGGGGGGTGGTAGACTATACAGATCAACTGCTCTTGATTATGCAAGCAGAACGGCATAAGCCACAGCAGTCAGAACAGGAATTTGATTTAACCAGATTTCTTTAGGATGGAGGGCGATCGCCTGCCGGTTTGGACATCGCATTTTGCCCCGATCGCACATTTTGTCTCTGCGTCGCGCCGGGGCACGGCGGGCAGCTACATTAACCCAATGAAGCTGATAATTTATTGATGCCGTGCCCCTACATTTGCGCGCGATCGCCCCCTGTCCCGACCCCGGCGGACCAGGAGGCTAATCTTAAATAATAACAGGTGGCAATCCTACATCTCTGGGTTCTACCAATTTACCATCAAAACCCATAGCACGATCTTCGATCGTTCTCGCTTCTGCAAGTAAACGTCGGAGTTCCGCCCGTTCCAGATCGTCGTCAGTACCAGCTACAATATAAACAATTAACTTCGCTGCCAGATCCCGCCCCGCCACGAGGACACGCTTTTTATTAGGATCGTACAAAATACCATACCATAAAGATTCAGGTTTATCCATACCACTGAATCCACCCTTAGCGTCGTATTGCCCCAGTTTCTGGAAAATGGCTGTCAAGGAGAAATCCTTCTTAAATACTAAGATACCTATTGCCTGAGTCAAGGCAATTTGTCCCACGGGACGGAATAATAAATTCCCTTCGCCCCCATCCTTCTCAAAGCTGAAGCGCCGCATTTCCGGGGTTTCCGTCCCCTCTGCCAGTCTGCGATAGCTGGGGAGAGTTGCCAAATGGTCGAACAACTGCTTAAACTCGGAAATTGCTTTTTCCAGTTCCTCATCCTCGGGGCGCATGGGAATTAAACCCTTCTTTTGGGAAGGTTTCCAGTTAGGAAATCTATGGCCCAAGTAGCGATCGGACATTTCCTGAAGGGCCTGAAGGGTAGTCAAAACCGTAGACTTAGCAGCAACAGTAGCGCTATCCCAGTTTACACGAGGATTGCGGTCTTCAACATCTTTTAATAAAGGATGGGAGACAGCAATTTTTCTAGCAACAATAGCAAAACCATTATCCTCATTCAATTGTGCCAACTGACCTTTAGTTAAAGGAGTCGCCATCAGGTTAACGTGAACGAAGATAGATCTAACACGTCGTCGGGCCTCTTCGCGGGACTCACCAGTCACCACAGCGGAAATGAACTCAATGCCAATCTTTTCCTTAGCCAAGTTTTGCAAATAAGCAGGTTCGATATGATACTCTTGTCGGAGGTCATCAACGGTAATGAAAGCGCCTAGAGGTTTTTTATCCTTTTTGTAGCGTTGGAGTTTACCAGTTTTAATCAACTCCATCAGACCCTGAACCCCCATGAGTCGGTGTTGACCGTCGAGGGCAAAAATGGTCGCGTCTTCGGAAACGTCCAATAGACCGACCTTACCGCCGGCATCCAGGGGCGTAAAATCAGCAGCAGATTTAGTGGCCAGTCCGTAAGGGTCCCATTCCGGGGCAGTGGGTTCGTCTACCCAAGGTCGGTTAATCACCACTAGCACCGGCGGAAACTTGTGAGTTTTGCGAGCGGCCAAATACTGTGCGAGGGGTGCTTGGCGGGACCAGTCCAGGGGTCGCTGCTGAATTATCTCAATGCTGCCGGCGTCGATGTCCACGTTGTCCGTCTGCTGGTTGAGATGTTGACGGAACAGGGGCAAGCGAGAGGCAAAGCGAACGCGACTGGCAAACCACTCCAGGGTAACGGCACCGACATAGGCTTCAGTCCCGCCCATCTCGGTGTTCTGAACCAGGATCTTGTCGTTGCGGGCCAGATGGCGATCGAGGAGAAGGGCCAGGGCCTCTCGTTCCTTTCTATCTTGTTCGAGGATTTGGTCCGCGATGCTGCCGGTGGAAGGTATACTGTTCATCATCGGGAATTTTTTAAAATATCCTTGACTATTTGAGATTAATCTGTCATGATAGTAGATGTCAACGAAATGATTTGTAAAAACT
>JBFRWI010000227.1:0-51028 GCA_051439505.1 Hormoscilla sp. | reverse complement strand
AAGGTTCTTCTCTCGGCGAGAAAAGGTTCTTCTCTCATAGCGGAAAAGGATCTTCTCTCATCAGGGAACTCCTAAGGGAAAAGCGTTTCCCACCAATGCAACTAATGCATGACCACCATGACCACACCGGTCTATTCCTGTGGCAGGGTGGCTTGATACACGGTTTCTCGCAAGTTGTTGCCGTATTTTACCCGTACTATTAATTTTTGGTCACCGGTGACTTCCGAGGGAACTATAAAAATGGTGTTGCCATTGGTTACTTCGATATATAAGGATGCTCTAACTTCGGTTCCATCGGTTTGGGAGCGGAAAAATATGCCTTGTTGGGAGTCGCTTTTTGAGAATTTCAGGTGGTCCCCTACTATCCGCATGGGACCGCCGGGGGTGTAGGTGTCGTTGCTTTCCGTGGTGGAATTGAATGTATAGTCGATTTCTGGGACTTTTTCTCCCACTACTCCGGTGCGTTCTAGGGTGACGTCGGCGAGAAAGCGTTTCTGGAAGGATGATCCGAGGTGGATGGTGACTTGCGGGTTGATGTCTTCGATGGTGAGGGTTTGTTCTAGGTCGTCGATCGCCCCCCCACAGGAGAGACTGATGCGAAAGCCACCAAAGAGTATTTCTGTGGGCCGACCGGCGAGGGCCGCTGTGAGTAGGACTTGGAAGAGGGAGTTGAAGACGTTAGTGACTTCTCCTTCGGTGAGGGCGGTGAAGCTACTGAGTTGGCGGACGACTTCGGCTTGGGTGAGGGCTGGACCGAGGTCGGGTCTGGTGGTGTAGGGGGCGGTGCCGATGGATTTTTTGATTATGCGATAACGGAAGGTCATATTGTTTTCTCCCTTATCAGAACATGGGCTATATCCTATTGTGGCAGTTTCTGCGAGTATTGGCAACTGATCGAAAAAATTTTCTGCCCGGGGACTGTCCCGAATGTATCTTTGCTTGCGGTCGGTGATGCACCCTTTCGGGTCTCTGTTGAAAGCCCCGATAAGGCGATCGCCCGCTATCTGGTAGAAATAAGTATTATTCACTAGCAGCAGAGATAAGTCTCCTGGCCCGCCCGGGGTTCAAACCCCGGGCTAATAGCTAAAGTCGGTTGAAAACCGACTAAAAGTATTATATAAAAAGTGTGTTACCCTCGTTAAAAGGCGGATCCAGCTTCACGAGGGTACTTAAAAAAATGGGCCGAGAGAGCGACAAGGCGGACAGTGGGTTAAAACCCACGGCGGGCCAGGAGACTAATTGACTAATTGAGAATGGTGCAAGATCTGAGTTAAAACCGACTAATAGTATAATAATGCGATAATTTGAAACTAATTGTAGCATCGTTTTTCCCAAGTCGCTATGCTCAGCACTGGTTCTCCCAATTCTCCCAATTCTCAATTTACAATTCTCAATTACCCAACATCTGCAACTTGTACAAACTAGCATACAAACCATTTAGCTGTAACAATTGCTCGTGACTACCTGATTCTATCAGTTCGCCTCGCTTCAGCACCAAAATTCGGTCTACATTACGAATTGTCGAGAGTCGGTGCGCAATGATAATCGCCGTCCGTCCTACTAATAACTGGTCTAATGCTTGTTGAATTAACGCTTCTGTACCCACATCCAGATTCGCCGTTGCTTCGTCTAGGACTAAAATCCTCGGGTCGCGAATTGCTACCCGGGCAAAGGCCAATAGTTGCTTTTGACCGCTGGAAATATTCGTCCCCCGCTGTCGCAGTTGGGTATCGTAACCTTGAGGTAGTTTTTCGATAAAACCAGCAACATCGGTTATTTGCGCTGCTTTCTGGATTTCTGCCAAATCATAATTTTCTCCTAGAGAGATGTTGCTTTTGATATCTCCGGCAAACAGAAAGCCATCTTGGAGAATTACTCCTAAATGACGGCGCAATGCTGCTTGGCGCAAGTCTCGGATATCAATGCCATCTACGAGTATGCGCCCGTGAGTGGCTTCGTAAAGTCGGCATAGTAGCCTGATAATCGAACTTTTGCCTGCAGCTGTCGGACCCACTAAGGCGACTTTTTCCCCGGGATGAATGGTAAAGTTCAGGTTTTTCAGGACATATTCATCTCCTTTGTAAGCAAACCAGACATTCTCAAACCTAATTTCCCCGGTTTTATTCTTGCTTGCTGTCGGATGCTGTACGGGATGAACGACTTCTGGATCGCGAATTTCTATGGGCTCGTCCATGATGTCGCTGATGCGCTCGATGGCGGTAAATCCCGCTTGAAACATCGTGAATTTTTCGGCAAAGCGCCGCAAGGGGTCGAACAGACGGGGCGCAAACAGGATAAATTCTGCTAGGGTGCCAAACTTCAGGTTGGACTGCATGACTAAGATACTGCCCATCCACAGCACTCCCCCGATCGCGGCTAGAGAAATCCACTCTAGGGTAGCAGAAATAGCTGAATCGTGAAAGATGGTTTTGTCTATTTGTTTGATATATTGCTGGTTAGTACGGCGAAATAATTCGCCATTAAACTGTTCGCGGCGGAACAGATGCACCACATCAATGCCCACAATATTTTCTTGCAACTGGGAGTTGAGGCCAGAAAGTTCTTCCCGGGCTTGATAATTTGCTTGGCGATATTGATGTTGGAAGTAAATAATCAGGCCAGTCACCGGCAGCAGCATGATGACTAGCAAGCTTGCTAGTTGCCATTGCTGTAAAAACATGATAATGATAATGGCGATAATCGCAAATATATCATTTACTATCCCGATCGCGCCTGTGGAAAACACCTGTCCCAAGGCTTCCACATCACTGGTGAGACGGGTAATTAATTTCCCGACGGGGGTGCGGTCAAAAAATCTTACTGCCAGAGAGGTAACATGGTCGAACAAATCATCTCTAATATCGGCAGTAATTTGCTGTCCGATTTTCTGTACGATATAGCCCTGGTACCCCAGGAAAAATAGTCTAATGGCGATCGTCCCTAAGAGCAAGACTCCGAGAATATTTAAGCCTGAGGATAGAGTGCGGCCTGCAATTATTGCCCAGGTTGGCTCATTTTTAATCAAAGAGACTGCCTGTCCGACGATCAGGGGCTGAACTGCACCCGCTAATGATAAAGGCACCAATAGCAGCATAGACATTGCCAGCAGCGGTCCCTGGCGACGGGCATAAGGCACTAATCGCAGAAATAGTCGCCAGTCACTTTCCCGACGTTTTTTGGCAACCTTTGGTGATTTTCTAGTCATTGATAACCCTGATTGTGAGATCTGACAGAGGGGCAGGTACTTTCCCACTCTAGCGTAGGATAGCATCATACATGAGATCGAAAACAACTGAAACTGGAACGAATTGTGGCGATCGCTCATCCCGAAAACCTGGCATCCCAACGGGTGATGCAGAACTCGGGATGAAATTTGAACATTTAGCCCACTACTACAACAGGCTCTGTGGTACTATATGGTCTAGAGCGATCGGCACAGATCAAACCATAGCTAAGGTAGTAGCACGCAACTGAGCAATCAAATCATTCAGACCGTCCATATTGAGGCGATAGCTGAGGGGATGGGCGATCAGCCTGGTTGTACTTTCAAACAAAATTTCCAGTTCAACTAAACCATTTTCTCGCAGGGTGCGACCCGTAGAAACCAAATCCACGATCGCCTCTGACATGCCCGTAATTGGCCCCAATTCTACCGAACCATAAAGGGGGATAATTTCCACTGGCAAGTCGATACTGTGGAAATATTCCCGGGCGCAGTAGACAAACTTCGAGGCCACCCGACAGTGAGGCGGTAGTTCCAAGGCCGACTGGTAACCACTCTCACTCTTGACCGCGATCGACATGCGACATTTGCCATACCCCAGGTCTGCCAAGTTAGCGACTAATGGTTTTTTCTCCCGCAAGACATCGTAACCCACCATACCTAACTGGGCTTGACCGTATTCCACATACACCGGCACATCCTGAGCCCGCACCAACAGGGCTTTAGCAGTATGAGTGGGGTCTTCAATCTGCAATTGGCGGCCCGAGGAGTCCAGAAAGGCGCTGAAATCTAAGCCCACTGCTTGCAACAGCTTGATGCTATCCTCTAGCAGTGCGCCTTTGGGTAAGGCAACTGTAATCATATCCTTTTGTTCGTGGTGAATCCTTTACTCTTCATTGTTCATGGTTCGGGGTCTATTGTCAACGTGAGTTCGTCAGGGATGGAGTTGCCGCCCGATCGCTCAAATTGCTCTTCTGAGAGTTCTGCTTGACTGAGTTAGAAGCAGGTTCCATAATGGCATTTCCCCGGGATGCCGTACCCACCAGACCTCCCGTACGCGATCGCAGTTCTTGGGCCACTTCCGCAGCTGATTGATAGCGATTATCCGGTTTCGGACTCAGCATCTTATTTAACAGCTGGGCCAACCACAGTTCCAGAGTGGGCACCCACTGATGCCAACGCCAGGTCATGGTCTGTTTGTTCAACAATTCCTCGGGTTTGCGCCCCGTCATCAACACCACTGCCGTTGCGGCTAAACTGTAGAGGTCGCTGTTATGATAAACCTTGCCCATTTGCAGTTGTTCTGGCGGCGAGTACCCATGTTTCCCCACATTCGTGCCTTGGATAGACTTTCCCGACTCCTGCAATGGGGTCGTCCCTGTTTCTTTGACTGCCCCAAAGTCGATCAGCACTGGCAAGCGATCGCTCTGGCGACAAATGATATTATCTGGAGAGATATCCCGATGTATAATCCCCTTGCTGTGGATATGTTCTAACACTCGCAACATCTGTTGTAAAAACTGCACTACCTCCGCTGGCGTGAATTGCTTATTTTCCTTCACCCGCTCTTCCAGCAGTGTTTTATAGGTCTTACCTTCAACATAGTCTTGGGCCAAAAACAGGCGTTTTCCCTGCTCAAATGTCGCCTGGAATTTGGGAATGCGGGGATGCTCTATTTTATAGAGAATCTGCGCCTCTCTTTCAAACAGTTCCTGGGACTTTTCCAAAGCATAGGTTTCTTCTAAATTGGGATTATATTCCTTGAGGACGCATTTTTCATCATATCTGGATGTATCTTCTGCCAGGTACGTGCGACCGAAGCCGCCGGCACCCAGAACTTTCACTATCCGATAGCGCTTGTTCAGGATTATCCCGTCGGGAATAGGTGGTTGCATGGGTTTTTCCTCCTGCGATCGTACCTATCAACGGTATCTGGCGATATTATACTGTTATTCGGCCTCTTTACATCCGAGATTCTATCTAATTGAGTTATTTTTTCAATTTACCTGCCCCTATTAGCCAGTAGTTTGCCTGCTCGATAACCAGCGTTCCGTGATGCTATACATGCTCGGGCATGGTTTCACCTGCTCCCCAGATACCTGGGATCGGGTGTGGTCAAAACCCGTTGATAAAAATATCGATTCCCCAGTCGCCGGATCCCCCCAAACCCCCGCGCGTTACCTGGCGGGAGCCAGGTAACGAGGGGGGGGGCTTTGAGGCCCCCTCTTTGGAAGGGGGGGTTTGGGGGGGATCCCGGCGATCGACAAATGCATGACCACACCCCCTGGGATCTGGGTAACAGGTGGTTTTTTAGCCTTTCGGTGCGGGCGATCGCCCGACCAATTCCCAATCCCATATTACTATAATTCCATGACCGCAATTTCTAGCTCATATTTGCTGTTTTCGCTTCCTGCTAATGGATGGATATCAATGATGTAGACACCGTCATCAGGAATTGTTCTTTCCCACTCTGTTGAGATTTTTTCAACAATTGCTTCTTCATTGCTGTTTAACACCGTCATCGCTACTCTGCCTTTCCGCAGCTTAATGCTTAACAATTTCCCTGGCGAACCCGAGATCCGGTATCTGTGTATTTCATCTGATTGTATAATGCTAGCCTCATTTTTTCTCTCCCCTAATGATAGGTTCAGCCGAATATCCATGGCGATCGCCTTAGCATCTGTCTTAACTGTCGGACTAGCATCTGCTTCCTCCGGCAATGCAGCTATTTTCTCCCTTTCGGGACGCCCAGTAACTTCCCGAACCGGTGGGCGGATCGACCAACTTACCCCGGCAGTAATTAAGAAAACCAAACCTGCACCGATGATTTTGCCAGTCCAAGGGTTATGCCATAGGGTTTTCAACAGGGACGGCGAATTATTTTTCCGAGGTGGTTCGTGCTGCGGAGATTGTGGGGGAGTGGTGACTTTCTGAGGAGCCAGTGGGGTACTGTTAGGTTTGGGGGTGGCGATCCTCTCCTTGGGTCCGAGAATCAATTGCTTGTGCGATCGCAAATCGAATAAAGCGTCATTAGCTGATTGATAGCGATTCTCCGGTCTGTAACTCATCATTTTATTTAAGATGGGAGCAAACCGAGGGTGCAGATCCGGAACCCACTGATGCCAACAAGGCATCATCGTCTGTTGATTCAATAATTCCTCGGGTTTGCGCCCTGTCATCAATACCACTGCCGTTACCGCTAAAGCGTAGAGGTCGCTACTAGGAGAAACTTCCCCCGTTTGCAGTTGTTCGGGAGGAGAATACCCCAGTTTCCCCACCGTCGTTCCTCGCACCCCCCCTTCAGATTGTAAATTGGTCGCTCCTATTTCTTTGACCGCCCCAAAGTCAATCAGCACTGGCAGGCGTTTGCTCTGGCCCTCAATGGTACTTTTACTGTAAATGATATTATCCGGAGAAATATCCCGATGAACAATACCCTTTTTGTGGATATGTTCTAACACTGGCAACATCTGCTCTAAAAACTGCACGATGTCCCTTTGCGTGTATTTCCTGTTCTTGGCCAGGCGCCCATCTAGGAGGGCGCGATAGGTCTGGCCCTCGACGTAGTCCTGTACCAAAAACAGGCGTTTTCCCTGCTCGAAGGTTGCCCGAAACTTGGGTATTTGGGGATGATCGATTTTATAGAGAGTCTTGGCCTCCCTTTCAAACAGTTCCTTTGACTTGTTTAAGGCGTAAGTACCTTGGACGTTGGGATTATATTCTTTGAGAACGCAGAGTTCCTCAAACCTGTCCTTGTCTGCGGCCAGGTAAGTGCGGCCAAACCCGCCCTCTCCCAGAACTTTGCCGATCTGGTAACGGTTTTGCAGGATCATTCCTGTGGGAAGTGGTGGTGCCATAGAGTCAACTGCTTCATAACTGCAACGATACGTTGAAATCCCTGAACTGTCTCAGGGTGATTATACGGTTATTGTTCCCAACCCACGACCATTTCTTATCAAGAGAGCTTAATTTTTTTTCTGACTGCACTGCCCGGACTGCTCGCTCAGGGGTTATGCCCCTCATTTAAGAGTGCTAGGCATCGATACTCAGAAACCGGGGATCGCTGTAGCGCAATTCTCTCATGGCTTTATTTTTGTTAAAGCTGCGCTTTAACAATTCGTCGAGCAGCAGTTGGGCATGGGTAGTGACTCGCGTTCCCGCTTATTTTACCCGATGTTTGCATAAGTCGCTCTATCAGGTGGAATTGCATTTGCTTCAGTCCGGGAAGATCGATGCGATCGCCTTTTCCAGTACGGCAGATCGGAACCAACAAATGCATGACCACACCCTCCCTATACTGCCGCCAATGCCAGAAACTTGGGACTTGATGTCTCGATTGTCTCCCAAGATTATAGTTCCTTTGCCGAGGCGATCGGGGGTCTTTTTTGCCTCGCAGAAATAATTGGTGGGCGGTGCCCACCCTACTCAGTTATGGACGTTTTTGCTGTTGGGGCCACAAAAGGGCGATCGCCGCCCGAACTGCCCGGCCCATAACAGAGGAACGGGTTGATTCAGAGGCTTTTTTATCCCAGCGTAAGAGATTTTCGCCGAAAGTTTTATCCTGCTTGGCCCGCTGCACGATCGCCGCCACGATCGCCTTTTTCTGAAGTTCCCTGGTCGGGACGCCCTGTTCTGCCAAATAATCCAGTAACCGCTGCACGTGAGAGACAAATTCTTCCGGGGGCTGAGACATAAGAATCGATCTAATCTGACGAGAAGTTTCTCGATACAGTTGCTGGCGCTTATCAACCAGAGATTTAGGCGGGGGAGGCGGTGGAGGAGGGGGGACGGGGGACGGAGGACGATGATTAGCAGTAACGGGAATTGAAAGTAAATTCAAGATTTTAGAACGATTTGCTAGTACCCGTCGTTGCATATTTGGGTAAAGCTGCAAGATGCGTTCCGAGATGATTTTAGCATTCACCTTCTGATTGGCCTGCAACCGCAGCAGATACTGATTCTCCATCGGGGCAAAAGATTCGATATCAAGAGTCAACTCCCGGGTTTCCTGTGCTAGCATCGCCAGAGTAAACACCAAAACTTCCCAATTAGGAGCCTGGGAGAAATAAACCTCGATCGTGGTAGTATTTGCCTGGTAGGATGCACCCAGTTCTCCCGGTGCAAAATCCCGGTTTACTGGAAAGCGGCTAGTGGGACTTTTAGTACTGTGGTTGAACTTAGTATAGACGTAACGACAATCAACAGCAGACAGGTCCACTTCCTCTGTTTGCCAATTATAGATGCAACAGCCCGTCAACTGGGCCCCATCTACAACCGTGCGGATCAGGCGACTTTCCAGCAGCAGAGCATCTCTGAGATCGGCCTCACTTAAAATCGCCTCACTCAAATAAGCCCCGCTCAAATCCGAGCGGCGCAAATCCGCCCCGCGCAGATTGGCCTCACTCAAATCCGCCCGCAGCAAATAGACATCTTGCAGATTAGCCCGGAGTAAATGAGCCTTCTTAAAGCTAGTCTTCAGCAGATAGGCACCTGCCAGGTCCGATCGGGAGAGGTCAGCATTATCCAGCTTGGCCTCACTCAAATCTACGCCACTGAGGGCAACCCGATGCAGGTCGCACTCACTCAAGTTAGCAGAACGCAAGCAAGCACCCACCAGATTGGCTTCAATCAGATTAGCGCCAACTAAAGTCCCATCGCGCAAATTCACCTCTTCCATATGGCTTTCCCGGAGATTGGCACCAGAGAGGTCGGCAGCAGTAAGATTAGCACGGTACAGAGTTGCCTCCATCAATTGAGCTGCCATCAACTTGGCCCCTGGGAGTTTAGCTCTTTCCAGGTTCACCTGGTCTAACTTAGCGGTGGAGAGGTCGGCATTAGAGAGGTCAGCTTCAGAAAGTACAGCCCAGTTAAGGTCAGCTTCAACCAGAGAAGCTAGGCGCAGATCTGCCTTAGTCAGATTAGCCCCACTAAGAAGCGATTGGTTGAGATTGGTACTGGTAAGGGCGCAATTACGCAGATCGGCATGGCGCAGACAGGCCCCCGTCAGCCGAGCATTACTGAGAAATGCCCAGCTCAGATTAGCACCAGTCAGGTCCGCACCGGTCAGGTCAATTTGCCGTAAATTGACGCCACTGAGACTGGCACCACTCAAGTTCACATGGGCAAAGTCTCGTTCTCCCCGTTGATAGCGATCCAGAAGCTCCTGTGTTTCCATGACCGTGATAATGAAGGAGTTCTGAATTCTTAAGAAATCAAAACTACTGTCCTCCCCTAGTGTATCGATATCTGCTTGCGGTGAACGCAGTAGAACCCCCGTCCGGTGCGATCTCTTGGGCCCTTAGGGCAGCCAGCGGGGGCGAAAGCCTCTCCAAGGCAGTTCTGTGGGTTGCAGTTGCTGACCCTGTTGCGATGCAATGTTCACTAGAGGTAGCAGCCAGAGACGACTGCTGGCCCCAGCAGCACTAGGGTTAGCAACAGTTTGATCGAATAGCAATGCCAGACCATCTGGCGACAGAGATATCTGCACATCTGGCCGATCGGGCGGTAGTCCCAGTAGGGGGATCTGCTTGCCAGTTTTCAGGTCAATAGCGGCGATATAGGGGAACTCCTGGTAGATTTCATCCTGAGTTAACAGTTGAGATAGCAGACAAATTAGGGTAGTTTTACTCGGGTCAAACTGGCAGCTAGTAATCGACCCTGTAGTTGTAACGAGTTTTTTCTGTTCGGAGTTAGTCAGCAAAAAGAGCGATCGGGTATAGTCGGGATTAAATTTTACCATTGCTGCCGAGCCATCGGGGGCGAAGTCCAGTACCATGCCAAATTGGGGCAGAAATTCGAGCGGTTGTACCTCTTCTAAGTTAGGGTCAAGTGGCAGAATGGCAATACCTTGTCCCTGGGTCATGGCGATCGCCCGACTATCGGGGGTGATGGTAAACTCGCCGCCGGGTTTGCTGTTGAGAGGTTGGGGTTTTGCCCCTGGGCGAATTACCCACAAACTCACATCCCCTGCATCTTGCCGGTTAATGCGTTGCACTACTATGGTGTTTCCGTCCGGGGACAGGTCGAACTTGAGGTTGCGGTAATCCCGATTATCTAATACTGTTGAGATTATCCCAGCTCGGAGCTGCTGAGGTCGATCTTGCTGCCGAGGAGATGCTGGAGTCATACCTGTGGTCACGGTATATAATTTTTGTTCCAGGATGCCTTTGTCTGCTCCATCGCGATCGCTGGCCGCAAACAGGATCCGATCGCGATTCGGGTATGGTTTAAAATTCCTCACCACCAGCCTTGAAGGTGTCAAAATTTCTTTTTTCAGATCTGTCAGATTATATAATACTAATCTGCCTGCTTCTTCGCCGTCAACACCTATGTAGGCAAATGCCCGATCTCTGCTGTTAAATTTGACCACTAATGGTTGGTTTACTACAGCTTCTCCCTCGGCACTAAACCTATCTTTCGCCCCTAACATCTGCAAAGTAAAACTGGTACCATAGGGAATCGCATTAGTTAAAGTATAAGCCATCTTGCGTCCCGCCCAACTAATTTTTCCGGGCAGCGGCGGCTCGATTTTGAGATTATTCTCTACGCTTTCACGATCCATGGGGCGATTGAATGTTAAGATAAAAGCAGTATCCGCAGCACTCACTGTTTTATCCTGCCAGCTAAAACTTCGCACGCGCGGGGCTGTATGCACCCCACTCATTAACAGGATCGTAATTACAATACTCAGGGCGATCATTAGGGCGATCGCTACTCTGTCTA
Organism: Hormoscilla sp.; assembly: GCA_051439505.1. Taxonomy (GTDB): domain Bacteria; phylum Cyanobacteriota; class Cyanobacteriia; order Cyanobacteriales; family Desertifilaceae; genus Hormoscilla. The sequence goes on along the minus strand of JBFRWI010000227.1, from coordinate 40,083 downwards.
AAGGTTGAAGTGATTTCAATTTGTTCATTGCTAATTGTTCATTGCTAATTGTTCATTGCTAATTGTTCATTGCTAATTGTTCATTGCTAATTGTTCATTGCTAATTGTTCATTGCCATTAGCCATTAACCATTAGCCATTAGCCATTAACCATTAGCCATTAACCATTAGCCATTAACCATTAGCCATTAGCCATTTGCCATTTTCCCTAATAATTATAAGGATTGTCCGGTTCGGGAATTTGTTTCAGGGAGTCAGCGGCGATCGCCAGCTTGCGTTTGCCATCCTTATTTTCAACGATCATTTTTCCTTCTATTTCCCACCAGCTATCGGGGGGGTAATCATGGCGATCGCCATTCAGTTTCACCGGTAATCCCACAGGGTAAGCATCCGCAGCACAGCAAGTAATTACAAAACGAGCAATTAACAGATATTCTGCTGGTAAAGTCGGCAGATGGATGACAAAACCATCTACCTTCACCTTTTGACCGGCATAGGCATCCGGTTCGGGATAGACACTCAGAGTCCGGACCCAATCGATCAGCGATCGCTCTTCTGGCGGCGTAGCATTTTTAAATGCTTGAGGTTGAGATTGGGTCAGGGGCAAGAAATCGTTTACCCCTCGCTGTAGGGCGGTAGAACTTGCAAACACTGTCGGTTTAACCAAGAAACTCGCGATGGCAGTTGCTAATAGGATTGTAGCACTCCAGCCCGGAGGAAAAAAGCTTATATGTTGAGCGTTGGCAAAGCGATAGCGTCTTTTACGCAGCAGTTCCCGGGCCTGCAACCCGCTTACTAGCAGCAGTGCCAATCCCGCCGCGATCGTCAGCCAATGATAAGCTGGATGAATCAGCAGGTATAACTGGTTAGTCAGCCAGAATTTCAGCAGCAAAACACCCCAGGCTGCTATACTGAAAATATCCAGCCACGGCCTAATCGATTTTGACCTTTTAGTCATAATCACTCCCATGCTAATATAGCATTTGATAAATCAAGGTAAACACAAAGGTTAACTGAGCCGCCAAGGCAAATAGGTAAAATATAGCCCTTTGCTTGAAGATTGACAGCATCAGACCAATGCCTTTCAGGTCAATCATCGGGCCGAAGACGAGGAAAGCTAGCAGAGAACCGCTAGTAAAGGCCGAGGCAAAAGATAGGGCAAAAAAGGCATCGACGGTAGAGCATATGGATACCAGGGCGGCTAAGATCATCATCGCCAGAATGGAGGTGACGGGACTATTGCCGATGGAGAGGATGACCTCCCGGGGCATTGCCACTTGAATGCCGGCGGCGATCGCGCTGCCGATCACCAACATGCCTCCCAACTCCCGGGTTTCCTGTATAGTATTGTCCAGGAGCAAACGGAAGCGTTCTGGTAAAGGTTTGTTCTTCACCCCACTAGCCATTTGTAACCGATCGACTGTCAGGGGTTGACCGGGTCGATCGAGGATAAATGTGCCGGACTGTAACAAAGGCGACTTGGCTGCTGTAGCCGGAGATCTAAAAGTTACTTTGCTATAGCGTTCGGGTGGGGGCAGAGAACGTACCATACTCAGTTGCAGCAAAGGTCGCAAGTCAGCTTGAGAACTGAAGACCCAGGCCACGATGGTCGCGATCGCCAGAGAAAAAACCACTCGCAGGATGACAATTTCGGGCTGGTCCCGGAAGGCCGTCCAGGTAGACCAAATGACGATGGGATTAATGGTCGGGGCCGCCAGTAAAAAGCCCACGGCCACCGAGGAAGGAAAACCCTGCATCAGCAGGCGACGCGCTACTGGTACATTGCCGCATTCGCAGACGGGGAACAAAAAACCGATCGAGCTTCCTACTAAGGCACCCAGTAGGGGGTTTTTGGGGATGAATGCGGCCAGTTTGCGCTCATCGACAAAAAATAGCAGTAAGCCTGAAAGCAATACCCCTAGCAGCAGAAAGGGTATGGCTTCTACCAGCAAACTGAGAAATACAGTAAAACCACTTTGCAACTTATTCATAACCGTTGTGTGAGCAGCGAACTTTGAGCTTGATAGCTGCCAAGCCATTGTATCCGAACGGGGATCGCTTCAAAAATTCAAAATTCAAAATTCAAAATTCAAAATTTATAATTTTGCAGCGGCACTACAGTTGCAGCCAGCGGAATGTAGGCAATACTTCAAGGGATACAACCTGTCATTGCGAGGGGGGCTGGCAAATTAACAGCTGTGTTGACCCCCTGAATCAATCCCCCCGTTAGCGTAGCGGCCCCCCCCCCTCGCAATGACAACCTATATCCAAAACCTTGAAGTATTGGGAATGTAGGTTCCATCTGGGTTGGGGACAGTTGGGAAATTGTCACGGTGTTGAGAGGACTGAAGGGGCCTCAGTTGCGCCAGATGTCGCTACAGTCGAGGAACTGACACAGGCACCCTCACGGTCGCCTGAATTTTCCGGATGCTGGAATTAAGAGCTGAATTGGTGCATCTGGAGGTAGTTATGTCATTTTCATCCATTACTGAATTTTCTCACTGCTTCTCTTGCGAACAAGCCGGAACGGGCCGGATCCCCAACCCCACCCAGGCACGGGGGTCTGCTCTCGTGCAGCTTAATTTTGAGGATTTGAAGACTTTTGAGCGAGTTACGGACCAGTATCAGCATCTGGGAGTGGGGTTTGAACAGGCGATCGCCTTATCTCCTTCTAACCCCGCCTTCCAGCCTCGGACCGGTTCTCTGGCTCTCATGCCACCATCTCATCAGAAGTCAATAACGGTTTCCTTTTTGAGGTCGATCGCCAAAGTAGGAGCCTATGTTAGCAATGTCATACCTGTCACCCTCACTGCTTATGATGAAGATGGCAACAGGTTGGGTTCGGCTTCTAGCCAACCCTGCTCGTTTCCCGAACCGGGAGTCGCCCTAGAGCGGCAACTGCTAGAATTGGAGATAGAAGGTGTTGCCTATGTGACCTTCTATTCTGATGCACCCTTTATCTTAAATGATTTATTTTTTCTCTATTTGTAACTCTGTTGTAACCAGGACAGGCGATCCGCCTGCCCCCAATACTTCAAGGGATACAACTTGTCATTGCGAGGGGGGAAAGCAAAACCGATAATTGAGGGATCTTCGCCGAGATCCCCCCCGAGGCAATCTCACCGACAGCGCAGAAGTGATCTCATCTCATACACCGACCAGGGGATTGCTAGCGCTCCTGCGTCGCGCCGCTGCGCTAACGGGGGGGGTTAACTCAATTAGTACAGAAGTTAATCGCTACGTACCCCCCCCCTCGCAATGACAACCTATATTCTTAACCGAGAAGTATTGCGCCTGCCCCGATCTCTGGATCAGGCGATCGCCCTTTGGCGCTGTTGAATGCGTTCGATGCTGCCGGTAGGAATAGCAGCAATGAGTTGGCGAGTGTAATCCCGTTGCGGTTGGTTGTAAATCATCTCAGCAGGGGCAATCTCCTCTATTTTACCTTGATTCATCACCACGATCCGATCGCTCATAAACTTCACCACACTCAAGTCGTGGGAAATAAAGATATAGGTCAATTCAAACTCGGACTGCAATTCCTTGAGGAGGTTCAAAACTTGGGCCTGGACCGAGACATCTAAAGCTGAAACCGACTCATCACAAATAATAAACTGAGGATTGAGTGCCAAGGCGCGAGCAATACATACCCGTTGGCGCTGTCCGCCGGAAAATTCATGGGGCCAGCGGTTCATCCAGTCAGGTGAAAGTCCTACCCGTTCTAACAGATAGGCACAGCGATCGCGTCTTTCTGTAGCATTGCCTCGGTGATGAATTTTCAGGGGTTCCATGACCGTGGCGCCAATAGACATGCGCGGATCCAGGGAACTGAAAGGGTCTTGAAATACGATTTGCATATCCCGGCGCAACTGTCGCAGATTTTTTTTGTGAAGACGAGTAACATCTTGACCTGCAAATAGCAGCTTGCCACTCATGGGTTTGACCAATTGCAGCAAACTGCGTGCTAATGTAGTTTTACCACAGCCGGATTCTCCTACCAATCCGAGGGTTTCCCCGGGATAGACTTCAAAGGAGACATTATTCACCGCCATAAAATAACGTTGGGTTTGGCCAAACATGCCCTTGAGGGGAAAGCCAACTTTGAGATCCTGCACGGATAAAAGCGGCGCTTTCTGTTGGAGTGCTGTTAAGCGTTCTTCTACCTGAGTGTGACCTACTTCTTTGATAGCGGTCCTGTTATCTGTCTCTCGCATCTCTGAGGTTCCGTCCGCAGTGGTCACCAGTTCCATAAAGTCAGAAATGGTGGGCAGATATTCCAGGCGCACTGTTGGTTGGGGACGACAGGCGAGTAAACCTTTGGTGTAGGGATGCTGGGGGTTAGAGAAGATGTCCAAGACTGGCCCGGTCTCGACAATTTTACCTTGATACATGACTGCGACGGTATCGGCAATTTCACCAATTACCCCCAGATCGTGACTGATGAAAATCATCGATATGCCCCGTCGGGTTAATTCCCGCAGCAGTTCGAGAATGGTAGCTTGAACTGTAACATCTAGGGCGGTAGTGGGTTCGTCGGCAATCAATAGTACCGGATCGCTGGAAATTGCCATGGCGATCATCACCCGCTGAATTTGTCCCCCGGAGAGTTGGTGGGGATAGCGTTTGAGGATCTCTTGTTTTTGGCTATTTACCAGACGCTGAAGTTCTTTATCACTTGCTGCTTTCTTTTCCTGGGGCCATTCTGCTAGAATTTGTTCCTGCAATGCTGCGTCTGAGGGCAGCAGTTTTACTTCTTGCAAAAGCCCGATCGCCCGGCGTCTGGCTTCTGGGGGAGAAACATTTTGATGCTGTATAATTGCTTCGGTCAATTGGAAGCCGATGCTATAAACTGGATTGAGGGAACTCATGGGTTCCTGGAAAATCATGGCCATCTTGCCACCCCGGAGTTGCTGCATTTCTTGGGGTGAGAGTTGCCGCAGGTTAACTGGTTGGGCCTCCGCTGTTTCCCGAAACCAAATTTCGCCCCCGGCGATCTTACCTGGAGGCGCGGGCACTAGATCCATCACTGCTAGGGAGGTAACGGATTTACCCGATCCTGATTCTCCAACAATGCCCAAGGTTTGTCCTCGTTTTACTTCCAGGGAGATATCGTCAACTGCTGTAATCAGTTTTTCGTCTGTTTGGAATTGGACTTGCAGGTTGCGTACTTCTAATACTGTGTCAGTCATTCTAGTTGTCAGTTGTCAGTTGTCAGTTGTCAGTTGTCAGTTGTCAGTTGTCAGTTGTCAGTTGTCAGTTGTCAATTGTCAATTGTCAACTGAATACCCTTTAGCAAAAGATTATCATTTTAGCTATAAGTTCTACTGGACCGACAATGCTAAGCTGTCGTGCATTTACATTGCATAGGGCGATCCGCCGAGATCCTTATTCTGGTGGGACTGTCCCAATTTTGAATTCGGAATTTTTAATTTTGAATTGTTTAGGTCGCCCTCGGGTTTTTTCGCCTGGGACTGCAAATAAGCCCCGATCGCATCCCTTACCAATTCTCTGACATCCTTACCCTGACTGACTGCGAGACTGTGCAGATGAATGTAGATGCCATTGTCCAGTTCCACCTTGGGGAGTTCCTCTGAGATTATCGGCGATCGCAGGGGTTGCTGATAATAGGGCAACTTTACCGACGCTAATTCTTCATTCGACCAAGTGCCCAGTTCCTGATTGAAAATCAAGGTACCACCAATTCGTTGGAGGACGATCGTCTCGTAATTGATCAGCAATACCGCATCTCCTGGCATTTCACTTAGCAGCAACATCACCGCTTGGAGTAAAGTCTGCTTTCCCAGATAGTAATCCTCATTTTTATCTAGCCAAAACCACACATCTACAGTCGGGGCAAATCCAAACATTGACTGTATGAAAGCTTGACGCCTCTCATTCTCTCTTGACACTCCCAGTACTATCCCTGGACCAAACAAACGGACCCCTTCTTCCCACCCTAGCTGTAGTTTTTTTGACAAAAACTCCAATATCAGTATTGGTTCCCAATCCGTGACTATTCTCAGATCGTAATCTAATGACATTTATTTTTACCTCACTCTTAAGGGAAAAACTCCATTATTTTTCCAGCCTTGACCACGATGATCTCTTGCAAAGCCGGAATAGGGCTACACTCTAGCTGCTGTCGGGTGTGGTCAAAAGTAGTTGCAGAGGATCCCCCCCAAACCCCCCCTTCCAAAAGGGGGGGCGCACCGGTTGCCCCCCTTTCTAAGGGGGGTTTGGGGGGATCCGGCGACTGGGGTATGCGATGTTCGATCAACGGGTTTTGACCACACCCGCTGCTGTCGCAGTTCTTCGATGTCTACCTCGCTATCATCAAGGTTAAGGACGATCCGATCTGCCTGCCCCCTTTCAACCTTTTCCCGGATCAAATCTGCTATATTATAGGCTTTGTCAGTAATCGGTGCATAGCAGTCAAATATGCGGCCTTCGATTTTGTAATCCGGTTTTTTTCTGCCAGTGACAGATGGTCTTTGCTCTACATTATACCCGATGCTAGCGAGAAATCCCGCTGTTTCATTCTCCCGCATTGTACCGCGAGTAGTTTCGGCATCATCTTTGGGTTCGATCCGAGTTGGAGTACCACTAGGAACTCCTCCTGGTTCTCCTGACGGTCTGGTGCGATTTGTCATCAATTCCTATAGTAGTAGAGAGCATCCCAATTTTATCATCTACGCGGAGCAAATAATTCGCGATCGCCTCTTTTCCCAATTCTCTCACATTTTTTCCCTGACTGACTGCGAGATTGTGCAGATGAATAGCGAAGCGTAGAGGCAGTTGAGTTTGCAGCTTTTCTGTGAACCGCGACAGATTTTTCTAGAGGTTCGTCGTTTGACAAAGAGGACTCGATCAGCAGTTCCAAGACTTCCCGAGCATTTTTGAGAGCCGCTTCATAGGTATCACCATGTGTGTGACAAAACTCTCCCCATTCAGGCAGACCGACAACAAAACACTCATCTTCATCAGACCATCGAATGACTATTTTGTAGTGGTAATTCATTTTTGCTATTCCTCTTGTCTTCTGAAAATTTATTGTCATCTCGGCAGAGCAACATTTAAGATATTTAGTAATTATGGGGATATTTGACATAATTAGCCAGGCGGCTCGTGGGATGGTTCGATCGGTACCCCGGCGGCGCCCGACCCAGAAACCAGGTTTTGCCGGATAACCCTTGTTTCTTAATTTAAGCTACTTCTGTCACGGATTGTGATAAGATAGACCCAGGCAATGGTCTTGGTTACGACCCATTCCCCAGCAAATCATATTCGGCATTCGGCAATTATGGCTTTTTTGCGTCAAGTATTGGCCCCATTTTTAATCTTATTGGTTTTTTTGGTCGCCCTGTTGGCTGTCAGCGCCCGCATCTTTTTACCTAATGATATGGCGGCACCGGCCCCGACCTCCGAGGTAGCTCCTTCAATGACCGATACTTCGCTGTATCCTGGGATCTCTATTCCCACTACCCAGGAGACCGGGACTGTTAGTTAATGGCTACGCAACAGTTGCTCATTCCAGGGTATCAGCTTCGGGCTGGCTACCAAATCGAACAACCCCGCCTGGTTAAGTTCATGCAGCTGACTTACACCGAAATGTTTCCAGGACGGGATTTTTCACATTTGGCCCGATCGGTTGACCAGCATTTTTCCGAACAGACACCTCTCTGGTGGGTGGAGGTGGCATCTGACCAGCAGGTGGGTGATTATTTGACGCCCGTGCCACAACCAGTGGGCTGCTTGTGGATGGGAAATGCAGTCGATCAGGTGAATGCTGCACGCCATGCTCATATCTTTTTGGTTTATGTGGTGCCAGAACATCGACGCCGGGGTATTGGTTCGGCCCTGGTACTAATGGCTGAAGCTTGGGCTAGAAATAGGGGCGATCGCCAGTTGAGTTTGCAGGTTTTCTGTGTTAACGAACCCGCGATCGACCTTTATCGCAAGTTGGGTTACCAAACTTTATCTTGTTCGATGGTTAAACCTCTCTAATACGCATGGTAGGTTCGTCGCCAATGGGATCGGTAGAAACCAGACTCTTGTGAGCGCAAGTCCAAGGTTTTTGGGTCTGGCGATCTCCGGCGCTTACACTTTTGGGAGGTAGAAAATGCCTGAAACCCTTATCAGGCAGGGCCCTTGACAGTCAAGATAAGGATATGCAACAATAGATTCATGGTCCCGAGAGATGCCCTGGCTGATGAAGATGGACCGCTTCGCCACCAGAGATCCAAGAGATCCGTAACTGTTTGCTCCCCATCTTTGAGTCTTTGTTCTGCCAAGAGAAATCAAATAGGAAATAAACGAATGACCCTGCAACCTGGATTTGACATAACAGAAGCAATAGAACTGTTAGAAATTTGTGCCATACTCAATGAAACGCGAGTCTTAGGCGATCCCGACAAAGCAAGTGCGCCTAAGATTCCTCCGAACACTGTGCCCAAAGAATTGCCCAAGCCGCCAAATTGGACTCAAGTTTATGGAATGCCCGAAACCTCACCTCCCAACTATAACTACTTTGAGATTTGGAAACACAAAACTGTCTCCAATCGCTATGTTGTCGGAGTTCGTGGGACAACAGGTGCAAAAGGCAGCATTGTAGAAGATATCCGAGCCTTGGCGATTCCAGCCACGGACAAAAAGGGCAATTGGCATATCCGCCAGCCTTACCAATTTGCGGCAGATCCTCGTGCAACCGTTCATATTGGGTTCTCAACCGGATTGATGAGCATCATTGATGAGATCGTGACTCAGATGCAGAAATTTTCTTCCAGTGGAGAGGGTCCTCATGAATGGTTTATTACCGGCCATAGTCAGGGAGCAGCAGTAGCCACACTATGTCGTTCCTATTTGCAATACCAACCGCTGCCAGGAGTTGAAAACATTAGCTACAAAACCTATGTTTTCGCCCAGCCTAAGCCTGGAGACACCTATTATGGTTACGATTACGAAAGGATTACCTATGACTATGCAAGTCGGAGTTCTCTGGGATTTCGAGTGACCAATACTTACGATTGGGTTCCTCAGGTTCCGCTTTCAATCCAGCGTTTGAAAGATCTAAGTACTCCGAATCCGTTGACTGTTTACAATCCTTTTCAGCTTAGAACTCTAGGGGTCAACCCATTGCTTCAGACGATCTTGGTATTGCTTGAAAAACTGAACATTTTGACGACATTAGATTATGTAGGCTGTGGCACTCCCATCATTTTGCCTGGAACTCAAGGTGAAAATACAGAAGATCCCGAGGATTTCTTCTGGCAACATCATACGAATATGTATTACAAACTGTTGACCGAACAGTTTGGCGTAGAAACGACTCAAGTCTGACAACTCAGCCGAGTTCACCTTTGACCTCAAACATTAACGCACAGCAGCCCATCGGGCAGAGATGGCTTTCCGTCTCCAGCAACCCCGCCATTGCTGCTTGTGCCTTGGGGCAAGAACCGAACCGGCAGCAGCGGATAAAAATACTCCACCTCAGCCAGAGATGTCGCGAATTTCCAGGTAAACGTATTGGGAATATGTCGGGTAGCTCCCCGGTTGTCAGCACCTATGTTCTGAGCCAAGGCATCTGCAGAGCTGCCAGACTGAACGATCGCCACCCAGCGAATGGCGATCGCGATCGACTCTGCCCCACCAATAGTTTGCTAAACTGGGATCATGAACGATGATGACCTATCCCTACTAGACGACCAGACAGAGCTGGAGAGTCCTCTGGATCGTATGGAACCGGTTGAAGAGGAACCCTCACCGGATCCAGATGAGATGCTGGCTCTGCTGGTAGCACCAGACACCCAACAGCGGATGTTGGCGACCCGGGCTTTTTGTGAAATTACCGATGCGCGGGCTATTCCTCACCTGATCGGGCTGTTGGCAGATGTCTGTCCCTTGGTGCGTGTTAGCGCTGCTTATGCTTTGGGTCGCAACCCTAGCCCCGATGCGGTGACTCCTTTGATTATTCAATTACAAAATGATTGGAATGGTTACGTGCGCAAAGGGGTGGCTTGGGCCCTGGGGAACTGTCGCGATCGCCGTGCTTTGCCACCCCTGGTGGATGCTTTGTCAACTGAGATCTCGGCGGTGCGCCTCTGGGCGGCTAGCGCTCTGGCCCAGATGGCAGAAGTAGGTTATGCTGAAGTAGTCAAGGCTGTTCCCCCTTTGATTACAGCTTTGCGCCGAGACTCTATTCCCGCTGTCCGCAGTAACTGCGCTTGGTCCTTGGGGGAACTCTGTAGAGAACTCCCTTCTAATGTAGTCTATTCTGGGGCGATCGATGGTTTGATTGAGGCTTTTGCCGAAGATGAAGACCTCAGCGTCCGGGAAGACGCCAAGGCCGCCCTGCTGAAAGTGGGGGATCCCCGTGCCTTACAATTGATTGAAGAGTTAGAACTTGAAGGCTGGTTTTAATGGGCTAATGGCAAATGGTAAATGGCTAATAGCCATTTACCATTAACCATTGACAATTTTCGCTTATTTACAGGGGACCGAAAAGCCAGTTTCCTGGTGCTTCCGGGTGGTTGCGATAGAAAAACTCCCGCTTACCTGCAACTGACGCACGAAAATATTTTCCAAGCCAAAGTCGTTGCTAACTGCCGTGATTGTGGTAGTATTGGCAGTGAGGTCGATCGCCTCCAGAGAGGGGCGTCCCACGGTGATGGGATGGATGAACTCAACGGCAATGTGGGCCGCGTCCGAGCAAGAGCCACCGTTGCCCATTGTTAGCAGTCGTCCGCCACTTTGGTATACCTTAGCAATGGTGCGAGCCGCTGCGACGATGGTAGAACCGTATTTCTCGAAGTACCGTTGCTGGACTTCCCGGCTGTCGGCGGCCTTTTGCATCACCGACTCTAGCAATGCGCTCTCCAGCTTATCGTTGCTGGGGGGTTTACCCCTCAAGAAGGGGTGGGGTATAGCTGCTCTAAAAGGGGTGGCGCTACAGTCATGCTTGACAACTCCAAAGTAGACCTACTAATATTAATATATTATCTAGGCTGAAGAGCATTTGGTAACAAAACTTTACATGAGCGGGTCGGACGGGGTGGATAGTAAAATGAAAAACGTACTGTTGTATGGGGCGAAAATTATGTATAGCCGCTGGTTAATAGCTTCGGGTTGCATGACTTTGTTATTGGTAGGCTGTGGCGAACCAAGGTCACAGACGGAAATAGCTCGGGAAGTACAGAAAAGCATAGTATTAATAGACTATGCAGATCGGTCGGGACATGGAACGGGATTTTTGATACCAGGTGCCGAGGATGTATGTACGGTGATGACGGCAAGTCAGGTGGTGAAGGGGAGCGAAACATTGCAGCTACAAACTCCAGATGGGAAGGTTTGGCAAGCAGGCCAGATCCAATGGTTCCCGGACCAGGACATGGCAACGGTGACTTTTGCACCCCAGGGGAAAAGTTGCCCCTATCCCCCAGTCCAGCTGGGAAATGCAAATAGCGTACAGCGGGGAGAGTCGATATATATTACCGGTTTTACCGAACGAACGGGGGGCGTGGTATTGGTGCCAGGAGACGTGATATCTAATAGAAAGAGAGCGGGATGGGGAGGCTCGGGTATATCTTATCAGAGCGCGGCGACGGAAGCAATGATGGGAGGACCGGTAGTGGATGCTGCGGGTAGGGCGATCGCCGTACATAAGAGTCACGTACTTCCCGAAAGTAAGCAAGGGTCAAATGTGGCCCAAAGAGATTTGCAGTGGGGAGTTCCGGTTAATGGTGACGGGCAAAACCAGGCGGCAATATCCCCGGCATTTGTGGAAAGTCCTGTGAAATTACCCGGATATTCAGGAGATGTAGTGGCGGGTTTGGTGGCGGGGACTTTGTTGTCAGTGGGTGGTCTGTTGAGTGCTAGAGTTTCGAGGGGCAAGGGAACGGAAGCAAAACAAAAGTTGCAGCGTGGAAATGCAATGTTTGACGATCGACGGTATGCAGATGCAGTGATATTTTACAATCAGGCAATAGCAACAGCACCAGAATTGGCAGAAGCGTGGAATAATCGAGGATTGGCCCTGGAAAATATGCAACGTCAAGCAGAGGGGCTATCATCTTACGATCGGGCATTGCATCTGAAGCCAGATTATCAACAAGCATGGAATAATCGGGGAGTGGCCCTGCGGAAATTGGAACGCTACGGGGAAGCGGTGTCCTCTTATGACCGGGCAGTAGAGATTAAGCCAGATTACTATCAAGCGTGGAATAATCGGGGAGTGGCCCTGGGCAGGGGGGAACGCTATGAAGAGGCGCTAGCATCATTCGATCGGGTGCTAGAATTGAAACCGGACTATCACGAGGCGTGGAATAATCGGGGGGTGATTCTAGATAAAAGGCAGCGCTATGAAGAGGCGCTAAAATGTTACGATCGGACCTTGGCGATCTCGGATAATTTCCCAGTAGCGTGGAATAATCGCGGTTTGGCCCTGTTTAAGTTGGGACGCCCAGCAGATGAGGTACTGGAAGGCTTTGAAAGGGCGATCGAATTGCAGCAGGATTACTATGAGGCATGGTACAATCGGGGCTTGGTACTGTATTACTACGAAAGATATGCAGAGGCGGTAAAGTGTTTTGATTCAGCGGTAGGATATAAAGGGGATTATTATGAAGCCTGGTATAGTCGGGGTTTGGCCTTAGGAAAGTTGGCACGCTATGCCGAAGAGGTGAAGTCTTACGAACGGGCTACCGAATATAAGCCGGATTATCATCAAGCATGGTATAATCGCGGGGTGGCCCAAGGGAAACTGCATCGCTATGAAGAGGCGATCGCATCTTATGACCGGACAATAGCATTGCAGCCGGAAAATTATCGGGCGTGGAATAATCGCGGGGAAATGCTTTTGGCCATGGGACGCTACTCAGAGGCCCTATCATCGTGCGATCGGGCGGTAGAGATCTCCCCAGACTATTATCAAGGGTGGAATAGCAGAGGAGTGGCCCTGGATAGGTTGGGGCGCCATGAAGAGGCGATCGGATCCTATGAACGGGCGCTACAATCTAAGCCTGACTATGCAGTAGCCTGGAATAACAAAGGTTTGACTCTGGGCAGGTTGCAGCGCTACTGGGAGGCGTTCTATGCTTGCGATAAGGCCATCGAGTTCGACCCGGACTATGCAGAGGCTTGGCATAATCGCGGCTTGGCTCTATCATATTTGCAGCGGTATGCAGAGGCAGTGACTTCCTACGACCGGGCGATCGGCTTACAGCCAAATTCGGCTCATATCTGGAATAACAGGGGTTGGGCCCTGCAAAACTTGCAAGAACATGACCAGGCGATCGCATCCTATCAAAGGGCGATATCCCTGAAACCGAACGATCAGGTGGCGATAGATAATCGTAAACAGCTATCTAGTAGTCAACTGGAAGGGGTAACTTCTTAAGTATAATGCATCAAAACCAAAATCAGCTCACTGAAGCTACTGTAGCAGCAGCACTCAAACTCCTGAAACTGTTTAGCTGCACTGAAACTAAGTCTGTGGACTCGGAGGCCGAAAAAACCAGGCTGCGCGAAGCCCTACTGCTAATTGTCAATCTTTCCGATTCCCAGAATTTAGGGATTTGCGCCGATAATCCTGCCCAAGCTTTTGACGCTTTGGCAAGCTATTTAGAGGCTTTAGGCTATAAAATGCCACCTGGGGAAAGGCCATCCCACTCAAATCCAGTTTATCTCAAGTTTAACTCCCAGAAAATGTCCTATTATCTGGATGACTACACGGGCAAGTATCGCGGCGTCCTGGTATCCTGTCAATCTTCCGAGTCCGAGGAACTCAACGGCACATACGGCCACCTTCCCCTTGACTTATTTGCCCAAACGGATTAAACAACTGGGATGAGGCCCTGCTCTGAAAGTGCCAGTGGATAACGGCAGATGACGTGATGGCGAATAGGTTCTTCCCCAAGTCCTTATATTTTGCTAGGCTACAGATATGCTAACCCATTCTGTAGTGAGAAATATGACAGGAGTTTGCAAACTAGAGATTACCGAGACGAGTGAAGAACTCAAAAGCCTGTTACAAGAGCAAAAATCCGCCAGTAACTTTCAAAAGGTGCAGGCCCTGTATCTGTTCAAAATCGGTCAAGTAAAGACAGTCAAGGATCTAGCCGTCACCCTAGGTAGAAACCGAATCACGGTGCAGCGCTGGTTGCACACCTACCGCACCGAGGGACTTGCAGGACTGCTGAAGGTAAAGCACGGCGGCGGTCGTAAACCGGTGATTCCTTCTGAAGCGATGGCAGGATTGCAAAAGCGACTGCAAGACCCGAATAGCTTCAATAGCTATGGCGAAATCCAAACCTGGTTGCAGTCCGAGTACGGACTAGATGTCTCCTATAAGGTAGTTTATGCCACAGTGCGATATAAACTCAAAGCGGGATTGAAAGTTCAAAAACCAAAACCAGACCAAAAGCTGACAGCTAACCATAAGATAGACACCCATCCAACAGCAGATAATTATCGTACCGATGACTGACGAACAAGAAGTATTAGCGGTTAATCAAGCTTTTTATCGCGCCTTCGAGAAAAAAGACTCCGAGGCCATGAGTGCTGTCTGGTCCCAAGGTACTGGCAGTCTCTGCATCCACCCCGGACGTAAGGCCCTGCGGGGTTGGGACGCAATTCGCGACTCCTGGGAGAAGATATTCAGGGCGACTAAATATCTGGAAATTGATACCGACACGATCTCCACAGAGGTGAGTGGCAATATCGCCTATGTGGTGCTGACAGAAAACGTCCTTCAGATTAGTGGCGATCGCAGGCTGAAAGCCCAGTCTCAGGCCACCAATATCTTTGAACTGATGGGTGGAAAATGGTATTTAATCCATCATCATGGCAGTCCCATCATGTAAGATAATTTTGCGTTGCACATATAGGGTCTGATGCTTGATATATTTTCCCTTTGTGCTAATTGCGGGCTTGCTAATTGCAAAGAGGAAAAATATCTGGCGTTGCACAACGACACCGATGATGAGGTCTGCTAATTGCTTATACGAAGTGAATTAGCAAGCCCGCAACCGGAATCATCGGTGTTGTTGTGCAACGCCAATCTGTCATATCAATGTTGCATTTTGCTCTCATCATTACTTATGGAGTTCTACCTTGCTTCAGATGTAATTCAAAATTCGGCGTCGAGCAAATGTCTATAAATGTTATCAGATGCTCGTATACAGTCGGCGGCTACCTCGTGACTGCTTCCGACGGAGAAAGTCCTACTTAAGATATAGCTATATTGACAGGATCGAGTCCTACAGGGCGGTGTTTTCAGCTATTTACAGTCCGAAAATATTTTGCACGTTGGCAGGAAGCGGTGAATTAAAACTGTCAGAAATATCATCGATTATTTTGATGCGTCCTTTACGCACAAAATGCAACAGTCTTTTGACAGATTTGCGCTCGATTTCGTTGAGGGCGTCACTCCAAATGGCTTTTGTCAGCCGATCGTACTCAGATAGCTTCAGAACACCAGTTTCGCCAATAGAACCGAATATTTCAGAGATGGTATCGGATAACAGTGAGGTTTGAAATAACATGTTTGCGCGCTTGAACTTTACATTTTCACTATCCCCTTTTTCTCTGTAATCCTGGGTGACTGACCCCACCTGCCGCTTGTGAAATTTATCAGCCCCCAAAGTGATGACAGATAGTTGGTCTCGTGACAAACCCTTACTCTTGGCAGTGATCGCGATTACAATTATTCTGCCGGTGATTGGGATCCCATGGCTGAGTGAGAATTTCGGCGTTGCGCAGGGAATGATACTGAACTCTGGCGTGAGAATTGCCAATTGAGAATTGCCAATTGAGAATTGCTAATTGAGAATTGCCAATTTGCCCATCAGAGTGCTTCGGCGTCGCCTGCTACATGCTGCGCTACTTCAAATCTCGCAAATACAGGCGTGAGATTTGAAAATGGCCAATTAAAAATTGAAATTATAGTTTAGTATAGCGATGCTTGACGCCGACCGGAAAGTATTCCCGATCGCCCGTCGGGGCCAGTCTGACCTGGGGAGTTTGGTATGATGGGGGAACGTAGTTGGCAAACTCGCTGTTCAAGCGCCGTAACTGAGTTTTCACCTCCGAGGCGATCGCCCTTTCTTTGGCCGGGTTTCCTTCTACTCCCAGGGCCAACTCCACCACCAGATCCAGAACCGAATTTTCTGAAGCATCTGTTTTGACCTGCATGACGAACTTACCCGTCACCCAGTCTCTAATTTCTGGTTGCTCTAACCCCACCATAACATTTTCCGGATAAATATTAGCACCGAAATAAGAAACCGCTTCGTGAGAACGACCGAAGACATAGACAAAAGGTAATCGATGCATTCCTCTGGTACCCTGGGACTGTAATAAACTTATGGGATCGAACTCCCATTTTTTGAGAAACTCTAGCATGGCATCGTACTCAATTATCCCTCCCCGATCGCCAATGTGATAGCGCAGTAGGGGGATGCCGTTGTCTCCAGAAAAGACTAAAGTACCATCTACGGTCTCGAAAAAGCGACTCAGGGGATCGTATTGTACTAATGTCGGCAAGCGAGATTCTCCAAACAATTCTAAGGCCGCAGAAGGGCGATCGGCCAAAAACTGGCGAATGCAAATAGTCAGGGGCGTCTCGTTGCCCAAAACCCCGGCATCGGCGGTACCGTAGAGAGAAGCGCTATCGTAACAGGGGTTGGCACTCCCCACCCGATCGAGCACCAAACTGCGCCATGACTCGCTAAAGACTTCCCCCGCCGTTACTAACTTTATCCCATACTTTCTCCACTCTATACCCTGGGCAATCCCAGTATCGATGACATCTTTCAGGAAAGGGGGATATCCCAACAGCACCACTTGCTCAAAATTGGGGGCCAACTTGGGGATGACGCGCAAAATTTCCGTTTTATTATTGCCAGGAGTAACTAAAGTTATTGGATAGCCCTTACTGGCGAGATAGCGACAGCAGTTAGTGGTAAACATTCCCCCTACCCAAGTCCCCAAGGTAAAGCAAACCACTGCTAAAGTCGAACGGGTATCGGCAGAGAAGCTATCGTGGAAGATCTGTTCAAACCTGGTAGCTATTGCCAATTCGTCCGTCATAAAGCGCGGCCAAAACGTCGGCTGACCGGTGGACCCGGAGGAAACGGCAATTAGATCGCAACTGGACAACTGTCCGTTGCAAGTCAACTCCCCGAGAGAATAACGGAAATGGTAATTTTGTTTAGTTACCAGGGGCAGCTTTTGGAAATCGGCAAAAGTTTTGATCTTATCAGGATTGATACCCGCCGACTGTAGAAACTTCTGGTAAGCTGGAACTGAGGCCGCCACCCGATGAAATAATTCCAGCACGGCAGTTTCTGGAGACTGACTCTGACATCTTAACAACTGCGCCTCTAGGGGAGTATTCAGAAATGTTGCCAAGGCATCTGCGGTCCGTTGACGTTGTGCTAACTGCATGTTTACCTGCTTGACTTATGTCCTTCGTCCTACAGAATTCATTTTAACAGCAGTTGAGCTTGCGAACGTTAATAAATAAAAAACTATACTACATCATGTCTTATGTCATTACCAATACTTGTTAGTGAAAGCCTAATAAATGTATTTAATTATACTAAAAATTACAAATAGTCAAGAGATTAGGGTGTATCTCTCTTTTGCAGCGGGTATATTCACTGGTAACGCAGAAACCAGGTTTATCCTACAAAACTGGGTTTCTGGGCCGATCGCAAATGGAGAAGCACGCTTCGTGCTTACTACGAACGCCAGCACTAAAGTGCTTACTACGTAAAGTGCTTACTACGAACGGTGCGATCGGGCCATTATAAAACTACTTCCACAGTATTACTGGGAGTTCCCTCGCCAGCGCTATTGATGGCCATGACTCGATAAATTAAGGGTTTCCCTACTTGTTGACATAATAACAAAGCTTCGGTATGGGTCTCGATCGCCACAGTGGTCCAGACACCTTTGTTTTCCTCAAACCGCTGCACTTTATAAGCAGATACTTTGCCGCCATTGATAGGTTTTTGCCAATGGAGAACTACTGTACCGGGTTCTGTCCGACTAATTTCTAAATCGCGAATTATTCCGGGAACTTCTAGAGTATTCTTGGGTAAAAGTCGGCCCCAACTAAGTAGTTTCAGTTTATCTTCGCTGCGCTTGGTCACAGATTCAGCATAACGGAGATTGCTCTTCATCTTATCAATTAATTCTTGTAATGCTTGTTGCTTGTCCGCGATCGCCTGTTGAGCTTGAGTTTGAGCAGTCATCACCCGAGTTTGGGCATATTTGTATTGATTGAGACTGTCCTCTAACTCGGGAATGGGTATGACTGGGGTAGGATAGACCTCACTGTGAGCATTCAAATCATCGATCATCTGTTCGGCGAGAGCAGCTATATTAGTTTCAGTGTCAGGAAAAGTAACCATTTTCTCAATCCTAGTCTGTAGATGTAACAAACCCTACGGAGGACTCCCCCAGAAAACAGGATTTTGGCCATGGAAATTCTCTGGTAGGGTACTCTGGCAGGGTAATATCCCGTAGCGTGGTATCAACCATGGGCTACAGGTACAGACGACGCGAAGAAAAATGTTTCAGGTTCCCCGACTCTGGCCTTATTGGTTGCACGGTCCTTCGGTGGGATCCCAGGAAACCCGGCATTAACCCGTAGGTGGGGTGGACGCTAGGGAACTTAACATCAAGGAATAGGGCATTATTCTTAAATTGTCACTAATAGCAAGCGATCGCATATCGATCGGATTTTTTCACAAATTACTATACCATAACATCGATATAGTAGAAGCTATCAACCGGGTCGAGCATGCCGCGAACGACGATAATTCAATGCCATGACCGCTCTTAACCCGGTAACATGAGCTGAAAGTCAAATGTTATTACCAAAACAATTTTACCGTTACTAACGAACCATTTGCTTTATTTTTTTTCAAAGCTGCGCTTTAAAAAGTCCCGCCCACCACCCCCTCCTCCACCATTAGCATAGCATTGACTGACTGCTTTTGTCAACCCATTTTTAAACTTTTTTGAATATTTTTTAATAAAATTTTGGACAAGAATAACAACATTAGTTAAGTAAATTACTGAAAACCAACCTACCACATTAAGCGGGATGTGGTCAAAAGAGTCGATCGCTCATACTCCAGAAGAAACCCGGTAAGAGAGGAGTTCCCGAGTTTCTAGCCCCCACGCGATAACCACCCCATTCAGCAGGCTGAATCATATTCTGAGATCGCATCCGCCCCAATTTATCCATTATACATCTCAAAAAAAACAATTCCCCAAACCCATTGAAACTTGAATCTGAACAAACTTTATTTAACAGCATTTTGGGAAGCATTTGTGGTACAGGTTTATGACGCAAAAAAAAGGGGGGGCGGGCCGATCGCGCCATTTGCAAATGTGCTGAATTAAAAAACCGGGTTTCGACGAGAAACCCGGTTTTTCACTTGGATGGATGTGATGCCAATACTTCTCGGTTAATCATGGCTGCAAGTACATTTGTCATTGCGAGGGGGGGGTACGTAGCGATCACGGCCTGCTCAATTGAGTTAACCCCCCCGTTAGCGCAGCGGCGCGACGCAGGAGCGCTAGCAATCCCCCCGTCTAGTATAAGATGAAGAACAGTCCTGCGTCGTCGGTGAGATTGCTTCGGGGGGATCCTGGCAGAGATCCCTAAAATGTCGGTTTTGGTTTCGCCCTCGCAATGACAGGTTGTATCCCTTGAAGTATTGGATGTGATGCAACTTATGACTTGATCGGCGGATCGCGATCGCAATTATTCGAGCCAGTCTTTACCGATCCTAATAGTCAAGTCAGAATGGACATCTCCAGTGGAACTGGCTTCAATTTTACCCTGGTCTAAAACTCTTTTCAGGTAGTTAGCTCCGACGATGTCCCCTTTTTGCACGATAATCTGGGTGTAAAGTACCTCTACCGACCAATCCTCAACCAAGTACAAATTATAAAAACCCTGTTTTTGCAGCTTCTGGGCCAGTTGACGGGCCATGTTCGGTTCCCCTGTCGCGTTTTGAATCGCAATCCTCAGAGATTTAGGCGATCGCCCGCTGGAGACGCTAGTACCGGAATAGTCACTCCAAGCATTGCCCATCCAGTACATGTGGAAATATTCCCGCAACACCCGATCGCGCCCGCGAGGGTCGAACACCCAGTAGCTAGTAGGGTACTCCCCGGGATAACTATAACGACCGGGCAGCATTACCTGCTTGAAGTTTTCCGGTTCGATTTGCAAAGCCAGACTCACAAGCGCTCGCATTTCTTGGGAACTAATATTAGTATCGATATGCTTGTGCATCACCCGAATCAGTTGAGGCAAACGGGGCAACACTGAAGCACTGTTCAGACGCTGGCGCAATGATTTGATCACAGCTTGCTGGCGCTGCACCCTGCCGATATCCCCTAACTCATCCGCCCGGAAGCGGGCAAAATCAGACGCCTCCTTGCCATTCAAAGTTTGCCATCCCGGCAGCAGATCGATTTTTAATCCCTGGGTGTAGTCCACATAATGCATCGGGCGCGAGACAAACACCTCCACCCCATCCACCAGATCCACCAACTCCCGAAAAGCACCAGTGCCAACTCGGATATAGCGGTCAATGGGCAGGTCGTTGAGAATGTTACTGACAGCCTGGACAGTCAAGTCCGGACCACTCAAATAATTAATATGAGAAAGCTTCTGCCAACCCAGGGCCGGGACATACACCTGGGTGTCTCGGGGCAGAGAAAGCATGCTCAGAGAATTATCGTTGGGATCGACTCGCAGCACCAGCAGGGTGTCGCTGTGGCCATAAAAGCTCTCCGGGGAATTTTCTTTTGCTTTTGCTCCAGGCACCCGATCGATGCCCATAATCAAAATATGCACCGGTCGGGTTAACCGATATTGAAAGCCGTGACGCCACAAATGTCCGAGCGATCGGCCCGCCACCGTGCGGGGAATGCTGCTCAAGCTGTCGGGAGCAAGCAAAGCTACAAATGCTCCCATCGATGCCGATAATAGAGTAGTCAAGATCAACAAGGAACTCCAGAACATCCAGGAGGGCGTGGTAAAGAGGGGGGGCGGTTGGCGCAAATTGTTAGAAGTGCGATCGACTACTCTCATGCTCAATTCAATTGGTAGACAGCAGCATTTACCGCGATTATACTTCGATCGGCATGCTGGCGGGTGAAGCGCTCAAGCGCTGACTACGAACGGTCGCCGGCGGGTGAAGCGCTTTAGCGCTTATTACGAACGGCGACGGCGGGTGAAGCGCTAAAGCGCTTACTACGAACGGTCGCCGGTCCCACGGGTGAGATTGAGAGGAAAAAAATCTGAGTCGAGCCTTTTCAGTGATAATCTGAAAGATGGCAATTTAAGCATAAATTAAGACTGTCCGCCAGTCACCTAATAACTGAATCACAATAGGCGAGAGTATGGCAACAGATAACGTTGGTACAATTACCCAGATCATCGGTCCCGTTGTAGACGTAGAGTTCACCACCGGGAAGATGCCGCAGATCTACAACGCCCTGAAAATTGAAGGCAAAAACCAAGCCGGACAGGACGTATCCGTCACCTGCGAAGTACAACAACTGCTGGGAGACAACCAGGTACGAGCAGTGTCCATGAGTAGCACCGACGGTCTGGTGCGGGGCATGGAGGCGGTAGATACAGGGGCGGCCATCAGCGTGCCTGTGGGTAATGTCACCCTGGGTCGGATTTTTAACGTCCTGGGGGAACCGGTAGATGAAAAGGGAGCAGTCGATGCCTCGGAAACCTCCCCCATCCACCGTCCAGCACCGACCATGACAGAGTTAGAAACCAAACCTGCCGTGTTTGAAACTGGCATCAAGGTGGTAGACCTGCTAGCACCCTATCGGCGGGGCGGCAAGATCGGTCTCTTCGGCGGTGCCGGTGTGGGCAAAACCGTGATCATCATGGAGCTGATCAATAACATCGCAAAAGCTCATGGTGGCGTGTCCGTGTTTGGCGGCGTGGGCGAACGCACCCGGGAAGGCAATGACCTTTACAACGAAATGATGGAGTCCGGGGTGATCAACGAAGAAAACCTCAGCGAGTCCAAAGTGGCCCTAGTATACGGTCAGATGAATGAGCCGCCGGGAGCCCGGATGCGGGTGGGACTGTCGGCCCTGACAATGGCTGAATATTTCCGGGATGTCAGCAAGCAGGACGTGCTGCTGTTCATCGACAATATCTTCCGGTTCGTGCAAGCGGGTTCGGAAGTGTCGGCCCTGCTAGGTCGGATGCCTTCAGCTGTGGGATACCAGCCTACCCTGGGTACGGAAATGGGCCAACTGCAAGAGAGGATCACCTCTACTACTGAAGGTTCGATCACTTCTATTCAAGCAGTCTACGTGCCCGCTGATGACTTGACTGACCCAGCACCAGCAACCACCTTTGCTCACCTGGATGCGACAACAGTGTTGGCTCGGAGTTTAGCAGCTAAGGGGATTTATCCAGCAGTCGATCCTCTCGACTCGACTTCGACGATGCTGCAACCCAGCGTTGTGGGCGAGGAACATTATCAGACAGCACGGGCCGTGCAATCGACCCTGCAACGCTATAAAGAACTTCAGGACATTATCGCTATTCTGGGTTTGGACGAACTGTCAGAAGATGACCGGTTGACGGTAGCCCGCGCTCGCAAGATGGAGCGGTTCTTGTCTCAGCCCTTCTTTGTGGCGGAAGTGTTTACGGGTTCTCCGGGTCAGTACGTATCCCTGGACAAAACCATCGAGGGTTTCAAGATGATCCTCTCTGGGGAGTTGGACGACCTACCAGAACAAGCTTTCTACATGGTAGGCGACATTGATATGGCCAAAGCGAAGGCCGAAAAGATTAAAAGCTAATTGTTTGTAGTAAGCACTTCTTCGTGCTTATCTCTAGGTTTGTAGTAAGGCACGAAGCGTGCTTCCTTCCGGAGCGCAAGGACTAAAGTCCTTACTACGAACGATGGGACTTATTGAGAAAGGACAAAGGACGAATGACTTTAACCGTTCGGGTAATTGCTCCAGACAAAACGGTCTGGGATTCGACAGCTCAGGAAGTAATTTTGCCTAGCATCACCGGTCAAGTGGGGATCCTCTCCGATCACGCTCCCCTGTTAACGGCTCTGGATACTGGCGTGATGCAAGTGCGCCCAGAAAAAGATTGGGTGCCGATCGCCCTCATGGGAGGGTTTGCGGAAGTGGACAACAATGAGGTGACCATTTTGGTGAACGGAGCCGAGCGAGGCGATAGCATAGATAGAGAAGAGGCTCGCATTGCTTACTCGGAAGCGGAGGAGCGCCTGAACAAGGCTAACGCTGGTGAAGACCGGCAAGAGAAAATTCAGGCAACTCAGGCCATAAAGCGGGCTCGGGCTCGTTTCCAAGCTGCTGGTGGCCTGGCGCAAATCTAAGCACAGCATTGGCCATGACGGGCCCTGGGAAGTACATACAAACGCAAGACTCCTCCCACAAACCGTGGAGGAGTCTTGCGATCGGGGGGGAGCAAAAGAAAGAGTGCTCGTCTAACTGCTACCGGTAAAAGCAACTTCGGGAAATTTACTCTGAGCTTCAGACATGGGACGCTTTCTACCTTCCTCTTGCCAGTAGTTGATCACTTCGGTGGCTTGATTGAGCAAGGCAATGCGATCGACATCAGCGATCCATGTCTTGTCCTCCAGCTCCTTTTTCAGATCTTCCCAGGCATCGTTCCGGGGCCAGAAAAAGTACTTTGTCAAAGGGCTCAGCCCCTTACCCACCACTTGATCTACGGCTATGGCGACGTTTTCGTCTAGCCAGAGAATCTTCAATATAAACTTCGACAATGGCAATCACACCTCCAACTATGATTTGGCTTGGGCTTGCGATCGACTATTGTAACTCATATCTTGCACAACCGATCGGGGTATGAAGCAAAATTTTGCGGAAACTGGGTGAGTGAAACTGTCCCTGGGTGGGTGGCCGGGCAGAATAGGGGGCCAACGGGGCCGATCGCTTGCGGCGATCGCGCAGTGGGTCTGGGGGATCCGGCCTTCAATCAAATATATCGTCACCAAAGAAGAAATCGACGAATAGGAATGCTGCAACAGTTGTGGTAAATTTTGCTGCTCTACAACCGGTAGTAATGCAGCCGTCTCGCCCAAGCAGAGGGCGATCGCCATCTTCAACCCCCCTAAACCCGCACTTAAATTTGCGATCGCACCCAAGCGCGAAAAGCTTTCATCGTTTGATTCCTTCCCTGAATTTTACACCGATCGAGGTATTGCGGTATCGCCTCTTTGACTGGCAAATTCTGGAAATGCAAGCTAGTATCTGATTCTACATACCGACCATTTTGCAGCACGTTAATTTTCAACTTCCCTTTCTCGAAGCGCCAAAGTTCTGAGACTCCCAATTTCTCGTATATACTGGGATGGGTCCGAGAAGTCACGTCAATTTCTAAAGCAAAATCAGGTGGGGGGTCTTTTGTCAAGTCTAAGCGATCCTTGCCGCGTACTGCTGCCTCATTTTCAATGTAAAAACAGTCATCAGGTTCTATCCCTATTTGCAGCAAGTGATTTGTAAAAGTCGTCGAACCTAGAGGCCAAAATTCAATATCTAGTTCTTCCAGGATTGCTGTTAATAAGTCTTTTGTCAATTGTTTGCTACTTTCATATCCCGCCAAGGGGGTGATAATTTCCAAGATGCTGTTGTCATAAGCTACTCTAGCACCGCGATGTTCTCCTAAATCTGCTAAAATTGCTTCAAAGTCTTGCCACCCGACATCTTGGACTAGCAATCTATTTCCTGGCGGTACGGTTATTTGTTTGACTTCTACTAGCATTTTTTCCTCCGTTATAACTAAAAAATAGTCAATTATTATGATATCATAGTCAAGTAAAATGTCTACATATCTGGCTCGGGAATGGTAAAGTAAAAGCTCGTGCCAACACCTAACTCAGATTCTACCCAGATGCGCCCTTTATGACTTTCAACAATCTTTTTACAGATGGCTAAACCAATGCCAGTGCCTGAATATTCCTCGGCATTGTGCAGACGTTGAAAAATATCAAAGATGCGTTCAAAGTGTTCTGGTTTTATGCCAATGCCATTATCATGAATGCCAAACTGCCATTCATTTAATTCTTGCTTCATTTCTACGGAAACATTTACCCGAGGCGCTAAATCTGGGCGGCTATATTTAATGGCATTGGCAATTAGGTTTTGGAATAGCTGGGCTATTTGCCATTCATTGGCCATGACTGTGGGCATATTTTCATAGGCGACGATCGCACCACTAGAGGCGATCGCCCCTTGTAAATTGCTCAGGACCTGTGCTACTACCTGGTTACAGTCAGTCGCATCTAAGACAAACTCCTTTTTTCCGAGGCGAGAATAGCTGAGCAAATCCTTAATCAATTCTTGCATGCGATTCGCCCCAGTCACTATCCGATCGATAAAATGGAGGGCCTGAGCATCCAGACGGTCCTCGTAAGTCTTGACGAACAACTTAGCAAATCCACTGATACTCATCAAGGGTTGTTGCAGATCGTGGGAGACTATGTATGCGAATTGTTCCAGTTCCTGGTTCGATCGGGCCAGTTCGGAGTTTAAGTTCTCTAGTTTCTCCAGCATTTTTTCCCGCTCGATCGCATAATTAATCGCACGAACGAGCCATAGGGGCTGAATTTCCCCTTTCACCAAGTAATCTTGGGCTCCCTCCCGCAGGGCCTGGACGGCAATTTCTTGATCGTCCCAACCCGTCAGCACCACGATCGGGACTTGAGGAACTGCTGCATGCATTTGTCTGACCGTCTCCAACCCCTGGCTATCGGGGAGTCCCAGATCCAATAATACCACATCAAAATTGTCTGCTTGCAGACAGGCGATCGCCTCTTGCAGCAGTTCTATCTGCCGCAACTCATATTTATTCCTTTCTGCTTTGGCCAACAGCTTTTCTAATAGGCGGGCATCTGGTTTATTGTCCTCTACCAATAGGACTTTCAGTAAATTATCATGCATTTTTTATCATCTCTGTTTAATCAAGATCGGGCAACTTGACAGCAGTTAACCAAAAATCACAAATCTGTTCTACTATCGACATAAACTGCTTCAGCTGAACTGGTACAGTAATATAGCAGTTAGCGTTTAGCTGGTAACTTTTTCTAATGTCATCGGGAGATTCTGAGGTAGTACACACGATTACGGGAATCAGTTTCAGGTTAGGATCGCTCTTGATTTCCGCCAACACCTCGTGACCGTTTTTTCGCGGCAGGTTCAAGTCTAGCAAAATTATGTCCGGACGCGGCATCTGGGCATATTTTTCAGACTGGCGTAAAAACGCGATCGCCTCCACTCCATCTTCAACCACATGTAACTGCTTGAGAGTCTTTGTCCTCTCAAAAGCTTTGATCATCAAGTTGGCAACGCTAGGATTATCCTCGACTACAAGAATTTGTGCTACTTTGTTCCCATCCATTTACTATGATTTTAATTCAATTAGGGGTTTGGTGAGAAATTGTAAAATAAAATGCCGCCCCTTGTCCCAAGGTAGATTCTACCCAGATGCGTCCGCCATGACGCTGGACAATTTTCTGGCAAATTGCCAAACCAATGCCAGTGCCTTCATATTGCTTGCGGCTGTGCAGGCGTTGGAAAATGGCAAAGATGCGATCGGCATACTGCTGCTCGATACCAATACCATTATCCCGCACGCAGAAACACCATTCATCTTCCCGAGGGAATGCCGATATGTGAATTACCGGCGGTCGTTGGCCTCTAAATTTTAGCCCATTACCAATCAAATTTTGGAACAGCTGAGTCAATTGCAACTCATCTGCCACTAGGGTGGGCAGGAGATCGTAAGTTATTGTTGCCGCGCTTTCGGCGATCGCGATTTTCAGATTTACCAGTACCCGTTCCATAACTGAGTTGCAGTCAGTGGGCGCGAATTTTCGCTGACGGGTTCCCACCCGGGAAAAAGTCAGCAAGTCTTTAATTAACTGCTGCATCCGGGTAGCCGCATCTACAATATAGTACATGTTCTCATCCGCATCCGCATCCAGTTGACCTTTGTAATCTTCCTCCAGCAGTTGGGCGTAACTGATAATTGTCCGCAGGGGTTCTCGCAAATCGTGGGACGCGATGTAAGCAAACTGTTCTAGTTCCGCATTAGAACGAGCTAATTCTTCTCGCTGACGAGTTTCCTTTTCTAGCAGTTCCGCTTGCTGGATCGCGATCGCCACCTGAGTTGCCAATTCTCCCAGCAGACTCACTTCCCAAGTTTCCCAATAGCGGATTTCTGCACATTTATGGACAATCAGCAGTCCCCAAAGGGTTTCTCGCTGGAGAATGGGAACTGCTAGTTTAGATTTTACTCCTAACTGTTGCAAATCTGCTAGCAGACAGGCAGCCACGGGATCGCGCTTTATGTCCGGGATAATTCTGGGTTTCCCTTCACAGTAGTTTTGATAGCAATCTGGAGGAAATTCTTCATCGACAAATCTGAATCCGATAGTTGGAGGCCAACCCGAACTGACAGATTCGTGGGTAACAATACCGCTGCGATCGCTCTCCAGACGAAAGATTAAAGCCCGGTCACCTTGGAGAACTTCGCGTACCTGATTAACTGTGGTATTGAGAATCTCATCCAGATTCAAAGACCTGCGGATGTCTTGAGCGATCTGTGCTAGTAAACGCTCCCGTTCCAGTTGCTGTCGATTGGCAGTCTCGGCTTGTTTGCGATCGCTGATATCTTCAGCAATGCCGGCAATGCGGACGACTGCGCCCCGTTCATTTTTTATCGGGAAGGCGCGATCGCATATCCAGCAGATTTCCCCATTAGGTTTGAGCATTCGCAACTCTTGGGTTGTTGCTTTTCCCGAGCGCTGGGCCGCCATATTAGCTATTACCATTTCTCTGTCTTCTGGAAGGATAGCATCTATCCAGTTTTGGATATTCGCACAGACACTAGCGCAACTACGTCCCGAGATTTGCTCGTAAGCTGGAGAAACATAGAGCAGCTTATCAGTTTCCGGGTCAAACAGCCAAAAGACATCCTGGATATTTTCTGCTAACTGGCGGAAGCGCTGTTCGCTTTCCCGCAGGGCTGCTTCTGCTTGTCGCCGTTCTGTGATATCTCGCAATGATATCACGTAAACCGATTCTCCTAACCATTCCGTTTCCGCTACGCTCATTTCTCCAAATCCAAGTTCGCCGCGATCGCGACATATCTGCAGCTCTGCCGTGTTACCCACTACTATTGGCTTGCCAAATTCTTGGGCAAGCAAGTCCTCTAGCGATCGGTTAAACAGTAGAGCTGCGGCGGGGTTAGCAAATCTGACCCACCCTTGGCGGTCCACAATTAAAATCCCATCAGAGGTACTGGAGACAATTGTGTTCAGTCGCGTTTCACTTTCTCGCAATTGCATCTCCACCAACTGGCGATCGGTAATATCCAGGGCCGTGCCCAGAATATGCTTAGGCGCGCCGTGATTATCTCTAGTAAAGACCACCTGCCGGGCCCGCAGCCAGCGCCAAGAACCGTTTTTATGTCCGATCCGAAACTCCACCTCTACTACTTCTCCATCGGATACCCTGGCGAAGCGGTTGGGGAGTCGATCCAGAAGATGTAGGTCATCTGGGTGGAATCGATCGCGGAAAAACTTTCTACCCTCTTCCGTTACTTCCTCTGGCCTGTAGCCCAATATCTCCACAACTTGATGATTCGCATAAATGCTGCCCCCTGTCGTCAGATCTAAGATGTATAATAGCTGGGGCGAGGTGTCAATAATTGCTTCAATGAACAGCTTGCTGTGGCGCAGTTCTTCCTCCGCCAGCTTGCGTTCGGTAATATCCAGCACTGTGCCGAATATTCCAATCACCTGAGAGTCCGAGTTAAAAATTGGTTGTCCCTTAGTGATCGCGTGGCGAATAAAACCTAATGGTTGCACGATCCGATGTTCAATTTCAAAGGCTTTACCCTCAGCGATCGTCCTCTTCAAGGTGCTTTCCCACAATGGTCGATCTTCAGGATAAATCTTCAGTTTACTCCATCTGGGTGTCGGTCGATCGGGGTCGAGCCCGAATATGCGGAAAGTTTCCTGGGACCAGGTTACTTTTTGGGTCGCCAAATCTACTTCCCAACTGCCAACTTGAGCTATTTCTTGAGCGGCAGCGAGTTTGTTTCTCTCTGTAGTCAGTGCTTCTTGGGCTCGTTTGCGATCGCTGATATCCCGATAAGCACTCAAGAACAAATATTCACCTTGCACCTGCACCAGGGAGGAAGAAAGCAGGATTGTTTTTCTGGTCCCATCTTTGGTGATAATTGTCGTTTCCACATCCCGATATCCTCCTGACTGGAGGAGATCTGATATGCCTGCAAATGCCTGGTTATACTCCTGGGGGTCGGGATACAGCAGCGCCAATAAATTCTTAGAATTGTTGGCTTCTGCTTTCGAGTAACCCGTAATTTCCTCCATTTTTGAATTGAAGATTTCAAAATAACCCGATCGATCGCTCATGGTGATTCCTTCTCCCACGGTCTTGAGCGCGATTTTGAACCGCTCAGCTAAAGTTTTTATTTGCGCCTCTTCTGCCTGTTTTCGTTCCGTAATATCGCGGCAAATATAAAGAACTGTTCCCCCTTTCATCGAGAGTCGCTTGACATCGATCAGTAAATAACGTTTTCGTAACTGCTTGTCGGTGATTTCTCGTTCGAGATTAGCAATTTGCCCATTTTTTTCCAGTTCCTTGACATCGAAGAGGTTTTCCCCTAGTAATTTACTAATATTGTCTAACCTCTCAATCTCTGCCGTTGTATAGCCAAAAATATCGTCGGCATGAGGACCAATAACGGTAAATCTGCCAGTGTCATCAGCGAGCAACAGGGCATCGGCAATCTGGCTGACGACGAGTCGGTGTAACTTTTCTGATTCTACCAGAGTTTGAGTTCTTTTAGCAGCCAGGGTCAAACGGAGCGATCGCTCTAACAGGGGGGCAGATAGCTGACTCTTTTCCCAATAGTCCATCACACCGGCTTCCAGGGAGGCTCTGCCAGCCGCTTGACTATTGGTGAGTAGGATAACCGGTGCTGGAGTGACTTGCTCTAGCAGCCATTGGTAGTTGCTGCCTTGGCCGGGTACTGGTACTCCCTGCTCGATTATATGGATATCATAAACTGTCCTTGTTTGCGAAAGAGCCTCAGAAGTAGTCACCCAGTCTAGATCGAACTGAGAGGTTTCGATCGATCTGAGGAGATCGCGGAGCAGATGATAGTCTTGTGGGAGCCGATCGATTAATAGTAGACGGACTGCTTTGCTCATCAGCATTATCTGCCAGTAGGCAGTTCAGTTCCAGACAATTTCCAGTATATACTCAAAAACCGACAATGGCAAGCTTCCACCAACAGCGGGTGTTGACAAAACGGAAAAAATCAGATAATCTAGGTAAACAGCACCGCGAGGTGGGTAAATTTTGAGAGAGAATAGACAAAAGCGAGGAAAAATTACATGGCGCAAAAAAATGGTAAGATTGTGATCGGCAATGACGAATGGACATTGAGTAATGTCGGATTCGAGAAATCACCTGATGCTGGGACTTTTGCTACCAATGTTGCCAAATGGTTTACAGGAGGAGGTGCGGGAAAATTCCATGCCTACTCAAATAACTTTGGTTTGATAGAATCGGCCTTGGCAGAAGCGATGACCGAGGCAGGTCATACATGGACGACAGGAGCAAACAGCATCACCTTCGATTTGGAGACCTTGTTAACCTATGATGGCATTTTTGTGGGGGGGAATGCCGTTGACAACAAGGTGCTAGTAGATTATCTGAAAGCAGGGGGAAATGTTTATCTGTTGGCGGGGACAGGAGTTGGCGGTGCCCAGGGGGAAGCAAACCGATGGAAGACTTTCCTGAATCCATTTGGCTTGAAACTGGAACCAAAATATAATGGCGTGAGGGGAAATCAAGAAATTAGCAGCGATCATCCAATCTTTGCGGGAGTTAAATCCCTCTATCAAGTATATGGGAATTCGATCTTGGATATAGATCCAGAGTCCCCCGCTAATAGTATCCTGGTAACCCATCCCAAAGCCGGGGGACTGTACGCAGTGTTTGACATGTCATTGGCAAAGGCGGACGTAGCGATCACGGACATTTTCTATAAGGGGACTGTGAAACAGACGGAGTCGGATGAATATATCGAGATTACTAACCAAGGGAATGCACAGATCGAACTGTCGGGTTGGCGTGTAAATGCTGGCAATGATAAGCAAGATTTCACTTTCCCCGATGGAACCATGATGGAACCAGGACAAACTTATCGCATATATACCGATGAAGTGCATCCGGAATGGGGAGGCTTCAGTTTTGGCATCAAACGGGCAATCTGGAATAATAAAGGTGATGAAGGACGAGTCTATAATGCTGAGGGTAATTTGGTAACTAGCTTGGCCTATGGAGATAAGAAATCCGATTAATCGTGATTGACGATCGGGCGTGTAGGGTGGGCATTGCCCACCAGAAAGGCCCACCCTACAGATATAGCATTTCTCAAATTGATGTGGTATAGTTTTCATAGCCTATTGTCATTGCGAGGGGGGACAACCGCGATAGACTTATGCTTTCATAGAGTTAACCCCCCCCCGAAGCAATCTCCCCAATAGCATATCACACTAATGTGAGAACTGCTATAACTTAAGAATCAGTAATATACCAGCGGTGCCAATGGCGGACTGCTAACCAAATGACGGAGAGTAAGGCGGCGAGGCTGAGGGTAAGACCGCTGTAGGGTATTAATAAGGCGAAAACGGGGAGTACGGCCCCAGCGATCGTAGGGACGATCGCGGCCCAAGATGCCTGACGATTTGGACGATTTGCAGAACCCAGTCCCCAAGCTAACCAGAGCAAAATTAAGGAAATGCTACTCCAAGCTAGAGGGGCATTCATCACCCGACTGCTATAGGTTAAGGCTAAGATACAAGCAAAGAAAATGCCAGCCGCGATCGCCACATCGGGTATAGCCATGGGGACAGAAAAGTACAGCAACAGCAACCACCACAAGAATAACCCGGGAGTCAAGATCAGCAAGCGGGGAAGAATACCCGTGTCGCGAACAGTGTTAGTAGCAGTAAACACGCCAAAGGGGTTGCGCACCGATACATTATCCTGAAATACCCAGGTGAAGCGAGTGCTATTTCCTTCCGTTACAGTTTCACTAGGGAGAATGCCACTGGCAAAGTCCGCTTGGGGAAAATTGGCGATCGCACTCAAGCGGAAATTAGACAGCAATTGTCCATTAGCATTGTAAACCCAGCGGGAACTACCTTGAGCCTGATATGTTACCCGAAAGTTAGCTTGTTCGCCAGGTTGCAAGGGAAAAGGAAAGCCATAGTCGCCAGGATTAACTGGCAACAGTCGGATGCCATCTCGTTCTACCCGAAAATTTTGCAGCAAAGAGTAGCTGTAAGGAGGACTAATTTCAAAGAAAAAATCTTCAGTTTGGCCCAGAGGATTTCTCACCTGGTAGTCAGCGGTAAAATCGGCCAAATAGATGAAGCGATCGTCGGTCGTGGGGTCCGGTACTTGGTTGAGCACCACTTTAATTTGGGAACCAGAGAGAGTCAGATAGCGGTTAACATCTCGTGTTTCCTGAACTTCCACCCATTTTCGATCTACATAGCGCCTGCTAGTATAAGGAACTTGAATCACATAGCGAACCCGGGGGGCCTGTTGTTGTAGGCGATCGCCAGCGACACCGCTAGCAACTTGTATCACCCGTGCTTGTTCCCAATGGTGATAACGATTTGCCAGAGTAGAACAGAGGAAAAAGCCCACTACCAGGAAGAGTAGCACCACCGTGGCATGTTGCAGGACGCGCAACATCAAGTCATAGCGTTCCAGCCATAAATCTATCCATCTGCCAGAGAGTTGGTCTCGGCGGAGTGCTAAACTAACTCCAGCGAAGACAATGCCTAAAACGGCTATTAACAGAGCCAGGATCAGAAAGTTGCTGAGTAATTGGCTCCCAAACGCGATCAACTCATCAGGATGAGTCAAGTCCGGCAAGTTCGGGATCCCTTGGGGAATGCGAAACATAAGTTAGAAGAGAGTAACTACTTTGAGCATCCGACTCCATCCTAGCCAAATAATGTTTCTGCCTGTAGTTGTTTGTAGTAAGGACTTTAGTCCTTGCCGGGTGTGGTCAAAAGTGGTTGATAGTCATTTGCTGCCGATAACTGTAGGGGCGAAGCATTCGGGGGACCAATTATGTCATCACATGACAGATAGCCTCTCCGAATGCAACGCCGGGGCACCTCGCGAGGGCCTCCCCATACCAACTGTTTTTGACCACACCCGTTCTTGCCCCGTTTGCAGTCTGCGGATGAGCAGATTTGGGACTTGCGGTTTAATAATGTACCAATAATGCAGCTCCTACAAACGTTTATCTTGCAGATTTTAACGTTGGTTTGGCCCTTATCGACGTTGGTCTAACCAAATCAATGTTGGTTTGGCCCTGAGCGACGTTTGGCTAATTAAAATCGACGTTAGTTTCGCCATAATCGACGTTTGGCTAACCCAAATCAACCTTTTATTGGCCATACTTGCCGTTATTTTAACCAAAATCGACGTTAGTTTCGCCATAATCGACTACTTTTGGCCATACTTACCGTTATTTTAACCAAAATTGACGTTAGTTTCGCCATAATCGACGTTTGGCTAACCCAAATCAACGGATGTTTGGCCCTGATAAACGTTTGGCTAACTAAAATCAACGTTGGTTTGGCCCTGAGCGACGTTTGGCTAACCCAAATCAACGGATGATTGGCCATTATGGACGTTAGGATAACTCAGACAAATGCAAGTTAAGTCCAAATAGACGTTGGGATAATTAAAATCAACGGATGTTTGGCCATTATGGACGTTTGTCCTAACTCAGACAAATGCAAGTTAAGTCCAAATAGACGTTGGGAGACGGGATGTAATGGGTTTCAAATTGTTAATTGTCAATGGTCAATTGAAATAGTTATAGATGTTCATGAATAGAAAAATAACGGCTTTTCAATTTTCAATTTTCAATATAATATGGGATACAAAAGAACCCGTAGAACAGGCGATCGTTCTACGGGTTCTGAAAGTCTTGGCGGTCCGGGCTAGAATCCTGGGGTCAAGGCTACCGAAAGCATTCAGAGTCTCTCACAAGGCTGCCCCGGGCCGGAGTGTTACCGAAACGAGGCCACGCACTGACCAAATCTCTGATCGTAATGGGTAGAACCCGGGCAAAGGCACTTGCTGGGATAACCAACCTGATTTACATCACGAGTACATGTAGTAGGCAAAACCTCCGCTTGAATTGAACAGGAGCTTTTAACCCCACTCCCACTTCCCCGGCTCGTTGCATCATCGATGTCGTCGATCAAGCAATACCCGACAATTGAATTATATTCATATCCATCCGGGCAAGTGCAGCTACCCGAATTGCCGCATTGGTTGATATCCATAGTACAGATGCCCTCAGGAGCTATTACAGCTGGCATATCCTGGGCCATTGCCGCCGGGGACACCATCAAAAACAGCTGCACTGCGAGCAAGAAGGCGGTGAGCACCTTTAAGGCCGTCGAAAATCTGTTCATGTTTTTTCTTTTGTCAAATCGACTCTCCATATATTAGACGTTTTGGAGGGGGATTTTCTGACTTTTTTTGCAGTCGAGGGGCGATTTTTTCCCGATCATCGTAGCTGCCTCAGCGAATCTGCTCAAACCCTTGCCTGGTAATGATCTGCCATCCCGATCGCGATCGCCACAAGGGCCGCCATCGACCCGCACCAGATCAAACAACCAATTCACCAGCAATGAAAGAAACCCGGTTTTTTGCTCATACCGGGTTTCTTAATTGCTGGCATTTAGTTCACCACCAATGGATTAAGAAATTTGTTCTTTTTCCTTTTCCAACTGACGGATCAACTCTTGGTCTCCTCTGGATCTGGCAACCTGCAATCGATGTTCCAGATTTTCGAGAATATTGGTGCGATGCGTTTTGGCCACTTCTTGCTTGAC
Organism: Hormoscilla sp.; assembly: GCA_051439505.1. Classification (GTDB taxonomy): domain Bacteria; phylum Cyanobacteriota; class Cyanobacteriia; order Cyanobacteriales; family Desertifilaceae; genus Hormoscilla. The sequence continues at coordinate 5,048 of JBFRWI010000227.1, read as the reverse complement.
ACGGGATTTTGCTGTTGACATGACTGGGTCTCCTGCACTTACTACCGGTTTAACATTGAGAGCGGCAAACTCAGATTCCGCCGTTTGGTGGGTGCTATGAGCAATACCACGACATTTGCGGTCGATCGGTCCTTGGGGGACTGGCATGTGCCTGGGATAGCACCATAATGGGCAATCTTGATTTTGGTCGGCACCTGAGAACCCCTCGTTCATCTCGATCGGCTCATCTTGGTAGCCGGCACCACGCTCAAACAATTTCACGATAATCACCTCTTGTCGAATAGCGGTCTATTTCACCCTCTCTTAGCCTTTTTCTGTATTTATATTTACATTTTGCCCTACTTTAGGGACAAATAGAATTAAAGTTAACAAAAGTTAACAAAAGTTATAGTTTAAGAACATTCGTCCTTGGTGGGGCTTGAACTACCGGTAGTTGCAGTGCATAAGTAATAGGGTGGTCTTGCGCCCGTTGATCCTGTATGGGGGGATATCCCAGTCGCCGGAGATCCGATGTTAGATCTCCGGGCGCAAGACCACACCCGAAACATTTTTTTGCACCAAGCTCTCTGAAATAGTAAAGAGTTTATGTATTTGCTTTATAAGTAGCCGGAACTAGCTTCACCAACTGAAGATAGTGCGGGAGGAGGTCAACGAAAGATCGTGAAGTATTTTGGCTTCATTACAGAATTATCTCACCGACACCGAATAATGCTGACAACAACTGACAACTGACTGACTGTGTGTACGGCCCACCGAACCCAACTGACAAGGTATCTGCTTTCACACTCGCTGCTACTGACAGTCGGACTATGTAGATTCACGATTTCTTAAGGGTGCTTCTTAACTAAGTAATAATATAATATACAGTATTCGCAATTATTGTATAGTATATTATACAGCAGGGCGGACGCCTCTCAAAATATTCCTTACATCTACCTGATGTGCCATGAAAACATCTGTCTAAGACCAGTGTAACTACCTTAATTCATAGGCAAGCATAAGTCAATTTTGGCAGTGCGGTACAAAACCAACCTCCCAACAGAGGGGGAAACTTGTCGATGCTGAGGGAATCAGATGTCCTTAAAGAAAGTTAACAATTTGCACCGATGGTCACCAACCGGTTCCGAAGCGACTGCCCCAGCAGCATGTGGCAAATCAAGCCACCGTCGAGAAGAGGGCGAAAATTGCTAGACTAGCACCAGAAGCAGGCGATGGCCAAGTCCAGGCCAGCTCGCTAGCTAGTATCGCCCAGAGCTCAATTTTAGTTAGTTTTGCGTATATAGTGAGCCGAAATCATTTGTGCAACTATTATGGAGGAACAGCGACCAAACCCTTGCAGTATAAGGATTTCAGCAACCACCGCTCGCATAAATTCGCTCCGGCTTGCGATCTAGTGACTGTAGTGTGGTGCAATCTATCAAAGCAGACGATAAATTATCATTTCGACCAGGTATCTACCATGCTCAACCGGATCATACTCCATCAACCCACTTTGGCTCAAACTCCTGCCCAACCAAATTCAGCTTCCTCAGAAAATTCCTTGCTTGTGCCTATCTTGCTTGCCCCATCAGCTATACTCTTGTTAGTCCTGATTGGTGGCGGGTTGTTTGTCAAATTCAGAATTATTAAAGGGCTGGAAAAGAAAATCAAGTTTGAGGAATTTAAGAACAAAGAGCTGCAAAAAAAGTATAAGCTAGCTCAAGCTACGATCACAAAAATGGAAACAAATCCCGATTTGGTTCACTCCCGGGAATTTAACTTGGAATATCTGAGAATGAGGATGGACGAGGAGGTGTTTCATTTTGCGGTCGTGAACCAGATTAAAGTGAAGGTGAAAGAACAAGTGGGACCAGCTCTGCGTGGTGGCAACAACAAGGAATCAACCACAGGCAAAGGCCGTAAGGTGAGTCAGACATTTGATGTCACATATAATACAGGAGAAGGGGCGAAAGAGAAACAAAGAGTTCTATTCCGGATTCAGATAAGTCTGACGAAATTACCCACCCAGGCGAGTTCTAAAACGATTAGTGACATTATTGACTGCATGGAAACCTATCTTAGCCCGACAGCAGATCATAATACCTGGCAACCGACAATTCAAGGATACATGGTTGGCCTGCATTGGGATCAAAAGGCAAAACCGACGCCGCTCCTAGTGCTAGATCAACGTGATGAAGGCAATGTGACAATACGCAGTAACCCGCGTATTATGGAAGATACTCACGCCACATCTTCTAGTTCATTCAAGTCCAAAGCTCCTCGTGCAACTAGCGGAAAAAATCCTCGTGGAACCAGTGGAAAAAATCGGAGTTCGCGTACTTCCCGGTCTCGATAACGAAGGACCTTAACTCGGTGATGTCATTTCCAGATGTGAACAGGGTGCATTGTTTACTAATGGCAACTAACTTGCAGATGTCACCGGGGAGCCAACGAGACGCCCATCTTCCATCTCCAAGATGCGATCGGCAATATCGAGGATGCGACGATCGTGAGTTACTATCAAGATGGTAGACCCCTGATCTCTGGCTAGTTGCTGCATCAATTCGACAACGTTGCGACCGGATTTACTATCTAAGGCCGCTGTGGGTTCGTCCGCCAATACCAAGGCAGGATGACTGACCAAAGCACGGGCGATCGCCACTCGTTGTTTTTGTCCACCAGAAAGATTTTCCGGATAGTAATCAATATAATCTCTTAACCCCACCGCTGAGAGTATTTGGATCGATCGGGGTTGCGATCCGGGCAGTTCATCATGCAAATCGATCGACATTTGTACGTTTTGCTGTGCTGTTAAGCACCTGAGGAGGTTATGGGCCTGGAAAATATACCCAATTTGGCGACGAATGTTAACGAGCTGTTCTTTTTTAGCATCGTACAATTCTTGTCCTACAACTTTCAGACTGCCTGCTTGAACCGATCGCAAACCACCAATTAAGGTCAGCATTGTAGTTTTACCACATCCAGAAGGTCCCGTCAAGAGCACAATTTCCCCAGAGTACAATTCCAAGTTAATGTCAAACAACACCTGTTTGCGCAGTGACCCCTGACCAAAAGCATGGTTGAGATTTTTAATTGAGACGACTTGTGTTCGCTCCATCAGTTAATTATACTAAAAAATACTGCCTTAAAAGATATCAACTGGATCCGCTGCCCGGAGTTTCCGCACCGCGATCGCCCCAGAAATCGTACACATCAAGACTGTCAAACTCAGCACCAGCAATAAATTGGCAATCGTCATCGCGATCGGCAGAAACGTGGCCTTAGCGGTCAGTCCATACAAAACCCAGGAGATAGCCAAGCCGGGAAAATAACCTAAAATTGATAAAATCAGCGCTTCTTGGAATACAACCTGCAACAGGTACAGGTCTGTATATCCCATTGCTTTGAGAGTAGCATATTCAGCTAAGTGATCTGCTACATCAGTATAAAGTATTTGATAAACAATCACAATTCCAACAATAAACCCCATGCCCACACCTAGTCCAAAAATAAACCCGATCGCCGTGCTATTTTTCCAATATTCTTGTTCAAAATTTATAAATTCTGCCATCGTCAGCACTCGGACATCTTTAGGCAAATTAGCCGCTAGCGTTTTTTGAACCTCCTTAGCATTAGCATCCGGCGTTAGGGTAATTAAACCAACCTCGACTTCGTTAATAGACCGATTATTGGAGAGCCGCACTAAATTCAGGTCGCTAGTAAACAGATTTCCATCTAGAGCAAAACTCAAACCAATGTTCACCAGACCGCCAATTTTAATTCGGCGACCATTAACTTCAGTTGTCACAGGATTACCCTGCTTGAAATTTTCAGCCACTGGGCCAAACTCCGGTCGCGAAGCTTCATCAAATAGCAACACGTTTGGGAGTTTAATCGTATCTAACTGTTGATTTAATGCGGCAATATTAAACACTGGTCTTGCCGGATCGAAAGCAAAAATTTGAATCCCACGAGTAACATTTGTTTGGGGATTTTTCCAGTTGCCCAGACCAATATACAGAGGACTAACAGATTTCACCCCCTTAAACCCCGACGCCTGGAACAAGCGGCGCCGTGAAAAGCTTTCCATGTTGATCAGGTTAACAGATTCGGGACTCATTAATACCAAATCGCCTCGCAGATGTTTGTGGATAGTGATTGCTGTTTCAAACAGAGCATTCATAAAACCCAACTGCATGAACATCAAAATATCTGCAAATACAATTCCTGAAATTGCTACAGTCAGACGCACTTTTTCCCGCGTCAGTTGTAGCCATGCTAAAGGTATTTTTCGCTTCATCTTTGCTTAATTGGCAATAATTGTAGTCCCGATCGCCTGTCCGTTGCTAGTTGCTTAATCAGCATTTTTATGGTATAATCCACCAAAAGGGGGACAGCCACAGCAGGCGATCGCCTGCTATCTGTAGCCCAAGTTTAGTATTGTCTGGAGCATCTTGAGGATAAATTTAAGAATTTGTCCTCAAGAAACATTTACCACCTACGTAGTCTTTAATTATAGAGCTATACAGAAAACACTATGCAGACAAAAAAACAGATTAGCCTAATAGTCGAGAGGGATACCAACCAGGACAAAATCGGCACCCTGGCGATCGCCAGTCGCAATCTTGACAGCAATCACCTGCAACGCCGCCAGCAGCAACGGGCAATTGACGATGCCATGATCAAAATTGCTCTCTTGTATGGGCGCAAGCAATTTAGCCACGGCGCTATCACTTTCACTTTAAATGACCGCATCTTACGTAAGACCCCTTACTCTCAGTTCATTGACGTCCTTCGAGGTCTGCGAGTCGTCTGTCTCCATGGACTACCCAATCCCCAAATTCTTACCGCCTACTGGCACGAAGAAACCAAACGTCGGGTGCGCAAATGAACCAATCTCTCACCAAAAAGTAAAGCCCCTCAATTACTTGAGGGGCTTTACTTTTAAATAATCATCCTGGCACCGAGCTATTTTCCCGTCGGGTCACCCCGAAAGTATCGTCGCCGCTACAATGTTTCACCTCCGAGTTCGGGATGGTTCGGCGTGGTTCCACCGCGCTTGAGCACCA
>JBFRWI010000226.1:0-73566 GCA_051439505.1 Hormoscilla sp. | reverse complement strand
TAATATAATCGTAATAATTCCTCACCGTTTGCCTTAAGCCGGTTTCTAAATCTTCCGACCCGCGAAAATACCCAAAATGGTAATGGAGGTCTTCGCCGATAATCTGTTTCCAGGCAGTAATTGATTCCGTAGAATAAAATCTATCTAAATCTAATTTTTTCTCTGATTTTACCTGCACATTTTCGCTTTCTCTAGATAACCACCGATGTTCAAACCACAGATAGGCTTTCGCCTCTAGCTGACCTTCCCGTCCGTAAACAATTTTTATATGGCTTAACTGGCGATCGAATATAGTAAAGCGTTCCCGAGGCTGTAAAAGGGAAGCTGCGATCGAGCGATCGGGCCAAGGGGCCTTAGCGTTAACGGGAGTAGTTTGACCGGGCCACTTTAACAATGCCTCTCCCTTTGACGGTGCGCACAACCCTTGTTCTACTAAATGATCTAGTAAAATAGCCAAGCGAGATTCCTGTTGAGGTCGATTGAGTAAAATACATTCTAAGCCAATTTGGGGATAAATCCTCTTACCGACATCCAGACAAACCGTTATCCGATCGACTAAACTAAACAACTGCTTCATCAACGCTTGCAGTTCCTGGGTTTCCCCCGGCCAGCCAATTTCTTGCAGATAGGGAATTAGCTTCTCTGGTTGCAAACGCTTGACATTGACTCGCAAAGCCGGTGCCTTTCTCGATAGCATCACGCCGATGTGACTGACAAATACTCCATCGGGACAAGCCCCAAAGCAGCGATCGAGATTTGATTGCCACTCGCGCCAACCTTCCGAACCTAGCAGCAAGTTGAGGGATTTTGTGGCGATCGCATAGCGGTCAACTGCTGGGGAGACGTCTTGGGGCAAGCCGAAGAAAATAGCCGGGAGGGGCAATTTCACGTCGGAGTTATTAATGTCAAACTCCAGCCAGATTTCGGGTATGCTGTTATGGAGTAATGATAATGGATCGGACCACTCAGCTAGAAAATCCTGTAATTGGGACCAACCTGGATGTGCGGATACCCCACCATCTGTAGCAGCAATTAACTCTCGCAATAATTCTAACTCCCTCTTTTCCCGGACAATGCACTGCTGCAAATCTACTTGGGGAGAGTTAGCACTGAGGCGACATTCAAAGCCACCCCGCAGAATGGGGGCTAGATTATTTGCCAATGCTTTTAAACCCAATACTGCATCAGGTTTAACTAATGTTGGTACCAGATTGGGCAAAAGTAGATCTAGGGATTCTGTTAGGGTTGAGTTCATTGCTTTAGTCAGGTTTAACTCCGGGTGAGAGAAACGGCGCTGTTGGGTTACGCTGTCGCTAACTATTTGGAAAAAAGCTATCAATCTTTTTCCAGAGGTGGGATGCGATCGCTCTCGATCGTGACAACCCTTCCATCTTGCCAAATACTAATTGATTCGCCCAGTTGGCGATGTCTCTCGATCGCCTCTGCAATAGCTTTTTTCACGCCGGCATCAATTTTTTGATGCAGTGGGGAAAGGGGGGGATGTTTAGGATTCATCGATACCTCCAGTAATTGAATTCCAGATTTCGGGCTGATAAACGATTGGCTTGGCTGCTTCACTATTATAAATAGCACTCCCTCCCATCTGAGGCTGATATTTGTAGAGACGCGAAATAAAGTTCTACCTGATTTAAAAATAAGCTTCTGGTAAAAAATCGAAAGACAAAATTTCGGTTAGAGAATAGGGACAAGTTTCAGGAAACGAAGACAAGCCAGTTTCTCGTTCTGCACTCACCACAGCTAGGGGATAAATCCTCTCAATGACATCTTCCAGATTAGATTTTAGACTGGGATTATCTTGTAAGAGTTTTTCTAAGCGGAGTCGTTGTTCTTTCAGGGTCAACTGCCAACTACGAGAGCGTAAATTTTGCTGAAATTGCCATTTTAACAAGTGCATTATCAGAACTTCTAAGGGACTTTCCAGTTGTCTTTTTTCCGAACGTCCCATATCTTCAATTTCTTCAGCCAAATGAGTCCAGTCCAGCTGCTCAATATTTTTGCTTCTTAATAGTTCAGCTTGGTACTGAGTCCAAGCGTAAAAGTCTGTTTCATACTGGGCAAAATTCATTGATTTTTTTCCTGTTTATGAAATTTTACTACTCGTTCCCAGCTCTGCCTGGGAATGCCAATCGAGAGGCTGTGCCTCAAGTCCGAGCAGGAGGCTCTGCCTCCAGGAGCGGCATTTTCTAGGCCGAGCCTAGAAACGAGGAAAAAAATAAATTCAATTAACCACATACCCTTTGGTTTTACATTTTTGCAATAATCGGACATAATGGCGCGAGGCGAGGGTTGTTTCAAACGCAAAATCAGCCCCAGCGTCGGATAGCGAATTTAACCTTTCTAGCATCAAGCTTCCAGCTTGGATGGCGACAGATTCAGGATTAAATGGTGAAAGTCCAGCCGCGATTTCATCAGCATTGACATATTCAAGCAAATTTAAACTATTTGGCAACAATTGCATCGCGGTGGTCGTTTTGCCCGAACCATTGCAACCGCCAATTATGTAAACGTTTGGTACATTAGCCATCGAGTGTTTTTGAAAGTTGAGTGCATTTCTCTGGCGTAGTTATATTAGCGAAATCTGCCAAAATGGCATCGCACAATTGAGGCAAAGCATCCAAACTGTCCCTGGGAGTCACTTTTCGCACCGGCACCGTTCTCACCATGCGACTAATACCTGCAAACTCCCGCCCTTGCTTCTCCATATCTAATTTTAAATGAATTGCCGATCGCTGGGCCATCAACATCATCACCGCCATTGCTGGGGGAATTGGTTCTATCGCCGTTTCTGCCAAGAAAGGCTGCCGTTTTCCCAGAATGTAAATAGCCGCCAAGGGGAGGGGTTCGTGATGAAACTGCCACCCTGTTTCACCCGCAGTTTTATTAATGTTGTCGGTTAAGTTCACAAAGCGTTTCTCCGAAAAGCTGAACACCCTCGCCAAGTCAACTTCTGACCCGTACAGGGCCTTAATGGACTTGGGCCACAATCGCACGCGCGGATAACCGGGCTGCACTAGGAAACGATCCCGGCGATCGTCAAGAACTGCTATATCATCAGAGAGAATAGAATGTCCCCGCCTAGCGAGGGCCACCGCCGTCGTTGATTTCCCCGCCCCCGTCTCCCCCACGATCGCGATCGCCTGCTGGCCAATTCTCACTACACAAGCATGAAGACAAAGGATACCCCGCAACCGCAAAGCCAAGCCCAAAACTTGCCCCAATAATAGCGCTGTCACTTCTTCTATCACCGATCGATCCCAACTTGCCCGGATGTGAGTGCCCTCAGAATTGACATCAAAATCAAGTTGTCCGTCACCGCGAAACCAGAGATGAAAATAAGTTCCATCTGCTTTGGACAACAGGTTCAGTCCAGACGAAACCGCCTCTACTTCTGGTGACGGCAGTTGCGATTCCGACTCTCTCATCAAATCTACCCTGACATCTACCGGGGCATTGATACTGGCAGGGATTAAACCCGGTAGATGTCTGCTAGCCTGTAGGGTTAAGCCATAAGTCGTATATCTAAAAGTTTGCCCAATTCCATCTACAATGCTCATGCGATCGCTAGTGTTTATTTGTCGATCGCGATTCATCCAGACACTGACCCTATGCCCTTTGGGCAGGCAACCGGGTACAGTGCTAGACCGATCGCGACATTCAAGGTAAAAAACTCAGAAGTTTGAATTACGAGGCATATTGATTCAAGCCCGAACCGCCATCGGATCCTCGGAAAGTTTGAGTAGTAAACGTCAGATCGCTGACATTGCCAAATTTACGCAGTTTGGGACGGTGGTATTCCTTTTGATTCGCAGTATCTTGGGAAGTAGTTATTTCTGCCATGGTTTTCCTCCAGAATTTCAAATATTGGATAAAATTGGTCTGGTCTTGACTGCTAGACGTTGTTTGTGGCCCGGCCACTATGGCAGTTCCCGGGCTGGTCTCCTCTGATTATAACTCAAATTGCGACTTACACAAACAATCTGCCAAAAATGTTCTCTCCCCCGCCGTTTTCTAGTTCCAATATAGACTATCTTTCCTCATCAGTCAATATTTTTATCAAAAACTCCGTCTTCGGGTCTATTTTTTCTCGGTAGCAAATTGATTATTATCCCTGACAGAGGTGAGTTCTGCAAGGGCTATAGGATAAATCCTGTGTTGCTTTTCATCGTTGGTGGCGGAGCCAGTAAGCCAGTTGCAGGGCTGGCTTAGTCTGATTATAGCTCACAGGGGTGAGTTCTGCTAATGCGTTGAGTCTTTGCAACAGGCGTTCTGTGTTGACATATGGTGTCAGGGATGCGGTGGTTGCCAATTCTATCATCCAGGGTTGGATACCGGACTGCTGCACCCAGTTGTAATGGGCAAACCCTCCCAGGGTTGTTTTGGGTCGCTGGCGCACGGACTCTGGCAACATGCCTTTCATGGCTTCCCTGAGCAAGAATTTATTTTCAAACCAGGGTGCTGACGGCACCGACAACAAGTATAGCACTAAGCGCAAATCGAAAAACGGAAAGCGAACTTTAACGGGGAAGCCACTGAAGCCCGGATCGGACCAAGCAAATATATTAGACCACAAGGGAGCAGCGGCCATTCCGTACCGGTCTCTCTGCGGTGAGACATTGTATATTTCTTCCCGTCGCCCTTTCAATTGCATTCGTTCTGCGAAATCTGGGTTAAACCAGTCAGGAAAATCAATCTTTTGCTGCTCTTGCTGCTCTTGCTGCTCTCTTTTCAGCCACTGGCGCAACCGGGTTCGCAACCTCACCCGTGTACGAAGAGAGCGGATGTAACCCAAGGCATTATTCTGATTTTGTAGCGACTTATCCTGGGAAGAGGGCGCTGGATAAAGGGCCGGATCGCCACCAAACCCAGCTAGCAGCACCGGACTGTACCCTGCTATGCGCCGCGTAATCTCCACTTCCGCCACTTGCTCGGGAATCAATAGAGGTTCGGGATAGATGTATTCTGGGTGTTCTCCAGGGGCCTGCCCGATGTAGTCTTCCGCCACGAGGTATTCAATGGGAAAACCTGCCATCTGGGCTACTTCTTGAGCATAGTCTCCTTCGTCGTCGGGAATGAGATGTTTGTAGACGATCGCGTAGGCCCGAAAATCAACAGGGGAACCGGTTGCTGTCATTAATTTATAGGCAGTGGCAGCGATACTGGTGGAGTCCATTCCCCCGCTTAAATGGGTGCCCGCACTGTTGGTCCGCAGTCTATCCGTAACTGCCCTTTCAAACAACTCCCGAAACTGCTCGACATATTCCTCTGGACGCTGGTAACGCAGGTATTCTACTGCTTCGGGCAACTGCCAGTAACGCCGGACGCGCACCTCGCCGGACGACCAAATCAGGGTGTGGGCGGGGGGCAACTTTTGGATGTCGGCAAAGGTGGTGGTCGCCATATCCATATTCATGCTAAATAGCAGGAAATCCGCGATCGCCCCTTCATTAAATCTATCCGATACCTGTGGGTGCAGGCGCAGACAGTTGAGAGTATTGCTAAAAATCAGGCTTTTTCCGATTGTTGCATAGAAAAAAGGCACGACCCCAAACTGGTCTCGGGCGCAGAACAAGCGCTGCTGGGGGCCATCCCAAATAGCAAAGGCAAAATCTCCACTCAGTCGTTCCAAACAAGCGTCTCCCCAAAGCTGGTAGGCGTGCAAAACCAGGTCAACATCTGTCACGGCGAACGGGGAAACGCTAAAGCGTTTACTACGAACGTCCTTCTCTAGATTTCGTCGGGAAGCACGCAGTTGGTCAATCAAATCTTCGCGCCGGTCCAGGCGGATATCCCCAGTAATCCAAACTTTCCCATCGAGACTGTGGGGTTGCCGTTCTGTTGCTGATTCCCAGGTGGTCCGCAAGAGGGCGTGACCGAAACCGACATAACCGTCAGTCCAGGTATCCCGGGCATCGGGGCCGCGAAATGCCATCAACTCCGTCATAGTCTGTAACAGGGCGGGGTCAAGGGGTTGACCGTCGCCGTTGAGAATACCGACAATCCCGCTCATCTAGCAATCCTAAATCATTGACTTTAAGTTTACAGTAGTTCCAATACTTCTCAGTTAACAATTTGTCATTGCGAGGGGGTAAACCAAAACCGATAATTTAGAGATCGCCGCCCGGAAACCCCCCGAAGCAATCTCACCGACGACGCAGAAACATTCTTCATCTCATATGGGACGGGGATTGCTTCGGGGGGGGGGGTTAACTCAATCGAGTATTAAGTTAGTCGCTACGTACCCCCCCCTCGCAATGACAACCTATATCATTAACGGAGAATTATTGACAGTAGTTCGGACAGAGGAAAAATAAGCTAATATAAGATATAATAGTCAAAGAACGCGATCGCAACCCAAGGGAGGTCTCATATGACACAAGCTGTGGTCCCAGCAAGGTCGGTGGCCATCAAGGAACCTCAAGAAAAGGAACATCTGTTAACCTTCCAAGAATATCTGGACTATGAAGGAGAACCGGATGTTATCTATGAATTAGTCAGGGGTAAACTAATACCGATGTCCACACAAACTCACTTACATACCAATATTTGCAAGTTTCTGATTTACAAGTTCCAGCGCTACTTTGCTGCTCAAAACTTGGATTTAGTCGCAAACGCATTAGCGACAGCTGTACGAACGGAAGAAGATTCATCCCGAATTCCCGATTTGGTAGTCTGTAGCCAAACTGTTTGGGAGCAAGTTATTCATCGCCCCGGGGCTGGAGTTTTGGATTTTGACGAAAAGCCGATTCTGGTGATAGAAATTGTCAGCAGCAATCGCCGGGAAGATTATGTGATTAAACGCAATGAATACGAAATGGCGGAAATTCCCGAATATTGGATCGTAGACCCCAAGAAGAAACTCGTTCGGGTCTGTGCTAATCCGAGAAATAAAGAAGGATATAGTTTTGTAGATTTTGCTGAAGATACCTCAATTGTTTCTCGTGAGTTTGAGCAGCTAGTTTTATCTGTGAAAGAACTGCTCGATCCGCCGTTTGTGGAGGAATTAATTAAAGAAGAACAAACCAAAATCAAAACCCTGGAACAACAGGCCGAAACAGAACGGCAACAGGCCCAAGCCGAACGCCAACGGGCCGAAAATGAACGCCAACGGGCTGAAACTGAACGCCAACGGGCTGAAACTGAACGCCAACGGGCTGAACAATTAGTCCAGCGGTTACTCGAAATGGGAGTTAACCCGGACGACATCCATTAAAATTACCTTCCTCCCTTTGGGTAGCGCTCCACAAGTAATGATTATATCCCACTGAAACAACGGTTAGTGGATTTACTATCATTACATCAGGAGCACTACCCCACTCCCAGGGTCGGGGGCCCGTGCGAAAAATCGCAAGTGTAGGTAGTTGAGGGTGTTGCAGCTTTCGGAGGTCTGTACCCGATCGTCCCAACTGTACTGACGGTCAAGAGGTCCAATAAGCTAAGATAAGATATAATAGTCAATGAACGCGAACGCTGCGCGAAAAATCGCAATGGAGGTCGAATATGACACAAGCTGTCGTCCCAGCAAGGTCGGTGGCCATCAAGGAACCTCAAGAAAAGGAACATCTGTTAACCTTCCAAGAATATCTCGACTATGAAGGAGAACCGGATGTTATCTATGAATTAGTCAGGGGTCAATTAATACCGATGTCCACACCAACTCTAGAACACACAAAAATCTGTGAATTTTTAGTCTACAAGTTGCAGCGCTACTTTGCTGCCCAAAATTTATCTTTGGTGGCCAAAACCACTGTCGGTGTTAGAACTGAGGACAATTCCTCCCGAATTCCTGATGCGATCGTTTGTAATCAAAGTCTTTGGGAGCAAATCAGCGATCGCCCAGGGGCAGGGGTTTTAGATTTTGACGAAAAGCCGATTCTGGTGGTAGAAATTGTCAGCAGCGATCGCCGGGAAGATTATGTGATTAAACGCAATGAATACGAAATGGCTGAAATTGCCCAATATTGGATAGTAGACCCGAAAAAGAAACGAGTTAGAGTGTTTGTTAATCATGGTGAAGAAGGATATAGTTGGGATGATTTTACAGAAGATACCTCAATTATTTCCGGTCAGCTTGAGCAGCTATTTTTCTCGGTGAAAGAACTGCTCGATCCTCCCCTGGTGGAGCAATTAATTAAGGAAGAACAAACCAAAATCAAAACCCTGGAACAACAGGCACAAACCGAACGCCAACGTGCTGAAACCGAACGCCAACGGGCTGAAACCGAACGCAAACGTGCTGAAAAATTAGCCCAGCGGTTACTAGAAATGGGCGTTAACCCGGACGATATCGATTAAAATTACCGAGGTAATTTCGCAGGCGATCGCCTAAAAGAATGGCGATCGTACTGTTAAGTTATCCGACAGCAAACTCGGTAAACTGACGTGCAAAAGGCTCGTGAAATGCTAACACAATATCCTGTTTGGATATATTGCGATCGAGCAACTCATTAGCAATGCCAATCTCAGTGTTGTCATATATTATCCAAATCTTGTCATCCTTGAGATCGATATGAATCGAACATCCATAAATCCGCCGATGCTTGTGCCAACCTGTCCGAATCACCTGATAATGTTCCCCTTGTTCGTCAAAACACGTGTAAGCTTCTACCTCCCCATAGGAAGGTTTTATTTTGCTATATTCAGTAAGAATTTGTTTTGCGATCGCGCGATGACGCTCTAGCTTTTCCATTGTACAATTTTCTCTGATAATGGGTTAAACACAATTAATTTGATCTGTACCTCTTGTACAATCATTTGGGTAAACCGTCTTGAAAAGAAGTCTTCGTAAGTTGAAAGTGGAACTGCAAGATACAGAATACGTTCGGGTTCCACTGCTTTCAGGGCAAAACGATAGTTATAATATTGTCCCAAGGCAAGATGGAATTAATAAATAGTAGAAACCCCGAAAAAGCTCTTGATTTCTACTGCAAAATTTTCACCTTGCTTCTGTGCTGCAATTAACTGCTCTGCACCTAGATCGATCTTCAGAAGCACATCACCGAAGTCGATCTCCAAGGAATCGTGGGTAATTGTCCAACCTTCTCTTTCAAGTCCGTGACGGACTGCATTATGGTAAAGATCTTTAGCCATATCAATCTAGTTAGATAACGATCGTTTCTAATACATTACAGATAATCACATATATAAGCCTCGATCGCGGTACTTTTAGACTATAACGGAAGGATTTTCTGCCATCCCGTCGTCGGTCAAAATATCCAAGCGATCGACTTCCTCGAACCACTGGGACCAAGCCATAGCATACTCTATATCGGGTTTGAGTTCCCTAGCTTGTCGGAGTTTGCGGGCGAGTTCGAGGAGTTGGGCGAGGTCTCCCGGAGAGAGTCGATCGATTTCGGAGTTGAGTTGAAGGCGAAGTTGGTTAGTGTTGGTCATGGGCTGTATCATTAAAATAATTTTCTTATACCATTTTATTAAAAAGTCAGACAATTAGTTTAAGCAAAATTGTATTGGTCATTTTTAACCGACTTGAGCTATTAGCCGGGGGTTTGAACCCCCGGCGGGTGAATTACTCATTAATTGTCGGGTGGGTTAACTTATTCTAACCCACCGTAAGCACTATATTGCTGTTGGGGTTCGTGCGGAAACCCAACCTACATAGGCATTCCGTAGCAATTCGCCGCCATGACTTGTGAGGGAAATTGGGTCATTCGGGAGTGGCGGGTTTGGGCGGCGCAGTCACCCCCATGCGAATTTCCGAGCAAAAGGAGGTGACGTTGAAACCGCTAGGGAGTTTGCAGGTGCTAGTGCGAAACCGCAAGTTGTCCGAGGCAAACCACAGGCGCTCTTCAATCTGCGTGGTGTCAGAGGAGATAATTAACGTGAGGACTTGGTCGGGTCCGATGATGTAATGTCCTTTCGGGAGGTCAAGGTCAGGGGAGTTTCCCGAATGTAGTAATGTGCCCTTGGTGGGTTCCTCTCCATCGGCCACTGCGACCAAAACCGTGGCACCGCTATCTTTTTTGGCCTGCCGTCCGACGGTGCCATCCCAGGTGACGCGAGTACCGCACAAGGCTAACCCGGGGTCAATGTGGTGTTTTTGGCAGAGTTGGCTCAAGTCGGGGTCAGTCTGGGGGAGGAAATCTATGACCAAATTTGACTTGCCGATCTCTAGGTCTTTTTTATCCAGATGGTGAACGGTGCGTTGGGAAAACCATTTGCCTGCACTGAGTTGGAAAAATTCTGTTATATCCATCAATTACTTGTATCGCGCCAATTTTTCTTAGAATATCGCACTTTGGGAAGTCCCAGAGGAACTATAATCATTACCTGCTAAGATCGAGAAATTTAACAGCATGACTGAATCCCAATCAGATCAGATTCCTTATCTACTGCGGGCAACTCGCGGTGAGGTGCTATCCCGTCCGCCGGTGTGGATGATGCGCCAGGCGGGTCGCTATATGAAGGTGTACCGAGACTTGCGGGATAAGTATCCTAGCTTCCGCGAGCGCTCGGAAAATGCCGAACTGGCGATCGAGATTTCCCTGCAACCCTATAAAGCTTTCCAGCCGGATGGGGTGATCATGTTCTCGGATATTCTCACGCCCCTGCCGGGAATGGGCATTCCTTTTGACATTGTCGAAAGTAAAGGACCGGTAATCGACCCGCCCATTCGTAGTATAGAACAGATCCAGCAATTGCATCCCCTGGAACCGGCGGAATCCCTGCCCTTCATCCGGGAGATTTTGCAGGCATTGCGTCAGGAAGTGGGCAATAAGGCAGCGGTGCTGGGTTTTGTGGGTGCCCCTTGGACTTTGGCCGCTTACGCGATCGAGGGCAAAACCTCGAAAAACTATAGCAATATTAAAGGGATGGCTTTTGGCGAACCCGCGATGTTGCATCTATTCCTGGATAAAATTGCCGATGCGATCGCGACCTATGTCTGCTATCAAATAGAATGCGGTGCCCAGGTGGTGCAAATGTTTGACTCTTGGGCGGGTCATCTGAGTCCCCAAGATTATGAAGTATTTGCATTACCATATCACCAAAAGGTTGTCAAGCAAGTGAAAAAAGTCTATCCCGATACGCCATTAATATTGTACATTAGTGGTAGCGCGGGAGTGTTGGAACTGATGGCCAAATCTGGTGTAGATATGGTCAGTGTGGACTGGACGGTGGATATGGCCGAGGCGCGGAAGCGGCTGGGTGCGGACATGAAAGTACAGGGAAATGTAGACCCCGGTGCTTTGTTTGGTTCTCAAGATTTTATTCGCGATCGCATTTTCGACACCATTAAGAAAGCTGGCAACAAAGGTCATATTCTCAACTTGGGTCACGGAATATTGCCAGGGACGCCAGAGGAGAATGCGCAGTTTTTCTTTGAAACTGCCAAACAAGTGGATCGGCTAATAGCCGCTGCTTAGATAAAAAAGGCAGTTCGTAGTCATCCCGCCCGGGGTTCAAACCCCGGGCTAATAGCTAAAGTCGGTTAAAACCGACTAATAAAATTTTAACAATGCTAGGAAGAAAAGCTAGCAAGTATTTCCCAGAAATGCTTGACAAAAATGGTATAAAGTCCTCAGGACAAATAGTTAATGACTAATAAGCGGATTTTTCTGACAGGTGCGAGTGGCTGTATCGGTCACTATATAGCCCAATCTCTGATTCAGGAAACCGAGTACGATTTGTACTTACTGGTGCGGAATCGGGAGAAACTGCAATTTGACTGTAAATATCGCCCAGGAGTGAATATTTTACAGGCAGATATGCGCGAAATTGAGCAATTTAGAGACATACTGGGGGCGATCGATGTGGCAGTTTTAGTCGCAACGGCTTGGGGTGGCCCCCAAGAGGTATTTGAAGTGAATGTGGCTAAAACTGTTGAATTGGTGAAGTTGCTGAACCCGAATGTCTGTCAGCAAGTAATATATTTTTCTACGGCTAGCATTTTGGACGGCAATAATCAATTGCTTCGGGAAGCGGGTGAGTTGGGAACTGATTATATTCGTTCTAAGTATGACTGTTATCGGGAATTATCAAAACTATCTCACGCACCTCCCATTACGGTCCTGTTTCCAACTTTAGTCTTTGGTGGGGGTTCCGATAAACCCTATTCCCACTTGTCAGCGGATCTGCCAGAGATTGTCAAATGGATTAATTTGGTGCGCTTTTTCCAAGCTGATGGCAGTTTCCACTTCATTCACGGGCGTGATATTGCTACGGTGGTAAGTTATCTGATCGATTATCCCCCAGATTCAGGAGAAAATTTACCGATAAGTCGTCAATTGGTATTGGGAAATGAGCCGATCGCATTTAATGAGGTAGTGGCAGAGATTTGCCAGTATCTGGAGAAAAGGATTTATTTTCGCGTGCCTTTGTATATATGGTTGGCAGATATGTTAATATCATTGTTGCGGGCGATCGGGGTAAAGATAGAAATCGCCCCTTGGGACAAGTTCTGCATGCGAATGAGGCATTTTACTTACCAGAATGCAGTTAATCCTGCTAGCTTAGGACTGCCAAGTTACTGTCCGACCCTGAGTGATGTCCTGAGGATTAGCGGCATTTAACCGGTGTGGATGAAGATAACCCGCAGAACAGCTTATTCTTAACTGCTGCTCATGAATTCTCAGGAAAAATTAATCTAGCCATTATTTGATGTTAACATAGCAATTGTAGGATATAATTGTCCAAGAGAAAGAAAAATGATGGAAAGTTTGACTGAAATGCAAAAATCTGCCTATGATATCGAAAGCGCGGTGTTAGAACGTTACCAAGCAGGTGCCCGTCAGGTGGAGGATGGTCTGTGTTGCGCTACTAAATACGAAAGCGAATATCTGGATATCCTGCCAGCCGAAATTATCGAGAAAGATTATGGTTGTGGCGACCCCAGTCGCTATGTAAAGCCAGGCGAAACAGTTCTGGATTTGGGTTCTGGTTCGGGCAAAATTTGCTATATTTTAGCACAGAAAGTGGGTGCAAATGGAAAAGCGTTCGGGGTTGATTTCAATGATGAAATGCTGAACTTGGCCAAGAAATATCAAGATGATATTGCCCATAAAATTGGCTACGATAACGTGCGGTTTGTCAAGGGAAAAATTCAAGACTTGGCTTTGGATTTAGAGGCGGCGCAACGGTGGTTGTCGGCACATCCGATTACTTCGATCGCACAGGTGGCAAAGTTTGAGGCAGAATGCGATCGCCTGCGGCAAGAAGAACCCCTGATCGCAGAGAATAGCGTTGATGTGGTGGTTTCTAATTGCGTGTTAAATCTGGTGCGTCCCCAAGATAAAAAACAGCTATTTGCCGAAATATATCGCGTCTTGAAACGGGGCGGACGGGCGGTAATTTCAGATATTGTTTGCGATGAAGACCCGACTCCGGAAATTATCAATGACCCGGAACTGTGGAGTGGCTGTATTGCCGGTGCTTTCCGGGAAGATGCCTTTGTTGAAATGTTTGCACAGGCGGGTTTTTATGGGATGGAAATTCTCAGCCGCCAGGAAGAACCTTGGCAGGTGATTGACGGAATTGAGTTTCGTTCTGTGACAGTGCAAGCTTTTAAGGGAAAGGATGGTCCTTGCTGGGAACGGAATCAGGCAGTGATCTATACTGGACCTTGGAAACAGGTGTTGGACGATGACGGACATACCTACGATCGGGGCCAGCGGACAGCAGTTTGCGACAAGACTTTCCACATCTTGACTAACCCCAACGGTCCCTATCATGGCGATTTCTTGCCGGTGGAACCCTATGTAGAGATTCCGTTAGAAAAGGCGGGAGTATTTGATTGTTCTCGCCCCAGCATCCGCCACCCCCGGGAAACTAAAGGCGTGGATTATCGGGTGAATAAGGATGCCAGTGATTGCTGTGCGCCTGAAAGCAACTGTTGTTAGTTGTAGGGTGGGCACCGCCCACCGCACCACACACCATACGATAAGATAACAAATGAAGAAAATCCTCTTTCTCTGTACGGGCAATTATTATCGCAGTCGCTTCGCTGAACAGCTGTTCAATGCATTAGCAGAAAAACAGGGACTGGAATGGCGGGCATTCTCCCGGGGACTGGCGGTGGAACGGGGCGCGAATAATGTCGGACCGATTTCTAGATATGCTGTCGCAGCTTTGTCGGAACGGGGTATAATCGTTTCTGATGACGAACGCTTCCCCCAATCCCTGACGGAAGAAGATTTGATAAGGGCCGATCGGGCGATCGCCCTGGACGAATCAGAACATCGACCCCTGATGGCAGAACGGTTCAGTGCCTGGGAAGATGCGATAGAATACTGGTTGGTTCACGACATCGGTCGAACCCCGCCAACAGATGCTTTGAAGGAAATCGCACGGCGCATCGAACAGTCGATCGCAGAACTTGGCAGTATCCCCCAGGACATTTGATATATAGCTCATCTCGAATGCATTGATGTGGTATCGCCTATTTGTCATTGCGAGGGGGGAGACTAGCGAGTAACTTATGGGATTTGGAGTTACCCCCCCCCCCGAAGCAATCTCCGATCCATTATCACACAAAGGATGAGAACTGCTATAATCAGACAGATTTCAATC
This sequence comes from Hormoscilla sp., assembly GCA_051439505.1. Lineage (GTDB taxonomy): Bacteria > Cyanobacteriota > Cyanobacteriia > Cyanobacteriales > Desertifilaceae > Hormoscilla. Next base: position 59,025 of record JBFRWI010000226.1, on the reverse strand, counting down.
GCGAGAGGAATTCAGCAATGGAAGATTTACCCCAGTTAACAGGTCCGGCGACGGTGGTAATGGTGGTGAATGGTGCCTCAATTACCATATCAGTTGACGGCACAAATGCCCCCATTACCTCAGGTAACTTTGTCGATCTGGTGGAACGAGGCTTTTACAACCAAATTTCCTTTCACCGAGTGGTACGGGAACCAAATCCCTTTGTGGTGCAAGCTGGAGATCCCCAAAGCCGAGACCCGAATTTTCCCGCAGATCTGCTGGGTACGGGAGGTTTTATTGACCCGGTAACTGGTCAGGAACGCCGAATTCCTTTAGAAATTAAACCTGTCGGCGCAGCAGAACCCATCTACAGCCAAACTTTCGAGGATGCGGGAATAACGACTGCACCACTGTTGCGGAATGTTCGCAGCGCGATCGCGATGGCGCGGGTGGGCGATAATCCTGATTCAGCCTCGTCTCAGTTCTTTGTTAATTTGGCAGATAATCCTTTCCTGGACGGAGACTTTGCTGTCTTCGGGAACGTGACCCAAGGAATGGATGTAGTGGACCAAATTCAACAGGGAAATATCCTTCTCTATGCTGGAGTAACTGAGGGCATAATCTCGGGTCGAGTTTCATCTCTGATTACCGATGCTGTGCTGCTGAACAATTTGGTGAATGCTAGCAATGCGATTAAAGTTCCGGTTCTCACTAACTCCAGAACTGATGGCAACGAGGTGATTCAGCTTACGACAAGCGATCGGGGAATTTTGGCTTTAGATGGCATTGATAGTGTTGTTGGTTCCGATAACTCTGATGTGGTTAACGGTAATCTCGGTGACGATATCATTGAAGGTGGTGCTGGGGATGATTTTATCCGGGGCGGACAAGGGAATGACATTTTAATTGGCAGCAGCGGTAACGATTACTTGGTGGGAGATTTGGGTTTGGATATCCTCGCTGGTGGCGACGGTGCCGATACTTTCATCTTCCGCACCTTTGCTGCTGTTCCTGAAGGGGATGTAACTGCTGCCGATCGCATTTCTGATTTTAATGCTGGCCAGGGCGATCGAGTGGCGATCGCGGGGGAGATCGGTCTAACAGATTTAGTATTTAATGTCTCGGGGAATGACACCCTAATTCAACTGACTAATGGCGACATTTTGGGTCTGGTGCAAAATGCGGCAACGGACATCGTGCGGAGTGCTACATTCATAGTGAGTAGCAATGATTTAGCCATGACTATTGGTTAAAGATCGATCGGGTGGGCATTGCCCACCTTTTGATTTCCTATGATACGATATCAAGAATAAAGTTGGAGGATAGTTATATGAGATCGCCGGCACTGATCAGTCCTTTTGACTTGGGAGGTTTGCCCCTCAAAAACCGGGTAGTAATGGCTCCCATGACTCGTTCCCGGGCGGGAGTCGAACGGATGCCCAACGCCTTAATGGCCGAGTATTACGCTCAACGGGCTACCGCCAGTTTAATTATTACCGAGGCGACCGTGATTTCCAAGCAAGCCAATGGATGGCAAAATACGCCCGGTATTTACTCCGACGAACAAGCAGTTGCCTGGAAGCAAATTGTGGATGCAGTTCATGCCCAAGGAACGCCCATTTTTCTGCAACTTTGGCATTGTGGACGCGCCTCCCACACGAGTTTTCAGGAAAACGGCGAACTGCCAGTCGCCCCTTCTGCCCTGAAGCTAAATGCAGAATACATTCATACTCCTATTGGCAAGCAACCCTACGAAACACCTCGGGCTTTAGAAACAGAAGAGATTCCCCTGATTGTCTCCGATTATCGTCAGGCTGCTGTACGTGCCAAATTCGCTGGCTTTGATGGGGTAGAGATTCACGCTGCCAATGGCTATTTGATTGACCAGTTCCTACAATCCAAAACTAACCAGCGCACGGATCTATATGGTGGTAGCCTCGAAAACCGCTACCGTTTTCTCAAAGAAATTGTCGAATCGGTCCTCACCGTCTGGCCTGCTAATCGGGTAGGAGTTCGGCTTTCTCCCAACGGTAATTTTAATGATATGGGTTCGCCGGACTTTCGGGAAACTTTTCTTTACACGGCCAAGCAATTAAACCCTTATGGATTAGCTTACCTTCATTTGATGGATGGCCTGGCTTTTGGCTTTCACGAATTGGGAGAGCCCATGACTTTGGCAGAATTTCGATCGGTATTTGCGGGTCCGCTGATGGGGAATTGCGGGTACGAACAGTCAACGGCTGAAACCGCAATTAAAGAGGGAAATGCCGATTTAATTGCCTTTGGACGCCCATTTATCAGCAATCCCGATTTAGTCGATCGCTTTACCAATGGCTGGCCCCTGAATCCACCTGCAGATATGAATATTTGGTTTTCCTTTGATAAAGAAGGCTATACGGATTTTCCCACTTATCAATAATCTCAAGGGGTTAAAGTTTAGCACCTTGTCTCCTATTAGGGTACCGTTAGAGCATCGAGTAGAAGCAAAAACCGGGTTGATGCTGTGGCGATCGACGAGATCTCAATGCTATGACCAACCCGGTTTCTTAACCGACTTCTAGGGAAGTGGGCTCCGAACCGGGCCCCGATCGCCAAATTTTCAGTAGTCATTCTCTTTGAGATTTTAGTCGATCTTCCTTTACAAGATGGAGCGGGAGTTTTATGCTAACTGCAACTGGTTATCTTCATACCAAAGAGTAAAGCCTGTCTCCTCTTCCACCACTAAGAATAAAATTCGCCCATTCTGCTTGGCAAAATCCTGCCGACACTGCTGAATTGCTTTTTCTCTCTCGCCTTTACCAAAAGATGCACTTTTGACAAACAGCTTGTTGTAATAAGCAATTCCCGGTACTTTTTCAACTCGTCCTTTTACTTGGCGGTGTACGTAGCAATACTGTACTTGCTCGGCCTTCAGCATCAGCATAGGCACTCCTTGTTGATTTTTCCTTGTTGATGGTTGATTGTCCAGTTCTCACGAACCATCAACTATGAATTATAACATGCTGTCAACTACCGCAACCTGTATTATGGATGTTGGGTGCGACGCTTCCACGATACCAGGTTTAATTACTTTCTCTATCGGCAAATGAGCCTTTCTTTCAGCATGAGGTCTTAGCTATTCCTCCATGGCGATCGCTCTACAGAGTCGCTGGTGGTTATCAAAAAATACCCAGATATCATCATATACGCAACCCCTGTCCGGGAGGTCCGACGGGCCGATCGCCTGGGAGTACGGGAACATGTCTTGGTATTTGCGCATCAGTGCATGATCCTTGAGAGGAATGCTTGAGGTCTCGCCTTTATTGTCCGATCCGAATTACTCTCCCATTCACAGGTTGAGGTGGTCGGGCATTATCTGATAGATTGATGCAAATTGGTCAATTTGCTCTACCGAAGCTTCGACCGGGGTCTCTAGAACATGCCACAATACATTAGGATCGAACAAGCGAGGATTATTTGTGTTTTCCTTTCATTATCACCTCCTAAAAGTTATTTTTATGTCTGGTTCTATACTTTCTGCGGAACCTACCGTCAATAGGATCTCAGTTTTACCGACTGACTGATGCAGCTGTGGGCTGACCACTTCTAACCGGGTGTGTTTTTGGTCACACCTACAGATGACAGTGGGTGCGGCCCACCCTACCAATACAACTTCTAACCTTAGTGCTAGAGCCGGTGGTCGGCGAACCAACCCTCTGCTGAATTATTTCATCGAACCCGCATTTTGTCAAGGGCTAAAAAGTAATAGGTTTGGGACGATCGCCTGCCTGTGGCCTAAATGTGCAACCCGACGATCGGCACCCTCACCCAAGAGATAGATTCTAGCAGGCGATCGCTACGGTCATAATAGGACAATCCCAGGGACTCAATAAATTTTTACCAATTGTCACCAATCAGTGGTAGAACTATTGTCGGGGATGGAGGCAAACGGGGTCATTATCCAGCTGCTCGCTCTACTTCGATCCATCAATCATGGAGACTCTCACCTATGAGATCGAATCATACATTACTCAAAGGCAAAAATAAATCAATCACAGCCCCAACGCGATCGCGACCGAAATGGCACTACCTCTATTTCTTACTCGCCGCCTTCGATTTGTGTACCGTGTCCTTGAGCCTTTATCTCAATTATAAACTAATGAGTAGTTATACTCAGTCAGTAGCCGTAAATCAAGATTGGGCCCGACGACTCCAAAGCTATTCGGAACTGAGTCAATTGGCCGTGGCAGCAAATGCTCCTGGCAATGATGTTTTTGAGTCGGGCTCTGTGGAACTGGAATCAAAAAGATTGCAGGTGATGCTCGATCGGTTTAGTACGGGCATGGAAAGGGCCAAACAGGAGTTACATGCTAATGTGGAAGCAGGTCTGGCGCAGTTGCTGCTAGAAGACTTACAAACTATTGAAACAGCAATGGCTCAAATGGCTCAAGAAGCGAACCTAATTTTTTCCTATTTTGAACAGAACCAACTAGAACTAGCGGGTAGGCGGATGGCGATCATGGATCGCCGATCGCACGAAGTTAGTAAAGCCTTTGCGAGCTTGCGCCAGCAGGTGAGTGAAATTCAGCAGCAGCTTTTCGACGAGCAAATAGCCGCAGCTCGGAGTTTAAAGAAGTTTGAGTATTCTCTGGCCATGCTGATTGTCTTGATGGTAAGTGGGATCGCCGTATATGGAAATAAATTAGCGCATAAAGTTGAATCTGAGGCCAGGGAAAAAGAAGAATACATCGAAAAATTGCACCGGACCCAATCAGATTTAAATAATCGCACTCGAGTATTAGAACAAACCTTAGAAAAACTTCAGCAAACTCAAGTCCAGATGGTCCAAAGCGAAAAAATGTCTAGCTTAGGTCAGTTAGTTGCTGGAGTGGCCCATGAAATTAATAATCCCGTGAATTTCATTCACGGCAATATCGTTCACGCACGGGAGTATATTCAAGATATCCTGGATGTGATTCAAATTTATCAGCAAAACTATAGCAATCCCCCGACGGAAATTATTGATAAACTGGAAGAGGTTGAGCTAGAATTTTTAATGTCAGACTTGCCGAAAACTCTCGAATCGATGCAGGTAGGTTCCGATCGCCTGCATGAAATCGTCCTGTCCCTGCGAAACTTTTCCCGTATGGATGAAGCGGAACTGAAGAAATTTGATATCCACGAGGGAATTGACAGCACCCTGATGATTCTCCAGAATCGTTTGAAAGCTCAACCCTATCGTGGGGCGATCGAAGTGATTAAAGAATACGGTCAACTTCCCCTAGTAGAATGCTATCCAGGACAGTTAAGCCAAGTGTTTATGAATATTATTGGCAATGCCATTGATGCTTTAGAAGACTATGATAAAGGGCGATCGCCCGCAGAAAGGGAAGCAGATACTATCAGCATTAGGATCCAGACGGAAGCAGTCGAACGAGAGGCGATCGCCATTAAGATAGCTGATAATGGCATGGGGATAGACTCAAAGGTTAGCCAGAAACTCTTCGATGCTTTTTTTACAACTAAACCGGTAGGTAAAGGCACGGGATTGGGTTTGTCTATTTCCCATTCAATTATTGTCGAAAAACACCAAGGAAAGATAGAATGTCAATCAGCACTGGGAGAGGGGGCCGAGTTCAGGATAGAAATTCCCATTCGACAAAACAAATCGGGTGCATCTCCAGTAGGATAATTGGAAATTGAGAATTGCCCCATTTTAATCCCTTCGCAATTAACCATTTGCCATTCGCAAATAAAAAGCGAGAGGAGCCTCAAAAATAAGCGTCGGAATAGATGATAAGATAATTGTTGGCAAGGAAATGATTCCTGGGATAATATAATGATAATGGCTAATGGGTCCATACCAACCAGGAACTATAAACATGAATAAGTGAGGTTTAACTAATAAATGAGGGTTTTATTGCTGTACCCCCTGTTTCCGAAAACATTTTGGTCTTATGAAAAAGTCATAGAACTGATAAATCGCAAGGTTTTGCTCCCGCCCTTGGGTTTGGTGACGGTAGCGGCTATCTTACCACAAGAGTGGGAATTTAAGCTGGTCGATCGCAATGTCCGTCCCGTGACGGAGTCGGAGTGGGAATGGGCAGATCTGGTGATTATCTCGGCCATGATAGTCCAAAAAGAGGATCTGCTCTACCTGATTCGAGAAGCTAAAGGGCGCGGTAAGCCGGTAGCAGTGGGGGGGCCCTATGCCACTTCGGTCCCGGAAGTACCTAGTGAGGCGGGTGCTGATTATCTGATTCTCGATGAAGGGGAAATCACTTTACCGATGTTTGTGGAGGCGGTGCGTCGGGGCGATCGGGGCGGGACTTTCCGTGCCTCCGAAAAACCGGACGTGACTGAAACCCTGGTGCCTCGGTTTGATTTGCTAGAATTGGATGCTTATGACACCATGTCGGTACAGTTTTCCCGAGGTTGTCCGTTCCAATGCGAGTTTTGCGACATTATTGTTCTGTACGGACGCAAACCCCGGACGAAAACTCCCCAGCAGCTGCTCGCTGAGTTGGAATATCTCCGCCAACTGGGGTGGACGCGCGCGATTTTTATGGTGGATGACAACTTTATTGGCAATAAGCGGAATGTGAAGCTGCTGCTGAAGGAGTTGAAAGTCTGGCAAGCCGAACATCAGTATCCCTTCAATTTTACGACAGAGGCGTCAGTAGATCTGGCCCAGGACCAAGAATTGATGGATTTGATGGTAGAGTGTAACTTTAAGTCGGTATTCTTGGGCATAGAGACGCCAGATGAAGCCAGTCTGACTCTGACGAAAAAGTTTCAAAATACCAGAGATTCTCTGGCAGAATCGGTAGAAGCGATCGCCCGATCGGGGATGCGAGTGATGGCCGGGTTTATTATCGGCTTTGATGGGGAAAGCAAAGGGGCGGGCGATCGCATTGTCCGGTTTGTCGAACAAACAGCCATTCCTGCGGCCATGTTGGGGATGCTGCAAGCTTTACCGAATACAGCCCTCTGGCATCGCTTAGAAAAAGAGGGACGCTTACTATCGAAAGAGAGTAATGGTAATCCCCAGGGGGCCTTGATGAACTTTATCCCCACTCGCCCTATAGAGGATATTGCCCGGGAATATATAGAGGCGTTTTGTACCCTGTATGATGCTTCCAATTACTTGGATCGGACTTATCGCTATTTCATGATGATGGGTCCGCCGAAGTGCCATCCACCTGCCAAGTTTATCAGTCTGGTAGATTTACGTGCCCTGATGATTGTGATCTGGCGACAGGGGATTAAACGTAAAACCCGCTGGAAATTCTGGCATCATCTGTATAGCATCCTCAAGCATAACCCGGGCGTCTGGCAGCATTACGTCACAACCTGCGCCCATAACGAACATTATCTGGAGTATCGTCAGATTGTGCGCGATCATATCTCCGCACAGTTGGCGGAGTTTCTGGCAGCGAAAAGAGCAGCAGAAGTGGAACGGCAGCTGGAGGTAGAATTAGAGGCGATCGCCAGTTGACACGCCGTGCTTCCCGAATGTAGAAACCCGGCTTCTGAGAAGAAACCGGGTTTCTGGTAGTCTGTGTAATCCCTTAAGGGATTGCCATCATTGCGCTTGGATGGGGAATGGGCTAGGGGGGGAGGGGAGCTTCTCTGTTACCCCATCCATATGCTCTCGGATTTGGTGAGATTCCCACCGAACTATTCTAGGGCAATTTGCTGATTACTTGCATCAGCCAAACTCCGAGCGAGAGAGTAACAGCGGCTTGCAACAAACAGGACACAGTCCACTTAAATACTTGCTGTAGTGCCATGGTTTTTTCCCAAATTGTAGTTCTGAGTTTTCCATCTAACTAGCTTCTACGCATTCGGCGATCAGAAGCCAGCCGATCGCTCGATCGCTAATCGCTGACCTATCGACCCTGACTGCTTATTGCATATAGCTGAATGCTTAACTGGCTAGATACACCCAAGATTAGGTTAGTGGGTAAGCTGTCAGCTCCTTACTGCTTGTCTACCAGTCCTATTGTTCTATTCGCAGCATATAAGCCGCAATCGGGATAAAGACAGTAGACAGAGCGCGGAAGCTCCAGCCGGTATCTTAAGTAAATCCTCCTCACTGAATAAGTAGGGATGATCCATTTATTCACTCTACAGCTTCTACAGATAAAATTCCCGAATCTAAATCACACATAGAGCGCTCTTTGTTTCTTACAAGCCCGAAACCACCATATTCTGGGCAATAAGCGCTCTTCTTAAATTTTTGTGAAATGCGATCGGGCTTCCTTCTTCTCCGGTCCCTTTATGTGGGGGGTGTGACCCCTTAATTGATTGTCGGGTTGTCCAGTGGGCGATGTCCACTGGACACCGATCGGCTTAGATTAGCTTAACGGCCCGTAGCCCGAAATAGAGGACGAGGGCGGCAGCGAAGGCACCACCTAATAGCACAAAGTACGCGATCGTACCACCTATTGTCATCTGTGTTTCTCCTTTAAGACTGGTCAATACTATTGAAGCATGCCCTGGGCTAAAATACAGCCCAGGGTTATTGAGGGGGTTTGAGTGATGTCTGGGATTAGAGTAGATTTACCCGAGCGTTCTTACGAGATTGCGATCGCCCCTGGGGTTCTGGACCGGCTGGGTGCCAGCATGGCCAGTCTGGATCTGGGGAAGAAGGTTTTGCTGGTGTCCAACCCGGTGGTGTTTCAGCATTACGGCCAAAGGGCGATCGCCTCTCTGAGTGGGGCCGGTTTTGAAGTGGCCAGTTGCATCCTGCCGGATGGGGAACGTTACAAAACCCTCGCCAGCATCGAAAAGGTTTACGATCGGGCCCTGGAACAGCATTTGGAAAGATCTTCCACCATGGTAGCCCTGGGTGGGGGGGTGATTGGAGATATGACCGGCTTTAGCGCGGCCACTTGGCTGCGGGGGATACAGTTCGTGCAAGTCCCCACCTCCCTGCTAGCGATGGTGGATGCTTCCGTTGGCGGCAAAACGGGAGTTAATCATCCCATGGGCAAAAACCTGATTGGGGCATTTTATCAGCCGAGACTGGTGGCGATCGACCCCGAGGTGTTACAGACATTGCCTCCACGGGAGTTTCGGGCGGGCATGGCAGAGGTGATTAAATATGGGGTGATCTGGGATGGGGAGTTATTTTCTCAGTTGGAAAAGCAAAGTAGCCTGGAAAAACTCCAAGACCTGGATGGAGAGTTATTGGAAACAATTTTAACACGCTCTTGCCAAGCTAAGGCTGATGTGGTCGGCAAAGATGAGAGAGAAGCGGGGTTGAGGGCGATCCTTAACTACGGTCACACCATCGGCCATGCGATCGAAAGTGTCACGGAATATAAATCGGTCATTCACGGGGAAGCAGTAGCTATGGGCATGGTAGCAGCAAGTAAGCTAGCCCTGGGGTTGCAACTGTGGGACCGAGAGTGCGATCGGCGTCAGTTTGATTTAATTGCTAAAGCGGGTTTACCGACGCAGTTGCCAGGGGGACTCGATATTGAGGCCATTCTGGAGACTTTGAAAACGGATAAGAAGGTGAAGGCGGGTAAGGTCCGTTTTATCTTGCCAACTCAGGTGGGTGCTGTCACTATAACAGACCAAGTGCCTGCTGATTTGATTCGGCAAGTATTGCAGGAAATGCAGTAGATCAATACCCTCCGATACAGGGCCCGGAGGATTTAGGAAAACCGCTACCACCAATCTTGCTGTAGGTTGGGTTGAGGTCCCTTACCCAACCAGTTGCTGCTGTTGGAGTTGGGTTTCCTGGCGTCAACCCAACCTACTAACTAACTATTCCCCAGCCAATTGCAATATGTTTGCGTACAACTGACTGCTAACCCGAAAGTCTGCCTCCTCGATCAATCGATCCATTAGTGGCTTAACCGCTAAAATTATACCGTTCCGTTTAGCTTGCAATAGAATTCCCAGCAACCCAGTTACATTCAGCCCATAGCTTATTGCTACCGCCCTGCCACGCCGTTCGTCCATCAGGAGGATATCGGCGTTTATATCTATTGCCAAAACGATCGCTTCTGCTTCGCCCAAGTCAATATTTGCCTGAGTTTCCTGAATAAGTCTAACTCGTTGGGAATCTACAACCCCTTGCATTTGAATCCAGGGTAAGGTTTGAACTTCTACCGCACCGGGAACGTTATTATTGACTCCCACCATCTCGTTATAAACGGCTGTAGGTATGACTATGCGGTTGTACAGTTGTTGCAGCAAACTTTTCGGTTAAGCATTTTATTGTCATTGCGAGGGGGAAACGTAGCGATTAATTTATGCTTTATGAATTGACCCCCCGAAGCAATCCCCCCACCCTGTATGAGATCAATAGTTTTCCGGCGTGGTCGGTGAGATTGCTTCGGGGGGGGGTAATAGCGGAGAGCGGGTAAAATATCGATTTGGGAGCCCCCCTCGCAATGACAAAGTTGTTAACCGAGAAGTATTGGTTGTTGCAGCAGGTCTAGCTGAGCGATCGCTGCTAAATTCGTAATCGGTGAGGTATCGCTAACAACAATCATAGTAGCCCCAAAGATTGCAGCGTCTTTACATCAGCCTCAAAGTCCTCTACATCATAGTTGATACAAAGACCGCGCTTAGCCAGTTCGTGTTGGAATTCCAGTACGGTCAGTCCAGTCCAGGCGCGGACTTTCCCGCTACTGATCAAATCCTGCTTGTACAGGGCGATCGCCAGTTCTAGCTGCAATTCATCTTCACTCATCTTGGTCGATCGGATAATATCCTCAGGAATCACGAGGTTCATAATGATTACGCTCTGGTCAACGATCATATGCTAGCATATTATGACTGATTATGACTGGGAGTTAATGCCTGAGAAGTCCATTTTACTCGTGCCATGTCTTAATTCGCTTTTTCGCTTCTTCATGGGACAGAGTGTCCCCTGCTTCTACTTGCTGCAAACCTCGGTCAATCTTGTAAAGAAAATAAAGCCGCTCCATAATGTCAGTGAAAGTAACATTTGGGGGCATTTCCTCGACTGTTTTGAGGACTCGTGACTTTACTGTAGTATCGATCATAGTTATTGCTCTTGGGATAGTCCGTAAATCTATTCTACATCAAAAAAACTTGATGGTGGGCGGTGCCCACCCTACTCCAAATGCTACTCCAAATGCTATTAGTCGGTTTTAACCGACTCCTACCGAGTTCCCTGGCTCCCGCCTGGGAACGTAGGGGGTTTGAACCCCCGGCGGGCTAACAACGAAGCCAAAAAAACTGCTCTAGCACAAAATCATACCAGAGCAGGATCTAAAATTAAGAGGGTGAAACTTGTATTATTTATCCATCATCGCCCTAAGCTGTCACGCCTTTAAGTTGCATAGGTCGAAACGCTGAAACTCTTGTTCTCAATGGCTTTCCCCCATTTTGAATTTTGAATTTTGAATTTTGAATTGCTTAGACTCTTCCATCTTAGCAATATCCAGCATTGTCTTCACCAGGCAATCGGGATTTAAACTGATCGAGTCTATTCCTAACTCTACCAAGAAACGCGCGAATTCGGGATAGTCTGAAGGCCCTTGACCGCATATCCCGATCGGGCGATCGCACTTCTTGGCGGCTGTAATAGCCATCTGTACCATGCGCTTGACAGCTTCCTGCCGTTCGTCAAAGATATGGGCCACTAAAGCGGAATCTCGCTCTAATCCTAATGTTGACTGACTCAGGTCATTGGAGCAAATGGAGAAACCGTCAAATACTTGGCTGAATTCATCTGCAAGGATGATGTTACTGGGTAACTCGCACATCACGTAAACCTGCAAGCCGTTTTCCCCCCTGTTTAAGCCATATTTCTCCATTTCTGCTAACACCTGGAGTCCCTCTTCCGGGGTGCGACAGAAGGGAATCATCGCAATAACATTAGTCAAACCCATCTCGTCCCTGACTCGCTTCATCGCTTGGCATTCCAGACCAAAAGCTTCCCGATATTCCGGGTCGTAATAACGAGACGCACCCCGCCACCCGATCGTCGGATTTTCTTCCTTCAACTCGAACTGCTCCCCTCCCAACAGGTTAGCATATTCGTTGCTCTTCAAGTCCGACATCCTCACTACTACTGGGTTCGGATAAAAGGCGGCGGCGATCGTCCCCATGCCGTAAGCCAACTTGTCGATGAAGAAATCGGGTTTATAATTGTACAGGGATGTTAACTCGGCAATTTTGGCTTTGACAGATTTATCTTGCAATTTCTGGTAATGCATCAATGCCAGGGGATGGATCCCAATCTGCTTGGCAATGATGAACTCTAACTTCGCTAACCCCACCCCATCGCAGGGAATGGCCGCTAGCTTAAATGCTTCGGAGGGGTTCCCCACGTTCATCAAAATCTTGGTCTTCGTGCCCGGTATTTTATCCAGCGGGGTTTCTCGCAGCTGGTAGGGTAACAGACCTGCATAAACCCGCCCTTTCTCTCCTTCCGAACAGGCGATCGTTACCTCTTGACCCGTTTGCAATACCTGGGTGGCATCCCCGCAACCGACGATCGCCGGAATGCCCATCTCCCGGGCAATAATGGCCGCGTGGCAGGTCCGTCCCCCTTGGTTAGTCACGATCGCGCTTGCTTTCTTCACGATCGGTTCCCAGTCGGGGTCCGTCTTGTTGGTCACCAACACTTCCCCTGCTTGGAATTCATCTATTTTGCAGGGATCCAAAATTACCCGGGCCTGGCCCTGACCGATGCGATCGCCCACCGCCCGACCGGTCACCAACACTTCACTTTTCTGTTGCAGTTGATAACTGCGCAGAACATTACCCGATCTCCGAGAAGTTACCGTTTCCGGACGGGCCTGAACCACGAACAGTTCGCCCGTGATGCCATCTTTCGCCCATTCGATATCCATGGGCGTATAGCTGCCCCGTACCTGAGTATAATGTTCTTCTATTAACATTGCCCAGCGAGCTAATTGGAGAATCTCGGAGTCCTTGAGGCAGTATTGCCCCTGGAACTCCCGGGCCACGGGCAGGTTTTTAATCCGCCGGAAACCCCCCAAAGCGTAGATCATTTTCGTTTCTTTGCTACCCAGGCGCTTTTCCAAGATCGGGCGGTACCCTTCCTTGAGAGTCGGTTTGAATACTATGTATTCGTCTGGGTTGACCGCACCTCGGACGACATTTTCTCCCAACCCGTAAGCAGCGGCGATCGAGACCGCATTTTTGAACCCCGTTTCCGTGTCGATCGAGAACATTACCCCCGAGGATGCTAAGTCCGATCGCACCATTTTCTGCACCCCCACCGACAGGGCCACGTCAAAATGGTCGAACCCTTTCTCTTCCCGATAATATATAGCCCGATCGCTGAAAATGGAGGCAAAACATTTATGGCAGCATTCCAACAGATCCTTGGCATTGCGAACATTTAGATAGCTTTCCTGCTGACCGGCAAAACTCGCATCCGGCAATTCCTCCGCTGTGGCACTCGATCGCACCGCTACATCGACATTTTCTCCGTAGCGATCGCACAATGTTTGATAAGCCCCGATAATGGCCCGTTCCAATTCTAAAGGAAAAGGCGTCTCCCTCATCAACGCTCGGGCTTGCTTCGCCCGTTGGCGCAGGTTTTGCAGATCCTTGGTGTCCAGGTCCGCAAACAGCGATCGCAGGGTTGCTTCCAAACCCGCCTCGGCGATGAAGTAACGGTAAGCATAAGATGTGGTGGCAAAACCATAGGGCACATTCACACCTTTGGGACTCAACTGTTGAATCATTTCTCCCAAGGAAGCATTTTTGCCGCCCACCAAGGAGATCTCAGCGAGATCCACCCGATCGAGCCATAGCACCAAGGCTTCCGAAGAAACTACCAGAGAATGCTGCTTGCTAACTGTTAATGTTTGTACCATTGATTTATTTCCTCCCTACTCCTACTCTCCTAATGTAAGAGTATTGCTAGCTTGGACTCTTGTAACAACTCACCTCTGTGATGGTGAAAGTTTATTAACCTGTTTTTTATGTTCTGTTCCCCAACTGGGATCGCCTAAATCTCGATCCCCACTATTTTACTATCGATCCCCGACTGTTTTATTCTCTATCTGCGCGATTGCTATTGTCTGTTCTCGGGGGTTAACTTCCTCTATTTACATCCTAATCATTTCGAGCCCCATTGTCAGGAGGTTACGTGAAATTCCCTTAGTTACCAGGAGGAAAGAAATGACGGCTTCTGGGCTATATAGGCGATCGTTAAGAAAAAATTAAATATCGGGAGCGCAAATAAATGAATATCAATAAAATTTTAATTGTGAATTACAAATTTCCAATTATTGCATATGGCTGCACAGGCTCCTGACGTCCCGTGCATACCAGCGGCATCGGGTGAAATCCCTTCGAGGTTTCGAGGTGGCTTTCTTGTGGGTAATTGCCCCGACTTTATATAAATATATTCGACATCAAAAAAACTGCCCGAGCACAAAATCATGCCAGAGCAGTATCTAAATATTAAGAGAGTGCTTGTTTCCTTGTATTACTGAATTTTAGCCACATCCCCGACTACATCCATCATCTCACCAGAATTTTCCATCTTACCAATATCCAGGATTGTCTTGAGCACGGAATCTGGATTTAAACTGATGGAGTCAATTCCCGTCTCCACCAAGAAACGAGCAAATTCCGGATAGTCTGAAGGCGCTTGACCGCAAATCCCGATCTTGCGATCGTACTTCTTCGCGGCCTTGATAGCAATCTTGACCATGCGCTTGACTGCTTCATTCCGTTCGTCAAAGATATGGGCCACCAAAGCGGAATCCCGGTCCAAACCTAATGTTAGCTGCGTCAGGTCATTGGAACCAATGGAGAAACCGTCAAACACTTGACTGAACTCATCGGCAAAGATGACATTGCTGGGTAACTCGCACATCACGTAAACCTGCAAGCCATTTTCGCCCCGCTGCAAGCCATTTTTCTCCATTTCTGCTAACACCTTGCGACCCTCATCGGGGGTGCGACAGAAGGGAACCATCGGGATGACATTCGTCAAACCCATCTCGTCCCGGACTCGCTTCATCGCTTGGCATTCCAGACCAAAAGCTTCCCGGTATTTGGGGTCGTAATAACGAGAGGCACCCCGCCACCCGATCATCGGGTTTTCTTCCTTCGGCTCGAACTGCTCCCCTCCCAAAAGGTTAGCATATTCGTTGCTCTTGAAGTCCGACATCCGCACGACTACTGGGTTGGGATAGAAGGCGGCGGCGATCGTCCCGATACCGTAAGCCAGCTTGTCGATGAAGAAATCGGGTTTATAATTGTACAGGGCTGTTAACTCGCCAATTTCTGCTTTGACCGATCGATCTTCCAACTGCTGGTAATGAACCAAGGCCAGGGGGTGAACCTTAATGTGGTTGGCAATGATGAACTCCAACCGCGCCAACCCGACGCCATCGCAGGGAATAGCAGCGAGACTGAAAGCTTCTTCGGGGTTGCCCACATTCATCAAAATCTTGGTCTTGGTGTGAGGCAAGTTGTCGATCGGGGTTTCTTGTATTTCAAAGGGGACCATACCCGCATAAACCCGTCCTTCTTCTCCTTCACAACAAGAAATCGTCACCTCTTGACCCGTTTGCAACAGCTTGGTAGCATCACCGCAACCAACGATCGCTGGAATGCCCATCTCCCGGGCAATAATGGCCGCGTGACAGGTGCGTCCCCCTTGGTTAGTAACGATCGCACTTGCTTTCTTCATGATCGGTTCCCAGTCCGGGTCCGTCTTGTTGGTCACCAACACTTCCCCTGCTTGGAACTCATCGATCTGGTGGACATCCAGAATCACGCGGGCCTGGCCCTGACCGATGCTTTCCCCCACAGCACGACCAGTCACCAATACCTCACTGGTGCCTTGCAGCCGACAGCTGCGCAGAACGCTAGCAGATTTCTGAGATTGTACCGTTTCCGGACGGGCTTGCACCACGAACAGTTCTCCCGTGAGGCCATCTTTGGCCCACTCGATGTCCATCGGCGTGTAGCTGCCCCGCACCTGAGAGTAATGTTCTTCAATCAACATTGCCCAGCGAGCCAGCTGTAGAATCTCGTCATCGCTGATGCAGAACTTGATCCGTTCCGATCGGGGCACGGGCACGTTCTTAGTATATTTGGAGCCGCCCAAATCGTAGACCATTTTGATTTCTTTGCTGCCCAGGCGTTTTTCCAGGATCGGGCGGTACCCTTGGGTGAGAGTCGGCTTGAACACGAAGTATTCGTCTGGGTTGACCGCACCTTGAACGACATTTTCTCCTAACCCGTAAGCACCAGTGATCAGGGCCGCATTTTTGAAGCCCGTTTCCGTGTCGATGGAGAACATCACCCCCGATGATGCTAAGTCGGAACGCACCATTTTCTGGATCCCTGCCGAGAGGGCCACATCAAAATGATCGAAACCTTTGATTTCGCGATAGGAGATCGCCCGATCGGTGAAGATGGAGGCAAAGCATTTATGGCAGCATTCCAGCACCCCCGTGGAAGTGTGAACGTTGAGATAGGTTTCTTGCTGGCCCGCAAAGCTAGCATCCGGTAGGTCTTCTGCCGTGGCGCTCGATCGCACCGCTACATCCGTGTCTTCCCCATAGCGATCGCACAATTTTTGATAAGCCTCTGTGATGGCCTCTTCCAGTTCTGGCGGGAACGGCGTCTCCAGAATCAATGACCGGGCTTGTTTCCCGCGTTTGCGCAGGTTTTTCAAATCTTCCACATCCAGGTCTGCAAACAGGGCGCGCAGCTTCTCTTCTAAACCAGCAGCTTTGATGAAATAGCGGTAAGCATAAGCTGTGGTCGCAAATCCATTGGGCACATTGACGCCTTTAGGGGTGAGTTGTTGGATCATTTCCCCCAAGGAAGCATTTTTGCCACCTACCAGGGGAATATTGGCGATTCCGACTTGGTCGAACCAGAGCACTAAGGCTTGCTCTTTGGCCATCTGGTCCTGCTGTTTGTTAGCTGCTAATGTTTCTAACATTGATTTATTTCCTCCCCACTTTAAATCTCTTTGGCAATAGATCGTCTGAGTTTGTACTTTTGTTACAAATATCCTCGAACTCTGTTAACTTTTCTTAACCTGTCTTGATTATGTTGATGCCGAGCTGGCAGCATTTACAATTGATCCCCAATAGGTAAACGTCGCTCCCCGACATGTTTCTGCGCTGCTAGCGGACTTGCCGTTGCCAGAGCGAAATCGTTTAATACCTCTATTCACATCCTAATCATTCCGATCCCCATTGTCAGGAGGTTACGTAAAATCCCCTTAGTTACCAGCAGGAAAAAAATAGCGGATTCTGGCTAATATAGGTTATTATTAAGAAAAAGTTAAATATCAAGATTGGGAAAAATGAATATTAAAGCTAGTGGTAGCAAACCGGGTTCGACCTTCAACCCCAGTCAGTGCTGGGATCGGACCTGTCCCATTGAATTTGTCCTGCAACTCCTGAGTAGTAAATGGTCTGTTTTGCTTCTGGCTGAGCTGTTACGGGGATCGCGGCGCACCCACGAACTGTTAGAGGCCCTACCGGGAATTAGCACTAAGACCCTGACGGCCAGACTCAGGGCCTTAGAAAAGCATGGTTTGCTCAAACGCCATGTCTATCCAGAGGTGCCGCCCCATGTTGAATATTCTCTGACGGAGAAGGGCCGCGAGCTGGAGCCGGTGATGAGGGAACTCCAGCAGGTCGGAGAACGGTTGCTGGGAGAGAAAGACTGTGTGGTTTCTTGGAGATGAGAAGTCTTTTTCCCGTGAAGACCAGAAACCCGGTTTCTCCGAGAAACCGCAATACCTCGTAGGTTTTGGATATAGCTTGTCATTGCGAGGGGGGGGGTACGTAGTGATCCCCCTCGCAATGACAGATTGTTAACGGAGAAGTATTGGGACGCCGGCAGCTAACGGACGCGGAAGATCGAGAAAATTACTGAACCGCGTTTACATTTCCTGAAGGCTTTTTAAGGATAAACACCTGGGAGGCGGCCAAGTTCAGGTGGGGGAAGGTCATTCCCCTCAAAAGTGGCTTCTTCATAGAATCCATTCACCAGCGTCAAGAGGGTAATTCTGTGATTTCTGGGATCCGCAATCCAATATTCGGGGATCCCTTTGACGGCATATTCAGACCGTTTGTAGCGGTAGCCCTCTAACTTGGGATAATTTTAAGGGAATCTCACATTTACAGCCGATCGCCCGCCATCCGCCATAACAAGAACATCAGAACCGATCGCGAATCACAAGTCAATGCTAAAAGAACTTCATCTCAGGGGAGTCGGTCCCGCACCGAAAATAAGAATTGAATTTGCCGACCGACTCAATATCTTCACGGGGGATAACGGTTTAGGCAAAAGCTTTTTGCTGGATGTTGCTTGGTGGGTTCTTACCGGAAACTGGACCGGACAACCTGCCTATCCCCAACGCGGATCCAGCATTACCCCAGAAATTACCTGCCAACTCGCCAACTCCGGACAGTCCACAAGCAGTATCTTTGACTTCTCGGCACAAAAATGGCAGCATCTACAAATAACTCCCGAATGGTTAGTTATTTACGTCCGTACCGATGGTGCTTTCTCCCTCTTCGACCCCGCCCGCCAACCCGATCGGGCCTATAATTTTACCCCAGATACCCTCTGGAATGGCTTGCGGTCTGGGGAGAAAGTCCTCTGTAATGGTTTGATTCAAGATTGGGTGAAATGGCAACATCAACCCGATCGCACGACATTTGAACTGCTGGATCGGATCCTGAGACAACTGGCCCCCCAGGAGTCAGAATGGATGTCACCAGGAGAACCCACCAGAGTTGACACGGAAGACGTGCGGGATATTCCTACGATTAACTTTCCCTACGGCAACCTGCCAGTGATTTATACTTCATCTGGGATGAAGCGGATTCTCGGACTTGCCTATTTGCTAGTATGGACTTGGTACGAACATGTCCAGGCATCAAAGTTGCGGAACCAAGACCCTAATAAACAGATTATACTCCTGATCGATGAGGTAGAATCTCACTTGCATCCGCGATGGCAACGAGCTATTTTACCAGCTATTTTAGAGGTAGTAACCCAGTTGCAGTCCCAGATGAACCTTCAGGCATTAGTCACAACCCATTCTCCTCTGGTGCTGGCTTCTCTAGAAGCGATATTCGATGCAGAAGATAGATTATTCCTGTTTGACTTGTCCGGTGAAGCGGTAAACTTAAAGCCAATTACCTGGACCAAACAAGGCGATATCGTCGGTTGGTTGACTTCCGAAATATTCGGACTCAAACAAGCCCGATCGCGGGAAGCAGAATTGGCGATCGCAGCAGCATCAGCATGGATGCGGAATGGGAATATGAATGAGTTTCCCGCAGACTTGAGAACCCCAGCACAAATTCATCAGCAACTGCTAGAACTTCTTCCAGGACACGATCCATTCTGGCCCCGTTGGGTTGTCACCAGGGAGGCACGTCAATTATGATGAAGTTTACCCCGCCACCTGAACCTCCAGAGTTTGACTCTAAAGTTAGGCAACCTGGTAATAATTGGTTAGCGAAAAATCCCCAGCTGCAGAAAAGACCTAGGGATTATTGGTCCGCATTTAAGAGTGATTTAGCGGATGGGTTTGGCAACCTTTGTGGCTACTCGGTTATGTATGAACCGGTTGGCACGGTAGACCATTATCTGAGCTGCGATAATTATCGTCATTTAGCTTACGAATGGAGCAATTACCGCTATGCTTCCGCATGGGTGAATAGTAGCAAAGGAAATATAGACGATCGGGTGCTTGACCCCTTTGAGGTAGGAGATGATTGGTTTGAAATTATATTGCCCTCCCTAGAGTTAGTGCTGACGGATAAAATACCTGCTGAAGCACGGCGAAGGGCAGAATTTACCCTGACACGACTGCGCCTGCGGGATGATGAACGAGTTCTCCGCCAACGTCAACAATGGTATCAGCTTTACCTGGATGGGGATATTACCCTGTCCGGACTGGCAAAGAAAGCTCCTCTTATTGCCCGTGCGGTCAATAAACAGTTAACGTAGCTACAGGCGATCGCCCGTTTTTGGTGATGGATGCGATCGCCCCCTTACTGCAAGAAACCGGGTTTCTGAGATATCCTCCGATCTTTACCCAAAGTTCAAAAAAGAAACCCGGTTTCTGGTCCCTGGGGTAGGCGCGATCGCCAACATAATGTAGGGGCACGGCATCCGCAAATGATCGGTAAAGATGAGAATGTTTGTATCGCCGTGCCCCGGCCCCATGGAGATGCAAATGCCGTGCGATCGCCCCCTTACTGCAAGAAATCGGGTTTCTGAGATATCCTCCGATCTTTACCCAAAGTTCAAAAAAGAAACCCGGTTTCTGGTCCCTGAGGTAGGCGCGATCGCATCAATTTCATTTCCCGGGTCAGCAATTCCCGGTAGATAGCTTATTCTACCCCCGATCGCCTGCAAGCACAGTAATGCCCTTGACAGTATATACACAGATTGATGAAGGTGTAAAGTTTTGGGGACCGACAGTTTAGTATTCGTCAAATTTACTGTTTGCGAGTGCCGCCTAACATGGGCTATACTTTGAATGGTCAGCTATTCGCTCTCGGGCTGAAAAAGATAGTCTGGCAGTCAGTACGATTACTCCGATAGCAATATGCTTGCAAAAGTTACTCTTACTCCCGAACAAGAAGCATTAATTCCCGTTTATCGGGAAAAGTGGAAATCGATCGTGCTTTCCACCGACCCCATTGACTGTAAAAAAGCTGCCCGCGCGATCGAAGCTGCTTATGCTTCCCTTAACAAAGAAAAACCAGTAATTATTTACTGTAGCAGTCCTTTTGCAGCTTTGCGCTATCTGTTTGAACTGCAAGTAAAACCAGATTTGTCAGGCAATGAATTAAGATTAAATAAACTATATAATTTTCATAATTCGGAAAGTTATAGAGTAAGAAAGATGATTTACTCGAATACTTTGGATCTTAATAATTTGAGCAGATATCAACAAATTATTCGATCGAAATTGGAGTTCATGCATAAAGAAATGTACCGTAGGGAATACGCAAGAGATTTAATAAAACTTGAACTTAATAAAAAAGACAACCTGCGCGGGTATAGAAAAGCAAGGAAACGGCTTGAGCCTCTAAATTATGTTGGTAACGAGATTAGTGGTGACTGGCAGTTATGGTCGGGTGCAGTTGATTTTTGCATTTCTGTATTGGGTTTATACGACGAAAAATGGGAAATTGACCAATGGGAAATTGTTAGAGCGCTAATTGAAGAATGTGGCTGGATTTTTACTTTTGAAAATCACGCGATCGTCTGCGGGCGTCCGGTGAAAATCAGCTTAGACAGTCAAAACAGGCTTCACGCGGAAGGAACTCCCGCCATTCAATTTGCTGACGGATACGGCATCTACTATCATCACGGAGTTACCTTACCTGAGAAATACGGAAGATTGCACCCGAATCAATGGCAATCTAAATGGCTTTTAACAGAAGAAAATGTCGAACTAAAGCGAGTGCTAATTCAAGGAATAGGTTACAGTCGCATCTGCTTGGAATTAGCAGCCTTTGAATTAGATAGATGGGGCGAATACAGTTTGCTTCAATTGGATAAAAGGATTGACGGAACTTTCAACAGAGAGCCGATTAATCTCTTAAAAATGACTTGTCATAGTACCGGTCACATTCACTGTTTGCGAGTACCGCCTAATCTCAGATCTGCGCGAGAGGCGATTAAATGGGTGAATTGGGAAATCGATCCAGAAGAATTTTCAGTACAAACGTGAATTAATGAATTAATAGCGGCAGAATAAATCCTGCCGCTACACATTCCATACCTGCCTGCGCAGGCTAGAGGAGATATCCAGCGATCGGGGGACACATGCGATCGCCCTCCATGCACAAACCGCATTCATTACATGCTAAAACTTCATATAATTTTATTTTTTGTTACGAAAGATACGAAATACCCTATTTTTACTTCCTAGAGCGTCGGTCCATTAATAATACTTGACAAATTAAAAGATCTGTGGATTAAAATCAAATCGACAATTTTCGTCCCGTAACGCCGGGAAAATTCATGCTGCGGATGCGGACGCCCAATGGCATTCTCAACAGCATGCAAATGCGGACTCTAGCAGAAATAGTCCAGCGCTACGGCGAAGATGGCAATGGAGACATTACCACCAGGCAAAACATCCAACTGCGGGGCATTAGGATAGAAGATATTCCCGAGATCTTTGCCAAATTTGACAAAGTCGGCTTGACATCAGTGCAGTCGGGGATGGACAATGTCCGCAACATCACAGGTTCCCCCGTAGCAGGAATAGATGCCCATGAATTGCTCGACACCCGGGAACTGGTTCAAAAAGTTCAGGACACGATCACCAATAACGGTAAAGGGAACTCCGCTTTTACTAACTTGCCCCGGAAATTTAATATTGCGATCGCGGGAGGTCGGGACAATTCCGTCCACGCGGAAATCAACGACATCGCCTACGTACCCGCCTATAAGAATGATATCCTCGGCACCCTGCGTAAATGTTATAATAAGATGTTTGGCTTGCATAACCGATTGACGAGAAAAGAAGGAAAGTCAGCGAGTGAATATGAAAACCAAAGAGATAGGGACAGAAGCAACAGAAATATCTGAGGAAAAAGCATCAGCCGAAAAAGAGAACGGGAATGAATTTCGGACTCTGAGCTATTTTCAGATGATCGTCTGTGCAGCAGCGATCGGGACAATAGGGGGAATAGTTGCCAGTCTGTACTACTTTGTGCTAGAAGGGTGCATGGATGCAGTATGGGAGATAATTCCGGAGTTTCTGGAACCCTATTTTCCCAACTGGCTACCATCCTGGAATTATCTGTGGATCGCAACTACCATCGGCGGATTTGGTGTCGGGTTAGCCCTCTATTATATGGGTCTGCCCGGAGAAATGTCCCTAGTAGTGGACAAAGTTCACGATCCAGGCAGGATAGAAATGAAGCAAACCCCGGCCATGATTATAGCTTCTCTAGTATCAATTACCGCCGGGGGAAGTGCCGGACCAGAAGCCCCGCTAGTACAGATAAATGGCAGCTTTGGCAGTTGGCTGGCAGATAAGTTGAAGTTAGATAGTAATTCCGTGCGGGTGTTAACCTTTTGCGGTATGAGTGCAGCTTTGGCGGCTTTCTTTGGTAGCCCGATCGGGGGACCGCTGTTTGCCCTAGAAATACCCCATCGTCGGGGATTAGAATACTACGAAGCCCTGGTGCCAGCGATAATTTCGGGAATCTTCAGCTTTGCAGTATTTAAGGTGAATACGGGACTGACTATTGGAGGCATTTACCATTTCGAGCCTCAGCCGACCCTAACTCCCATAAATCTAGTAGAGGGGGCAGTTCTGGGTGCAATAGGGGCTTTGGCCGCGACGATTTTTATCTTGCTGTTCCGCTATATGGGAAAAGTGCTTGCCCCCCTGGAACATCACACAATTTTACTGGCTACCTTGGGAGGACTGTCCATCGGGTTAATAGCCTTAGCCTTTCCCCAAACCCTGTTTTTCAGCGAAAAGCAAATAGAAACGGTAATAGAAACAGGTCCAGCATTGAGCATCACCATGTTGCTGGCGATCGCCTTAGCCAAAATGTTAGCCATCAGCTTTACTCTCCACTGCGGTTTTAGAGGCGGATTTATTTTTCCCTTATTCTTCCTGGGAGCAAATATAGGCTTGGCAATTAGTTTAGCTTGTCCGCCAATGCATGCAACCCTGGCAATGCTTTGCACCATGGCGGCGGTGAATGTGGCGGTGACGAAAACCCCCATTAGCACCAGCGTGATTCTCAGCGTTTTATCCGATACGAGCATGATTCCCGTTTTGGCGATCGCCAGCTTTGTGAGTTTCTTTTTAACTAGCAATATCTACATGCTGAAAACCCAGCGTTCGCGCCTGCTTACCATCGCCGAATTGCATCAATACAAAGAAACAACATCGCTAAATTCAGCATAAGCAATATATCTATTAGAACAATATGACTGCTCCAATCAAAACTCTCTGTCCTTACTGCGGCGTAGGCTGTGGCCTAGAAGTTTTACCCCCCGCCCAGCCTAGTAAAGCCACACTGTCTATACTGTCAATTTGAGTAAGTCCTGACTTGGTGAGTTGCTGGAGCGGTCACTGCGGATAGCTTGGGCAATGCCATCCCACAAATTCAGTCGTGCTGTCAGGGCTTCTTGGGCAGCACGTTGCACTATTCGCCACCTGGTATCGTCTTCTCTGCACAGAGAACGCATCATCTCTACAGCAGCGGGACCGTGTTCCTCTTCATCTATGCCAATGTGGCGATCGAGATAATATTGGAAACCATCGATCTGTAGCCCCTCTGCTGCGGCCACATTTGTAACAATCTGGCGGAACATATCAGGGATGAGGTTCTCGCGACCGAAGAGAAAGAATGCTGCCACTTCATGAGCAGGATGTCCAAAGCAGATTTCCAGTGTCTGAGTCACAAACGGAACCACAGATGCTGGCGCATTTGCCCGCCCCATAGCATCCTGACAGGACATCCCTTCTGTCACAAAATCAACGAAGCGCCGCACCGTATCTGTATCCGCACCGATCTCAGCCATGGCATCTATATACAGCTCAAAGTGACTGGCGTAGCCCATAGAGTCAGGACGCATATCTGTCTCTTCGGCAACGACAATCTCATTGATCATGCGTGCTGCTTTCATATTACTGGGTGGGGTCCAGAAAATCTTCAGGCAAGTCAATTGGTGCTGCAAGCACTTGACTAGAGCCATGAAATCCCAGACAGCGAAGCAGTGGTGATCCATGAAGATGCGGAGGGCTTGTACATTCGTTAACATCCCATATACTTCATGGTTGAGCAACTGGGACCGCAAAGGTGCGATCGCCGCGCTTACCAGGGTAAAGCGGTCAAAGCTTTTGTCGTGCCAATCTGCTGTTAGCATAGTATTCAAATCAATGTTGTTGTCGAAATTCAGTTCGATCATTGGCGTTGCACATTTTTGGGATGATGCCATTTTTTGCACATAACTGAAAGTGGCTTATAGTCGAGGTTTCTTGCCTTTTGCAAATAGGTTCATCATCCCGTCCCAAGTGCAATGCCTTTGGGATGATAGCAGTCAATGGTTACAAATTGCCAAAAAGTCCGCACCCTCATTAACCTGCATCTGATGACCGGGAACATTGGCAAACCGGGGGCGGGACCATTCTCCCTCACCGGTCAGCCCAATGCCATGGGGGGACGAGAAGCAGGAGGACTCGCTCACATCCTGCCTGGTTATCGAATGGTGACCAATGGCCAACATCGGGCAGAAGTAGAACAGTTCTGGGGACTTCCACCAGGGCAAATCTCGCCCCATCCCGGTCTAAATGCCTGGGAAATGATTACCGGTCTAGAACGGGGGGCAGTCGGTTGCCTGTGGATCGCTGCTACTAACCCCGCAGTGAGTGTATGCCGGATCTGCCTCGGACCAAAGCGGCCTTGCTGCGATCGCCCTTTACCATATATCAGGATACCTACTACCCGACGGAAACCGCTGCCTATGCCCACGTGCTGTTACCGGCGGCCCAATGGGGGGAAAAAACCGGTACAATGACCAATTCAGAACGAGTGGTGACCTGATGTTCCGCCTTCCGGGAACCGGTGGGAGAAGCAAAAGCAGACTGACCCGCGATCGCCCTTGCGACATGACCGGTCTCAATCACGAGCAACTGCGCCAGCATGGCCCGATGCAATGGCTCTTACTTTCGCTCCCGATCGGGGTGTGGTCAAAACCCGTTGATCGTGCATGGGCCTCGATGTCGCGCCGATCCCCCCAAACCCCCTTCCGAAGGGGGGGTTTGGGGGGGATCGGGCTACAACCTGACAGCTGGGCGAGTTGACGGTCACTGGCATACCATGACCCGCACCGGTCGCATTGAAAAAACCCTCAAGATGCACCCGGAACCATTTATCGAGATGCATCCCCAGGATGCTAGCAAACTGTCAATCTTGGAAGGAGACTGGGTGGAAGTGCGATCGCGTCGGGGATTTGCCCGTTTTCCTGCTATAATCACAAAGGCAATTTCCACCGGTACGGTGTTCGTGCCGATGCACTGGGGTACACTTTGGGCCCAACAGTCGGAACGCCCTGACTCATCCCATCGCTTGCCCCGAATCAGGACAACCCGAATTAAAAGCCTGTGCTGTACAATTGACAAGGGTAGTCAGTGACATGACAGCAACAGACAATTTGGCGGCACCATCTCTCATCGCTAATTAGCGATCGCCCATTTGTCTTTGGCTCTGGGCCCGTAGCAAAGCACAAATGCAAAAGGACGAAAAGTGATGCGGCGGTTACCGAAACAAGCCCAAGAACTTATCAGCATAGTCAAGGAGTCCGAGAAGTTTATGGGCTTGATCGAGAACCTAGAGGTGCTCGTATCTAAGGTACTGTCCCTGTTGATGGTGGTGGTCATATTTGTCACGGTTTGCGACCTGGCGATCTTTTTATTTAGACAGATATTTCTCGATCCCTTAAGATTCTATAAAACCACCTTATTTGAAGTATTCGGGCTGTTTCTCAACGTCCTGATTGCCCTAGAAATCTTAGAAAACATCACGGCCTATCTGCGCAAACATGTGGTGCAAGCAGAGTTAGTGATTATCACTTCCCTAATTGCGGTAGCTCGGAAAATCATTATTATCGACCTGGAAAAAAAGTCAGCCAGTGACCTGATCGGGTTGGGTGTAGCAGTTTTTACTCTTGCTATTAGCTACTTGATCGTCCGCAGTACCAATAAGAAATAATCAGTGAATCTATAAATAAAAGCTACAGATAGAGGATTAGAGACGGGTGGAAGTGCGCCGGTGTAATGTGGAGGAGCGAGATTATACCACAACCCCAGAATAGCTGCTAGCCGCAAAAAAAATTTTAGACATTACCAAATTTATGTGCTAGGCTAGAAATGAAGGGAGAAGATCGGCTGAGTGGTTTGTTTTCGTTCTGATACAGGCATATCTCCGAATCTCAATCTCGACAATCAATGATTCTGGAGGTAATCCATGTCAATTTATATAGGCAACCTGTCCTATCAAGCCACGGAAGATGATGTGAGTAATGTTTTCGCAGAATATGGAACGGTGAAGCGGGTGCAGCTACCAGTAGACCGCGAGACGGGTCGTAAGCGGGGTTTCGGGTTTGTCGAAATGTCAACAGAGGAAGAAGAAGCAGCTGCCATAGAAGCTCTAGATGGCGCTGAGTGGATGGATCGGGAAATAAAGGTGAACAAGGCTAAACCTCGCGAACAAAGGGGTCCAGGTGGAGGTGGTCGCAGAGGTGGCGGTCGCGGCAGAGACGGAGGATCTTTCTCTCGGGATGGATTTTCTGGCGATCGCTATTAAACCAGCTGAAGCCCCCGGCCTTGGCAAAAGTTTTGAGATATCCACCCAAGTGCATTAGGAGAATTTATGACCCAAGTGATTGTTGGCGAGAATGAAGGTATAGATTCGGCCCTGCGCAGGTTTAAGCGTCAGGTGTCGAAGGAAGGAATTTTCTCAGATATCAAGCGAGTGCGCCACTTTGAGACTCCGATCGAGAAACGCAAGCGCAAGGAGATCGCCAGAAGGCGCAAGCGGCGTTTTAATTAAGCAATTGGCTTGCAGGCAGCTGAGCTTGCTGCTAATATAGCCAGAGAGTGGGTCGCGTTGCGGCCCACTCTCTGTATATCAAGTCAGCTGTGGTCGGTTCCGAGATTGAGGCTTTGGGCAGATAATGATTGAAAATGTTTTCTTCCAATTTGAAGCAGATTTTGTAGACTCTCTACGGTGCATTCCCATGCAGCTGCGCCTCAAGCTTGATACTTGCGGTGTGAAACTCAAACTATCTCACTGGCACCAATTGAGCGCAGAAGAACGTCAAACTCTGGTGGAATTGCCTTGCCATACCCCTGCAGAAGTTCGAGCATATGGGGAATTTCTACAGCAGTTGGTAACCGATCGCACGGGAAAGCCTGCTTCGATACTGCCAATTGACCCCCATCCAGCATGGATGGATGCAACAGCTATCCCTACTAGCTTACAAGCAAAAGCACGAGAATTTGACTTATCTATTACTTTGGAACAATGGCAGGCTCTAACACCGGTGCAGCGATTTGCTTTAATTAAACTCAGTCGCCCCAGTCACGAAAATAAAAACTTTTTACCAGCCCTCCAGGAATTTAATCTAGTATAATGATGCCAGCGCCGGTATCCTACTAAAAGGAGAAAAATATGACGGGAAAGAAGATTTTAATGCTTGTGGGCGACTTTGTGGAAGACTATGAAGTGATGGTGCCCTTTCAAGCATTGCAGATGGTGGGACATACAGTTCATGCTATCTGTCCCGATAAGAAGGCGGGAGATACAGTGAGAACAGCAGTTCACGACTTTGAGGGTGACCAAACCTATAGCGAAAAACCGGGACATAATTTTATCCTAAATGCTAGCTTCGATGAAGTTTCTCCTGAAAGTTATGATGCTTTGGTGGTTCCTGGAGGACGGGCGCCAGAATATATTCGTTTGCATGAAAAAGTATTGGCGATCGTCCGCCACTTTGCCTCGGCGAATAAACCTATTGCTGCTATCTGTCATGGTTTGCAGTTATTGGCCGCTGCGGATGTACTCAAAGGTAAGCGCTGCACCGCCTATCCCGCTTGCAGTCCCGAGGTGACTCTTGCAGGCGGTACCTACGTCCAAGTTCCAGTTCATGAGGCGATCGCGGATGGCAATCTCGTGACAGCACCGGTGTGGCCTGCCCATCCTCGCTGGTTAGCTGAGTTCCTGAAGGTTTTAGGCACCCGCATCGAACATTAAGAAATGGTTAGTGGGCGATGCCCACCCTACTAGGAAGTTTTTTTGCGTAGAAGTGAAGCCTTCTTTTGCTGCACCGGGATTTCAATTATGAATTCGGTTCCCGTTTCTGGGCTTGAGGAGCAGCCCAGGAAACCTTTATGCTTATCTACTATAATCTGATAGCTAATGGATAATCCCAAGCCCGTGCCTTTTCCTACTGGTTTGGTAGTGAAAAATGGGTCAAATATCCGTTGGCGTACTTCTAACGGTATTCCCGGTCCGTTATCTGATATCCTGATGGTCACGTAGTTCGGTTTGACTACTTCAGTGCGAATCTTTATTTGACCAGGTTGGCTGTTACTGTCATCGCTTTCTAAGACATCAATGGCGTTAGCTATAATATTCATAAACACTTGATTCAGTTGTCCTGCATAGCAGGACACTAGGGGCAAATCTCCATACTCTTTACTCAGTTCAATCCCTTTGAGTCTATGTTGCAGAATTAACAGGGTGTTGTCGATGCCTTCGTGAATATTCACCGGTTTCATGTCCGCCTCGTCCAGACGGGAGAAATTTCGCAATTGCAGCACGATGTCCCGAATGCGATCGGTCCCTATTTTCATGGAGGACAACAGTTGGAGTACATCTTCGCGCATGAAGTCCAATTCAATCTCTTCGCTAAACTCTTGAATCTCCGAAGCTGGGTTGGGGTAATATTTTTGGTAGAGTCCGACCAGTTCTAATAAATCTTGCATGTAGTCGATCGCCGGGTCGAGGTTGCCAGAAATGAAGTTGACAGGATTGTTGATTTCATGGGCAACACCTGCTACCATTTGACCCAGACTGGACATTTTTTCTGTTTGTACCAGTTGCGCTTGGGTTTGCTGGAGATTTTCGAGAGTTTGCTTTAGTTCGGCGGTTCTTTCTTCCACTTGCTTTTCTAATTCTTGGTTGTACCGCTTTACTAGATCCGCTTCATACCGTTTCAGGAAGTTCTTATAAGCATCGGAATGGTAACGGATCCGGGCAATTAGCTCGATCTTATCGGGGAGTTTGACTAGGTAGTCATTGGCCCCCTGGGCAAATGCCTGGGCTTTCAATTGGGGATCTTCTTTGCTTGACAGTACGATGGTCGGAATCGATCGGGTGGCAGGATTAGCCCGCAAAAACCGCAACAGCATTAACCCATCTATCTCCGGCATGACTAAATCCAGTAGAATCACGGTGGGTTGAATTTTGTTTGCGATGGGAATGGCTGCTGCCGGATCCTCACAGTAGTGAAACTTGATATCTTCTTCGATGGCCAGCAGACGGCGGACAGCTTCAGCAACTATGACCTGATCGTCGATCAGGAGAACCTTCACTGGATATTCCATTAAGGATGGATCGGATTCGGACAATTGATTAATTTTATGAAAATTTGTTAAAGTTAAGTTAGCCATTATTTTTTACCTCACGACCTGTGGCAGTTTATCAAACTCATTGATGTGCTACTGTCAATTATATTACATAATGGCTCTCCAGTTAAATCCCAGTTTAAGGGGCGATTGTGAAAAATCGGTGAAAACTTAGGAAAGATTTAAGCTGAGGGTCTCTACCTAAGGTCTGATTCTGCTAGCATTCGGTTAGAGAGTAAAAATACTTACTATAGGCTCTGGAAATGCTCCCTTGCCTCAAGACGAGCGAAAGCTATTACCCCCAGGAAATTTGCTCACAGAAGGATCGAAATGTTGAGATTTGTGGCGATCCTGGCTTCGCTTCTTCTCGGTCAAGAAAACGATCCGGTTGGCGATCGCCTCTAAAGACAAAACCTCCACCGCTGCACCCAATTCTACTGCGGCTTTGGGCATGCCATAGACGGCGCAGCTACGTCGATCTTGGGCGATCGTATGCCAACCGGCAGCTCGCAGATGACTCAACCCAGTGGCACCATCTCTACCCATGCCGGTCAGCAGT
The DNA here is from genome assembly GCA_051439505.1 of Hormoscilla sp. Taxonomy (GTDB): domain Bacteria; phylum Cyanobacteriota; class Cyanobacteriia; order Cyanobacteriales; family Desertifilaceae; genus Hormoscilla. The sequence continues at coordinate 28,357 of JBFRWI010000226.1, read as the reverse complement.
ACCCCTACTCCCTTGTCCGGCCAGTAAGAAGCGATGCTGCGAAAAAATACATCTACTGACGGGCGATAGGGATAATCCCGAGGCTCTTTAGTATAAGAGAGGGCGAGATGGGAGCGCAAAATTAGGTGGTCGTTGGTTCCAGCAACCAAGACTTGCCTCCCTTGAAACTGGTTACCGGATCTCGCTAACTTAACGGTTAATGGCGTCTGTCGATCCAACCACTCTGCTAAACCGGGGGCAAACTGAGCATCTATATGCTGGACGATCGCCACTGCCCCGGAAAAATTCTTTGGTAACCTGGATAGTATTTTCGCTAGGGCGATCGGACCGCCAGCGGAAGCCCCGATCGCGATTAAAGGATCCATTGCTTGCCGATGTGGGATTTCCGATGTGGTCCTGGGTGATGGTTTGGGGATACGGGACTGGGATGATTTGCCAATCAGTTTGGCGATCGTGGCTATTTTTTTCAGCAGTTCCTTAGCAGCTTCAGGTTTTCCAGCAGTTCCCAAAATTGGCACCTTAACTACATCCAGCGCCCCAAAACCCATGGCGGCAAATACCTGGGAAACATTAGCTTTAATGCTAGAAGTAACGACGAGAATAGCGCAGGGAGTTGATTTCATAATCTGGCGTGTCGCCTCGACTCCATCCATCACTGGCATCAGCAAGTCCATTAAAATCAAATCCGGACAGTCTACTGCACATTTTGCTACAGCAAATGCGCCATTACGTGCTACCCAAGCTAGTTCATAGTCGGGCACTGTCGCCAAGACCCGCCGCAACACTTCCACTGTCATCAGCATATCATTGACAATAGCTATTCTCATTCTTTTAAATTGTGAATGGCTAATTGTGAATGGTTAATTGTTCTTCTCCATTTTCCATTCTCCATTCTCCATTTTCCATTCTCCATTCGCCATTCTCAATTAACCAATCACGTCTCTGACAGCATCGATCAGACTATCATCGTGGAAACTACTTTTGGTTAAATAATAATCAGCCCCTGCTTCCATGCCTCGGATGCGGTCCTCTTCGCGGTCTTTATAGGAAACAATAATTACGGGAGTTGACTTTAAATTGGGATGGGTTTTAATCTGGTTTACCAGTTCTATGCCGTCCATGCGGGGCATATCAACATCGGTAATAATCAGATCGTAGTTGCCAGTTCTCACGGCGTTCCAACCATCCATGCCATCGACGGCAACTTCTACTTGGTAACCGTTGTTTTCCAGTAATTTACGTTCCATCTCCCGCACCGTAATCGAATCGTCTACTACGAGAATGATCTTTTGCTGTTTCTCGACATTATAGCTTGTCTCCTCCTGACTGACGAGGTGCAACTGCTTGCTACCTAGGAGGTTATCGATCGATCGCACCAGATCGGCTACATCGACAATCAGAACTAGGGAACCATCTTCCCTGAGGGCGGCGGCACTAATATCTCGAACTTTGCCCAGGCGCGGATCTAAAGGTCTGACGACCAAATCTCGTTCTCCTAAAAACCGCTCGACCACTAATCCATAATAGTTTAAGCGATCGCCGATCACTATAACTGGCAATAATTCCGAATTGAAGGTAGCTGAGGGTGTTAATTCTAACACTTGATGAGCAGCTACCAATCCAATATTTTGCTCGTTCCGGATAAAATATTGCTGGTTTTCGACCAGATATATTTTGTCTTTCGGAACTTTAAGTACCTGTTCAATGCGCGTGAGGGGAAAGGCAAAGGTTTCTCCAGATATTTCTACTAACAGGGTGCGAATGACTGACAGCGTTAGGGGCAATTGGAAGTGAAAACTCATGCCTTCCCCTGGATGGGAAATGGCTCGCAGAGTCCCTCCTACCTCCTGCACCATGCTTTTAGCAACATCCAAACCAACGCCGCGACCGGAAATTTCTGTCACCCGATCGGCTGTGGAAAATCCGGGCAAAAATAAAAACTCCATCAGCTCGTTTTCTGTTAGCTGAGTTGCCATTTCTGCTGTTGCCAGCTTTTGCGTGACAATTTGACTGCGCAATTTTTCTAAACCTATGCCGTTGCCGTCATCAGCAACTATAATTGATAACATTCCCGCTCGATGAACTGCTTCTAGTCGCACCGTCCCTGTTTCGGGTTTGCCAGCGGCCTTTCGCTCTTGAGGCAGTTCGATGCCGTGATCGATAGCATTGCGGATAATATGAGTGAGTGGCGCTTCTAGTTTCTGTAAAATATCCCGATCGACTGGGGTAGACGAGCCGATAATTTCTAATTTAACTTGCTTGTGCAGTTGTCTGGCTAAATCTCGCACCATCCGGGGAAAACTCTCGACCCCGTCGGCGAAAGGACGCATGTGAGAAGCAATTACTTCTCGGTACAGGCGATCGGAAAGATTGGCAGAACGACTGGAAAATAACTCTACTTCGTTCAGGCGATCGGCCAGCATTTCTGCACATTCGTTGTGCTTTTGTACGGCTGCTTGGAGATATTGGGAACCCTGGTAATTGAGATCTGGCAAATGTCCTTGTAATTTTTCGATAATCTGAGACAATTCCCCTTGACGTTTCTTCAATTGTAGCAGAGAATCAGCAAAGGAGTCGAACCACTTGGCGTCTACCAATGCTTCTCCTGCTAAACCCATGAGGCGATTTAAGTTTTCTCGACTCACCCGCAGCACTCGATCGGGGGTCGTGGGTACGACAGTCACTTCCGACTGACTTTCAGGTCCGGCGATCTGTTGCTGACTGGGGACTTCAGTATCTGTTTCGGAAGTTGGGGCGATCGCCTCTTTGGGACTGGGTACTTCAGCATCGGTTTGGGAAGATGGGGCGATCGCCTGTTGCTGACTGGGAGCTTTCGGGGTAGAATTGGCAGTATCCTTCTGGGGTGGTTCGTGGTCTGTCTTCCGCCTGCCGAGAATAGCCGCGATCGCGCTAATAGTATTACCAATTTCCTGATTATGTTCGGCCAACCAATTATCTAGACCGGGTTCGCCTACCTGACTGATGCCTAGCAGCAGATCGACTCCTGCCAGCAGCACGTCAATTTGATCTGGGGACAAACTAATATTTCCAGCTTGGACGCCGACAAAGCAATCCTCCATGAAGTGAGCTATTTTCACAGCAGGTTCAATTTGGACAATGCGGGCCGCACCTTTAATCGAATGGGCAGCACGCATCAGGGCGGACAGCATTTTTTCTTTGTCTTCTTCTGGGATTGTCTGGGTTAGGAACGTTTCCAGGGCTAAGAGGTTTTCGTTTAAAATTGCTACCTGGGTTTCTACTTCCATGCCGAACAACTCTAGCATGGAAAAATTGCTCATATCTGGTTGAAAGTTGGTCACAAAATTCTCCTTTTTAGGGTATCAAACAATAACTGCTCGTCGAGAAAATTAATTTTTAGATCGTCCCAGTCAATGATAGCTTTGGTATAAGTTTCTGGGTGGCGATCGATTACCGTTGGCACATCTTGGAATTGATGAGGTTGGACGGGGTGGACGCCCGCGATTTCATCAACGGGAAATACCCAGGTGTCTCCGGCTTTTTCCACAACCACCATCCGTTGATAGACAACGCCAGGACTATCGGGTGGGGATGTTGTTGTTTCTATACCTAAGAGAAGGTCAAGGGCAATGCATAGTTGGATTTCTCCCCGGATGTTCCCCAGCCCCAGGAAGAGTTCGTTACTCCGGTGGGGTAGGGTATGGATGACACAGGGGGGAGTGACTTCCTTGAATATTTTAGTCGGTAATGCTATCCATTCTCCTTTCAGGCGAAAGATCAGAACTGATACCGAACTCTGTGAGACCGACTCGGCAGACTTGCGCTGTGCGAGTAAGTTGGTCCATTCATCAATATAGCCTTCGGGGGCTGCCCGATCGAGTAAACTGCGCCCCCCTGTGGCATAGACGGGACAGTTGTGGCAGTGAGTCACCGTTTCCAGTTCCGGGCACGTGCGATCGCCTGCCACGCCTATTTTATTCCAGCAATCTGCAATCATGTTATTTGTAACTGTTTGTTAATTGTGAATGGCTAATTGCTAATGGCTAATTGTTCTTCTCAATTCTCAATTCTCAATTCTACATTCTATATTCTCCATTCTATCATGTTATTTGTAACTGTTGGGCAGCATTCTGTAATTAGCTGAATTTATCCATTTACATGACGCCAGTATAAACCGCAGATCGCATATTTTTAACCATAGTTTCAATATCTCAGGTAGCAGCAGCGATGAAGTCCGCCAGACGATAGATTTCTCTGGCAACCAGCCCCTGGGCATCCAGATCACACTCATAGTGTGTAGAGCGAGGCTATCCCAGCCAGTATGTTCGTGGGGTGGAGACAAATTGCGAGCTAAAAAAATTTGGCGAAAGAGTGCGTAGCTTGAGAAAAGCGCGAGATCTTTCGCAAGAACAGTTAGCAGAACTAGCCGGGCTGCACCGCAACTACATTGGCGGGATCGAGCGCGGTGAAAGAAATGTGGCCCTGTTGAATATTTTGCGATTAGCGAAAGCATTAGGAGTCTCAGCAAAGGAGTTGTTAGAAGGAATTGAGTAAATGGTATCACCTTATGAAGGAATTCCCGTTGAAAAATGGTCGGCAAAGACACGGGAACTCATAGAACAGCATCCCCTCAATCCCGAGGAAATTTATAAACTGATTATTCGCATTTGGGATGAAATATTTGAATCGAATATAACCAGTGCCTGCTATAGGATTGGAGTTGATTTATTTCCCCGTCCCCAAATTATGGGTTTATTTTTGCACGAGCTTATTCCGTTGGAATTTGCTCGTCGCTACCCAGGAATTTGGCGAGGCCAAGAAAATGAAGAGGAAAAAGATATTGTCTATATTCCCAACCAGAAATTTTCTCTAGAACTCAAAACATCTTCGAGCAAACGGAGCACCTACGGAAATCGAAGTTACGCTCAAAAAAGCACCACGAGTGGAAAAGGCAAAAAGGATAAATCTGGCTATTATCTGGTTGTAAATTTTGAAAAATTCGATAAGCAAAAAAAATCACAAAGACCTGCTATTACTTTAGTCCGATTTGGATGGATAGACTGGTCTGATTGGCAAGGTCAGGTGGCCGCAACAGGTCAGCAAGCACGATTAAGTTTAGATGTAGAGCGCTATAAGCTGCTAGAATTGCCACTATAAAAGATATTTATTAAGTGTTTTATTTTATGAGGGTGGGGGAGAGCAGGGACACCCGCACGAAAAAGAAAGAAAAGATTGCCAGTAAATCCGCTTTCTCCTAAAACAAAGAGAGTTGAGATTGTTCAATTGCCTTGTGACTGAGAAAATTGTCAATCCGACCAGCAGCAATATCGCAATAGTCTTGGCGAATTTCAAATCCAATCACCGGGCGCTGTAAGTCTAAAGCAACCACCGCAGTAGTACCAGAACCCATAAACGGATCTAGTACGATTTCGTTCTGATTGGATGATGCTTTGACAATTCGTTCGATCGCCGCTACCGGAAATTGAGCGGGATGAGGAGTTCGTTCTTTGGCAGATCTGTTTTTGCCGGATGTCACCTTGGGAAATTGCCACACATTCGTGGGATTTTTACCCTGGGAATTGACTTTTATTTTGCCATTCTTTTTTTGATTGGGGTATTTGACATTCGGATCGCGGACCTCATCTAAGTTAAAAGTGTAACTGTTGGGATTTTTGACGTACCACAAAAATTTTTCATTGCGGGGAGAAAAGATTTTTTTACAGGCGACGCCAGCTCCATAATGCCACACAATTTCCTGCATGAGATAGAAGGGAATTCTCTCCCACAGCAGGTAGGGAATGGGAATAGCTTTGGCCCGATCGCTCAGGGAAAAATAGCCTAAGTTTAGCCAAAATGCTCCACTTGGATGGGTACTTCGGTAAACCATGGCAATCCATTTTTGGCACCAATCCAGATATTCTGCCACTGGTAGCGATCGCTCGTATTCTTTGCCAATGTTATAGGGGGGACTGGTAATCGTTAGATTTATCGAGCTGTCAGGCAACTGGGCAAAAGCTTCCAGGCAATCTACCCAATAAATCCAGCAGTTAGGTGCTTGGTAGTAAGGTTTGCCCAAGCGATCGACTATGGACGTCAAAAGCATCGATAATTTTCAGCTAGGGGTCTTGACACATTTTAACATATCCGCTGGCCAATGGCAAATTGAACATTGTGAATGGCTAATTGCGAATTGTTCTTCTCAATTCTAAATTCTCCATGCTCTCATATTATTTGTAACTGTTGGGCAGCATCATGTAATTGCTCCAGGGTATGATTCGTATCCCGCAATACAGTTGCTGTTTGCAGGGAGGCTTCGCTTAATTGCTCCATTGCTTCTCGGATTTGTTCGGCGCTGATGCATTGATTTTCCATGCCTTGAGTCACGACTTCAAAACGCGGAGTCAGACTTTGCACTTGGGCGATCGCCTCCTGAATTTGCTGAATAATATTGCGGACATCTGCCACCCCCTGACGGACTTCTTGCCTGAATTTATCCATTGACATGACGCCAGCAGAAACAGCGGTTTGCATATCTTTGACCATACTCTCGATGTCTAAGGTGGCAACAGCGGTTTGGTCCGCCAGGCGACGGATTTCTCTGGCAACTACAGCAAAACCCGCCCCAAATTCTCCGGCTTTCTCCGCTTCGATCGCCGCGTTGAGGGAGAGTAAATTGGTGCGATCGGCTACTTTGGTGATGGTGGTGACCACGCTATTGATCTGATTGGCTTTCTCGCTAATTAACCCCAGTTTAGCAGCAATAGCAGTAGTGGCCTCCGCTAACTGACTCATGGTTGTTTCCATGCGCTGCAAGTCTTCCTGACTGCTACTGGTTGCATCAGCCGTAGCTTGAACTAACTGTGCGACTTGCTCCATTGTTTGCATTAATTCCCGAGAATTATTGGCAATCTCTTGGGCCGTAGCTGTCACCTCGTTGGTAGATGCCACCTGTTCTGTCACCGTTGCCTCTAATTGCTTACCTGATGCGGCAATTTGCGTAGATGAAGATGTTACCTGGATCCCGGACTCCTGCATCTTGCCAATCAAGGAATTCAGGTTTTTCGTGACGCTTTCTATGGTAAGAAATAAGAAAAGCAACATTGGCAAGACGATCGCCAGTAATAACCACTGAATGTTTTCCAATTTTTCCACCCGGCCTTGGGCTTCTCGCTCGTACTGAAAGACGATTTCGTTCATTCCTTTCAAAAATGGTACTTCATTAGCGAGAATTGTCTTCAGCAAGGGTAAGATATCGGCAGTCCGGGATTGATTGCTAGATAGTATTTGCCGCCCTGCTGCTAGCATGGCTTGGTAATGGGGTTCGATCTCCGCAAACATCAGGGTGATTTCCGAACTGTTTTTACCTGGTAGCCCTAGTTCCGCGTCCCCATTTTTTAAGCCTTCATGGGACCGGGACCAGAGGGCGATCGCATCTGACAGTTCTTGCAAGCGTTCTTGACGTTCTGCGGCATGGGTATTTACCGCTAGGGCAGCTTTTGATAGCTTTTGGCTGAGCATCCGCTGTCGTCCGGCAATATTGATAACCCGGGAATCACTCGACTGTTGAAAGAGCGATCGCTGAGTCAAAAATGCCTCGATTATGGATATGAGGACTACAGCCACCAGTGTCCCTATATATAACTTCTTGCGATATCTAGGAGTGCGTTCTAATGCCATCTTCCAACTAGGTTTTGATTTTCTAATTGACCTGAAAACGCGAAATTTCTTGTTGTAATCCAGCCACAGATTCGTGTAAATTATCGAGGGCGCTGTTAGTCTGATGCAGGGAGTCAGCGGTTTGCTGGGATACTTCGCTTAACTGACTCATGGTCTCGCTAATTTGCTGAGCGCTTTGGGCTTGATTTTCCATGCCTTGACTGACAGCTTCAAAACGCGGGGTCAGGCTTTGCACTTGGGAGATAATCTCCACTAACTGCTGGCTAATCTTGCGGATATCTTCCACGCTAGTACTTACTTCTTTGGTGAATTTATCCATTTCCATGACTCCGGTAGAAACAGCAGATTGCATGTCTTTGACCGTGCTTTCGATGTCTAAGGTTGCCACAGATGTTTGGTCTGCCAGACGACGGATTTCTCGGGCAACTACGGCAAAACCAGCCCCAGCTTCTCCCGCTTTCTCTGCTTCAATGGCCGCATTGAGGGAGAGTAAATTGGTGCGATCGGCTACCTTAGTAATGGTGGTGACAACGCTACTGATGTTATGGGCTTTTTCACTAATTAACCCTAGTTTAGCAGAGATGGTACGAGTGCTATTGACTAACTGATTCATGGTTGTCTCCATGTGGGCCAGGTCTTGTTGACCTTGACCAGCGGCGTTGGCAGTCCGAGATGCCCGATCGCCTACTTCCCCCATGGTTTGGACTAATTCGGAGGAGGTAGAGGCAATTTCTTTAGCTGCTGCTGTCACCTCGTTAGTAGAGGCCGACTGTTCGGCCATCGTCGCTTCTAATTGCTTGCCAGAAGCGGCAATTTCTGTAGTCGAACTGGTGACCTGAATGCCGGACTCCTGCACCTGGCGGATTAAGGAATTTAAACTTGCAGTCATGGTTTGGAAGGCCGCCAGTAATTTTCCCAGTTCGTCCTTGTGGTTATCTACTTCGATTTCTTGAGTCAGATCCCCCGCAGAGATCTTTTCTGCGGCACTGACCCATCCCGCAATCCGATCGCGCGTTTGTTCGGCCAATTGCCTCTGCTTGGAGATCAGCAAAGCGACGATCGCGATCGCCCCCACCATCCCTACATAGAGTGGCAGCAGTTGCCACAGATCCCTATGGGAAATTTCCTGTAATACTGCTGGCGGTACGTAGGAAACAATCTTCCAATAGTAGGATTGATTATTGCTCGAACTTTGGTTAAACCCCTCTCTCATGAGTAATTTTTCTATTTCCAGCAGAGGGTAGATGGTCGTAAACGCGAACAGCCCCTCAGAGGTTTCAAATTGTCCTGATGCCGACTGAGAAATTCGCTGCCAAGCTTGGGGAAAAGCCCGCCCAAATGTCCGGTCTTTGCGGTCTGGAAACATGAAGCCCCATTCGGATTCTGGAGAGGCCCCCTTGAGCCAAAATCCCTGAGAGTTGAGTAACATGGAGATGCCCGAGTCTGTGGAGTTCTGTCTTTCCAGGTTATCGAGCAGTTTTTCCCCCAAGTAGTTGATGATGACAATTCCCCGCTTCTGTCCCCGACTGTTAAACACTGGCATCCCAAAGCGGATGACTGGTTTTAAGGGTTGCTCCACCTTCCCCCTTTCCATATTCAAGTCGAAGGGGGACATAAATACTTCTCCCTGTTGCAGTCCCAAGGTATCTCTAAAGTAATAGCGCCCTGCTTGAGATTGCAAGTCTGTAGAGGGTACAATTACAGGATATCCCTGGTTGAAGTTGACTCTCACAACTTCCTGACCTCTGGCATCCAGATATCTAATTTGGTCGTAAATTTTTTTGTGCCTCGCAAATAATAGATACTCTTTGCCAAGTGCTTGTTTGGTCTTGTCTATTGCCTGACGTCCATCCAGAATCAATTGCAGTTCGTTCTCCTCGGCGAGAATCATTAAGTCCGACACAATTGAGTCAAAGTCACTCACCAATCCTTTTGCCTGCCGATCTACCTTGTCAGTCTGGCGATCGAGCAGGGCCACTTTATCCTCCTGCACTTGTTGATTGTAAATCCATCCCCAAATCGCGCTAGCCACTACCCACAAGGGGAGAAAAAGTACCAGAAATTTGACGACCAGCGAGTTGGCACGCATCTGTTTTACCATATTTGTTCTCCAATTCTTAAGATTGCTGAGATTTTAGCAGTCGTTGAATTCGCTGCCGGATGACGGCGGCACCCCCGATATCCCCGCGATTTTCCTTCAGTAGGGCCAAGTGGACCAGGGCTTCATAGTAATTGGGTTCTAAGTAAATCGCTTTCTGGAAGCTAGCTTCTGCCCGATCTTTTTTCCCCGCCGCCGACAGCACCTCTCCCAGTAAGAGGTAAGCTTGAGGGTTGGTGCGGTTGCTCTTCAGGTAAGTTTCGCATAGGTTGGCGGCTTCATCAAGCTGTCCGATATCTGCTAATTTTCTGGCTGTTTCCAGCCAGGACTCTTGAGGATTATCCTTGGGCAGCGGTCCTTTGTCAATAGTCAATGGTCTTTTTTCCTGGACCGGGTTGGGACGACTAGAAACCGGTGGCGTGAGGGGGAATGATGTTTCTAGGGCGAACCCTTGGGAACCCGCCAATTTTGTCTGTTCTACTTTCCGGTAAGCAAAACTTCCCGGATGCTGGACTGATACAAAGCGGTTACTTGGGATCTGCCCGGTTTCAGCATGTCCGACAAACAGCAAACCTCCAGGAGTTAATAAGCGATCTAATACTTGCATAGCACGGGAACGGGCTGACCGATCGAAATAAATTAACAAATTTCGGCAAAGTATTACGTGATACGGGGCTACTGACCCCTGAAATAGAGGGTCGAGAATATTTCCATTCCGGAAATTAACTGTCCTGCTAACCATTTCGGACAGTTGATAACCCTCTGGTGTTTGCTGAAAATAGCGTTCCCGAAATGTTAGGTCTTTACCGCGAAAGGAATTCTGGTTGTAGACTGCCCGTTTCGCTTTCAGCAGCGATCGTTTGCTGATGTCAACGGCATCGAGCCGAAACTGATGCTCCAGCAAACCTGCATCCATCAGGCACATGGCGATCGAGTAAGGTTCTTCGCCAGTAGAACAGGGTACGCTTAACAGCCGCAGCACCTGGTTGGCATTGTACCATTTCCTTTTCCCATAACGACTCAGAAAAGTAAATGCTTCCGGGTTCCGAAAAAACCATGTCTCCGGGACAATAACATTTTCAATTAATGCTTCTAGTTCCTGAGAGGATGCCTGTAAATGCCGCAGATAAGTTGGCAGATCCGGCAGGCCGCAAGCCTCTTGGCGTATATGAGCTGCTTTGCTAATCTTGCTAGCACTCATCACTTTCGGATCCAAGCCAATTTTTTTTCTCAATATTGTCTCAATAGCGGTCTGTTCCATCTTTATCCCTTCCTGGCAAGAGGTCTGGTAACTGGGTCGAGTCTAATAAATTATCTACTCGGATAGTTTGGATCGTGCCTTGGTCGTCGATAATCATTTTTCCTAATATTTTTGTCTCCATTCCGGTAGCAACCAACTCAGTTTCCGAGTAATTTATGGTATCGGTGACCCGTTCCGCTATTAAACCTAACAGGTGCTGAGTATTATGGTTGCTCTGGTAATTTACCACAATTATCCGGGTGCTCAAGCAGTTACTGCTCTCGTCCCCTTTGATTATCTGGCATAGGTCGATCGCTGGTGCTATCTGGCCTCGGTAGTTAAACCAACCTGCCAGATAGTCTGGTCCTTGGTATATCTTGCGGAAACTCACCATGGGCACCACCTCCACGACCTGAGATATATCCAGGGCGTAACGGTCATTCCCTACATATAATAGCAGCATTAACATAGTTGTCAGTTGTTAGTTGTCAGTTGTCAGTTGTTACCAGAATTTGCCTAAGAGTAACAATGCTTATTTACTACTATGTACACTTCTCTTTGATATTGTATCAGGTTGAGTACCGATCGGGCCACTGATTACAAAAATTTGGCGATCGCGGCGGCGACTCCATCTGCTTGGACGCTGGGGGCCACCCAATCTGCTCGATCTTGCACTTCCTGGGGAGCATTTCCCATGGCGACTCCTATGCTACTATACTCGATCATCTCTAGATCGTTAAAGTTGTCGCCAATTGTCATCACGTTTTCCGCTGATAGACCCAGATGTTCTTCAACTAAGTAACGAACTGCTGCTCCTTTATTGGCCCCGGGATTGAGTGTTTCCAGCATGGTAGCAGATGATTTGGTGATGTAGAGTTTTTGGCGATCGTAATTTTTCTGTAGCAGCACCCACAATTGCTTCATCATGCTGCTATTCTTAATAATCGCCAGGATGCAGGTGGGTGAGGTTGTTAAGACTTGACGGAGGTCGCCAACGGGAAGAGGATTGATTTTATTCCGGGTTGAGTATAATTGGCTTTGGGGAGTTAATTCCTGTAGGTAGACTCGCTCTTGAATGTAGCAGAAGAGGGATAGTTCAGACTGTAGATCTATCTGCTGGTACAAGTTCAATACCTGGACAGCGATTTCTATATCTATGGTCAGATGCTGATAGATTTCTCCTCTGTTAGGATTGGTAATTATTGCGCCGTTATGAGCTATTAATGGCAACTGGGAGCTAATTTCATTATAGTAGGGTAAGGCAGAAGCTACTGGCCGACCTGTGGCGATCGCGACTTTAACTCCCCGGTCCTGGGCCGTCTGAATTGCCTGCTTGACTTTGGGGGTGATCTTCCCCGACTCTCCCAAGATCGTGCGATCGAGATCCAATACGATTACTTTAATGCTTTTGTTCATCGGTTCTCCGTTCGTAGTAATCACCGTTCGTAGTAATCACTTTAGTGATTCCCAGGCCGTTCGTAGTAATCACTTTAGTGATTCCCAGGCGCGAAGCGCCTAGAGCGTCCTTTCTTAATTCAAAATTAAGCTTCTCTCATATCCTGTAAATCATAGCATAGATTAGGATCGAGATATAGCAGTTCTCAAATTACTGCGATATGCTATTGGCGAGATTGCTTCGGGGGGGGGTTAACTCTCCTAAAGCATAAGTTGAGCGCTGCGTACCCCCCCCTCGCAATGACAAATGGGAATTTGGCTGTAACACATCAATTTGAGAAATGCAATATCCTGCCTAGGTAAGATAAAATAATCATAGCATAAGCTGTCATGCATTTAAATTGCATAGGCATATCCGCCGATATCCTTGTATAGTAAAAATTTACCAATTTTGAATTCTGAATTTTGAATTTTGAATTGCTTAACTGGTGTCCAGGGATAAAGATCGGGCCCGAGATATTTTAACCCTAAGTATGACCAACGGTTGGTTAGGAATTGAAAAGTATCCTGGTGGCGATGCTTATATCGAGGGAACTGACATCGCCGTTTGGCAACTGGTGAACTATCGTCGTCACGGTGCTTGTGATGAAGATATTCTCAATCTCTTTCCCCATCTGAGTATATCAAACTTGAGAAATGCTTGGGCTTATGCTAATGCTCACCGTTTGGAAATTGATATCGCGATCGCCGATCGTGAGGAGATTTAACTCTGGGAATAAATCTGGTTTATACTGTATTTATCAAGGATATATGCAGTCAAGACTTCTCGGTTAACAACCTGTCATTGCGAGGGGGGGGGTCTTTCCAACTAACTATTTGTAGCCCCCGAAACAATCCCCCCCGAAGCAATCTCACCGACTTATACTGGGCGAGGGGATTGCTTCGGGGGGGTCTCCTCAATTGCCCATGAGTTAATCGCTACGTAACCCCCCTCGCAATGACAACTTATATGCTTAACCTAGAAGTATTGGATCCGCCGTGACCGGAGAAACCGTGGTCAAAACCAGTTGGTAAAAAAATACCACACCGGCGGTGGGAGGTGCCCACCCTACGACTTTCCCTTGACAGTCGATCTGCCCAGTAAGTTATAATCTCTAGAGATGATTAACAGATGTCAATATGAGCAAGAAGAGGAATAAAAAATTGGCGGAAATTAAGGAAACCCTGAGTCAGTATAAATCCATTATGAGGGAAAAATACAAGGTGAGGGAGTTGGGAATATTTGGCTCCTATGTCAGGGGCGAACAGCATTACGATAGTGATGTCGATGTGCTGATAGATTATCTAGAAGCTCCTGAGTTGCTCGAACGCCTGGAACTGGAAAACGAACTCAGCGATCTCCTCAGGCTGCCGGTGGATGTGGTCAGCAAAAATGCATTGAACCCCCGCTTCCGAGAGCGGATTTTGTCTGAGGTAGTTTATGTATAATTAAAACATATTTGAGGGTGCATCAAAATGTTAGCTGCGGACTTATTTTCCCATGACTCAGAAACCCGGTTTCTCGGAGAAACTGGGTTTCTTTGTTTAGATATTTTTGACGGCTTGACACAATAATGTTATAATAAAAATTATTACTTCGCTGTCGGCCCGCCGGGGGTTTTAACCCCCGGCTAAAAGCTAAAGTCGGTTAAAACCGACTAATAACATAATCCCGTAGGGTGGGCGGTGCCCACCCTACGCGATCGGGCATGGGAGACAATTTTTTTCACCGGTTGGTGGTCGCGGGAATGCTTTTCTTGCGCCCATCTATAGAAGGCGATCGGGGGAGCAAGCGATCGGGCATTGCCGACAAAATTTTTTCTCTTCGCTGTCGGCCCGCCGTGGGTTCAAACCCACGGCTAATAGCTGAAGTCGGTTGAAAACCGACTAATAACATAATGCTGTAGGGTGGGCACCGCCCACCATAAGAGATCGGGCATGGGAGACAATTTTTATCACCGGTTGGCTGGCGCGAACAAAAATTATTGCGCATCGATAAAAGGCGATCGTGCAAGCATGCGATCGGGCATGGGAGACGATTTTTTTCGCTGTCGGCCCTTATTATTATATTCTTAGTCGGTTTTAACCGACTTTAGCTATTAGCCGGGGGTTTGAACCCCCGGCGGGTGAAGTGCGAAGAGATAGATTAACTGGGGGTTAAACCCCGGGCAGGCGAGACGCCCGCCCTACAGCGTTTCGACGATCGCATCTTCTAATTGCTGCTCGAATAACTCCTTCGCCCAGTCCATTACCTCTTTGGTTTCGTCGTACTCGTCGATCTGGTGGCAGATGGCAAAGAACGTGCGATCGAGGGCTTCATTATCTGCGCGGGAAAGCTGACCGGTTTGTTGGATTTCACAAATCAGCCTGGTAAGAAAGATCCGCCGCCCTTTACTCTGACGCGGGTGCTTTTGGGCTTGCAAAGCTATGCGACGCAGTTGGTCTCCAGCAGGATAATTCATTTGTTTGCTCCTGTCATTCGTTACAGAAATATGTCATCATGGTTGTGGGAGGATTCGCATCCTTGGGTGCATCCCATATTTGCCTCGCCGCCCGAACCCTAAAGGGCCCGGCTACACGAACAAAGCCCGCCTGCGCGGGCTAAATGACAAAAGTGACCCGCATCCTTTCCTTAACAACCTCTATTTCACGCTAGCGAATGAACTTTTGGTTGTGGGAAGCATAAGTAGATATTAAAGAGAAAAAAATAGATTAATTGCCTCAAGTAGAAAGATGTCTAAACAAGTAGAAAGATGGCGAATGGTTGCCGGGAAATACGGGGGCGAGGCGGGGAAAGTAGATTTACAAAGAATAAAGTAGATTTTGGTAGATTTGGGTTGCCATTCCCAAATCACATGACCTAGAATAGGGACAGCACTCCATGAGAGGATGAGACGATGAGTCACCAAAAATATGAAAATGTTGAGACAGACTTCCTGGAAGCAATGGCTACCCGCTATGGGTTTACCGGGAAGAAAAGAAGTGTCTTCTTGCAACGCTTCTCCGAAAACAATGCTGATTTAGATGATAAGAGTCTAGCTGAGGTTTATGCACCGGACTTGCTGGGAGTCAAACATGACGATTTGGATGAAGACGCCTGCAAACATGCTACTACTCAGGTACGCGACAATTTAAAGGAGATTTGCAAGAAGCTGGAAAAGGAAGGATGCAAGTTTAACGACGCTACTAAAGGCAAGTGGAAGATCGCCAAGCGGTGGTTGCGGGAAGATGTCTTTCCTAAATGGGTGCAAGGCCCCTTGACTCTGGAACAACTTTGGCAGCAGTTAGTCGATCGGGCGCGTCCCACCAACCTCATGGGTCCGGTCATTGCTGACAACCTGGATATGTGGAGTCCTTACCAAAAGTGCGTGCGCCTGGGGAGTAATATTCGCTTTGAATTTAAGCTGGGTCACGCCGGTCACTTGCTGCTGCTGGAAAAGGCCACTTCTGGTAAGGTGTTGTGCTTGTGTCCCTCCTTTCTGGCACCCCATCCCGATCTCCCTGATGGCGAGACTGTTCTTCCTCAAGAGGGTGCGCCCATCAAGTCCTTTAAGATTACTGGTACTATTGGGCTTGAGCAGCTAGTCGCGGTGATGGGGGAAAAGCTGCCGCCCCTCAACTGGATACCTCAGCCCGATCAACAACCTTCGCAACTACAGAAAGATCATCTTCATCAGTTGCTACAATACCTGGAAGGGCGATCGGACTATCAGGTTCTCTATGCGGAATATACTGTTACCGCAGTGTAATCATCATTAAGGGAGTTTCCATGCGATCGCGATCGTCCGTTGTTGATACATGTTGTTGATACATCTGATCGGTAGGGGCACGGCATCAGTAGATTATCGGGTAATATCATCAATTAACTCGTGCCGTGCCCCGGACTGCACGCGCACCCGCCCGTCGATCTCGGTGCGATCGGTCCCGATCGCCTGCCGAAGAGAGAGTCATCCTGGGTGCATAATTCATTGAGCACCCCCCAATATATTGTTAAGGCGGCGGGATGGTTTCGGGAAGGGTCGCCTGCGATCGGATATGGCGCTTTGCACCGGTCGTTGCCTTGCCGCAGCACCCAACCTAGAATGACACAGTCACTCAATACTCAAAGACATTAGGAGATATTTACAATGGACGGAAAACAAGGCATTGAAGACTATTTCAATTTCATTAGAACGCTAGCGAGTTGTTCCAATAGCCAGGAACAAGCAGAGATTTTGCAGGCTAACCCAGACTTGGTATTTGATGACGATGAGCTACTGATGGCGACACTGTTCGCACCGCATCTAGCAAATATAAATGCTGAACAGTTACAAAATTTAGCAGTGGAGCCACCAGAGATCGCATTCTGGTATGAACTGAGCAACAGAGCTGATGAATTTGCCGATCGGGGTAGGTACGATGAGGCAGAAACTTATGCTCAACAAGCCTTAGACACGGTGCGACAACTCTCAGGAGACAACCAGAATTTCTTTTTGGCAACTAGCAAGAATCAGCTTGCATTAATTTACAGATATCAAGGGCGCTTTCCTGAAGCAGAACAGTTGTATCTGGACGCTTTGCAGATAGCAAAAAAAATGTTTGGAAACGAAGATACCCAGGTGGCAGGCATTCTGAATAATCTCGCAGTAGTTTACCGACATCAAGGACGCTTTGCTGAGGCCAAAACTCTGTGTGAAGAAGCCTTGCGGATGAGCATACGCCTGTTAGGACCAGCTCATTCTGATGTAGCACGGAGTTTGAATAATCTTGCAATCATCTGCGAATATCAAGGAGAGTTCGATGAGGCGGAACAGTTGTATCGGGAAGCTTTGAAGATGAGCAAACGCTTCCTGGGAGAAGAACATCCTTTTGTGGCGCAGTGCCTGAATAATATCGCAGTACTATACATGAAGCAATCACGCTTCCCTGAGGCAGAAGAAAAGCATCTGGAAGCATTGGAGATGAGGAAACGTATCTTTGGACAAGAACATCCTCATGTGGCACAGAGTCTGCATAATCTTGCGAGTCTCTACGAAGATATAGGACGCTTGTTTGAGGCAGAATCGAAATATCTGGAAGCCTTACAGATAGAAAAACGCATGCTTGGGCAAGATCATCCAGATGTTGCTGCCACTTTGAACAACCTGGCTTTAATCTACCAGGCGCAAAAGCGCTTTACTGAGGCGCTAGACAAACATATGGAAGCCTTGAAAATAGTGATCGCCAAGTTTGGCAAAGAGCATATTAATGTGGCTAGCAGCCTGAATAATCTGGCATTATCATATCAAAAGCAAGGATTATTTCCGGTGGCAGAACAGTTGCATATGCAATGCTTGCATATGAGAAAACGCCTATTGGGTGAAGAGCATCCAGATGTTGTTAATAGTCTGAATAATCTGGCATCAATCTGGGAATTGCAAGAACGCCTGACTGAGGCGGATACGTTGTATCAGGAAGTCTTAGAGATGAGGAAACGCCTATTGGGCGAAGAGCATCTAGATGTTGCTAACACTATGAATAACCGGGCAATACTCTATGAAAAGCAAGAACGATTTGCTCAGGCGCAACCGTTGCATCAGGAAGCCTTAGAGATGAGAAAACGCCTATTGGGAGAAGACCATCCATATGTTGCAGCCAGTCTTAATAATCTCGCAGCACTCTTAGCAACTACAAACCGTCCCTTTGAGGCGATGGCCAAGATGACCGAAGCTACAGAAATTGACGATCGCATCCTGCGCCGCACCTTTGCCTTCAGTTCTGAAAAAGACCGTCTCACCTATCTCCAGTCCATCAGACATAGGTTTGAAATGTTTCTCTCCCTAGTCTTGAACTACTTCCAAGACTCTTCAGAAGTCGTACAAACGCTCCTGGATCTGGTCCTGCGACGCAAAGCCCTCTCCGCTTCTGCACTTGCAGCGCAAAACCAAGCCCTTTACAGCGGACGCTATCCCCACCTCACCGCAGAGTTTAAGCAACTGCGCCGCTTGAGTTCCGAAATTGTTCATCTCAGCTTTGCCATTCCCGAAGCAGGCGAACTCAGCCGTATTAAAGAAACCCTCCAGCAGAAGCAAATCGAATATGATAATTTGCAGCGGCAACTCGCCCAGCAGGTTCCGGAAATTAAATTGCAAGAGCAACCTACAGATCGCCGCGCTGTCACCTTTGAACTTCCCGAAGGCAGTACGTTAGTGGAGTTTGTCTGCACTCGTATCTTTGATTCCGCCGCTCCTCGTGGAAAGGAATGGAAACCGTCCCGTTACCTAGCCTTTATTCTACCCGCCCAGCAGCCAGACGCCGTGCGGCTCATCGACTTAGGGGAAGCTAAAGAAATAGATCGCCTGATTCGGGTATTTCGCGAGGCACTATCTCAGCAGAGAGATTCTCTTCTCGGAAATCGCCTGGAGATGTGGGACACTGACCCTGAGCCAGAATGCCTCATCCTCGCATACAACCTACCAGCAGAGGCTATCCAACTGCGGAAGGCGCTGTTCGGCAAAATCACCCCTTACCTGAAGAACTCAAAACATCTCATCCTCGCCCCTGACGGAGCATTAAACATCCTACCCTTTCAACTGCTGCCCCTGGCAGGAGAAAGAATGCTCATGGATGAGTACAGCATTAGTTACCTCAGCGTCGGGCGGGATATTCTGCGTGCAACTATCGAGACAACACGCCCCGCATCTTTCCCCGTTGTCATTGCGGACCCCGACTTCGACTTGAAACTTGTAGGTTCGTTTGCGCCTAGCCAAACCCAACCTACCTCTCTTGCCGGAACGATCTTTCACCGCGCCCCCGGTACGCGCTTCCTCGGAAAAAGTGTTGCCAAAATGCTGGGAATAAAACCCTATCTCGACAGGGAAGCGCTAGAGTCTCATCTCACTACCGCCAACTGTCCCAGTATCCTCCTCATTGCCACCCACGGCTATTTCTCTGATGGAAAAGGACAGCAAGACTATCTGAACTTAGTTAATGCCCTGCTGAGTTGCCCCGATGGAAAGGAACTAGAGATATTAAGAAACAACGCATCGCTGGTAGATGAGGATTTGGCAGTGTTCATGAAACAGCTAGCCGCTTTCTACGAGAAGAATGGAAATCAAGATGTCGCGAATTGGTTGCGAAACTTCGCTGCACAAATACCAGAAATAGCAGCAGCGCTTGCCCAACCGCGAGATAATCGTTTATCTACCAACGTAGAAAACCCGATGCTCCGATCGGGCCTTGCCTTAGCGGGAGCGAACCGGTGGCTATCGGGAGGAAAGCTGCCCAAAGAAGCAGGAAAAGGGTTTCTGTTTGCCCAAGAAGTAGCGGGACTGGACTTGTGGGCGAACGAGTTGACAGTGCTTTCCGCCTGTCAGACAGGGATGGGGGACATCCAACTGGGAGAAGGAGTATTTGGGTTGCGTCGCGCCTTTGCCATTGCAGGAACGAGAACCCTGATAATGAGTTTATGGAGCGTGCCCGATCGAGTAACCGCGCTATTAATGGAGCGCATGTTTGCCGACATCAAAAAGGGTAAAGGACGTGGTTCAGCATTGCAGTCAGCACAGAATTATATTCGCCGGATAACCGTAGGAGAATTGCGGCAGTCCGAGTTAGGAATAGAAGTATTGAAGGAACTGATGGGAGTAGTCGAACTGAAGTCCGATGCCGAGTTACCGTGGGATGATGAAGTGCGACTGCTAGAGCATCCCTATTATTGGGGTGCCTGGATATGTCAGGGGGAAACGAAACCAATGGTGACTGGTGAATAGGGAATTGACAATTGTCAATTGTCAATTGTCAATTGTCAGATCTATCCAGCCCAATATCTCCGAGACCAATATCAAAAATCATACCACCAATTCACCCATCCCAACCAATTAATTGTAGGGGCACGGCATCCGCAAATTAACACCATCGCCCGCCAATTATCTGTTGCCGTACACCGGCCACATTCAACAATTTACCCGATCGTCCGATACCCGATCGCATGGGTACCGGGGCACTACCTGCTGAACCGGACTCACCCATGGGGCCGGGGCACGGCGAGAGTAACATAATCATCTGAACCGAAATCTTTTTGATGCCGTGCCCCTACCCTGTCTTCTCTAGCAATTCCTGCAATCTTCGCACTTCACCCCCGTTGGTGGCTCTGTTTAATCGCCAGGGGGTACCGGTTCTCAAGTCCAATCTTAATCTTTATTTTATTTTTGAGAGCTTGGGGAGCTGATATCCTGGTATTTATAGGGTACAAGCCATATGCGGTCTGGTTGTTAATTAACTAAAATAACTGGATAATTTCCATGTCCGAAGCCTATATTACAACCATTGGCAAATTTCTGCCAGGAAAGCCAATTAGTAATGATGAAATAGAAGACTACTTAGGAAAAGTAGCCGATCGCCCGTCGAAAGCGAAAAGCCGCATCTTAAAAAGTAACGGCATTCAACAGCGCTATTATGCCATAGACCGAGAGCAAAAGACAACCCACTCAAATAGCCAAATGGCAGCGCTGGCAGTGCGAGATGCGTTGGCGCAAATTGACTTGGAACCATCCGCGATCGAATTATTAGCTTGCGCGACAAGCTGGCCGGATTTATTATTGCCGGGATTTGCCAGTATGGTCCACGGGGAGTTAACAGAATTATCTCCTTTAGAAATAGTTTCAACACAAGGAGTTTGCTGCGCCGGAGTAGCAGCATTAAATTATGTCCTATCCCAAATTCAGTTGGGGAAAAAAAAGACCGCGATCGCGGTAGCATCGGAATTAGCATCCCGCCTGTTCAAGCATAGCAATTTTGAAGCCGAAAACCGGATCAAAGCCGGCAAAAAATTGCCCTTTGACGTGGAATTTCTCCGCTGGATGCTGTCGGATGGAGCCGGTGCTTTCCTAGTGCGCGATCGGCCCAATAGCAGGGGCATAAGTCTGAAGATAGAATGGATAGAATTAACCTCCTACGCCAGTGATTATCCAGTGTGCATGTATGCGGGAATAGAAGATCCGAGTACATCCAAAAGCTGGTTAGATTATACATCCTACGGCGAAGCAGCCGCCAGCGGCGCGATCAATTTGCGCCAAAACATTCGCCTGCTAGATGAGGTAATCAAACGGGGGATAGAAGGATGGTTAAAATTAATAGAAGCAGGTAGAGTGTCCCCAGGAGAAATAGATTGGTTGCTGTGCCACTACTCATCTCATTTTTTCAAGAGTCAAATTGTGGAATTGCTAGAAAAAGCAGATTGCATGATTCCCGAAGAAAAGTGGTTTACAAATCTTTACACTAAGGGTAATACAGGTTGCGCCTCCATTTACCTCATGCTAGAAGAATTGTTTAACTCTGGCAAACTGCTACCAGGACAAAAAATATTTTGCTTCGTGCCCGAAAGCGGTAGATTTACTACAGCTTACCTGCTCATGACCGTTGTATAATCCGATCTAATAAAAAAAATGCTACAATTAGTTTCAGCATCATTTATTATCTAGTCGGTTTTAACCGACTTAAGCTATTAGCCGGGGGTTTGAACCCCCGGCGGGCTGACAGCGAAGTGATTATAATCGTCAACAAATAGCCAATGGGAGAAATAACATGACCAGCTCGCAAATTGAAGCACCAGCAATATCCGCGCGATCGACAGTATCGGCAGAATTACTGCGCCAACTCATGTTAGTGTGGTTAGAATTCGAGCGGCAATTGCAAACCGTACCGATGATTCGCAAATTAAATCGGGGAGAATTTACCTTAGCAGATTATCAAGCTTTGTTGAAAAATTTGCGTCCCCAAGTAGTAGAAGGGGCGCGGTGGATCGCGCGGGCCGCTTCTAACATGATCGATTTTTCCATGCGTTCCACCTTCATCGGACATGCCCAAGACGAACATCGAGATTATCAAATGTTGGAGCGCAATTACGTTTCCACAGGTGGCGCGTTAGAAGATATCGTCCAAGCGGAAAAAAACATTGGCAGCGAGGCATTATCAGCCTTTATTTTCCATCAAGCATCCCAAGAAAATCCCGTAGATTTAGTTGGCAGTATCTTCATCATTGAAAGTTTGGGTAATAAATGGGCCGGTAAGTGGGCAGATCAAATCAAAAAAGACTTGAAATTGCAGGACGAGCATGTATCTTTCTTGGGCTATCATAGCGCTAATGACGACGCTCACATCGGCAAATTAGATGCCATTCTGAATGCCGAATGGATGACCCCAGAAATTGCCAAACGGATTGTAAAAACTGCTCGGGTGACGGCTCGTTTGTATATTTTACAACTGGAGGAAATACAATAATGGCAGAATTGCACCAACCGCAACCGCACGATCGGCGAGACCCCAGCGTTTGGGATGCCCTCTATATAGATGATGCTATCCCCCTGGATTTGCGGGCGAAAACTTACATGATTCGGGATTTGCAAAGTTGGACTCGCAACTATTTGTTAATTCCGATCAAATTGACGGCAAACCTGCTGCTGGCAATTATTATGACCGTCAAAAGGTTGCTGCCTTTTCAATTCAAAAATTACAGTTTAATGCACCGATCGGCAGCTTTTTTCCTGGAACATTTTGTCTCACCAGAAGCATGTTATCTGATTGTCAGGCATATATGTACGGGTTCTAATCTTGTCAATTTTCTAATTGATAACGGACCAGATCCGACAATGCAGAAGTCAGAACTTTACCCGCGTAAAATTGCCGATATCGCCGATAATGTTTTTGTCGAACACGATCTAATTCTCTATAATTTCGTGTTCGATTATAACAAAGCTAAAAAAGCTAATCCAAATTGGCTGGAGGAGGTCAAGCAGCGAGGAATTAATTACGATAGCATTCAGCCTCCAGAAGTGGAGGTAAATGTTAATAAACGCCATTGGCTGAAATTTCTGGATTTAGAATCAGGCATTGAATTGTTTAAGGTATTTTATTCTCTCTTTCTGACGAGCGATGAATTTGCCAGGGCGGTGATGTCTTTGCAGTTTGACGAAAATCTGAGCTTTTATGTCAGTGCTTTGACTGGGGATTATCGATGGAATCATGTAATTACCAATCGCCATCCTCTAGCGCCCAACAGTCCTTTTAATGCAGCGCGAGATTTATTCATTCACGGGATGGTTTCCGAGTATTTGTATCGGTATTTGGAAATATGTAAGGAACACAGTCTCAAGACATAATTTCTGATGGGGAAATACTCGTAGGTTGGGTTGAGGCACGAAACCCAACGATGTTGTTGGCGTTGTTGCGCTTGTTGGGTTTCTTTCGACAAGCCAACCTACGGGTGCATCTTACATTTGCAAATATATCTGTAGGGGCGAAGCATTCGGGCGATAAGTTATGTTATAAATAGACAAATATCATTCCCGAATGCTTCGCCCTTACACAATTGAGATGCACCCCAACCTACTAATGTCTTGCATTGCAGTGTACCCGATCGATGGTAAGCTATGTGTCATTCGGCAAAACCCGAAAAGGATGATTGTTACTTTCCCATGTTCTCATGTCAGAGTACAGTCCTGTTTTCCGAAAATATACTTCCTCGTAAGCAAGTCGCAAATTGCGTTCGAGACTATGGGGTTCAACATCAGCAGCTTTGTTGGAACCAATTGCTTTCCGTAGGCCCAGAGACAGAATTTCTACTAAGTGGTGACCGCAGCAGACTTGCCAGCGATCGTGACTGTTGCTTCTTTGGATCATTATCCTTTGTTGAAGATCTTCATTTTTCAAGGATAAGGCTTGGGATTTATTCTTCACTTCTCGAATTAGCTTGAGTTCGTCAATTTGCAAGGTTTGCTGGTCAACAAACTTACTAAATGTAATCCCATTGAATGTCATATTTAATCCCTCACCCTGAGAAACCCAAAGCAGATAACCAACGGACATCCCTGCTTCCAGTAATGCTGTTCTCACATCCCGATTAAACTTAGCAATTTTCTCCTGAGATCCGAACTCAGCAATCACCTTATCGAGGGCGGGGGAGTTCAACAGCATGGTTTCCAGATCGTGACTGTCCGTGCGCAGCAGGTTCGGACTGTTGTATATTGAAGTTTCCAGGCGATCGAAATCTGCATCAACAATTGCCAAAACTCCCTGGAAGCTTGATTTCTCTAAAATTTTCAGAACTGAAATAATACGCAGCTTGCTGGAAGGTTTTCCCGAAACACAGACCAATTGACAAGCATCTTTGTCAACAAAGCGCTGGTAGAAAATTTTATCAGAACTCCCTTCTACCAGCAGGAAAGTCCCTGGAAAAGTGCTGCGCAGGAATCTGATTTTGTTAGCATCACGGTCATCCGAAAGAAATTTTCTCACTTTTCCGGTCCTTTCAGTTCAACTGTCAAATCCCAGCGGTCTTGGATAATATCTGGAGAATGGGTCGCCATGAGAATATCTACATCTGCAAGTTTTGTGATTTCTTGCATGTCCCTTAAAAACTCAACCTGCCATCCTACGTGCAGAGATAGTTCTGGTTCATCAATCAAGACTAGGGAGTTAGGTTTAACCTTAAATAGTAGTTCGTAGAGAAGAACCAACTCATGTTGTTCCCCCGATGATAAATCAGTTGGCGAAAGTTCCTTGGGTCCGGAGGGCGAGTCGGGATGATAACGGGTTGTGAAAACAAATCCTTTCTTCTTGCTAACATTCATCTCTTTATAAGAATAAGCGATTTTTTTGTTGATGATTCTCTTTAATAACTCAATCTTGCTTGCTATGTCGCTAAAAACGTTCAGTTTCTTTTCCACATCCTCAACATAGACTGACAAGAGATTTCTGGTACTTTCATCTCTGGTTTCACGGGGAAACTCAATGTCTGGGTTTTCATCCTGATTCAATAAACCTACTTCGATCAGGCGATCGCGTTTCTTGTCAAGTTCATCTAGTTGATGACGAAGTTGTTCATCTGTCCAATTTGTTGATGACTGCTGTTTTACCACTCTTACCGGAAAAGTTCGATCTAGAGATTGAGATATTGTACCATATTCAGTAAACTTGTCTTGCATAAGTTTGGCAATCTCTTGAGAATATGCCGATACAGTCGGCAAGCTTGAACCTGTTGTATTATAAGAGATGGAAGAACGAATATTAACAAAGTTTACCATGGGTTGTTGTGATTCTATGAAACGAATAGGAACAAAGTTTACCAAGCGTTGTGATTCTATGAGACGAACATCAATCTCACTCTTCAGATTTTTTAGCCACTCAGGATCCTCTTCTAACATTGTCATTTCTGGGGGCAATAAATCTTCAAAACGATCTAGGACATCTGCTAGAGAGAGAATCTCTCCAGTGGTACTATCCCTCCATTCTCTCGGACCTACTCGAAAAAGCATAGGTATTATATGGTCCAAAATTTCAACATCAGAAGCCCGCATTTTACTCTTGGGAATAAAAGGAACTGCTTCTGAATCTAGTTTTTCAAATATAAATTCGAGATTCTGTTGATGAGCTGTCTTTTCTCTCTTGTTATAGGAATTGACAATCTTAACACTACTACCATTATCAAATTTAAATTGGAACTTGCTAAATGGAATCTTCCGAAACACTGAGTATCTGTAGTTAAAAAATCCATTTATCATCCTCAGTATTATTGTTTTACCAAAGCCATTCGGGCCATGGATGATGGTGATCCGATCGTCCATGTTTAGCGGAATCACATGGTCAAAAATTCCAAATAAGCCGCTGACTGAAATTTGTTGAATTCGCATAGTCTTCGATGTTCATCACAATAGATCGCAGTACCGGTAGCGTAAGGTGGGCAGTGCCCACCCTACATTTATACCATTTTGGAAAAACAATGCTACAATTTATTTCAGCATCATTTTTTTAGTCGGTTTTAACCGACTTGAGCTATTAGCCGGGGGTTTGAACCCCCGGCGGGCCCACAGGGAAGTGAGATAATTACTTTACCAACTCTTCCGCGCGTTTGGCCAAAGCCTCAGCAGTCAAACCATTATAGGCCATGATTGCCCCAGCACTCGACCCAGTTTCGCCCCGCTTCCAGGCAAAGGTATCCCGCTTCACGTTACTGCGCAACATAATTGGTTCCAGCATAGCGCTAGTCCCCCCGGTCACGCCAATTAACCCATCCCCGCCAAACAGCTTCTCAAACCCGGCATCATCTAAGAAATGTCCGTCACCTTCCGTACAACTTTGCCAGGCGGTATCCTCGGGACGATACAAGCGGCGCGGACTGATAACCGAGACTATCCGCACCCCAATGCCGGCATTTGCTAAAGATGCCGCCGCCTCAAATACCGGAATTAAGGTCATGTCCCCAATTACTGCAAACACGACTTTCTTTTTCCCTTCCGTTTCCTGCAAGATTACCCCGCCATCTTGCAATGCTTGCCGGGTTTGATCGAAGGTCGATCGCACGGGTAAGGGAGACTTACTGGCAGTAATAGTAATCCCCTTATTCTTCATGTCTACGGCCCAATCGTAACAGGCTTGAATACTATTAGCATCGCAGGGGAACAGGGGAAAAACATTTCCATTCCGCATCATGGCCGCAAAGTAATTTTCAATCTCAGGACGTTGATGGGTCCAACCATTGCGTCCTTGTTCCAAGGCCCCCGCCGTAAATAAGGTAATGGTAGCTGGAGTCGGACGGCGCAATTCTGCCATTGCTTGAGTCACAGTTTGCCAGATGGGCAACCCATTGATAGCAAAGGATTCGTAGGAACACCACAAAGTCCGGGCCCCAAACAAGGCCAAACCAGCAGCTAACCCCGCACAAGCATCTTCACTCAAGGGTTCGTAAACTTGACCCTGGGGCCCTTGGAAATAGGTTTCGTCAATGGTGGGATGGACGATGTTCAAGGCGATGTTCACATTATTAATCCCCGATGCCGCATTGCCATCAGCATTAGAAAGGATGAAATTAGGGTCGCTTTTGCCTACGTGGGCAATTAACTCACCCATGGCCGTAGTCGCCACCTTCTTATCCCCATCAAGGGGAAATTCCTCCAAGGGCAATTTTCCCAATTCCGGTAATGGCAATTCCTTCTCAGTCACCACTTGACGGGATGCGGGTCCGCCAGCGGCCCGTTCCCAGTTCGTCCGCACTAAATCCCAAGCTTCCGGGGTTAAGGCCCGGGCTTTCAGGGCGCTGACGATGTAATCTTTTTCTACAGTATCCCCAGGATAGAGGTTATGGGATTTTGCCCCCCGCTTGTGGACCCCTGCACCCTTCAACTGCTTGACGATCAGCACTGTCAACTTGCCCGACAGGGCCGATTTCGCCGCTTTGTCCGTTGCTTCCAGCACTGCTTGGGTAAATTCTAGGCGCTTTCCGGTGGAGAAATTGGTGCTATCGACATATTCCCCCGGTTGGTTGGCATCATCGTAGTCCTTGGCATTGACCAGAATCACTTCTGTAAATCCGTTACCCTCCCAGTAGGCAATCATCTCGGCATTGGATTTGGTAGACACCATGCTGTGATGTTCCTGGCTGTAGCCGTTCCAGACTAAGATGGGCAGGAAGTTGGTAACTTGGGGATAGGCGGTGTGGAAGTGGCCAAAGCTACTCATGATGTAGGGTTCGCCAATGCCACCATCCCCAATGGTGACGGGAAACAGTACGTCCGGATGCAGTTTGGCCCCCGCCATGGCGAAGTGCTGTCCTTGTCCCAGGGGTCCGGCAGGGTTCAGGAGTCCGGGAATTTGTCCCGACAGATGTCCCAGCAGTCCGTGCATTTCCCGAAACCGATCGCGCATTTGCTGTACCGTTTCAATGCCCATATCCTCCAGGGAGCGATCGAGGAACATATTGCTGTAGAATCCCGGGGCATGGTGTCCCACCTCCGTGATGATATTTTTGTAACCCAGCATCACCAGGGCCGCGATCGCATCAGCAATGCTAGCAAAGCCTCCCGGGTGTCCGGACTGTTTACTCGCCGTGACTTGTAGAGTCAGATAGCGCAGGGCGTCTGCTGCCAAGAGGGTTTGAAAGGCCGCACTCTTGTCCGATGGGGAAGCGATCGCCTGCT
>JBFRWI010000225.1:0-30688 GCA_051439505.1 Hormoscilla sp. | reverse complement strand
TGTGAAAGCTGTCATCCCGCAGTTAAAAAATCGCGAGTTTCCTGGCGGTGTTTTTAACAGACTAATAAAATTTAATGACAGATCGCATGTATGTGCGATCGCTCCAGCAATAAACCGGGTTTATAGGACAATGTTGGCACCCCAACCGAGATTTTGCAAAGAAACCCGGTTTCGGAGTTATCACGCGATCGCCCCAAGCAAGAAACCGGGTTTCTACTAGATATTTGGTAAATAAAATATCTATTTGGAAAAGAAACCCGGTTTCTCAACCACGGCGCGATCGGCCCATACATGCGATCGGTCCTATCTATCCGGGGCACGGCAAGAGATAATTCTTTCGTTCTGCCCACCAATTGACGGATGCCGTGCCCCTACCGATGTCTTGTGATTGCGTAATGGCAGATCCGACCCTCGTTCTCTGGCGACCTCTGGGAACCTAGGGGGGCGTTCGGGAGATCTAAAAATGGGTGCAATTCTCTCAAACTCTGTCTGTGCCTGGGATTGAGCGTTTTTAAGCCCGAAGCGGGAACGAATTATTCCGTGGAGTGAATGAATTATTCCGTGGAGTGAATGAATTACTCTGTGGAGTGAATGAATTACTCCTGGGAGTGAATGAATTACTCCTGGGCGGGAACCAGTCCGTCCTGGGCGGGAACCAGTCCGTCCTGGGCGAGAACCAGTCCGTCCTGGGAGTACACCAGTTCTTCCTGGGGTACACCAGTTCGTCCTTGGAGTACACCAGTTCTTCCTTGGCGGCAAAGAAACCAGTCTTTAGCAACTCTAACCACTCCCAGGCGGGAACGAATCATTCCTGGGCAGGAAGATCCTCTCTCATGCAAAAATAGCCACTCCCAAGCAGGAATGGCCACTCCGAGAGAGGGAAAGTAAATTTCGGTAGCGTTGAATTATAGTAGCCAGCAGTAGCACCTCACTGTCCCTGGGGTCACCGGCAAGCCGCAGAGAAAAGCTTCGTTCTCAGGCGGAAGCCAGGAAACGGGATGGTCCGCCGGTGGTTGCCCCCCTCTGGCGGGCAGCGTTCCCTCCTTCCCAGGGTATCCCTCAATCTTCATCCCATTCATGTTTAACAGCTTCCCAATTTAACCAACCTGCCTTTTCTGGACTACCTCCATCTGCTTGCAATTGTGTCAAAGCTGCTGCTACAATCGCTTCATCTTCCCGATCTTCTATCCAGTCTAGCAATGCTTCCCAAGCATCCATGCTTAACTGCACAGCCGTCCTTTTCCCCCGATCGTCAACTAGAAACTGAACCGATTTCAATACTTCTATTAATTCTGTCATATTTTCCTCCCAGCAATCTTGTAATTATCTCTAGATGGGGATATGATTTTAAGATAGTCACAGCCATGTCAGGATTGTCGGGATTGACAATTAACCTTTGCAGCTTGGGGTCAATCAAAACATCCATGCCTTCCAGGGGAATAGCCCCCCAGTAAAACCTCACTGCCATCAGGTAATACCAAGGCATCAACAGTAGTGCGCAGATTTTCAAACCTGACTTCAACAGGACCAACAATGTCTAGGGAGATCCGAGAATTATCTGCTAAGGAGGCAACCTGTTCCTCCAGCTTCGGCAAATCTAGTTGTATCTTAATAGATTCAGGAATTGCCAGCAGATAAGCACTGCGATCGACTAGGGCCTTGACTTGGCAGCGTTTAATTTGGTCTGTTGAGATGTACCCCCTGCGGTAGACGGCGAGATCGCCCCCGTTAATCAGTTCAATGTCTGCGTAAACTAAACCCATCTTTTTTTCCTGTAAACCTCGCTTAAGCTATATTATGGCAGGTGACCAGATATTTGCCCACATCCTACAGTTTGCAGGAAACACCATCATGGAAGCAACTCCAATTGAGATTCTGCTAGTCCCACGACCGAGCCGAAGGCGGGCCATGAGGCTAATCGACTCAAGTTACTGTAGATCGATCTTCTGCACAATAGTCTCTCCATCGAGACTACTGAGAGGAGGCTGAATTGCCGAAGCATTGCCAACTACCAGGGTCACGATATCATCTGGTTGGAGATAACGGTCAGCGACCTCCTGGATATCTGCGACTGTAGTCCCTTCCACCCCTTTTCGGTACTGGAAAATAAAATCTTCTGGGTAGCCGTAATATTCATATTGCATCAGGCGCGACAGGGTTTGAGAGGGGGTAGCAAAGTTAAAGACAAAAGAGTTGAGAACGGCATCTTGGGCGGACTTCAGTTCTGCTGGGGAAATAGGAGTTGTCCTGATCTTCTCAATTTCCGATCGGACTGCCTGAATAAAGGGCACAGTTGCCTCGGAACGGGTTTGTCCCCCAGCAATAAACTTGCCCGGGTAGTCATACCTGGCATTCCAAGATCCGTAGACCGAGTACGCTAAACCTTGGGCCGATCGCACTTGATTAAACAGCCGTCCCCCCAAACCATTCAGCACCCCATTCATCACATCCAGGGCAAAATAGTCCCGATCGTTAAACTTACCCCCCAGATGTCCCATGAGGACGTTACTTTGGCTTAACTGAGGGCGATCGACCAGAAAAATACCCCCCTTATTTGCTCGCTCGACCTTTGGCAGAGGAGGTATTTCTAGCTGCCGGTTAGCTGGCCAGTCACCAAACTTTTGCTGAATAAGTTGGCGCATTGCTTGGGGATCGAAATCTCCCACTATTCCCAGAATCATATTGTTGGGATGGAAATATTTCTCGTATAAACTGACGACATCCTCGCGGGTTATATTGTCTATTGTCGAATATTCAATGGTGCGAGCATAGGGACTTGCAGGTCCGTAGACCAGTTTCTGGAACTCCCGACTGGCAATGTCAGAAGGGTCGTCATTACGACGGGCAATTTGTCCCCGTCGCTGTTTTTTAGCTAACTGCAACTGTCTTTCATCAAAAACAGGTTCTCGCAGCACTTGGGCAAATAGCCCCAACACTAAGTCAGTGTCTTCACTCAAGGCATTAAACATAGCAACCCCCGCCGTAGTTCTGATCGAAGTTTCGATCGCAGCGGCCCGTTGTTCCAGCAGTTCGTTAAGTTCTCCTGGGGAGTGGGTGCGGGTGCCCCCAGTACGCATCACTTCCCCGACAATGCTGGCCAGTCCTACTTTGTCCGCAGGTTCCAGGCGCGATCCCGTAGTGAATATGGCCGTACCGCTGATGAGAGGAAGTTCCCGGTCTGGCATCAAGAATACCTTCATGCCGTTCTCTAACTGAAAGCGGGTATAGTCGGGCAGTTGAATTTCTGGCAGAGGCGGAAACTCCAACTCCGTGTAATGTCGCATCCGATCGGTGGCCGTTGTCTGAAACTGTACTGATAGCAGCAAGGTCACTACCAGCAGTCCCGTCCACAGATAACGCTTCCTAGTTCTTCTATTTCTCCTTGATAGCCAATTGGCAAGTGAAAACCTTTGCACGATCGGTTCCTCGTCATTTTTTATATACCACATATTTTAAGTCTCGATCGCGAAACTTTCCGGATCGATGTCCCAATTCACCCAGCGAATTGCTTCCCTAGCATTTTGGACATCGGGCGGGACTCTGAGACAATGAATATAACCCGTACTCGCGCAGGTCATTTTTAACAGGATCTATATCTGAGTCTATTCTCAACAGCCTGTATTCTCGCCAATTATCTAATCGAGGTTTTCCTCGCGAGACATCATTCCAGCAATTGTAGCTGTAATTTTGCAATCCTACCAGCATCTGTCCCGTTACACCGCCGGCGGGCTGACAGCGAAGTAGGAGAACTTTGGGAACTTTGGCGCAATTCCTGTAGCAACTTTTTTGCAAACAGATCGGGCATTTTCCTTCTACCGCAAAAGCTGCAAAAACTCCCGGACCACAGTATCAGGTTCGGCACGGCATTGCATCGGGTCGTAATGCCGAACCAGTTGGATACCCTGAGATTGCAAAACCAGATCGCGATCGCTTTCGGTCTCCAGATGTACCTGAGGCACATCCACCTTCAAAATACCTAACTTTCCCTCGTAACAAACTAGAAAATGAGGTTCTTCGTTCTGCTTGCCATCGGGTGTCTGCAACCGCGCCGTAGCTTTCGGAAAAAACAAAACTTCCGCCCGATCGAGGGCCTCGGCAATTTTTACCTCTGCTAAAGAGCGAAAATACAACCCATTCCAGTAATAGGTGATGTTTTCAGAACTATACTCATGGGCGATCGGGTGAGACTCCTCTTCTCCATTTATCCCATCTTCGCCTAATATCGTGCGATCGTCAGGTCTTTTCTCTTTATCGAAATCAGCCCGATCGCAATAAAATTCATTCAAGTTGGTAAATTCAAGTCTGGCTCCACTAAGATTAGCTACATCTATACCCGCACCATTTAGGTCAGCGCCGTTGAGATTAATTTCAATTACTTGATTTCGATAGAAGTTTACCTGATTCCGCCGTAAATATCGTCTCAGGACAGACTTAAGGTTATCTTTTTTGACCTTTTCCCCAAATGCATTTGACAGTTGCTTCCATAGTTTAGAACCAGTATCCTTGATGTAACTATAGTCATATCCAGATCTTGTCGCAATCTGCTGATAAGATCGTCCTTCCCAAGACTGACGAAATACAATCTCTTGTACGTGATTGAGGCTTTTGTAGTCGAGTAGGGTTTCTACAATAGCAAGTGCTTCGTCAGCCGTCATCGCTCAAAGTCTCTCAAAAATCATGGTGATTCTAAAACAGGGATGAAGTCAGGGGAGTCTCACTCAACTAGATTCTGCCGGTGCTGCTCTACTTCCTAGACCGGTCATCCCTCTATCTATTAGCATACCCAAAACAGGGCAACTTCAGAGCAAAATTAATGATATATAAATATACCTTCGTTCCCAGGGTCTCCCTGGGAACGGTCAGTCAGAGGCTCTGTCTCCTGTGAGTGAACCTACGGGCGGCCAGGCACCAGATGCACCGGTTGCTGCCAGGCACCAGATGCACCGGTTGGGTTTCGTACTTCTACCCAACCTACGTACCGCTGATGGCGTTATCTATGGAGCCAAAAGCCCGATCGGCACCTAGCATCTCCCGCAACTGGCACCAATATCAGACTTTGATCAGACTTCGATCAGACTTTTTCTGACCTTAAGTGCTGCTATAACAGTAATGTCCAAGGAAAGAGCCCTAGCCACCAGTCTGAAGCCAGCTAGTCAAGCAGGTATCTGGCTGATGGGTATGAAACGATGGTGCTTGATTGAAATTTGTTCAGAAGTCAAAGCTGAAGGAGAGAAATATGTCATCTACCAAGTCTTTTGCCAAAAAACATCGCCAAGCAATAAATCTGAGTGCCTTTGTGGCGACAGCGCTAGCAGTAACGACCAGCAGCACCATTGTTAAAGCCGGTACTATCCGCCACGATGTAGAGGATAGTGAGTACAGAAATTTAGCTAATCAGTTTCCCAGTGTTGGTTTCCTTAGAGCCCTAAACTCTAGTGGGAGGTTGGAGTCGCAGTGTTCGGGAACTCTGATTAATCCAAGTTATGTGCTGACAGCAGCCCATTGCCTTGAAATCGAAAATGAATTTTTGACTAGCGGGACTTTTTGGCTTGGGAATGATCGTTATCGTGTTAACACTGCTGCTGTCCTCCAACATCCAGAATGGAATGGAATTGGCTCAGATGGTAATGACATTGCTCTATTGGGACTTTTAGATCCAGTTTCTAGCGTGCAACCAGCTACTCTTTTTTCTGGCAATGATGAAAACGGGAAAGTTGGTACATACGTTGGTTTTGGCAGGACAGGGAATGGTTTAACCGGTGCAGACAGAGACGGCGGTCCAGATCAAAAACGGGCTGGTCAAAATATAATTAACATTGGCAGCACCAATAATGGTCAGGACAGTTTGTTGTTCTCAGATTTTAGCAGACCAGGGACTTTTGAACTTAAAAATAAAGGAGGCAAATGCCTTGACGTTCAATGGGGAAATATAACACATAGCAAGACGCCTGTTTGGCTTTATGATTGTAACGGCACTTATGCTCAACAATGGTATCAAGATGGCGATCAAATAAAAAATATAGGTGGGAAGGCTCTTGATGTTAAATGGGGAGATATAGACAACAGGGGTACTCCTGTATGGATATATGATAGTAATGGCACCCCAGCTCAACAGTGGACTTCGCCTAACTTTGATGACTATGGGTCAATTAAAAATGTAGGTGGAAAATGTCTTGATGTTAGATGGGGTTGGACTAAGCTCAACAAAACTCGTATACAAATATGGAATTGTAACGATACTAATGCTCAAAAGTGGAAAGCATATGACTTGGATCTCGCGTTAGACCTAGAATATCAAATAGCTAAAGGTGATAGCGGTGGCGGACTATTTATTGACGGTCAACTTGCGGGGGTTAATTCCTTCATGAAGGAAAAAAATGGAGTCAGTTTATTACCAGACTTTAAAGTAGATTCAACTTACTTAGATTCTTCGCATGCTACTCGCGTTTCATCTTTTCTAGACTTTATTGATGATGGTATGAGATCACTTGCTAATCTGGAAATAGCAACGGGATTTCGTAGTGATGCGCAACCTTTCGGATTTAGCAGTAGTGGTTTCAGTTTTGCTCAGGATAC
Organism: Hormoscilla sp.; assembly: GCA_051439505.1. GTDB lineage: Bacteria > Cyanobacteriota > Cyanobacteriia > Cyanobacteriales > Desertifilaceae > Hormoscilla. The sequence continues at coordinate 24,112 of JBFRWI010000225.1, read as the reverse complement.
TTTAGCACCTGATTTTGATTACTTTGATGAATCATTTCAGGTTACTGTCATTGATGATAGCGATTTTGAGTATCTTCTGAGCTTAAATGACAATCCCGTACTAAATCCCACAGCTCCAGAGCGAGTCCCTGAACCCTCTACTACATTGAGTTTGCTAGTCGTTGGTGTTGGTGCTGCTTCCATACTAAAACGCAAGCGCAAAAACAATAGCGGTAATTAAAAAAATCGGTAAATTGCAGAGGGCTTCAGTCTCCTGGCCCGCCGTGGGTTTGCAACCCCCGGCGGGCTTTCGCTTCCCACATCGCGTACAAACTAGCCGCGATCGCGAACAGTTCGTAAGCCAAAGGTTAACCTAGGAAGAACCGGATACCCGATAAGGCGATCGCAGGGGCGATCGAACAGGGTGTGGTCACAAGTAGTTGATAGCCAACGGACAAGAAACCGGGTTTCTTTTATCAATTTAAGGGCACAAAGCAGCCATTTCCATAGAAACCCGGTTTCTGAACCCCCACGGGAGGTCTCCCCGTACCAACGGTTTTTGACCACACCCATGTAATATAGCCCGCGCAGGCGGGCTTTGTTCATGTAGCCGGGCCCTTTAGGGTTCGGGCTATGGGCCCCGCCTCCTACCAACTGGCGCAAGACCACACCCGATCGCAACCCTATATTCAGGACATCAATCATCCAAGCTTCTAAACAAAATAATGTATAAAGTAAGAAATTATACTAGCACTTCATCCAGTGGGCAGTTGGCTAAGTTCATCCTCTGTCATATCTTTGACAATGTCTTCAAACAGCTTCAGGATGGAGTGTCCTGATGAATTATTTGCTTTCTCCTTTAATGAATTATTTGCTTTCTCCTCTAGTTTTTTCAAGTCAAGTTTGACCGCTTCTTTTAAATCATCAAAGACTCGATCGACTGAAGAGCCCTGAAATTTTCCTACCGCTAGCTCAGGAGAATAGGCACTATAGCCATCTTCAGTCTGTTCTAGCTGAATGCTAACTCTGTACGACATGATAATTCGGTTCCTTGCGAAACATCGATACTGACATATTACCCGATCGGCTCATGTCTTTGACAAGGGATAGCAGTCGCGCTTAGTTGGAGGGGACGATCGCTCGACGGATAGATTAACTAGCCACTGTGCCCGGCCCGTGCTATGATATTGGTAACGACCCAAGGCTCACGCCTAGGACTCGTGACGAGATTCAGCAGGTAGCGATCGCGACAGGTTCAATTTTCACTTGCAGCCGCCGCCAAACACGATCTCGCATTCTCAGTTGCTATAGTAAATCATAGGTTCACCTCATGAAATATCCTCTCCAGACACAATCTCAGCCTGTTTCAGGCATTGCCGCTCAGAAATTGCTCGAAGCGATCGATTCTGACAAAGGAGTCGTTAACGATCGGATGCTTGCCCTAGCCAAACGCCTTGCTGTTCGTCGTCGCCAGAAAGGTCTGAAAAATGGCTAATTCCGGTAAATTTGAGGGAGTAGACTTTTCCCAACTCGATATAGAACTGCTAACCCCTGAACTTCGGTCACTTGGTCAAGGGTTTCGCTGTGTCAGGGGAGAATTTGTCACCTATTGGAAACAGGGACGAATCCAGCGGGAAGTTGATGCCTACCTGTGCCAATGTTGGATTAGTAGAGTGGAGAATGCGCTAGCTGGCTACATTACTCTTCTAGCAGATAAGTTACAGGTGGAGGATGTGCTACTGGTTGAAGAAGGCGTGAAATACCGTACTTTTCCAGCCGTCAAGATTGGACTACTCGCAGTCGATCGGCGCACAAAAGGTCTGGGAGTGCGGTTGATGGAGTGGGCGATCGATTATGCGATCGCCGAGGTTGTTCCTATCATCGGGGTGAGATTCATTACTGTAGATGCGCTTTACGATTCTGACGTAGATCCACCCTATGATACATCTGGATTCTATAGCAAGCTAGGCTTTGAGTTCGCCGATCCGACTGAGCCTCTACCACCCGCTAATCCATATCGTACAATGTATCTCGATCTGAAGCCGTTGATGGAAGTGCTGGCTAGGGAAGAACTGGATGAAGATCACTTATAGTGGGAGCATCTGGTGTTTTATAATCTAGCCCGCGCCGGCGGTTGCCGCGCTGCGCTCGCAATGACATTGCTTTGTTCGTGTAGCCGGACCCTTTAGGGTTCGGGCGTAAATATGGGATGCCTCACCAGCCTGGTTACCACTTGGGAGAAAAAATGCTGTACGAAACTGACATCATCCAATGGGTAGAACAACAAGTTAACCTCATCCAAGCACAACGATATAGTGAAGTAGATTGGGTTAATATTATTGAAGAAATTAAAGATTTGAGTAAGCGAGAACGAGTCCGCTTTTTATCTTCCATTCGCTTAATAATTCAACATCTTTTACCATGGGAATATCAACCAGAAAAACGATCTCGGTCTTGGGAAATCACCATCAAAAGAGAACGCAATCACCTGAAACGCTATCTCAGAGATACTCCCAGCTTAAAGCGATACTGGGCAGATCTATCAAAAGTATATGGTGATGGGAGAGCCGATGCTGCTAATGAAACCGGAATTGACGATTGGGATTTTCCAGAAGATTGTCCTTACTCCCCCGAACAAATTCAATCAGATTGGTTTCCCCCAGAGTAGGTTGGGTTTCCGCTACTTACCCAACCAATAGATGTTATGGGGCCAGAAACCGGGTTTCTTAATTCCTTCTCGCTTTTGCCCCTGTATCGATCGCAGAAACCCGGTTTCTTGTCTGTCATCAACTACTTGTGACCGGCACCCGTTTCATAGCGGTTGGGTAGTTCAACGATTGCGAATGTTTTTCTGTCCGAGATTCCGCTTATCTCTGGATATAATCAATTAACCGCTTTGCTTCATCAAAATCCTGCATCAAAATTTCCAACTCAAGTAATCCTATTAATTTTGGTCCATCCTTAGTTTTTGAGTATCTTTTCCCTTTTCTGTATTCTTTGCCTCTTCTGATTTTGACAACATCAAAATATTGCCTTAAAATTGTGTCCAGTTTTTCACTTGGTTGGCTAATTTCCTCCGGATGTCTGTTTTTGATTAAAAGATTATTATGTATATCTTCATTAGCTATTTTCGGTATCAACCCTTCATTCCTTCCGAATTATTCAATTTTGTCAACTTGGGAAAGGATCCATGCTTCCATTTCTTGGATCATAAAAAATATTTTTGTTGTATCAAACGGGTTATATCCCTTAAGTCTTTCATCTCTTTGTTCTCTCGGCGCATCCAAATCAATCAGTATAACGGCATTAGTCCCCCGTGTTTCTATATGTTCGAGCATTTTTCTTGCCTTTGTTATGCTTCCCAAGGGTTGAATCATCAGATTGAATTTTACCGGGGATAGCTGCTGAGAAAATAATTTATGAAATTTTTCCCGAAAAATCGCAGCATTATCAACTGTCAATACCGCATTATTGTCCGATCGCACTCCTTCTATATAAATCGTAATATCTATCATCTCTTTCCACCGGATTTCCCGATCGCACTCCTTCCATATAATCCTAAGCTGTCACGCATTTAAATTGCATAGGCCGAAACGCGCTCAACTCTTGTTCTCAATGGCTTTCCCCTTCGCGCAGGACACGTAGCCCTGTGGCGCAGCCATATTTTGAATTTTGAATTTTGAATTTTGAATTGTTTAGTATCTACCATCTCTTTCCACCGATCAGACCTTGCAGCCAAGCTTGGCCCACCAGAAAATCCTCCATCCAGCCGTCAAATTCATCAGGAGACTTAATATTTACCTCTGTCTCATTGCGCTCATTTTTTTCAAAGATTAACACGTCCTCTAGCTCGAACGAATTGAGTAACAATGGTGAATGAGTAGTAATTATCATTTGCGTGTCTTTTGATGCTTGCTTGATTGCATCTGCTATTGTATTAATCATATCAGGATGGAGACTTGTTTCCGGCTCCTCAATACATACAAGATTGCCTCGTTCCGGGTTAAACAATACTGATAACAAAAGCAGATAGCGGACGGTGCCGTCTGAGATATGTTCAACAGAAACGGACTTTCTCAGACCCTCTTCGCGCAGTACCAGATATAACTTGGAACCGACAAAATTAAAATTGATGTCTTTAAAGTATGGGTTAACCTTCTCGATCGCTTCTTCGATTTTCTCGTAGTCGAGAACATGATTGTTTTTGATGTTATTAAGAATCGTTATCAGATTTTGTCCGTCCGGTAACAATTTTGTCTCAGTCCCATAGCTGGAAGGTTGTCTGATGGGACTGGAAAAAGTCGTATCAAAATAATAATAAACAGCCGCATCTTCCAAAGCTCTCTTTAAGGTAAACAAGGGATAAAATCTCTCAGGATCGGAAATTTGTCTCAGAACCGGCTCTGTTGATTTGAAAGTTAGCTGTTTCCCTGCTTGCGGATATCTCTGGATACCAACTTTTCCTCCTTCCCTTGTGGAAATCATACCCCGGGCATTATCCATTTCCATAAAGATAAAATCATTTTCATCTGGTCTTTGACCTGGGGAAGATAACTTTTCTTTCAAATAATATGAAGTGAGACCCAATTTACAGATTTGGATCTCGTAAATTGGATTACTTTGAAATAGGTATCCTTCTCGATCGGCGATCTTGTTAATCGCATCTTTATTAAATTCAACGGACAGTTTAATATAGTCTTTTCCGTCGTTATTGAGATTGGCAACTGTATTAAAACCGCTCCATTTTGTTAAAAATATTTTTTCCAATCCGTTGCCAATAATACTTTCATATATTAACTGAATGGCTTTCATAAAATTGGATTTGCCACTGCCATTAATTCCCATGAGAATATTCACATCCGGATTGAGTTCGATCGTCGTCGGCTGTCGGAAGCTAAAAAAATTCTCCAATGTGATTTTTGAAATCATAATTTCTCTCTGCTGTCTAATTACCCCGATGGCATGAGATTACCCTTCAATCCTCAGTTGTTTTATCCTAACCCATGGGACTGCCTCCTGTCAAGTGTTATTCACAAAAAATTCAGATTTTTGTCGCCGCCCCCCACCAACGCCGCCCGAACCCGTTCCCAGGCAGAGCCGTGGGAACGAGGGGTAACCCAACGAGCACAACGCTAACAACATTTATTTGTTGGGTTTCGTTCCTCAACCCTACCTACAAAAATTACTAGCTTTCCAGACTTGGTTCTGACGGCTGTGATAGCTTTTGTCCCACCTTTGGTTCCGTTCCTGCTAGCAACCTTTGGATATTCGTGCGGTGCAGCCAGATCACGTACAAACTAGCCGCGATCGCGAACAGTTCGTAAGCCAAAGGTTGACCTAGCACGAACATGATACCCGATAAGGCGATCGCGGCTACAATAGAACTGAGAGAGACTATGCGGGAAATTGCCATTACCAAGCCAAACACCCCCATAGTTAAGAGTCCCACTTGCCAGGACAGGGCCAGCAAAATTCCCAGACTCGTAGCCACAGACTTACCGCCTTTGAACTTCAGCCAGATGGACTTACTATGACCTAAAATCGCCCCTAAGCCTGCCAAAGTGACCATCCAAGGCTGCCAGGACGCGATCGCCTGCAGTGCATCAAAAGTATAAACTAGATCCACAAGGGCGATCGCCAGCACACCTTTAAGCACGTCAACTGATAAAACAGCGATCGCGGGAATTTTTCCCAGAGTCCGCAGCACATTTGTCGCCCCCGTAGAACCGGAACCATGCTCGCGAAGATCGATTCCTTGCAGCCAGCGTCCTGCCAGATAGCCCGTGGGCAGAGATCCTAGCAGATAGGCAAGCAAAAGTAAAACCCCATTGATAGCCAGCCAAAGCGTCATTCCTCTTTACTCCTTTGCTAATAAATCATTGGTGGCGGGGCTTCCGGATCGGCTGCAAAAGCCAACCAGAGAGGAAATTGCAGCATGGACAGACTAACTTTATTTTCCGACTCATCCACGACAATAAGTGGTAGTTCCCCTTGCTTGTCCAAGCGTTCTGCTTTCACCGCCAAGGGTTCCGGTTCCTCAAACAGCACTATACCCCGATCGGAACCAAAATCACTGCGAGAAATGCCCAGGCAATCTTGCAAACCCCGCCGCCATTCTCCCAGTCGTTCCGGCGAGTTTACCAAGATTAGACTCCGCAGGCGATCGCCATAGAGACTGCGCAACACCGAAATCACCGCCGAAGTAATCAGAATATTTTGCAAGCGACTACCCATACTGGGCACGGCACCCTTGCCCCCTTGACCAAAAAACCAATTAGATACACGTTCGGCATGAATTGGTTCAAAAGTGCGGCGCAACTGCCAAGCTGGACCGTAGTAATCTGGTTGGGTGCGATATTGGTCCAAAATCCGGCGAATTTGCCTTCTTTGTTCCGTAAAACCCCCCGACCCAAACTCCGGACCCCCCGATGGTTCCCGACTGACTCTCCTCCTGCCATCTTGCCTTGCTGCTGGCGCTGATTGATAATATTCCGATTTTTCCGGAACCGTGCGATCGCTCACCAATTGCAACTGTTCTGCCGCGCTGGCCAACTCCTGTAAACTACCCACCAGATAGTCCTTAAACCCCTGAATTCTAATTGCCAGATCCTGCGATACCCCGGCAAAATTCGTGCGCATTTCCGATCGGATCCTCTCCGATCGCCTTTCTAACTGTTCTACATTTATTTGCAGCTTTTTCTTCCGTTCTTCTAACTCAGAGACCCCCTCTTGCACCAGCTTTCCCATCGCCGCTTGCGTAGATGCGATCGCCTCTTGCCAGCGTTGAAATTCCGCTTCCTTCGCAGCTATCTGTTCTGTAAGTTCTCGTTCTTGGCGCCTTAACTCCGCTACTCGTTGCGCCAAACTATCTACCTCAGCCGACATTGTCTCATCGGATGGAACTGTAGCCACTGCCGACTCTTCTGCTTCCATGTTTTCCGACCCAGCATCTGGCACATCTGGAGATTCCACCTCTGTCTCTAGAGTTATTTTTTCTGATGCTTGATGTTCTTCGCCATTGTCCGCACCCTCAGATGCAGAGTTTTCCTCTGCTGTCACTTGGTTATTGTCTGTTTCCTCAACAGCTTTATTGTTATCTTCTTGTTCTGGGCTTGTGGTATGTTCTGAATTCATCTGGTAACTTACGACGTTCGACTAGCAACTAATCATCTTTGATTATAACTCATCTGCGCTTGACTTTAATGGATAGCGTTGTTCCAGACAAGTCCTCAGCATCTTGGGGTCAAACAGAATCGGCAAAAAATGGATACTCTTGACCTCCTTAAAGTAAAACAGGATGGGCACCGGATTCCAGAATATCCGCCAGTTCTGCCAATCGCTGTAGGGAAAACTTCTGATTAAAGTCGAGGTGCTGTAGACATCCATTGCCGTTGGTGTGAAGACCAGGCGGATCCTGGCAGTCTGAAACATTAAGAATAACCCCAACAGCGCGATCGGCAAGCTCAACCATACTTGTACCAGTGCCAGGACTGGGGCAGAAATTACCAACACCAAAGGCAGCTTATAGCTAGGAGTTAGTTCAATTGTCTCTGTTGATTCAATAGTCGCAGTAGTAGTCACGGGCTTAATTCCTTTCTTTAGCTTGCTCAGTTATCTCCCTATTTTATCTGCAACCGCTGCGATCGTCATACTTCTCTCCCTAGCCCGCGCGGGCTTTGTAATGTAGCCCCATCCCTTTAGGGTGGGGCGGCTGGGCTGGGGCGGCTGGGCTAGCCCATAGGGATGGGTTAAGTTCAGACATTTCCCAGGGACGAGGATCCGAGTCCTTGAAAGAGCAACCAGGAGAGAAAGAAGTTAGCAATAAAGATCGCCAACATCGCAGTTACCACAGCCGTTGTGGTAGATTGTCCCACGCCCTTGGCTCCACCAGTGGTAGTCAATCCCCAGCTGCAACCGATCACTGCCAGTAAGGCACCGAAGACCACAGCTTTAATCATCGCACTGACAATATCCCAAGGCTGTAGGAAATTACGGACAGAATCGAGAAACAGCGACGAGACGATTCTAAAATTAGCGTTTGCCACCAGCAGTCCCCCCGCCAGACCTGTAATCAAGGACAAAATCGTCAACAGTGGCAGCATCACGCAGCAGGCGATCACCCGGGGGATGACTAAGTAATCAACCGGGTCTGTTTTCAGCATATAGAGGGCGTCGATCTGTTCCGTTACCTGCATGGTACCGATTTCCGCCGCAAAGGCCGAACCGACCCGACCCGCCAACACTACTGCCGTGAGTACCGGTGCTAGTTCCCGGGCCAAGGCCAGGGCCAGAACCCCGCCTACAGCCGCCGTCGCCCCAAAGTTGATAAATTCCCGTGCTACCTGAATGGTAAACACCATGCCCACAGATCCCATGGTCATCAGAGAGATCGACAAGCTCGCCGGACCTACCAATGCCATTTGTTCCAGGGTGTTGCGGCGGTTAATCTTACCGGCAAATATATGCACCAGCACTTGCCCTGCCAATAAAACCGCCGCTAGTAACCGCTTACCCCATGCCATAAGCTATAACTCCATTCGACCATCGGCAAAATCGGCTGTTTGGGCTCGATCGCCTGGGTCTATCATAGCGCTCTTCTTTACGTTTTGTAACATTCTATCATTTTTTCCTCATTAGCAAATATATCCTTATTTGGGCTCTCAAGATAAAAATATTAAAATTTTGCTACATATCTTCACAAAGATTTGGTAAGTAAAATTTAAGATTTATAAACTATTGGGTTAGGTAAGGCTTTGAGGTTTATGGTAGAGAAACGGGTGCAGCAAGTGACCTGCATCTAGAATAGTCAATTTAACTGGAGTTACATTCAAATGAGCAGCTTGCCGGTTTTTATCCGCTCCCTGCTGTTGACAACTGTCCTCAGTTTTGTCGCTCCCCAGGTGTTAATTAGTGGCATAATGTTAAGTATATTCTTGAGTGGTTATCTACCGGGCATGGCAGGAATCTCTCAAGCAGGGGCAACAATAGTCTGGAATTTTTTGGCGACCTTCGGTAGTGGATGCCCTATGGAAGGACTGGTGGTGATAGGTCTGGTATGCAGTTTTGTGGGTGCCTTGTTTGATACCTACGCTTTCTATCGCAATCAAATCCTCCATGGCAATTAACAGCAATGTGGCACCAAATAGGGTATTGACCATGATATTGGGGGTCAAGTTGACCCCAATTTGTGCTCCGAATAGGGGTGAGGAGTAATTCTTATGGGAGATAAAAAGAGCAGACCTGTGTTAAAATTGAGACGGTGGTGGTCCTTGCTAGTGATAATCATCTTGTTGGCTTGGGGAACTCCCCCCACAACCGCGATCGCCCAGTTTCCGTTCGGCCTCGGATTGCAAAATTCGACAGCACCAGCAGCCGATCGCATCGGCCAGGATCTGGAACGAATAGAAAGGCAAGTCCGAGAATTTACTCTGGACAATGGGTTAAAATTTATTGTCATGGAACGCCATCGATCGCCAATTATATCATTCATTACCTATGTAAATGTCGGAGGTGTGGATGAACCAGTTGGGAAAACGGGGGTGGCTCACTATTTAGAACATTTAGCTTTCAAAGGTACTACTAGCATCGGCACCAAATATTACGCAGCCGAAAAACATCTGCTAAGTAAACTGGATCGATTATTCGATCGCATAAAGTCAGCCCCAGCAGATGGAGATGAGGCAAAATTGGCCGCTCTCCAGGAGGAGTTCGATCGGGTGCGATCGCAGGCATCAAGTTACGTAAAGCAAAATGAATTCGGTCAAATTATCGATCGGGCGGGGGGAGTAGGACTGAATGCGACGACTTCGGCAGATGCCACCCGCTATTTTTTCAGCTTACCATCCAATAAGCTAGAGCTGTGGATGTCTCTGGAGTCGGAAAGGTTTGGGGATCCGGTGTTTCGGGAGTTTTTTGCCGAGAAAGATGTGATCCTGGAAGAACGACGCCTGCGCACGGATAACTCGGCGTTGGGTAAGATGATAGAGGCATTTCTAGATACTGCCTTCCAAGCACATCCCTATGGCCGTCCGGTAATTGGTTATGAAGAAGATATCCGCAACCTGACGCGGCAAGATGTAAAAGAATTCTTTGCAACTCATTACGTGCCTGGCAACATGACAGTGGCGATCGTGGGAGATGTGAAGCTAGCAGAAGTGAAGCGGTTAGCGGAAATTTACTTTGGAAGCTATGAAGATAAACCGTTACCAGAAGATCAAATACCAGTGGAACCGCCGCAAACTGAAACCAAGGAAGTGACGGTAGAGTTTCCTTCTCAACCCTGGTATTTGGAAGGGTATCATCGCCCAGCCATGAACCATCCAGATAATGTAGTTTATGAAATGATGGGCAGTATTCTCAGTGACGGTCGCACCTCACGGCTATATAAGTCTCTGGTAGAAAAGCAGCAAGTAGCCCTGGGAGCAGCAGGTGAGAGTGGTTTCCCTGGGAATAGGTATCCTAATTTGATGCTGTTCTATGCCGTGACTGCACCCGGTCGTACTGTAGAGGAGGTGGCGGCAGCTTTACAAACAGAAATTACCCGCCTGCAAACGGAACCGGTTTCCCAAACAGAATTAGACCGGGTGAAAACTCAAGCAAAGGCAGGTCTGTTGCGGGCGATCGGGTCTAACGCGGGTCTAGCTAGTTTGTTAGTAGAGTACGAAGCGAAAACTGGTTCTTGGCGGAACCTGTTCCGAGAAATAGATTTGATTGCAAAGGTAACGGCGGCAGATATCCAGCGAGTCGCCCAGGATACCTTTACCCCAGAAAATCGGACAGTGGGGCGTCTGTTACCAAAATCTTAGGGTGTGGTCAAAACCCGTTGATAGTTCTAGGACCCTCCCAGTCGTCGGATCCCCCCAAACCCCCCTTAAAAAGGGGGGCTTCCGGAAAGCCCCCCCTTTGGAAGGGGGGGTTTGGGGGGGATCCTTTACAACTACAAATGAGCCACACCCAAAATCTTAAGCAATCTGCAAAAACCGTCGAGTTATACTGGCATTTAAATTTTCTGCTAAGTCGAGTTGTCAAGCAGCAGGTAATCGGAATTCAATCTCGCTGTTAACCTTTTCAAAACCTTCGTGTTAAAATCTTGTAAATTAATGCCATTCTGCCGATTATGGAAACGATCAAATATACTCTGACTGAAGACCAGATGCCACAGGCATGGTACAATATTCAAGCTGACTTGCCTACTCCCCTACCCCCAGTCCTGCATCCCCAGTCCCAACGCCCGATCGCCCCAGGGGATCTGGAACCCCTATTTCCCATGAGTCTAATTCAACAGGAAGTAAGCAGCGATCGCTGGATAGAAATTCCCCCAGAAGTGCAAGCAATATACCGTCAGTGGCGACCAACTCCTCTCTACCGGGCCCGCCGCTTAGAAAAAGCCTTGGATACTCCGGCGAAAATCTACTATAAATATGAAGGAGTCAGCCCCACTGGCAGCCACAAACCTAACACTGCTGTCCCTCAAGCTTATTATAACAAACAGCAGGGGGTGAAACGCTTGACCACAGAAACCGGGGCCGGACAGTGGGGGTCATCTCTGGCATTTGCGGGGGCGCTATTTGACCTGGAAGTGGAAGTCTACATGGTCAAAATTAGCTATCAGCAAAAGCCCTATCGTCGCGCTATGATGGAATCCTATGGTGCCTCTGTTATTGCTAGCCCCAGCAGCGCAACTCAGGCGGGACGGCAAATTCTCTCACGAGATCCTGACAGTACTGGTAGCTTGGGTATCGCGATCGGGGAGGCGATCGAAATGGCAGTCCAAGACGAACAAACTAAGTATGCCTTGGGTAGCGTTCTGAATCACGTCCTGCTGCATCAAACTGTAATTGGTCAGGAGACGAGAAAGCAACTGGAAATGGCAGGAGACGAACCCGATATTATTATTGGTTGCACTGGGGGCGGCAGCAATTTTGCGGGTATTGCCTTTCCCTTCCTGGGTACAGAGTTGCGAGGCGAACAACAGCGAACGATCGAATTTGTCGCCGTAGAACCCGCAGCTTGTCCCACCCTAACCAAAGGGAAATATAGTTATGATTTTGGCGATACTGCCCATCTGACCCCTTTGGTAAAAATGCACAGCTTGGGCAGTAGCTTTGTACCCGAAGGATTTCATGCTGGCGGTCTGCGCTATCATGGTATGGCACCTCTCATCAGTCATCTGGTCGAGTTGGGTTTAATTGCACCGATAGCTTATCCCCAACTGGCCTGTTTTGCTGCTGGAGTTACCTTTGGCCGTACTGAAGGGATTTTACCCGCGCCGGAAGCAAATCATGCCGTGAAAAGGGCGATCGATGAAGCCTTGCGCTGCAAAGAAGAAGGAGTTAGTAAAACTATTCTGTTTAATCTCTGCGGTCACGGTCACTTTGACATGCAGGCTTACATTGATTACCATGCTGGCAAGCTGTTCGATCTCAAATATAGTACCGAAGATGTGGCGATCGCCCTAGCAGGGTTGCCCGTTGTGGAAGTTTGAAATCAAGTCCAGAAACCAGGTTTTTCCCATATACCTGGTTTCTTAATTCAAAATTATCTCCTCTCATCGCCTTCCTGGTTCAGCAGTCTCTTAGGGATATAATAGTGGAATCGTTACGGAACCCCTGTTATGAAAATTAAGTACGTAGTCAATCTGCACAAAGGACTAACTGGCTTAGTTGTCCTGGGACTAATGCTTTTCTACCAAAACTTCACCCTCGGTCCTTGGGTTTACCTGGCGCTGCACGGCACCTATGGTATATTGTGGTTGCTCAAAGATCGGATTTACCCCGATAAGCAGTGGGAGGAAGAAGTTTCTGTCGGATTAGGTATTTTCGGATTTGTGGTGGTCGGACTGTACTGGGTTGCCCCTTTTATTCTCATCAGTAGCGGTACCGTGCCACCCCTACCGCTAGTAGCAGCTGCCATCTTTCTCAATATCATGGGCGTGTTTCTACATTACACCAGCGATGCCCAAAAGTATTTCACCCTCAAGTATAAACCCGGACTGATTACAGAAGGCTTTTTTGCCCGCTGTCGCAATACAAACTATCTGGGAGAAATATTCATTTACATGGGTTTTGCCATGCTGGCAATGCATTGGCTACCTTTTGTGATTTTGGCGGCATTTGTCGGCGCAATCTTCCTGCCAAATATGGGCAAGAAAGACAAATCTCTCTCTCGTTACCCCGAGTTTGCTGCATACAAAGCCCGATCTGGACTGCTTTTTCCCCAACTCTTTGTACCCGCAACGCCCGATCGGGAGAATGCGAACACGGCCAGTTAACTAAAAGCAGGTCGCACCGTTCGTAGTAAGAACTAAAGTGCTTACCGTTCGTAGTAAGCACTTTAGTTCTTGCCGCACTCAATATTTAATTTACTCATCCCCCAGAAAACTATGAGCAATATCCTGCTAAAAACAGTGACCTACTCGGCAGAGATGACGGCAATAAATGCCATCCGAACCAAAGTCTTTCAAGAAGAACAAGGGGTTGACCCCAAATTAGAGTTTGACGGACTAGACGAAACCGCCGAGCAATTATTAGCATATTTAGATAATCAACCCGTGGGAACTGCGAGAATAAGATATCTGGATGGGCAAACAGCTAAAATAGAAAGACTTGCCGTCCTGCCCCCAGCAAGAGGGCGCGGCATTGGCAAGCAGTTGATGACCCAGGCAATAGCTGTGGCGGCGGCAAAAGATGTTAAACAAGTAGTAGTTAACGCCCAGGAATATGTCAAGGGACTTTATCTGCAGTTGGGGTTCGTCCCAGAAGGTGGTATATTTGATGAAGCAGGCATCCCCCATGTTAAAATGAGAAAGATATTAGGATGAGGAGTGACTTTGAAAGATAAACATCTCAAGCACAAAAATATGCTGGTTTTGGCAATCATATGGTTGGCAGGCGCAGCAGTCGATCGCCTGTGGTTTGCGCTGGACAACTCGGTCCCTGCTTGGGACCAGGCGGACTACCTGACCGGGGCATTAAATTACTGGCAAATCCTGCAAGCACCAGAATGGTTTTCTGGGGAATGGTGGACCTCTTTCTGGATGCGATCGACCAAAATTCCGCCCCTAACCTACATGACCACGGTACCCTTTCTGAATATCTTTGGCACGGGACCGGACCAATCCACTCTGGTAATGCTATTCTCTAGTATAATTCTCCTAGGTTCGGTGTATTGTCTGGGCAGGAAATTATTTAACGTTCGGGTGGCCCTATGGGCAGCAGCTATCTGTCAAATACTACCCGGTTTATATCGCTATCGCCTGGATTTTCTCCTAGATTATCCCCTGACCGCAACCGTGACCCTGAGTTTCTGCTGTCTGACCCTCTGGAAAAAGACAAAGGGAGGAGTACGGGGATGGTTTTGGGCAATGGTATTTGGACTTTCCTTGGGAATGGCCCTATTAGTAAAGCAGACGGCATTATTTTTCCTATTGACGCCAATTTTGTGGGTAATTTGCGGCACAATTAAAAATGGTCAGTGGGGGCGCATAGCCCAGTTGCTGGGGAGTTTGGCGGTAGCATTGTTAGTATGCTATCCCTGGTATCGTACCAATTGGTTGCTGATTTTAACCTCTGGCAAACGGGCCACCCTAGATGCGGCGATCGCGGAAGGAGACCCGGCCCTGAATACCCTGGACGCCTGGGTTTACTACTGGAAAATTACTCCTTACCTGGTTTCCTGGCCTTTATTGCTAGTGGCGATCGTTGGCTTAATTTTCTATTGGCAGAAGCAAGGTAAAAGAAAGATGAATCTTCTGCAACCTGACTATTTCCCCATCTATTCATCTCCCCATCTTCCCATTCAGCATCACCTAAATTTTCCTTCCTTATCTAGGGGTCCAAAGAAGAAGCAGGCCACGGGAAAGGAGAGGATCGACTGGAAATGGTTGGCAGTATTTGCGATCGGGGCATACATTCTCTGTTCGGTGAATATCAATAAAGATGCCCGCTACGTGTTACCCTATTTACCGGTATTATCCCTGTGGTTGGCGAAAGGCTTGATTTCCTGGGATGCTGTCAGTCGTCCTTGGGGAAGTAAGATCCGCTGGGGAACGATGCTGTTAGCAACAGGACTGATGTTAAATAATTTATTTCCTCTGCCTGGTGCTTCCCTGACCCAACTTCTCAGCCCCCGGACCCAGCATTATCCTTATCGGGGACAACCCTGGCCTCACCAAGAAGTGATTGATGAGATAATTAAAACCGAACCCTATTTGCGATCGACCCTCGGAGTATTGCCCTCGACTCCATTCATAAATCAGCACAATTTCAACCATTACGGTGCCTTAAGGAACTTTCAGGTCTACGGACGTCAGGTGGGAACTCAGACCGAACAGGTGCCACAAGATGCCCGATCGCTATCTTGGTTTGTCACCAAAACGGGAGACCAAGGATCGGTGCCCGCAGCAGCGCAAGCTCAAATCGTGCAAATAATTGAGGGGGGATCGGATTTTCAACTCCAGAAAAGCTGGCCTTTAGTGGATGGCAGTACCCTCAAACTCTACCACAAAAAACAGCCGCCCGTACAGGTACAACCCGTCGCAGAACCCAGTACGGAAGTGCAGCTAGTCAGAGTAGAAGTGCCAGAAAAAGTGCCTCCAGGAGTTCCCATCCCTGTAACCTATGAGTGGATTGGTCCGTGGGAAGAGCTACAATCTGGTTTAGTATTAATCACCTGGCAAATTGATGGTAATGTGAGGTGGGAAATGCCCAAATGGAAGCCCGCGCAGGCGGGCTTTGTATCTGTAGCCCGACCCTTTAGGGCGGGCATGATGGTGGGAGTAGATAAATCTCAAAGATGGTTGCACGACCACGGCATTGCCATGGGCGCCTTGCATACCGGACAAGCAAATAAGTCAAGTTTTCAGGTCATCGAACATCTGGCAATGCTGCCTCCCGCCGACCTGCCAACTGGTGCATACAGCCTCAAGGCGACCTACCTGAACCGGAAAACGGGTGAAAGCTATCCGATCGCAGTGCCAAAGGTGAGCGTTACCATCGACCCCAATGCTGCTATAATACCTGCGTCAGAATTGGATCTGGTCACCCAATTACGGCAGGTTGCCACCCAGTTACCCAAGGGGTCCGAGGGACTGGAGATCGTCTTTGCCCAAACCGGGAGGATTAACCAGTACGATCCCATTCAGGACTATGTCCTGCAAGCCGATCTGGCGCTAAAATATCGGATGCAGCAAGAACCAGAAAACACTGACTGGGCCTATGGGCTAGTATTATCGAAAATATTACAGCAAAATGTAGAAGGCGCGATCGCGGCCTTGAAGCAAGTCCAGCAGCTAGACCCCCAAAACCCCTATGTTCATGCCTACCTGGCCTTCGTTTACCTTTATGACTGGCGTCCTGGGGAGGCCGAAAAGGCTCTCCAATGGGCTCACGCCCTCAATCCCAACTTACCTGAAATTAGAACTCTCAGAGGCATTGCTGCCCTGATGCAACTCAACCTCCCCAAAGCTTGGCATTATCTATCCGAAAATATCAGTTAGACGAGTATTATGTCAGTTTATCAAAACCGAGAAGCCTTTATCCCCTATCGTCGCTCTGACATCATCGAACTTTGTCTGGAAGACGGTAAGTTAGCCCCAGAGGATGTGGAAAAGTTTCAGAATTTTTGCCAAATACTCTCAGCATATTACCACTTTCAGTTTCATCGGCGGCTGGAGATGTTAAAGGATAACTTTGCCCCCTTCGATCCGGGTGCAGATACCAAATCACGCACCGAACCTACCCCCCAGCAGCGCCATCAAATGGCAGACCAACTGATTGACGAGTTTCATAAGATCATGTCAGCAGCAAATTACCTGCGCCTATCCCAAGCTGACCTGGAACGTTTCTTTGGCGAAAAGTCATCGATTGAACTCAAGACTGAGATTAATTTTAATGACTTCGATCGGATGGTATGCTACTGTAGGGGTGATATTTATCAGCGGCTGTTATTGAAAAAGTTTTTCTTGAGAAAAGTTGAAGAACAGGTTGAGGTTTTTCAGCGGTTAGTATTGTTGCTAAAATTCAAAGATTCGGAATATTTTGCTGGGGAACAAAAAAAGACAAAAAACCGGAAATTCTTGCCGGGGAAAATGTATCTATACCTTTACAAAGATATCCCTAAATTTGACATTGAGTTTCTCTTTCCCAACGTCTAAATTAGCATGACATGGAAGGACAGACTGCTGTTTGGGGTGCCTGCGATCGGGGCAGCGATCGCGATTCTATTGAGAATACTCCCCCAACTACTGCTGATTGTCGGCGTAATTTTGTTTTTCACTGGCGTCCCATCGGGTCTGGAAGAATCGGGGATCGAAGAGTTAAAGGCAAGTGAAGATCAGGTAAGCAATTTTATGCCTGTCATGGTAGCAGTATTATCGCTCTTAGTCACCTTGGGAGGGTTTGCATTCAAGCAGTACAATACTTACAAAAGCAAGTTGATAAAATTTCAAAAAAAAGTGACAGAGACTCTATTTTTCAGGCAAATGGCTAATAACCAGGGTGTATTGCAGTTTTTAATTGATACAGCGGAAGAAGAAGAATGTAAAGAAATCATCCTGGTATATTATCACCTGATGACCAGCAATCAACCTTTGACTAAGTCACAGCTAGACGATCGCATTGAGAAATGGATGGATGAGAAATTTGGCACGAAAATTGACTTTGATATCAATGGTCCCCTGGGCAATTTGGAAGGTATCCGTGGTAAAATAGTCAAGGAAGGTGCCGATGCAGACAGTACGCCGGAGGTTCCCCTGCTGACTTACGACAGTCAGGACCGTTGCCAAGTCCTCCCCCTGTCAGATGCAGTAGCAGTGATAGATTATGTTTTGGATAATGCCTTTGGGTATAATCCATGAAGGCTGCGATCGGGACCGCAGTCGCCGGTGGTGAACCACCAAGGCAGCTTGCTAAATTTCCCCTTTGTAGTTACAATACCGATTTTAGTAAACGAGACAATGGTGCTATGGCAGAATATCTTGACCGGGAAGCTTTTATTCCCTATCGTCGTTCCGACCTGATCGAACTTTGCCTAAAAGACGGTAAGTTGGCAGATGCAGCAGTGCCAAAATTCCGAGAATTATGCGAAATTCTCTCGGCATATTACCATTTTCAGTTCCATAGGAAACTGGAACGGTTAAAAGATAATTATGCTCGCTTTGACCCGGATACGGATACGAAGTCGATAATTGAATCGACCCCAGAACAGCAAGAAAATATGGTAGCAAGAGCGATCGGGGACTTTCAAGCTATTCTGGAAAGAGCAAATTACCGTCCCATATCCCAGGAGATTTTACAACAGGCTTTTACAGAAGCGTCATTGATTGAACTAGAGACAACTGTAGATTTTGAAGACTTCGACCAGATGGTCTGCTACTACCGGGGTGACATTGAGAAAAGCATGTCGATCCGGAAGCTGTTCAAGACTGTAGAACAGAAGATAGAAGTATTCGAGCGGGTGGTATTGTTGATTAAATTCAAAGATGCCGAATATTTTGCCGCGAAACAAGGCAAGTTGCCCAAAGCAAAGAAGGAAAAGCTGAATTTCAATCCCGGAAAAATGTACCTATACCTTTATAAAAATATTCCCAAATTTGACCTGGAGTTTCTCTTTCCCAATATCAAAGCTAGCATGACATTGAAAGACAGAATCCTGTTGGGGATGCCTGCGATCGGGGCGGCGATTCCGATCGCGCTCAAGATCCTGCCCAAACTGCTGCTCATCATCGGCGCGATTTTATTGTTGATGGGTGTTTTTTCCAAGGTGGAAGACTTGAGTGTCAATGAAAAGGATGTGCGTAATGTGATGTCCGTCCTCGTGGCTAGTTTGTCTCTGACGATCGCCTTGGGAGGGTTTGGCTTCAAACAGTACACGAATTACAAAAACAGGCTGATCAAATTTCAAAAAGATGTGATGGAGACGCTGTTTTTCAAAAATCTGGCTAGTAACGCTAGCGTCTTTCAGTACATAATAGATGCGGCAGAAGAAGAGGAATGTAAAGAAATTCTCCTCGTCTATTATCACTTGATGACCAGCAATGAACCGCTAACGCCAGAACAGTTGGACGATCGCATTGAGAAATGGATGGAAGATAAATTTGGTACAAAGATTGACTTTGATATCAATAATACCCTGCGCAACCTGGAAGCGATCCGTGGTAAAATAGTCAAAGAAGGTGCAGAGGCAGGTATGCTAGAAGTACCTCTGGTCACATCCGATGAGGAGGGATATTGCCAAGTCCTCTCCTTGGATGAGGCGAAAACGGTGATAGATTACGTCTGGGACAATGCATTTCAATATGCATGATAGGGAAAGTTGTTAATTGCTAATTGTTAATTGTTAATTGCTAATGTTAAATTGGCAATTAACAACTGGTAATAATTGGGAGATATAACTACTATGCCTTCTCCATTTCCCGGGATGGAGGGCCATGAGACTAATTGAAAATGGTGCTTTATCGAAAATGGCGATCGCTCTCAGTTGTAATGTAATATATTAGATGGTTATGAATCACGTCAAAATTGTTTCTCTGGGGTGTGGTCAAAACCCGTTGATAGTTCTAGGGCACTCCCAGTCGCCGGATCCCCCCAAACCCCCCTTTTTAAGGGGGGCTTGCCTTCGCCCCCCCTTTTGGGAAGGGGGGGTTTGGGGGGGATCCTCTACAACTACAAATGAGCCACACCCGTTTCTCTGCTTCCCAGCGCTACGGAAATTGTCGCATCCTTGGAGGCGATCGCACCGGTGCCCCAGTCCCGATAAACTATGTGATGGGGCGAATTTACCAGCAGATCAAATTGAGATGAGATAAAATAGCTCATATACCCGATCGCAGAAGAGGTCTATCCATTATGACTCAAGCAGTCCTTGGAGAGGTGACCGTCAAGGCACCTCAAGAAAAAGAATCTCCACCAAGTGAGCGCCTGTTCACTTTTGCAGAATATCTCGAATATGAAGGAGAACCGGACGTTCTCTATGAATTATGCAGGGGAAAACTCATACCGAGGTCAGCAGCAACGCACCTACATACACAGATTTGCAAGTTTCTGGTTTATAAATTACAGCGCTACTTTATCGATCGAAACTTGGATTTAGTCGCGAACTCTTTAGCAACTGGTGTCCGCACGGAAGAAAATTCATCGAGAATTCCCGATGTGGTTGTCTGTAGTCAAACGGTTTGGGAACAAGTGCTCGATCGTCCGGGCGCTGGGGTCTTAGATTTTGTCGAAAAGCCGATGCTGGTAGTAGAAGTAGTCAGCAGCAACGCCCGGGATGATTATGTGACGAAACGCTATGAATACGAAATGGCGGAAATTCCAGAATATTGGATAGTAGACCCGCAAAAGAAACGAGTGCGGGTGCTTACCGATCCCAGCAAGGTAGAAGGATATAGCTTTGTCGATTTCACTGAAGAGCAATCGATTGTTTCCAGTCAGTTCGAGCAGCTCGTTTTATCGGCGAAAGAACTGCTCGAACCTCCGCTGGTGGAGCTATTAATGAAAGCAGAACAGGCCAAGATGAAAAAGTTGGAACAACGTGCTGAAAAATTAGCCCAGCGGTTACTAGAAATGGGAATCAACCCAGATGAAATAGATTAAACCGAACCTGGGAATTGGGCGATCGCCATTTGGGAGGCGATCGCCCGTTTGACAACTTAACTGAGAAGTATTGGCATGTCTGGGTGACCCACATTCTATAATTATAGCTGAAATTGGGATAATAACCAATTAATAACTTGACTTTGATTCATCTGGCGAGTCCGCTGCAAAGCAGAGTGAAGCAAACCTATTGCTAACCCTGGTAACATCTGAGAGGATGTAATTCGCTGACTGCCATTATTCTGGATGGCAAAAGCCATGATTTGTACGTTTTGCACGTCAACGATCCAATATTCTTTTACCCTTAAATCCTCATACAGCAGTCGTTTTGCCCCTCGATCGTCAGGGAGAGAGGTGTTGGCGATTTCAATTACCAAATCTGGCGTGGGATACATGTTTAGATCGATGATGGAAGTTCCCCAAGGAACAATATCTGCATTTTCACCAATATAGTAAGATATATCAGGTTGAGCTTCCGCAAAGCCAGTTTTCCGGTAGCTGCAGTTATCTAGTCCCTTAATTGGGATATTTTTGAGAGCGGCAAACAGACCTACAGCTATATTAATCATCGTGTGGTCGCAAGCATGATCGTGACCGACTGGTGACTTTTCAATCCTCAAATTTCCGTTGTAGTAGTAGCACTTTGCTTTTTGATAGACCGGGTCGGCAATTTCCCGATCGTATTCATCCCAAGGGGCTCTCACCCAGGTATCAGTTGGCAGTTTTGTCTTTAGCATGATTGACTCTATCTACCAGTATAACAGGTTTGAGTAACTTTCACTCCTCACGTGGTGCAACATTTGCGATCCGAAACCCAACAGGGATAGGGTTTCGCGTTTCATTTTAATTGTGAAGTTGGTTTTGATAATTGTAGGCGATCGCCCATACATAATATTAATAAGGACGGTAAGCGGACTGAAGACGATCGCCCCGTTCTGGGGATGCAGCAGAGGAGGCAGAGCCTCTGGAGGCCGTTCCCTGCCAGAGTCAGGGAACCAGAGAAATAGCTGATTTTATAGTCTGTTTTTAACGTTTCCAGTGGGTTTTAACCCACTTAAGCTATTAGCCGGGGGTTTGAACCCCCGGCGGGCTAGCAACGAAGCCAGCGAAGGGTTTGCAACCCCCGGCGGGTCATCGGGAAAGATGCAAGATGTGAATTTAACGAGAATGCATCTTATTGAAGACAGCGGATAGCTTCCAAAAGACCTCTCGCCTTATTGAGAGTTTCCTCGTACTCCTTTTCGGGTTCCGAGTCAGCAACCATACCCGCCCCCGCCTGCACGGAAACTGTTTGGTTGCGAACCACCATCGTCCGAATAGTAATGGCACTATTGAGTTGTCCCTCAAAATCGTAGTAACCGTATACTCCCGAATATGGACCCCGCCGACAAGCTTCCAATTCGTAAATTATCTCCATCGCCCGAATTTTCGGCGCACCGCTAACAGTCCCAGCGGGGAAACTTGCCTTCAGTAAATCCCACGCATTGCGATCCTCGCGCAGTTCTCCCACCACATTACTCACTATATGCATCACGTGGGAGTAGCGCTCAATTACCATCAACTCATTCACCTGCACCGTCCCGCTTGTGCAGACCCGCCCCAAGTCATTCCGCCCTAAATCTACTAACATCACGTGTTCCGCCCTTTCCTTCGGGTCTTGCAATAACTCCTCCCCTAGGGCCACATCTTCTGCATGGGTTTTGCCTCGACGTCGCGTTCCCGCGATCGGGCGTAGAGTGGCGATCGTCTTTCCAGTGGGTGCCTTTTCGGCCTTAACCATCACCTCTGGAGAGGAACCGACTATTTGCCAATCGCCCAAGTTAAAATATGCCATGTAAGGGGAAGGATTAATCAGGCGCAGCGATCGATAAAGGGCAAAAGGTTCCCCAGTATAGGGAGTGGTGAGTCGTTGGGAGAGGACAACTTGAAATATATCCCCAGCGTAGATATAATCCTTAGCCTTCTGCACGTTAGCACAGAACTTTTCCTTGGGCGTATTGCTAGCATAAGTCAATTCGGGATTTCCTGCTTTGCCAGGAGGACTCCATTCCAAGAATGCCTTCGAGGATAAAGTATCGGACTGGAGTTTGTTGACCATTGCCTTGACCCGATCGCAGGCTTGCTGATAAGCTTGGGACAAGTTCTGCTCTTGGCCTCGTAGGTCTGCATAAGCAACAGCCCAGATTTTCCGCTTCACCTGGTCAAAAATCAGCAGTTGGTCCATCTGCATCCACAACCCATCTGGCAGATCCTCTTCTTCGGGTGGATACACTGGCACTCTAGATTCAATCCAGCGGATCAGTTCGTAACCCCAGAACCCGAATAACCCACCAATGCCGGGGGGTAACTGGGGTAATTTTACCGGACGATAGGGTTCCAGACATTGGGCCAGGATGGCAAAAGGGTCCCCTTCATAGTTGTCACGGGCCCCATCCCGCCAAGTCCGAGTCGTGCTATTGCCCCTCGCTTCTAAGATCCACAGAGGGTCGCAACCTAGAAAACTGTAGCGTCCCAGCTGTTCGCCGCCTTCGACTGATTCCAGCAGAAAATTGTAGGGATGACCGGCGCATACCTTATACCAAGCGGAAACTGGGGTATCCAGGTCGGCCACCCATTCAGTGTAGACAGGGACAAAATTACCTTGTTGAGCGAGTTCTGTAAACTGGGAGAAATCTGGAAAAATCATCTGGGTAATGGGGGTTGGACTTACCGACCGCGTGCGAAAGTGAGATCACCTGCGCTATCGATCTCCCCAAACCCCCCTTTTTAAGGGGGGCTTTTTAACCCCCCCCCCTTTTTGCAAGGGGGGGGGTTGGGGGGGGGATCGCAAACTCGGTCGAGAACGATACACATTCGCGCTACTGCTAACAACGATAGCGTAGAAATTGCCTTACAATTTGATTTTTATGTCCACAGAGGAGAATTTACCAATGCTAAAAGCATATCGTCAACATGTGGCCGATCGGGCAGCCCTGGGGATCCCGCCCCTGCCCCTGGATGCCCAGCAGACTGCCGATCTGTGCGAACTGCTGAAATATCCTCAGCCTGGGGAAGAAGAAACGCTGATGTCCTTATTGCGCGATCGGGTGCCCCCTGGGGTCGATGAGGCCGCCTACGTGAAAGCTGGCTTTCTCACTGCCGTGGCCAAGCGGGAAATTACCTGTCCTCTGATCGTTCCCCAAGGGGCGATCGACCTCTTAGGGACGATGGTCGGGGGCTACAATGTCCAATCCTTAGTGGAGTTTCTCAAGTCTAGCAACAGCAACCTGGAAGCTGAGGCGGCTGCGAACCTGAGTAAAATCACCTTGGTGTTTGATGTCTTTAACGAAGTCCTGGAACTCTCTGATGTCAACCCCTACGCCAAGCAAGTAATTGACGCCTGGGCCAATGGGGCCTGGTTCATCCGCCGTCCCAAGCTGCCAGAAGCTATTCAGGTAACGGTGTTTAAGGTACCCGGAGAGACCAATACCGACGACCTCTCCCCCGCCCCCCATGCTACCACCCGCCCGGACATCCCCTTACATGCCTTGTCCATGTTGGAA
>JBFRWI010000224.1:0-8020 GCA_051439505.1 Hormoscilla sp. | reverse complement strand
TTTTTTTTCAACCAAATACTTGCTCTGCCCTTAGCCTCATATCAATAATTAGGGGTCTTGCCTATCGGTGCCAGCAGGCGATCGCGCGACCCCGCAGATCGTGGTAGCTACAATTACTTCTAACATTATTTATTAGTCGGTTTTAACCGACTTTAGCTAAAAGCCCTTGGGTTTGAACCCCCGGCGGGCTAACAGCGAAGTGACTAACTGTATCATCTAAAAATCAAAATGCTATTAGAAGATCGCATCAATTCCAGTATAACCCAAACTATATCGACCGATTTGATAATTTTGTAGGGTGGGCACCGCCCACCTTGAACATCATTTATCAACCAGTAGCCAAGTCTGGTGGGCACCGCCCACCTTAAACATCAACTGTCAACTGCCAACTTGCTGATATTGTAATAGGGAAACTTCAGGTTTGATTCTATCGTGACTCCCGCAATATTTTTCTGGGCGAAAATGTAGTCTTTATCTAGCCACAAGGGGATAAAGGGAACCTCCCGAGCCAGAATTTCTTGAATTTCAGTCAACATAGCTTGGCGTTTTTGCGGGTTAGATTCTTGGCGCTGTTGATCGATCAACTGATTCACCCGATCGCTGTAGTAAAATGACCCGTGATATTGGCTAGCTCCTTCTTGACAACCGGTGCTCGCAGAACCCCGATCGCAATCCATAAATGGCTGAATGTAGTTGTCCGGGTCGAAGAAGTCAGCATACCAATCTAGCAAGAAAGTAGGATAAACCCCTTTATCCAGATTGTCAAAGGCCGTAGTAGATTCTACACTGTTCAGTTCGATCTGCATCATCCCATCCAGCTTTCGGTCCGCGATCGCCTTAATCGTACTGGCAATCACGCCCCGTTTGGTAGAATTAGAAGAATACCAGAGTTCGATCGTTACCGGGTTAGCTTGGGAATATCCCGCCTTTTGCAGCAAAGCTTTCGCCTTAGCAGCATTACCATCCCCGTATGCTGTTTGGAAAACTGGTTTATAGGCATCAAAAGAGGTAGGAATCAGACTATATACTGGTAAAGCTTGATTTTGCAGCACCCGCTGATTGAGAATTTTCCGATCGATAATTGCTGCTAGGGCCTGTCGGACCTCTACTTTATCCAAGGGTGGAGAATTGACATTGACCACCATATAGTTTAAGGTATTGCTATCAGCGGTAATGGACTGCCAGCCTTCGCGATCGGCTCGTGCAGTCAGGGCCTTAATTTGATCGGCATCCAGAGAACCAGCAGCTACATCGATCGCCCCCGTGCGAAAAGCATTGAACAGGTTAGCAGAACTGGAGAATATCTGCATGTCAATGCCAGTATTTTGGGGTTTGCTGCCCCAATATTGGTCAAAAACATCTAAGCGGATGACATCAGTGCCCAACTCAGCTAATTTGTAAGGACCAGTACCCACAAAGCTGTTGGGCTGGAATTTTCCCGAACCAATTTCATAAGCTTGGGGGGAAACAGCGCAGGCACCAGAAAATGCCAACAGGGCCGGAAAAGCTGCAAAGGGTTGTTTGAGCTTAATCTCAAGTTCGTACTCACCCGTTGCTCGGATAGATTCTACTACGTCACCCAGCAAAAAGGAAGGCGGTCCTTCATTTTCCATAAACCGCCGCAAGGAAAAGGACATCGCTTCGGCATTGAAAGGCGTGCCATCGTGAAATACCACCCCTTGACGCAAGGGGATGGTGTATGTTAGATTATCGTTACTGACTTGAGGTAATTCTGTGGCCAGTTGCGGGACTAGCTGAATCGTACCTGGGGCATAGCTGTAGAGCCGATCGCCCAGATTATACAGCAAATTGCCCGACGCCAGTTCGTAAGCATCAGCCGGATCCACCGTCCGCACCTTCAGGGTTGTGCCGATGATAATGCGATCGCTCTTATTTCCCGTTGTACCAGAAGGATTATCACAGCTGACCACCAGCAAAAAGCATAAACCAAACAAACCCAGGAATTGTCCCAACAGTCGTAACTTTCTCCGAGAGAGATTAAATAGGTTCATTAGTAGTTCGTAGTTTGTAGTTCATGGTTATTGTAAAGCAAAAAATGTACTACGTAATAATTTTTGCAATCCCGAATTTTCCACAATCATAGTCCTGTATAAATGTCAAGCCCCCTGAGACAAGCAAAACAATGGGGATAATTCATCTAAAATTATCTAAGGATTACAAGAGTGGGAGGAAAGTTGATAGTGAGAGAAAATTGTCAGTATAGATATCTCACACCCTGAGTCTATCACCCCTCACATAAAAAGACAGAAAAATCCCAGATAAAAATAGGCAAAAGAGATAGTCAATATACTTAGTTTATGTTTTTTTGATGAAGATGAGGTTCTAGAGAGGCTCGGCTCCCAAAATAGTTTATGCTGTAGATAGGAGCAATCGATAGGCAGCGATTCGTTTCCAGTAACCAGATCGAGGGAATGGAGGCGATCGCCAAAGTAAAACAATAAGGAGGGTGCATATGAGAAACAACATCATCAAAAAAATCGCTAGTTCAGTGGCAGGCACGGCCTTGAGTTTAGCAGTAATTGCCGCTGGTGCGGCTGAAGCGGCCACTTTCAATTTTGATTTCCACAATTTTACTAATACCCAGGATTTTGGGGGAGGTTCATTGAGCTTTGACGATGCTTCTTTGACAGGTAATGGCCCAGAAGAATTAGAGTTTGGGGATTTAGTGAATGCAAATTTCAACTTTGAGTTCAATTATTTGTCAACTAATCTAGATGAGACGCATCTAGTCAAGGAACCCAAATTTCGTTTTGCGGATGGATCACTTGCTGGTCTAAATTTTTTAGCACAGAAAAAGAATCCTCCTTTGGAAACAGAAACATTGTTCGTTGTCGATATTAATTTGTCATTTTTTAAGATTTCTCTTTTAGGTGGAACTGAAGTTTTCGGTCAACTCAGCATCGAGACTGAGACAGCATGGCAGCCTCCCGATACTACAAATCCTCCCGATACTACAGATCCGACAGACCCGACAGACCCGAAAGATCCGACGGACCCGACAGATCCGACGGACCCGACAGATCCAACAGACCCGACAGATCCTCCCGATACTACAGATCCAACAGACCCAACAGATCCAACAGATCCAACAGATCCAACAGATCCGACAGATCCGACAGATCCCATAGATCCTCCAGTATCAATCCCGGAACCGAGTTCCGTGGCGGGGTTAGTTCTCCTAGGTTTGGGCGGACTGCTGATAAGAAGTGCCCGTAGCGCTAGAAAAAGCTAACCGGAGGCGATCGCCCGGTGCTGGTGGCAGAGACCTTGACGATCGGTTAAAATTGACTTGACGTCTCAGCTATGGTCGGACCGGCGATCGCCAAAAGGGGACAAAACTATGGATAGCAGCAATGACTTTCTCAAGCAGATCCTGTTACTAGGGGTAGGAACGACATCTCTGGTAGCAGAGAAAATCAAGCAGGTGAGCGACGAATGGGTGAAAAACGGGACAATAAATCCCGAACAGGCCAAGAATATGGTAGACGAGTTGATGGAACAACTCAAGTCAGAACAGGGAAACTTGGACAGTCAGATGAAGCGACAACTGCGTAACGTATTAATGGATCTAGGGGTGCCGCGCCAATCAGAAATGGATGAGTTACGTGGGCGTCTAGACCGTTTGGAGCGTCAGGTGCGAGACTTAGAGAATAAAATCTGGCGTTAGTTGATGTAAGCATAGTAAGGAGAATCATGCGAGCGATATTCATCACAGCAGGAATAATATTAGTCTGCGCCCTAGTGCTGTTAGTTACTCAGCTGACTGGCGATCGCACTAATGTAGCTCAGACAGCAAGTATACCCGAAGCCAGTAGCACGCAAACAGTAAGTAATATGCCTAATCTTGACGAAGCAGTGACGACCCCATCAGGGTTGAAATACATCGAACTCGTGGAAGGGGAAGGGGCGAGTCCCGAAAAGGGTCAGAAAGTTACGGTACATTATACAGGTACCCTGGAAAATGGCAGCAAATTCGACAGTTCCCGCGATCGCAACTCACCTTTTACCTTCAAGATCGGTGTAGGACAGGTAATCAAAGGTTGGGATGAGGGAGTAGGAATGATGAAAGTGGGCGGACGCCGCCAATTAATTATCCCTCCAGATTTAGGTTACGGTGCTAGCGGTGCGGGTGGAGTGATTCCCCCCAATGCTACCCTGATATTTGATGTCGAACTGCTGAAGATCGGCTAGAATTAATTCTGTCCGGAGCGATATAGCACTTCTCAAATTGATGTAGTACCAAAAAATCGCGTACTTGTCATTGCGAGGGGGGGGGTACGTAGCGATCGACTTATGCTTTGTGAGCGAACCCCCCCTGAAGCAATCTCCCCAACAGCAGATCGCGGCAATTTGAGAACTGCTATATTAAACACGATCGTTCTGGGCGAGGTTGCGAAAGCGAGTCAGATGGGAGTCAAACAATAGCTTCACCACCCCAGTGGGACCGTTGCGATGCTTGGTAATAATCACCTCGGCAATGTTGCGATCGGGGGTATCGGGGTTATAATATTCATCGCGATATAGCATCAAAATTAAATCGCTATCTTGCTCGATCGACCCCGACTCCCTTAAATCAGACATCATCGGGCGTTTATTATTGCGAGATTCGACGCCGCGAGACAATTGGGAAAGGGTAATCACGGGGACATTCAGTTCCCGGGCCAAACCCTTAAGTTGACGGGTAATGCGGGATAACTCCTGGACTCGATTATCGCTAGCCCCTTCCATAAGTTGCAAGTAATCAATTAAAATCAAACCCAAAGCGCCACCCTGTTCCGCTTGCAGGCGGCGAGCTTGCGATCGCATCTGACCTACAGTTTGATTAGGAGTATCGTCGATAAAAATCGGCAAATCAGAAAGGGTACCCAGAGCTTTACTTAAAGAATCCCACTCCAGTTGAGAGATGCGGCCCGCACGCAAGCGATTACTTTCAATCTTCGCCTCACTAGAGAGCAAACGCATCACCAACTGTTCGCAGGACATTTCCAGACTGAAAATGGCGATCGGCAGCCTGGGCGTGGCCGCAATAGAACGAGCTATATTCAGAGCAAAGCTAGTATTATGAACGCAAATATCATTAGCAACAAAATTGTGAGTTTCAGGAATCGTCAAATCATACACCTGCTGTAAACCAACCGATGCGATCGAAACAATTTCATCCCAGTAGACATCAGAAGTAGCTAACTCTTGTAGAAAATCTTGAGGAATTATATCGCAATTATTTTGATGCCGCCTCTGGGCTAAACTTGCTTGCACTAAAGACAAGTTCTCTTCCTTACCAAAGATCCCAATTTCACTGATAAAAGTCCTGATTGATTCCGAGTCAGTAATATTTATCTGCCAAGCATCATTAGGGGGATCTTGGGATTTAAAATAACTTTTTTTAATAGCTGCAATAATGCCAAGCCGGAGTAAAAGATGTTGTATTTGTCGTGCCAGTTGCTCGCTAGCTGTAGCGTATCCCAACTGCGACTGTCCGTTTGAGGATACTGTCGCCCATCCATCGGTACAAAACAGACGGTTGAGGAAGAGAGCAAGCTGGGATTTTCTCAACTTAAAAACAATTGGCGGTATAGTCTTATTATGTGCTGTCTTAATTTGACAGTCCCCGAGAGATTCCGTGCCGAAAACTTCCAACCGGCGAGGAACCGCAATGCGATCGCCCTTTTGCAGATGCCCCAACTGCTGCCATCCATTAATAGTTAAGAAAGGATGAGTAATTGTAGTTTCCACCACCCGTCCCAGTCGAGTTTGAACGCGAAATACGGGCTTGATGCCATCATCCACAAAAGCAGATGGTGAAGTGATGGCAAATTTGCTATCTTCCCCGAGAGTCAGCAATTGAGCTTGACGTCGCTGATATATTTCGGCAATGGTAGCCACTTCCCCAGTTGCCAGCAATATAACGGAATTAGACGCCAAGCATTTCCCCATCGACGGTCTGCCCGCCACAATAATCAGATCGGAACGTTGAAAACCGCCAGTCATCTGGTCCAAATCATAGAAACCGCAGGGAATACCCGGTAAAGCCGCCCCCTGATTTTGCAGTTCAATTTCTTGAAAAGCGCCGATCAGAGTTTTGGAGATGGGAACCAGACCCTGTTGAAAACGATCCTGACTGAGGTCAAAAATCCTCTGTTCGGCCCGGTCCATCACGACCTCCAACTCTGTAGAAGTCTCGAACCCCAGCCCCACAATATCATGACCGGCTTGAATCAACTGGCGACGCAGGTACTTGTCCATCACCAGCTTCGCGTACTCGTCAATATTGACAGCACTGACAGTACGGTCCACCAGTTGAGCCAACTTACTCATCCCCCCCACCTGGTCGAGCCAGTTTTGGTCGGACAGCCAAGTAGCGACAGTCGTCAGATCCGTTGGTTTGCCTTCATTTTGGAGAGTGAGGGCGCAGCGATAGAGGCGCTGATGAGCTTGTAGAGAAAAAGCCTCTGGGCGCAGGATATCCGCTACCCGGCCAATAGCTTCCGGGTCCAGGAGAATACCACCCAAGATTTCCTCCTCCGCTGGGATATTTTGGGGAGGCAGGCGATCGCCTGCCACTTTAAAATCCGGTTCATCTACCATAGCCTCGAAATATAATCTGCTTCTGGAGGGATGCTCCCACCTACCCATCAGGTTGGTGGGCAGTGCCCACCGAACCCAACTAACCACCGATCTAAAGGGGTGCCACCTGAATTTCCACAGAGGCCGTTACCTCAGGATGCAGCTTAATTTCAGCCGTATAGAAGCCTAGCTTGCCAATATCCGGCAGAGTAATGCCCCTGCGGTCTATTTCCTGACCAGTATTTTCCAGAATCACCTCTGCCACTTCCCGGTCCGTCACCGTACCGAAGATCGCATCCCCTTCGCCCACCTGCTTGCGGACCGTAAAGCGCCCGATCGTTTCCAGGGCAATTTTGCGCGACTGGGCCTCTTCCTTCTCCGCTAACAGACGCTGGCGTTCTTTCTCCTTGCGGAGCTCCACTTGCTTGATAACGCCTTTAGTAGCGCGAACAGCCATATTTTTCGGGACCAGATAGTTGCGAGCATAGCCAGGGGCCACTTCCACCAGGTCGCCAGACTTCCCTAACTTTCTCACATCCTGGTTCAAAACCACTTGAATGCGTTTGGTCATAATCTTTCCTTCTTAGTAACCTTATGGTAAAGCATTCTATCCTAACGAAATTTGTCGCACCGATGCAACCCCGCCGCTGCGCGGAATTCAAAATTCAAAATTCAAAATTCAAAATTCTCAGCGTCTCCACCGGAGCACTACCCAGGAGACCCCGGCAGCGCAATCCTTTTCGCCAGGATATCAACTCCTTTTAACCACACCCGGCTAGAACCGGTCTTTCATGCCCCGCAGACGCCCAAAAGTCTGGACTGGGGAGTTACCCTTGACAGCAGCTTGCAGCGCCGGTTGGTCCCAACGCAAAAAAGGATTTGTCAGCTTCTCGACCCCCAACAGGGAGGGGACTGTCGCCTGCTGCTGCTGGCGGGCGCCCTTGACAGCAGCAAAGCGTTCCAGTAGATCTGGGTTATTACCATCCACAGTCAAGGCAAACTTGAGGTTTTTCAGAGTATATTCGTGGGCGCACCAGACTCGGGTATTATCCGGTAAGTCCCGCAGTTTGCTCAAAGATGCTACCATTTCAGTTGGCGTGCCTTCAAATAGTCTGCCACAACCACCGGCGAACAGGGTATCCCCACAGAATAATTCTCCAGTATCTACCTCAACAGTGGGGGGAAAATAGTAAGCTATATGGGCGCGGGTATGTCCGGGGACAAAGAATACCGTACCAGTGCGTCCGGCAAACTGGACGCGATCGCCCTCTTGCAAAAACACCTGCTGTCCGGGTATTCTACCTCGATCTTCGGCCCCACCATACACGCAAACAGCGGGAAACTGCTGTATTAGCCGGCGATTTGCCCCCACATGGTCGCTATGATGGTGGGTATTAAAAATCGCCACCAAATCAGCACCCAGTTCTTGCAGACA
>JBFRWI010000223.1:0-10097 GCA_051439505.1 Hormoscilla sp. | reverse complement strand
ACCGCCTCGGATCGTCTCCCCGCCGCAGTCGGATCGTCTGCGCGCCGCCGTCGGCTCGTCTGAGAGCCGCTGACGGATCCTCGCCCCGCCGCAGTCCGAGCCTCTCCCCGCCGCAGTCCGAGGCTCTCCCCGCCGCAGTCCGATGATCTCCCCGCCGCAGTCCGAGGATCTCCCCGCAGCAGTCCGATGGTCTGACAGCATTGGTCGGATCATCTGACAGCATTGGTCAGATGGTCTGACAGCATTGGTCGGATGGTCTGACAGCATTGGTCGGATCGTCTGACCGCATTGGTCGGATCATCTGACTGCATGATTGCGTTAAAGAGATCCCCAACTCCGAACTCCGAACTCCGAACTCCGAACGGAGAACCGCACCCCTGCCCCCCGCGAGGTCTCCGGTGTGCCAATGGAACGATCGCTCGTGGCCAGAAACCGGGTTTCTCGCAATATTCTTGGCCTTAGCACATAAGCAAGTCGCAGAAACCCGGTTTCTTATCCGCTTGTCGCTCGTGGCCAGAAACCGGGTTTCTTGCAATATTCTTGGCCACTCTTCCCCTCAGAATTACCAAGGGTTGCCGATCATAGTAAAAGCAGACCAGAAGTAAGGATGGGATAGGGATGTCTGCTGGATGCCTCTGAGGGTTGGTGGCAAAGAGATGCCTTCTGCTACTGCCGGCAGATACAGCCGATCGCCCTCCAAGCGGATGCGCCCTGCAATCATGGCCATCTGGGCCTGGCGGAGGGCCTCTGCCTTAATAGGGGCATTTTTCAACTGTCCGTAAAACTCCGTCATCAGTCCCAAAGTACCCTCATCACTGACATACCATAAAGAAGCCAAAACTGACTTCACTCCCGCCTTCACCGCAAACCCAGCAAAACCAAACTCCGCCTCTTCATTACCCAGGGCCGTCTGGCAAGCACTCAGCACCACCAGATCCACTTGCAGTTTATCCCAACCCAACTGTTCCATTTGGTCTAAATGGAGCTTGCGATCGGACCACAGTTGAATATAGGAGTTACGAGGTGTACCCGGTCGGAACTCCGCATGGGTAGCTAGGTGAATTATCCCATAGGACCCTTTCTGTAGTTGGCCCTTCAGATTAGCAAAAGTAAAAGCCTGGTTCAAGAAAGACTCGCCGCCCCACTCCTGGACGATCTTCTCGATCTCTATAGGCACCGCTGGCAAGGGGCTATGTTCCAGAAACTCCGAGGCCCCCATTGCCAGCAGATTCTTTTTCTTGATATCCACATAGCTAGTATCAGATAAAGTCAAGCTGGGCATCAGACCGAAGCTATATTGCTGCACCAGAAACTCCTCACCATCATGGAGGGCCGCTAGGGGCAGAGAACGCAACCCCCCATCCATGATAAACACCAAATTCTGGATCCCCCGTCCTTGCAAATCAGCCCCCAGTGGTTGGATCATCCACCGGTAAAGTTGTTGGGCTGAGGGCAGATAGCTTGTAGTATCAATTTTCCTCCGATTCGTGACTTCCCGATAGAACTCCTTCGCTGTGGACATCACGCGCGATCGGGTAGCATCTTCAATTCTATAGCGGACTGGCAGGCCCTCCGCCGTCACCAGCACCAACTCCAAATAGTCTGACTCCAGGTTAGGCGCTGATTTTCCCAGCAGCTGATTTTCCCAGATTAACGATGACTTCTCTTCTCCTTTATCTATCCCATCCTTTTGCTGGGAAGGCACAAAACTGATATAGATAATCGCTGGCTTAACCTTACTGGACTGTTCAATTTTACCCAGAAGATGGCGAGCATCATCTAGAGTCCGCACCTTATACTTGTCAGAAGGGATCTGTAAATACTCGGCAAACTGATTTGTGAACTCCGCTTCCCGTTCGGAGAAGTCCTGTAATAATGCGCGATCGCTCGCCGGGGAATTCTGGAACGATATGCTTTCCACAGGAGCTCTTGGTGGTTCCTCTAATTCTGTTTCGGCATCTGCTTCTGTCTGGATGTCTTGATTTTCCGTCTCCGTTGCTTCTTCTGAGATGGGAGCGTCATCCAAGACTATTTCATCTTGTGGTGGTAAATTTTCATCTGGTTCGCTTAAATCTTCAGGTGGTTCGCCGATCTCTTCAGGATCGTTAACTGCATCTGGTTCCGGACTTGGTTCTGCTGGTGATGTCACCTCATCTTCTGACACTGGCGGTTCAATAGATATGGGTCCAGAGTCTTCTTCTGGAGACAAGTCTACAGGTGGTTCTTCCGATAGATCTTCAGGAGGATCGATCATTTCTTCTCCTGGCGTTAAATCTTCTTCCGGTGGCGCGGGCGGGTCTTCTGGCGGCGGATTTTCTTCGGAAAGCGGTATTCCAGGACTCTTTGTTTCAATCGTAATATTTCCCAAGTTGCTCCCACCAGCAAAAGACTGGGATGGTTCTATGGTATCCTCTCCAGTGGTAATCGCCGCTGCCGTGCCATTAACGCTCCCATCCCCAATATTAAAAGCTTCCAACTGACTCCCCCCCGCGTGACGAATGGCGATCGCCCCACCGCCCAGGCCACCTGCGGTCGAAATGCTTGCTTCATTGGTGCTAGTAGCGGATGTTTCAAACCCATCTGTTGCCCGAAATAGCTCCCCTGCAATAGAAACATCTCCTCCGAGGCCCTCGGGCCCCCCTTCTGCATTAATGAATTCAACCGAGATATCACCATTTGTCGTGAGGGTCGTCGAACCCCCATTTCCCACCTCGGCATTGGTATTTATTTGTCCCGTTGCGATCGCCCGATCGGCCCCTATAGAGAGTTGTCCACCTTGTGCTTGTCCGCTAGCATTGAGATTGCCAGTTTTTATCGTTCCCATCCCTGCTTGACTCGTAATATCCCCTCCACTGCCAGCAACAGAGGCGCTCTCTATTGTACCAGCATCTATACTTCCCCCATCGCTCTGAAGGGCGATCGCCCCCCCATTAGTGCCCCCACTCGCAACCACACTCGCGCCAGTAATAATGTCCCCTGCTGCTACCATGGTAATGCTTCCCCCATCACCCCGAGCCGAACTTGAAATTATTTCTCCTGTCAGGGTATCAATTTTCCCATTTGTCGCGTTGATGGTGATGTTCCCACCCCGGGCGCTACCAGCAGAACTAGAGTCGATCGCACCTGTAGTCACGTCACCTGTGGCCGTTACTGATATCGATCCTCCCTCACCTATATGAGCGCCCGATCTCAGGTTTCCAGAGCTTGTATCAATATTACCGCTACTATTCAGGGTAATATCACCACCCCCATTTTGTCCGCTGCTATTCAGGTTGCTGGTGTGAATATCCCTTCCACTTCCCAGAGTAATATTTCCTCCCTCACCCTCTACCGAAACCGCGTCGATCTTCGTTCCCGGTTCTCCATTTATACTTCCGCCCGCCTCTATATAAATATTGCCCCCATTTCCTCCATTCCGTGCAGATGCAGATATATTTCCTACATTAACATCTTCAGCAGCAGTAATTGCGATCGCCCCTCCGGAGATAGTCCCGCCCCTCGTATCCACATTACCCCTTTCGCTTACTATCCCGATCGAGTTACCGGCAGTAATATTTCCGCTTGCTATATTTGCACTCGCTTGCAACTCGATCGATCCCCTGTTGGTTATCGTGCCATTACTGCTGTCGATCGCACCTCTCCATACGGGCGATCGCAACTTCACCTCCGGCGTTTTGAAGCTCACGTCCCCCGTTACCGTAATTCTACCTCTGCTATTACTACGCCCGATCGTGATATTTAGCCAATCTTCTATAGCATTTAATTCGCTATTTGTCAAGGACAAACTTTCTGTTTCTCTATCACTTCCCAAGGCTATATTCCGACTCCGCGTTCCCGGTTGCAATAATAAACTGCCGCTACCTCTAAGGAACCCCATTATCTCAATTTCATCCGCAGTTATGGTCAGGTTAGCCGCATCAGCCCTTAAATCCTCATGGAACGCGATCGTCCCACTACCGGCATCAAATGTAGCACTTTCTGTCAGGGTTATCAACCCCTCAAACCTTTGGTCCCCGCCAGTATACACCCCATCAGCTATCCCAATATTTTCAGATACAATATCCAGACCACTTAAGCGAATATCCTTGCCCACGGTATCGTTAAACTGGACTGTGCCTGTGCCTGAATTTAACGTCAATTGTTGATTGCCGTCAACAGTTCCCTCAAAAGTAATGCTACCACCATTCCCCGATTCAATTAATATATCCCGTTCCAGAATAACTGGACCCTTCAACGTAATATCTCCACTAGATATAGGTCCGGCAGCATTAATATTCCCCGTCGTTATATTATCGGAGGCCCGCAATTCAACATTTCCGCCCCGGGATTGTATAAATGCGCTAGAATCTATATTGCCAGTTGCGATCGCGCCTGATGATGCTTCCAGAGTAATATCACCGCCATTTCCTCCTTCTAAAGACCCGGATCTTATCTCACCCGCGAAGATGTTAGAGGAGTTGCTAGTCAAGCGAATATACCCGCCATTAGAGAATATGCTTGCCGAGTCAAAAGTAATATCACCTCCAGCAGACACCAATACATTCAGCTTGCCAGCATCAGAAATAATTTGGCCATTAACAAAAATTTCATTAGCAGCATTCAGGGAGAGGGTATTCTGAACGCCATCGGTTTTCTTAATTGCTGAGATTACAGTTATTTGTCCGAAATGCTGCGTACTACCAACAGGGCGAGACGCGATCGTAACATTGGTTCCATTATCTAAAGCCGAGGAGATATCGTCTGCATTAACCATCGCTTCTGTACGATCGAAAATATCGGCAATCTCTCCCTCTAACAGATTATTGCCAATAATGATATTACCAGATTCTAACAGCCATGTTCCTTGATTGCCTCGTAGAGCACTGGCGTCAACTGAGGCATTTGTCACATCTAGACCCCCTCGGCCTATCACCTCCACGCGCCCCCCATTAGTTGCTGCTGAACTATCCCCACGGGCAGTGATGGTGCCGTAGAAACCCGTCATTTCTTCTGCGGCCACTCTCACGTAACCTCCTTTGGATCGCATCCCATCTGCCGCGATCGCCCCATCATTGCCAATATAAACCTGACTTGTACCATCGCCGCCAATCAGCACATTACCACCATCATCCCCAGAAACGTTAATATTGGCATCAACCACGCCCACCGATCCGCCCATCACTCGCACCGTTCCTCCAGCAGCGGGTTCAGTCTCGGAACTTGACGATCCGTCCAAGGTTCCAGAGGCGATCGCCACCCCCCCAGATGGGGAAACTGTAATACCAGAACCCGTTAATAGCACTTGTCCTTGTTCGTTCACGCTTACGGAACTAGCATGTTTTATATCTGTACCAGTCAGCAATTCTGGCAAAGACAGAGGGGTAATTGGGACGTCAGTTTCTGGAGTAATATCTAGGGAGAGCAGTTGTCCTGCTTGAGAAATGCGCAGTAGAGACTGGCCGGGAACTGCATGCAGGGTAATGGTCCCCGATGGTGCTTTTATTGTCCCCGTGTTGATTACCGTGCCACCCAGCAAAGTTATACTCTCTCCTGTAGCCACAGTCAAGTTGCCTTCGTTGAGAATGCTTCCAGGCGCGATCGGGTCAAATCTAAAAGTATTTGGCGTCCCTACCAAGCTAGCCCAATCATTTTCTCCAAAGGCATAAAACCAGTTATCATCAAAGCCAATACCCGTAGCCGTGCTAGCATTAAAAGCAGCGGGAACATCTAGACTAGCATTAGGGCCAAAGATGATGCCCGCAGGATTCATCAAATAAAGATTAGAATTGCCCCCAGTAACTTGTATCAGACCGTTAATCACCGAGGGGTCACCGCCATTAATCCGACCCAGAATATTTTGAATTTCTGGGTGAGAGAGAAAATTAGCGATTTGCCCTTCCGAGAGATTAAACTGGCTGAAGCTGTGGAAAAGATTAGCCCGATCGCCCGAAAGCTGACCGCCAGTAATATTATATGTATCGCCAGAGTTATTAATTTGGGTATCAGTGCCATCTGGCGCAGGGACTATTGGTTGTCCCTTTGCCGGACTAGCACCGACCGAGGCAGCAAAACTCAGAGTGACTAGAAGCAGAAGCTTGACACGAGGCATTTTTACGATGCTATTCACGGCTAATTCCTCAATCGCGTCTTTTTTCCCAGAAAAAAATATTTTTTTAATGCTACTTACGCTAATATAGCGTATTCACCCAAATTGAGGTAGGCACGCTCCGGGATCCCTACGCTGCCCGACCATCCGTGGGTGTAGCATTTTTTGACCAACTGGCGCAAGACCACACCCCTTATTAACCCAAGAGCGATTGGCGTAGCAACACTTCGCATAACTACTGTAGGTTGGGTCTGGAGCACGGATGCAGAAGAGCGAATTACCAATTCGGGGGTGTTATGAGGGGCTGAGGGGGTGAGGGATGCACCCAGCTATAGCTACTACTTATGACCACACCCCCTTATTGATGGCGATCGCCACCTGCGCCGCTCGTTCCCTGGCAGAGCCAAGGAACGAGGGTAAAAATGGGCTCTCATCCTTTCAGCGACAAGATTTCCAGTGGGTTTTAACCCACTTAAGCTATTAGCCGTGGGTTTTAACCCACGGCGGGCCAGGAGGGTGTGGTCAAAACCCGTTGATCGTTTATTGGTTCTACCAGCTGTAGAATACCCTTGTAGGGGCGTAGCGCTACGCGCACTGCGTAAAAGCGCAGCGGCTGCGCAGCAGCTAGCATTTGGGCGACCAATTATGATATAACTTGACAGATCTCCGATTCCTAGCAACGCCGGGCCTCTCGCAAGGTCTCCCCGTACCAACTGCTTTTGACCACACCCGGGCCAGGAGGCGTTCTTGACGGGCTTGACAATAGTGCAAGATTTCAGTTTTAACTCACCGGAATGCACCTGTTGCAACTAGAGGCTCCGCCTCGCGCCGCTGGTTCCCTGGCTCCGCCGGGGAACCAGGGTTGAAAATGCCTCAAACCCGCATTATTGCATTTGGTGAGATCCCCAACTCCGAACGGAGAACTCCGAACTCGCGTTAACCGAGAGGTATGGCGACGCCACTCACACGCCAAGAGCGCTGGCACCAGCAGGAAGCATAAAAAAACACAGAGGTCTCTCAAAAGGCGACCTCTGTGTTTTTGTTCAAAATTATCCCGTAAAGAAGCTGGGACTTAATGGGAGCGATGCTTCGCAGCAGATCCTGCGATATCGCTTCCCATGAACATCTGAGTCAAACGAGATTTAGATGAAAATGAAATCATTGCGATCGATGATCGTCACTCCACCTACGTCCAGTTGCACCCCAATCAATTCAGCAATCACCTGATTTGAGCTTTCGATCGAAATCAGAGTGTTACCAGCACTGCTGCCAGTACCCGCAACAATATCGATCTGCTCGAAAGTCAGACCACCACTTACCTCTAGCACATCTATACCATCCTCAAAACCTTGAATGGCTACAGTTGAACTGCTGCTAAAGGAGAAGGTATCGGAGGTGCCAGGAGTACCCGTTATTAAAGCACCCGTTATCGGATCGACGCGGCGGACACCAATGTTGACGACAGTACCGTTACTTACTGTGGAATTAGCAGTGGTTTGTTCAAAACCGCTTTGGGCGATCGCACGAACGTTGTAGGTGCCTGCTTCCAGGTCAGTGAAGAAGTAGCTGCCATTGGCCCCGGTGACTGCGAAGCGTTCGTTGCTATCCAGTTGGCCATTGTTGTTGCTATCCAGGAAGATGGTCCAACCTGCCAATCCTTGTTCTCCCGAATCGCGAGTGCCATTTCCGTCAGCATCTAAGAATTGCACCCCACTGATGCTGCCGTCGGAAGAAAGTTCGTCTACACCGAGGTTGACTCCCGTCCGGTTTTGTCCTGCTGCCAGCACGATGGTCGGGTTGCTTGTGGTTTGTTCAAAACCAGCTTGCTGCACTTCCCGCACGTTGTAGGTGCCTGCCAACAAGTTGCCGAAGCGGTAGCTACCATTGGCCCCGGTGACTGCTGAGCGTTCGTTGCTATCCAGGACACCATTGTTGTTGCTATCCAGGAAGATGGTCCAACCTGAGAGTGTTTGTTCTCCCGAATCGCGAGTGCCATCTTCGTCAGCATCTAAGAATTGCACGCCACTGATGCTGCCGAAAACGCCGCCTGTAGAGCCAGTGAAATCTGCAACAGTAATCAGGCTAGATTGCACCCCTCGAAGCACGGCAATCAATTGGTTCGAGCCAAAGATCCGAATCTCAGTATTGGCTCCAGCACCCAGAAACTGTAGCTGTTGTAAATTCAGACTACCGGATAACGCCAGAGAATCTTCTCCATCCACAAAACCCCGAATTTCCTGAACTTGGGTAATAGTCAAACGGAAGGTGTCAGTAACACCAGGAGTCCCTGCGATCATATCGGTACCGATGACGCCCAAATTAGCGAACAAAGGATCGTCCGCTGGAATTGGAATGATGACATTGTCTAAATTGCCTATATCCGTGCTCGTTGGTGAAAAACCGGGTTGGGAGACTAGCTCGATATTATAGGTACCGGGAGTCACGTCGGAGATGACATAGCCACCATTATCAGAACTAACTGCAAAAGGTTCACCCGCATCCAAGACCCCATTATTGTTTGCATCCGCGAATACCGTGAAACCTGAAAGACCAAATTCGGTCTCGTCTGGGTCGCCGTCAGCGTTCAGGTCATTAAAGACAAAACCAGTAATCCCGGTACGGCTTGGTTGCAAAGCGAAAGAGGGAGCCTCCGCTGTAGGATTCTCGCTGCCATCATTAAAAATGATGATATTAGAGAAGGATGTTGCGGTAGTTGGATTAAGGCCAGGAGGCGCAAATATCCGAACTGTGTACGGCACACCTGTATCCAAGTTGGGGAAGGAGTAGCCGCCAGTGGTACTGGTCAAGGCTTCATCATCAATGTTTGACTCGAAGTTCCCGTTGTTGTTGATATCCAGATATACCCGGATATCCTCTATTCCCGGTTCATTGACATTCGGAATGCCGTTTCCATTGACATCAAAGAATGCTTGTCCAAGAATGCGACCTTCAATGATTGTGACTATCGGACGGTGACCAAAATCTTGGTCATCGACAGTCTCTCCTGGATTCAACACAACGGTCCGGGACTGAGGAACCCCTTGTGTGAACAAATTAGGTCGCTGAACTTCCCGGATAATGTAAGTGTCTGGAGCCAGATTGGGAATAAAATAACCCCCGGTCCGGCTAGTAACAGCGGCTGGTTCTTCTGGGTCTAAGGAATTATCACCGTCGAAATCAACAAAGACCGTGAAGCCTTCGATTCCCCCTTCACCCGGATCTCGCCGACCGTTTTGATTGAGATCCTGATATACCTCGCCAATGATGCGACCGCGATTTTGAGCGTTTCCAAAGTTGACTCCCGTGCGGTCTTGTCCTGCTGCCAGCACCACCTGTACTGGGTTGGGGCTAGTGGACTCAAAACCAGTTTGCTGAATTTCCCGCACGTTGTAGGTGCCTGCCCGCAGGTTGTCGAAGCGGTAGCTACCATCTGTCTCGGTGACATCTGAGGTTTCGTTGTTGTCGAGAATGCCATTGTTGTTGGTATCCAGGAAGATGGTCCAACCTGAGAGTGCTTCTTCAGCGTTGCGAATGCCGTCAGCGTTGTTATCTAAGAACTTCACCCCACTGATAGAGCCTCGCAGTTCGGCGTTCCCGAAGTTCACTCCCGTGCGGTCTTGTCCTGCTGCCAGCACGATGGTCGGGTTGGTCGTCGTTTGCCGGAAATTGGCTTGTTGCACTTCCCGCA
This sequence comes from Hormoscilla sp., assembly GCA_051439505.1. Classification (GTDB taxonomy): domain Bacteria; phylum Cyanobacteriota; class Cyanobacteriia; order Cyanobacteriales; family Desertifilaceae; genus Hormoscilla. The sequence goes on along the minus strand of JBFRWI010000223.1, from coordinate 324 downwards.
CGTTGTAGGTGCCCGCCCGCAAGTCGTCGAATAAGTAGTTGCCACCGGGCCCAGTCACTGCCGACTGTTCGTTGTTATCCAGGATGTTATTGCTGTTGGTATCTAGGAAGATCGTCCAACCTGAGAGTGTTTGTTCATTCGCATCCCGGAGGCCGTTTTCATTGGCATCTAGGAACTTGACACCACTGATGGACCCTCGCAGTTCGGCGTTCCCGAAGTTCACTCCCGTCCGGTCTTGCCCTGCTGGCAGCACGATGGTCGGGTTGCTTGTGGTTTGTTGGAAACCTACTTGCTGCACTTCCCGCACGTTGTAGGTGCCCGCAT
>JBFRWI010000222.1:0-40824 GCA_051439505.1 Hormoscilla sp. | reverse complement strand
CGCAGCGCTATCACCCGTAGGTGTCATGACCCCCCTAACGTAGGTCTAATCCTGGACCTGCATCTTGCATCTTCCCGAGGGAGATAATTCCCGACATTGCCAGAAATTACCGGATTTTATGCAAGAGCAACGTGCAGATATTGAGATTCCGCCTTTAGCATATTATCACTCATCCCCGAGGTGCGTGTCAATGATAGACTCCAATCACAAATTATTTTGTCGTCTGGATGGTTTGACGACTCAAGAGCGAGATTCACAGCGCTTGGCGGCTTTAACCCAATTGGGTTTATTATCAGCCCAGGCTGTGCCCGTGTTCGAGGAAGCTACTCAGACAGCTACCTACTACCTGGATGTACCTATCTGCATCCTGAGCTTTATGATACAAGACGAACAACGGTTTAAGGCCGCCGTGGGTTTGTCCCGTTTAGGTCTGATGAATCAACTGGCAGCTTCCCGCAAGCTTTCCCGCCGCGATTCTTTATGCAGCTATGTCACCGATAGCGGTCAGCCCCTGGCGATCGCTGATATTGCTACCGAGCCTACCTTGAGCGAAAGTATACTATATCAGCATTACGGCATTCGTGCCTATTTGGGCGTGCCTCTATTCTCCTTTGATGGACTGTGTCTGGGTAGTCTGGCGGTGATGGACCTGGTGCCGAGGACTTTTACCTCTAAGGAAGTTCGGTATCTGGAAATCACGGCCCGCTGGAGTATGAGCGAATTTGAGCGCGATCTCCTTCGACGATCTCCGCAACTGGCTGACCGGGAAGGCGAAACTGGCAGCGAAACTGGCAGCGAAACTGACACAGAAACTGATACAGAAAAAACTGCTGGAGAAACTGGCAGCGAAACTGACACAGAAACTGATACAGAAAAAACTGCTGGAGAAACTGACACAGAAGAAACTGACCGGGAACAGTCAGTTATAACTAATAACAGAAGTTGGGAAAAGATTCCGATCGCCTTTACTCCTCAGAATGTCAATCAAGTAACGACCGATCGCATTAAGGAAGCAATTCAGGGTAAACTGGTCCAGGAGTTGCGGACGCCACTAACATCGGTGAAGGGGATGGCTAGCGTTTTGCTGCGGGAAACTTATGGACCGTTAACTGACAAGCAAAAGAAATACCTGCAAATCATTCACCATAGTGGCGAACAGTTAATGTGGCTAGTTAACGAAATTGTGGAATTGGACAGCATTGACAAGAGCATTCAACAACTCCAACTGACTGCTGTGGATATGGAAATCCTCTGTCAACAGGTGAGCGATCGCCTTTCAGTGCTGGCCCAAGAGCGATCGCAGAAAATTCGCTTATCTGTAGAGCCGAAAAATCGGACCTGGCGCATCGATAGTTTAGTGGTGCGTCAAATCATGTATCAATTGGTGTCAAATGCGATCTCCTCAGCCCCCGAAGCGAGTCTCATCCGCCTGCATGCTTCTGGGAAGAAAAATGCCCTCAATATTGCGGTTTGGGTGGAGCGGAATGCAGAAGGTCTCGCCGATAAAGAACTTGACCCCGCTGGAAAGACTGAGTCCCCAGTTGCGATCGACTCCACTTCAAAATTTCGGGAATTGAATGCACTACCAGTTGGTTCTGTAAAAGGCGAACAGCTGGATATGGGCGACAGCAGTTTGGCATCTAACGGACAGATTGGTGAATTAGATAATGGTACTAGGGCCCCAGAACCAGAGGATTTAGAAAAGTCTCAAGTTAGTGGTGCTAGTGAGAGTCTGAAGATACTGCTGTGCCGCGAATTGGTGCGGATCCATGGCGGACAGTTCTCGATTCAAGGTTCGGAGTCTTCGGGCTATCGATATGTGGTAAGCTTGCCCAAAGGGACGAAACGGGAGGACAAATGAGAGTGTGGCAAAATTTTACCATGTCGGGGCTGCAACTGTATCGATGGCATTATGGCAGCTATTTGTATCGGTTGGTGGGTATGCTCAAGGCTTGGCGTCAGGGTAGTTACTTGATGCAATGGGCGGATCTGATTGGAGTTGAATTGGTGAGTTTGGTCTTGGTATTGGCTCCTTTTGTGCCCAATTCCTTGATCGGCTTGCTATTGATTGCTGGTGGCGGCTTTTGGGTGCTGCTGACTCTATCCGATCGTCCCCAGGGGCAGATATTCTCTCCAATTCATTTGCTGGTTTTGCTTTACTGGGCGATCGCCACTATTGCGATGGCGTTATCACCTGTAAAGGCAGCCGCTTTTACGGGTTGGGTGAAGCTTACCCTCTATTTGCTACTGTTTGCTTTGGGGGCCCGGTTGTTCCGATCGCCCCGTATCCGTTCTTGGGCGATCGGGCTTTATTTACACGTGGCCCTCATTGTCAGCGTCTACGGTTTGCGGCAATGGTTTTTCGGTGCCGAGGCGCTGGCTACCTGGACCGATCCGACCTCAGCTTCTGCTAATGCTACCAGAGTTTACAGTTACCTGGGCAATCCCAATTTGCTAGCTGGCTATCTGCTGCCTGCTGTGATCTTTAGTCTAGCAGCTATAGGAGTCTGGCGCGGTCCTATATGTAAAGCTTTGGCCCTGACCATATTTATTTGCACCTCCCTCTGTCTGGTATTTACCTTCAGTCGGGGCGGTTGGATTGGTTTTGTCGTCGCCATTACGGCTTTCGGACTATTCTTAGTTTACTGGTTCAGCATCCATCTGCCCCCTGTTTGGCGCAAGTTATCCCTCCCGATCGCCCTAGGGACTTTGGCGGGATTATTCATTTTCGCCGTGATGTTTGTGGCACCCGTGCGCGATCGGGTTTTGAGTATCTTTGCCGGTCGCAACGACAGCAGTAATAATTTCCGCCTGAATGTTTGGGCGGCGGCGATCGATATGATTAAAGCCCGTCCTTTCCTGGGTATTGGCCCTGGCAATAATGCTTTTAACAAGATCTATCCCCTGTTCCAACGTCCGCGCTATACCGCCTTGAGTGCCTATTCCGTCTTGCTAGAAATAGCAGTAGAAATGGGTTTAATTGGTTTAACTGCCTTCTTGTGGCTGTTAGTTGTCACCTTTAACCAAGGTTGGATACAGTTGCAGCGTCTGAGACAGTTGGGAAGTCCCCAGGGCTTTTGGTTGATGGGGGCGATCGCCACTATGCTAGGCATGATGGCTCACGGCGCCGTCGATACGATCTGGTATCGCCCCCAAGTCAATACTCTCTGGTGGCTGACCGTAGCCGCGATCGCCAGTTACTATCTGCCACCACCCCAGACCGATGACAACTAAACCTTAAGTGAGGAGAATTACTTGCTACTTCATCTTGACAACTTTGTCAATCCTACTCAGGGAGGAAAAACCTTCACAAAAATTAACCAACAATGAAGGGCAAATTAAGTTAAGATGAGAAGAGGAAAAAGGTTGATAAAAAGATGGAAAACAGGAGAATAAAAAGATCGAGATTAACAGGGTGGTGGCAGGGACAAGCGGCTGAAGGAAGCAGGTATGGGAATCTGCTAATGCGGCTGATTATCGCCAGTACGACCTTGGTAGTGAGTATAGGTGCCTATGGCAGCTATCAAGCAGCGCGGGACTCGATTCTGGACAACTTAAAAGAAAAAGCCGTATTGGAAGTGCAGCGAGGAGTTGACGAAATCGACGAGTGGCTAGCCATCAACAAGGCTAAGGTAGAAGATCAGGGCAACACTCCCACTTTCAGGACAATGGATTGGTCGGTGGTGGGACCTTATTTGAAATCAGAAGTAGAAAGGTTAAAGGACTTCTACTTGATTGCAATGGTCAACCCGGACGGTTCCTACTACAACACGAAAGTCGATCGAGCTAGTAAGAACTTAAAAGACCGCAAGCATATTCAGCAGGCAATGGCAGGTAAAATATGTGTCTCGGATCCTGTCATATCTCGCTCTATGGGAATCCCCATTGTGGTGATTGCAGCTCCGGTATGGTCAGAACTGCCTCCCTCTGGAGATCCGATAGGAGTGAATACAGGTGTGATTAGTTTAGACCGGGTGGCAGAGGTGGTCGGCAGCCTAAAATATGGGGAAGGTAGTTACGCCTTTGCCCTCAATTCTGAAGGAAAGGCGATCGTCCATCCCGATCGCAGTCTTATGGGAACACCGGAAAACTCAGCTGTGAGTTTGTTAGAAGCTACGGACCCGGTGTTGCAGCAGATTGCCGGGCAAATGGTGGCCAAGAACAGGGACATTGAACGGGTACAACTGGATGGCAAATCCGTTTATGTTGCTTATCTGCCCCTACAGCAAGCAGACTGGTCGATCGCCCTCGTCCTCCCTCGCCAAAATATTGAATCCCAACTGATGCCACTGGATATATTAGCATTGGTGATGGTGGGACTAGCCAGCGTCATAATTGTAGTGTTGTGGCAAGTACAATCCTTTGAGCAAACTCAACTGAAAAAGTCCAAGGAAGCGGCAGATATTGCTAATAGCGCAAAAAGCGAATTCCTGGCCAACATGAGCCACGAACTGCGCACCCCCCTGAACGGTATTTTAGGTTATGCCCAAATTCTGCTACGCTCAAATAGCATAATTGAGCAGGAAAAAAAGGGTATCGGCATTATTCACCAGTGCGGCGAGCACCTGCTGACCCTGATTAACGATATTCTCGACCTGTCTAAAATAGAAGCCAGGAAAATGGAACTCTACCCGAGTGATTTTCATTTTCCTTCCTTTCTCCATGGCGTGGCGGAAATCTGCCGGATCAAAGCCGAACAAAAGAAAATTGCGTTTATTTACCAAGCATCTGCCGATCTGCCCGCTGGCATTCAGGCAGATGAGAAACGCCTGCGACAAGTGCTGATCAACTTGCTGGGTAATGCCATTAAGTTTACCGATACCGGAGGCGTGACTTTTAAGGTTGACGTTATCGATCGATCGTCAACTGACAACTCACAATTGGCAAGGGTCAGATTTAAAATCTCAGACACGGGGGTGGGGATGACCCCGGCACAAATAGAAAAGATCTTTTTGCCATTCGAGCAGGTAGGATCGAGCGATCGCAAGCAGCAAGGAACGGGACTGGGATTGGCGATTAGTCGCAAAATCGTCGAGATGATGGGTAGCAGCTTAGAGGTGAGCAGTACCCCAGGTGAAGGCAGCGTTTTTTGGATGGATTTGCAATTGCCGATCGCAGAGGCATGGATAGAGTCAGCTAAAGTAGTCAAGCAGGGAAAAATTATTGGCTTCAATGGTAGCAAACGGAAAATACTGGTGGTAGACGATCGCTGGGAGAATCAGGCAGTGCTTTTCAATCTGTTAGATCCGATCGGATTTGAAATAGTTGAAGCAAATAATGGTCAAGAAGGTTTGTCAAAGGCAGCAGAATTTCAACCCGACCTGATTATCACCGACTTGGTGATGCCAGTGATGGATGGTTTTGAAATGATGCGACGCCTGCGACAATCACCCCAATTTCAAGATGTGGCGATAATTGCCTCCTCTGCCAGCGTGTTTGCCACGGATCAACACAAGAGTTTGGATGCTGGGGCCTTAGATTTTCTCCCCAAACCAGTGCAAGCAGAAAGTCTGCTGGAAATGTTACGGGTGCATCTGGAACTGGAATGGGTTTACGAACATAGCGATGCAGTCGCTAAGGAGGATGACTCTATTCCAGTTGCAAGTACAGTTCAGGAGACGATCGTGCCTCCTCCAGCGTCGGAACTTACCCTGCTATACGACCTAGCAATGAAAGGCTATCTGAATGACATTCAGAAGCAAGCAGGTATAATCATCAAAATGGACGCTAAATATGTGCCTTTTGCAAATAAAATTAGTCAATTAGCCGGAGATTTTGAGATCGAGCAAATTATGGACTTGCTGGAGAAGTATCTAGAGGAAAATAACAGCTAAACAGGAAGCATAAAGAGATGACACAGCAGCCAGAAATTAAACCGATTTTAATTGTAGATGATATCCCGGCAAATTTGTCAGTGCTATCAGATGCCTTGACGAATGCTGGATATAAGGTAGCGGTGGCAACTAATGGCGATCGGGCGCTAAAAATGGTCAAATATAACCCACCCGCATTGATATTATTGGATGTAATGATGCCGGGAATTGACGGATTTGAAACTTGCCAAAGGCTAAAAGAAAATCCAGCAACCCAGGAGATTCCGGTAATTTTCATGACGGCTCTTTCTGACACGGTAGACAAGGTTAAAGGTCTCAACTTGGGAGCAGTAGATTACATTACCAAGCCCTTTCAGCAAGAGGAGGTGCTAGCCCGCATCAGGGTACATCTGAAACTGCGAAACTTGACCGAGACCCTAGCAGCGCAAAATGTGCTACTAAAGAATTTAACAGAAGATTTAGAGGCAAGGGTGGCCGATCGCACGGCTGAACTTTCCCAATCTCTACAAAAGCTACAACAGACTCAGTTGCAGTTGGTTCAGAGTGAAAAAATGTCCGCCCTGGGTCAGTTGGTTGCAGGTATAGCCCACGAAATTAACAATCCAGTGAGCTTCATTTCCGGCAATATCAGCCACACCTCGGGATATGTCCAAGACTTGCTGGAACTGTTGGATCTATATCAGAATAAATTTGCCAATCCCGGATCGGAAATAGAGGAAAAGATCGAGGAGATTGAACTAGAGTATCTGCGAGAAGACCTGCCCAAACTGATCGAGTCCATGAAACTGGGAACCGATCGCATCCGACATATTAGCACTAGCTTACGGACTTTTTCCCGATCGGATAGCACTAAGAAAGTGCAATTCAACATCCATGAGGGGATAGATAGCACCCTGTTGATTTTGCAACATCGGTTAAAAGCAAATCCTAAACGTCCCGAGATCAAAGTGGTTAAAAAATATGGCGATATCCCGCCAATATCCTGCTATGCCGGACAAATAAACCAAGTGTTTATGAATCTCCTTGCTAATGCTATTGATGCCATTGATGAAGCCAAGCGTTCTGTTGCAGAACTAGAAGTTAATCCCCATACAATTATTATCCGCACTGAATTGGAGGGAGATGATACTGTTGTCATTATCATCTCAGACAATGGTTTAGGAATTCCTGATGAAATTAAACAGAAGGTGTTCGAGCATTTATTCACCACGAAACCTGTAGGCAAAGGGACGGGCTTGGGGTTGTCTATCAGTTGTCAAATTGTCCAAGAAAAACATGGTGGCAAGTTAACCTGTACTTCCGCATTAGGAAAAGGGACCGAGTTCGCGATCGCCCTTCCCCTTACATAGAGCGATAGAGGGGCGATCGCGCGGACTCTACGAATAATTTTTCATCGCCCGTTCCATCTGGCGCTTATCATCCCGCTGCTTGATATCTTCGCGCTTATCATGCAGTTTCTTTCCTTTACCCAAACCGATGCTAATTTTCACCCAGCTATCTTTCAGATACATTTTCAAAGGCACCAAGGTTAAACCTTTTTGTTCCACTTTACCAATCAGCTTGCGGATTTCTTCCCGATGCAAGAGCAATTTCCGAGTCCGGCGGGGGTCGTGATTAAAATACTCACTCGTGGTATGGTGGGGCGAGATATGCACGTTCAGCAACCAGGCTTCACCATCTCGAATTAAGGCATATCCATCCCGGAGGTTGGCCTTTCCTTCCCGAATTGACTTCACCTCCGTTCCCTTCAATTCTATCCCTGCTTCGTAAGTATCCAGAATTTCGTACAGATAACGGGCTTGTCGATTGTCAGCGACGATTTTGTAACCTTTACTTTCTTTAGACATCTTACTCTTTTCTCCTTATATGCGATCGGGCTTTGCACCCGATGGTGGGCGGTGCCCACCCTACTCTCAATTGATGGTGGGCGGCGATCGCCCTCCGACCAAGATTATTCGGCTATCAAGCACCATTCGTAAAGTTCATATTTGACGCAACCATTTTCGATCAGCGGGTCTTTAGACACAATTGCTTCTGCTTCATCGTGCGAAGCTGCTTCAAATAGTAACATCCCGCCTCCCCGCCGCTTCCAATAGCCGCTACGGGCCTTGTGTCCTTTGGCGATCAGATCTTGAACGTAGGCTTTGTGAGCAGGTACGTATTTGTCAAAGGTGGCTTTGTCCACGATGCCAGCTTCTATTTTGGCAAACCAGGGCATTTGCTTGCTTCCCCTAATCCTCTAGTTGAATTGAGCTGCTACTTTTAATCTATCATAATACATAATGTCTTATATCACCGCAAAAACCTAGGAGATGGTGGATAGACCTATGGATAAATCAGAACAGCGATTATTCTTTGTTGCTCTGGTACCACCCCAGTCCATCCAGGATGAGGTCAATCAGATCAAGCAGTATTTTGCCGATCGCTACGCCAGTAGCAAAGCCTTCAATTCGCCGCCCCACGTTACCCTGCAACCGCCCTTTAGATGGATAAGAGACAATAAAGAGGTCTTGCAAGACTGCTTGAGGGATTTTGCAGCCGATCGCCCGCCAGTGCCAGTAACTCTGGAGGGGTTTGGCGCCTTTAAGCCCAAGGTCATCTATGTTAACGTGCTCAAGACGCCGGAACTGATGTGGTTGCAGAAACAGTTAATCGCTCACACGGAAGCATCTTTAGCAATTGTAGACCCAAAGAAGAGTCGCCCCTTCGCGCCTCACATGACTGTCGCTTTTAGAGATTTGACGCGGCAAAATTTCAAAGCGGCCTGGCCGGAATTCGAGCATCGGCAACTACACTTTCAGTTTACACCTCCTAACCTGACGCTGCTGGTTCACGATGGCAAACGCTGGCATGTCCGTGCTGAGTTTCCTTTCCAGAGTTGATGGGCGATCGCTCTCTTCACCGGTGACCACACCCCGTCTTTACCCAGGGTTTAACTAAGAAACCCGGGTTTCTGGTCCCTGGGGTGGGCGATCGCCCCGGGATGGCACCGGTCCTGCTATGGCGAAAGCATCCCGCATCTTGAGAATATCGGATAACTCAGTTGGAGTGTTTGCTTTCCCAACTCCCCATGCCAGAACTGAAACAACCAGGGTGCCTCTCATTTTTGCAGTTAAGATAGGACAAGCTAAAACTATGAAACGAAAAGTATTTATTACCAGTTCCGGGAAACGATTAGAAGGCAAGGCGGACCGATCGAATATTACGACCCTGACAGACAAGCTGCCAAATACTCGAATTCTTCAACCCTGGAAGCGTTATAATTCGCCTTGGGAAGAGGCTGAGGTAGAGGAGGAAACTTCCATTAAGAAGACGCCCCCAACCGATGACGCACTCATCAAAGGTCTGCGCCGAAGTACCGTAGACCTCAGTGGCACAGTTCTCAGTGGCGTAGTTCTCAGTGGCGCAAAGCTCAGTGGTGTAGACCTCAGTGGTGCAGACCTCAGTGGTGCAGACCTCAGTGATGCAGACCTCAGTGGCGCAGACCTCAGTGGCGCAGACCTCAGTGGCGCAGTTCTCAGTGGCGCAGTTCTCAGTGATGAAAATGGAAGAGATATCCGATGGGATGCCGATACGAAGTGGGAGAATGTTCGCGGGTTGGAGACAGCGATACTACCCGAAGCCTTGAGGCAACAGTTGGGACTGTAACCAACTCTTCATCGGTGATGGTAAGAAACCGGGTTTCTACGATATCCAAGGCGTCTTTACCCAGGGTTTAACTAAGAAACCCGGTTTCTGGTCCCTGGGGTGCGCGATCGCCCTCTTCACCGGTGATGGCAAGAAACCGGGTTTCTACGATATCCAAGGCGTCTTTACCCAGGGTTTAACTAAGAAACCCGGTTTCTGGTCCCTGGGGTGCGCGATGACCGCACCTGTCCTGGGGAGGGTACTTTTACCTCAACCGGCACCTACCTAGCTGCTAACCGGTACACCACGGTTGAGGTTTCAAACCTCTCCGTTGGGGTCGGAAACCTCTCGGTTGAGGTCGGAAACCTCTCGGTTGAGGTTTTACACCTCTCGGTCGGGGTTTAAAACCTCTCAGTTGGGGTGTAAAACCTCTGCTCGTCACCCTAGGTTTAACGAAGAAACCGGTTTCACCTCCGGACAGGCGATCGCCCGTGGGTCTATGGCACCACCGGTCATGCTATGGCGAAAGCATCCCGCATCTTGAGAATATCGGATAACTCAGTTCCGTGTTTGCTCTCTTAAAACCCACTGTACGCATTATCAGATGCGCGTTTTACCCGGGTTTCTAGGCCCCGCCTGGGAACCAGTTCTAGAGGCAGAGCCTTTAGTTGACAATGGTGCAAGATCTGAGTTGAAACCAACTAATAATATAATAATATCCAAGGGATTGTAGCAGTTTTTTTACAAAATGGTATTACCAGATTTTGAGAACTGCTATACCATGAAATTAACAGTAAAAACTTAGGATATATTCACTGTGAAAAGTTCTACCCCTCGATACATTCTGGCACTAGACCTGGGCACCACTGGGACTCGGGCCATTCTCTTCGATGCTCAAGGTGATTTAGTCGGTCAAGCTTATCAAGAATTAACCCAATATTATCCCCAAGCTGGTTGGTTGGAGCATGACCCGATGCAAATTTGGCAAGATACTTGCGCTTGCATGCAGCAAGTCTTGGCTTCAACCGGGGTGATGGCCTCGGAAATTGCTGCTATTGGTCTGACCGTGCAGCGCGAAACCTGCTTGCTTTGGGATCGCACTACCGGTTTGCCATTGCATCGCGCGATCGTCTGGCAGGACCGACGGACTGCGCCCCGATGTCGCGAGTTATCCAGTAAAGCGGCGGAAATTCAGCAGAGGACGGGGTTGGTGCTGGATGCTTATTTTTCGGCGACCAAACTCGCGTGGTTGCTTTCCCACATACAACAGCAACAAATTAATTGGGATAACCTGCTGGCAGGAACAGTGGATAGTTGGATCTTGTGGAAGCTGACGGGAGGACGTGTTCACGCTACAGACCACAGTAATGCCAGTCGCACGATGTTGATGAATTTGGAAAGTTTGCATTGGGATCCGCAACTGTTGGATTTATTCGGCATTCCGGCCCAAATCATGCCCGCAATTCAGCCCAGTCTGGGGGTTTTTGCCGAAACGGATCCCCAATGGTTGGGAGTTTCTGTTCCCATCGCGGCTATATTTGGCGACCAACAGGCGGCCTTGTTCGGCCATGGGTGCGATCGCCCGGGAATGCTGAAATGCACCTATGGCACGGGTTGCTTTTTGATGGCCCAGACAGGAGAAGAACTGGCGCGATCGCGGCACAAACTCCTGTCAACAGTTGCCTGGACGAAAGGCGATACAGTTAACTATGGGATGGAAGGTGCGATGTTCACCACTGGTGCCTGCATTCAATGGTTGCGGGACGGTCTCCAACTGATAGAGAATGCTGCGGAAACCGAGGCCCTGGCAATTCAGGCAGCGGGGAATAACGGCCTGTATTTTGTACCTGCTTTAAGCGGACTGGGTGTACCCCATTGGGATATGAATGCTCGCGGGGCCTTTTTGGGAATTACTGGCGGCGTGAACCGAGAACATATGGTGAGGGCAGTATTGGAGGCGATCGCCTATCAAGTGAAGGAAGTTGTGGAAGCGATCGACTTAGATAGCGAAGAAAACATCTCTTTATTAAAAGTGGATGGTGGAGCTTGTAAAAATAACTTTTTAATGCAGTTTCAAGCAGATGTGCTGGGCATGAGTATCGAACGTCCCGCTATTCTGGATGCCACGGCCCAAGGGGCGGCATTTGGTGCTGGTTTAGCCATCGGTTTCTGGAAAGATTATGCCCAACTGATTGCTCATCGCCAAGTCGATCGCATTTTTCAACCCGGTGACGGTCAAGATTTAGCCCAGACTAATTTTATCACCTGGCAAAAAGCTGTGGAACGGGCCAAAAATTGGATTATGGAGAATTGAGAATGGAGAATGGCAAATTGTGAATGGATAGTTGTCAATACTTTTCGTTTAAGCAGGACAGTTGACATTTGTCATTGCGAGGGGGGGTATGTAGCGATTAATTTATGCTCAATTGAATTAATCCCCCCGAAGCAATCTCCCCCTCCCCTATAAGGTATGAGATTGCTTCGGGGGGAATTAAGCGCGGCGATCCCGGAAGATGTCGGTTTGGGCTCCCCCCCTCGCAATGACATGTTATTGTTATTAACAAAGAAGTATTGGGAGAGTTGTGAATGGAAAAGACATATGATGACATTATCTTGCGTCAAGGTCGGTTGCTGACTGGCGATGTCGTCGATATTGCGATCGCCTCTGGGCAAATTGCAGTAATTGCTCCGAAAATTATAGCATCTGCGGAGTTGGAATTTGATCTTAATTAATATTACGCTTCAGGACGGATACCTATCCTAAACGCCGGGGGGTGACGCGAGTGAAGGAATTATGGCAAGAGGGATTAAATGTATCTTTAGGTCATGATTGCGTGCAAGATCCTTGGTACGGTCTGGGAACGGGAAATATGCTGGATGTAGCTCACATGGCGGTGCATGTTTGCCAGATGACGGGCACTGCTGAGATTGATGCTTGTTATGATCTGGTGACAATTAATGGGGCGAAAACTCTGAATTTGGGCGACAATTATGGCATCGGAATGGGAAAACCTGCTAATTTGATTGTATTAGATACTAATAGCCCTTTTGAAGCGATTCGCCGTCGCCCGATCGTCCGTTATGTAATATCGAAAGGGAAGTTGCTAGTGCAGAGGTCGGTGCCGCAAATTCAATGGAATGGAGGTTAAATCATTTTGTGGTCAAACGGGTGCAACGATAATGCATGTAATGGGCGCCCGCGCAGGCGGACTAAGTTCGATGTAGCCGGGCCCTTTAGGGTTCCGGGCATATGCTGCTCCGACAGCAGGTAAAATTCAATAGCATGGGTTGAAATCATCTCTTGTAATTGCCCATTTTGAACCCTGGATGGCCAAAATGGCTTGAATTAGGGAACGAAATCGTCCCATTACGGAGAATAACTGTAGTTAAAGGTGGCGTAGATGGGGGGAGATCCCCGATAAAGTTCTCGCAAGAGGGGATCGACATTCAGGTAGAGAAATGGGTGAGTGTACCTATAGTCTGTCGGTGAAAATTGTGCCAAGATAAAAGAGCAATTGGTCGCAAGTCAATTTCCACAACCAGATGAATGCCATGGAAGGACAAAGACTCGCTGGACGCTACGATATCATCAAACCCCTGACAGCTGGGAGTTTTGGTCGAACTTATCTGGCCCAAGACAGACGGCGGATCGGCAACTCTCAGTGCGTAGTCAAGCAACTCCAGCCTCAAACTAGAGATCGAGAAATGTTCCAGACGGCCAGACGTTTGTTCGACAGGGAGGCAGAAGCACTCTACAGATTGGGCAATCATCCTCAGATTCCCGGACTCTGGGATCGCTTTGAGGAAAATCAACAGTTTTATCTAGTTTCCGAATTCATTGCTGGCAATCTTCTCAGTCAGGAAATTCCTCCGGGTAAACAACTACGTGAGTCGGATGTGCTAGTGCTGTTGCACGACATCCTGGAAGTGCTAGCCTTTGTTCATCAGCAAAATGCTATTCACTGCAATCTGAAACCCCAAAATATCATCCGCCAACCAGATGGTAAGCTCGTTTTGATCGATTTTGGGGTGGTGAAACTTCTCAGCAGCAATGCTGGGAGCATGAGAAATTTAACTATTGGCACTCCTGGCTATATGCCGAGGGAACAGACTTTAGGTAAGCCCAGATTGTCCAGCGATGTCTATGCAGTGGGGATGATGGGGATTTTTGCCCTCACAGGTATAGAACCCGATCGACTGCCAGAAGACTCTGAAACTGGCGAAGTTAGTTGGCGCCAGCAAGTACAGGTAAACTCTCAGTTGGCAGATGTTTTGGACAAGATGGTGCGTTATGATTTCCGCCAGCGCTACCCCTCGGCAACTGAGGCTCTGCAAGCTCTCCAAGATCCTGGACTAATGTCATCCTACCAGGATTTGAGTCGAGAGAATGAGTCACTTGAAAGGCTATACGATGTCCTGTTCGGCACAGCAGCAGACACAAATAATTTGCCTCCTCAGAAATTCCAATCATACTCTCAGGTTAATGCTGCGGTTGATAAGTTAATTAAGCTTCAGGATCGTAACTATTTGGCTTGGTATTTCCAAGGGGATGTTTTGCTCAAAATGAAACGCTATGCAGAGGCGATCGCCCATTACTGTAAAGCCATTGAAATTGAACCGACTGCCTTGGGTGCTTGGAGAACGCGAGTCCAGAAGCTACAGGAATTGCAACGCCCTCAAGATGCGATCGACCTCTGCTGCCGGGTAATTACTGCCTTAAAACGTCAAGTTGCTGCTTCTCCTCCCTCACAGGATCGAGCCCGAAACCGCCTCCATCAATCTTGGTATAAACTGGGAAATAGTCTGAGAGAATTACATTGCTACGAACAAGCTGCTGTTGCTTACTCTCAAGCTCTGGAAATTAAGCCTGATGATTATAATTGTTGCTATTTACGAGGTGAGATGCTAGAACAGTTGCAAGGACAATAAGAGGCGATCGCTTGTTATCAAAAAGCCGGGAAATTGAGAATGGTAAAGTTGGGTGTGGTCATGCATTTGTTGCGTAGGGATCCGGCGACTGGGAGGGTCCATAAACGATCGACGGGTTTTGACCACACCCGGTAAAGTTAGATATTGACAAAGCATGAGGCGATCGGCTATAATATAAGAAAAAGGAGGAAAACCAGATGATTGCTAGTAAAAGCTATACCTACATCTCGCCAGAGGAATATTTAGAAGGTGAGAAAATCAGTCCCATTAAGCACGAGTACAGGGAAGGGGAAGTATATGCGATGTCAGGGGTAAGCAAAGCCCACGATAAGATCGCAGGAAATCTGTTTGCAATGCTGAGAAGCCATACCCGGGGTAAGGGTTGCCGTGTCTACACGCCAGACATGAAAGTGAGAGTCGAGGCAGCAGATGTATTTTATTATCCAGATGTGAAGGTGACTTGTGATGCCAGGGACGACAGAAATCCTGACGAACAGTTCATTCGCTACCCTCGCCTGATTGTGGAAGTACTCTCACCCACAACTCAAGCTTTCGACAGGGGTGACAAATTTGCGGACTACAGACTGCTAGAAACTCTGCAAGAATATGTGTTAATATCTCAAAAAAAGATGAGTGTGGAATGTTTCCGCCGGAATGCCGAGGGGCGCTGGGTTCTCTATACCTACGGTTCCGGAGAAGAAGTCCACTTGGCAAGTGTTGACTTTCGCTGCCCGATCGCAGATATCTATGAAGATGTACCGGGGTTGAACTCGTGAGGGAATAAACTTTGCGGAACTTTCTGTCACAACTACTCAGTCTTGAGTTACATCAAGTCATACCATGTTGCCAAAAAAGCTACAATTAGCAGTCCGATTATTTTATTAGTCGGTTTTAACCGACTTTAGCTATTAGCCGGGGGTTTGAACCCCCGGCGGGCTGACGCAAGTTGACGACAGAATAGAAAATGCCGAATCTCCAATCAACAATATCCAAATATCCTGACTTTGGCAGCCACGGCTATGAGATCATCAGAGAACTGGGGCGCAACTGGTCGGGAGGGCACATCACTTACCATGCTAAGAATATCGACTCAGACCGAGAAGTTGTTATCAAAGAGTTCCGCTTTGCCCTTAGCGATGCCAGTTGGTCCAGCTTTAAAGCCTACGAACGGGAAATCCAAGTTTTGCAACAGCTAGATCATCCTCGCATCCCCCCCTACCTGAACTCCTTTGAAACCCGATCGGGCTTTTGCCTGGTAACGGAATATAAAGATGCCCCGACCTTAGAGTCACGACGCAATTTTACTCCCGCACAAGTCAAGCAAATTGCCCTTTCTGTATTAGAAATATTAGTTTACCTGCAACAGAAAAAGGTCATTCATCGGGACATTAAACCGGAAAATATCTTACTGGACGATCGCCTGAATGCCTACCTAGTTGATTTTGGCCTCGCCCGCCTTCGGGATGGAGAAGTTGCTGCTAGCAGCGTAGCGGCGGGCACTCCGGGCTTTATGCCCCCGGAAGAAATGTTCGATCGGGCCCTGACAACAGCCTCAGACCTCTATAGTTTAGGGGCGACATTAATTTGCTTACTGACGGGCACCCGTTCCGTTGACATCACAGACTTAATTAATGACAACTTATGCTTTAATTTGAAAGATAAGCCAGGTCAACTCAGTCGCAGCTTCATTGACTGGCTAACTAAGATGACCTCTCCCCAGGTGAAACAGCGCTATGCTAATGCTGAAATTGCCCTATCAGCACTCAAACCGATTAAAGTTGTCGGCGATATTCCCGTGCCAGAAAAGTCAGAAATAAAACCCCGAAAATTAACTCCAGTCCTGCTGACTACTCTCAGTTTTATCGCCCTACTGGGTACGAGTTGGGGAATTTATTGGTATAACCTTCCCATCAATCAGTTGCTGCGAACTAGAGAATGTCAAGACTGCGATCTGCAAAATGCCCAATTAGTGGATGCGAACCTGAAGAGTGCCAACTTATCGGGTGCCAACTTATCGGGTGCCAAATTTCAGGGTGCCTACTTAGCAAATGCGAACCTAGAGTCCGCTAACCTAGAAAGTGCCAACTTGTCCGGTGCCTATCTACAGGATGCCAACTTATCGAATGGCAACTTATCGGGTGCCAACCTGGAAGGTGTTAAACTGGACAATGCTGCTTTGCAGGGTGTTAATTTCCAGGATGCAAATTTACAGAAAGTAAAATTGCAGGGGGTTAATCTTCAGGGTGCTAACTTGCAAGGTGTTAACCTCAAAAATGCCGACTTAAAAACTGCTAATTTAGGGGGAACAAACCTCAAAAATGCCAATCTGGAAAATGCTAATTTGAGAACCAACCTCTGGGATGCTAACTTATCCGGTGCTAACCTGAAAGGTGCCAACTTGTCCGATGCTTACTTGGAAGATGCTAACCTCGCAGGTGCCAATTTATCCGATGCCAACCTCCAGGGTGCCAAGCTGAAGGGGGCCAACCTCCAGGGTGCTAACTTGCAGGGTGCTAACTTGCAGGGTGTTAACATGAGAGGTGTTAAG
Source organism: Hormoscilla sp. (assembly GCA_051439505.1). Lineage (GTDB taxonomy): Bacteria > Cyanobacteriota > Cyanobacteriia > Cyanobacteriales > Desertifilaceae > Hormoscilla. The sequence goes on along the minus strand of JBFRWI010000222.1, from coordinate 23,886 downwards.
ATAGACGAGGCTACCCAACTGGATGAAAATCTCCGTCTGGTCTGGCAAATTGTCAATCAGGGAGCTGAAGGTGTTAACCTGGGAAATGTGAATCTATCCGATGCGGATCTGTCCCATGCTAACATGGCGGGTAGCAACCTGGAGGGTGCCAACCTCAAAGGTGCTAATTTACAGAATGCTAAATTGCAATATGCCAACCTGGAGGGTGCTAACTTACAGGCGGTCAAGCTCAAAGGTGCTAACTTGCAATATGCTAACCTCAAGGATGCCCAGCTACTCGGTGCTAATTTTTGGGAGGCTAATCTCTCCGGAGCAATTATGCCTGATGGTACTATCCGTTATTAGTGTCGCTGATGGCAAGAGGGCGATCGCCTGTTAAACGAGGGATATGCCAGGTAGAAGTAAAGCAAGAGCAAGCAAAGAAAATGTCCGATCGAATATTATTATACGGTGCCAACGGTTATACGGGTTCCCTAATTGCGAGATTAGCAGTGCAGCGGGGACTGCGCCCGATCCTAGCGGGGCGGAATGAAGAGAAAATCAAGCCCCTGGCAGCATACCTGAACCTAGAATACCGCAGCTTGGCTCTGAATGATACAAAGGCCCTAGAGGCAGAACTGCAAAATGTGGTAGCGGTTCTGCATTGTGCTGGTCCGTTCGAGCAGACCTGGAAAGCAATGGTAACTGCTTGCCTGCGGACAAAAACCCATTACCTGGATATTACCGGTGAATGGTCAGTATTTGAGGCGATCGCGGCCCTGGATGCAGAGGCCAAAGCAGCAGGAGTTATGCTATTACCGGGAGTAGGCTTTGATGTAGTGCCCTCGGACTGCCTCGCGGCACATCTGAAAGTGCGGATGCCAGCAGCGGAAAAACTGGCGATCGCCCTTCAAATGAGTGCAGACTCCGGAAGCTTATCAGCAGGACAGTTATCCCGAGGAACCGCCACCACGATGGTACAAGGGCAGTCTCGCCCCGGCATGGTGCGGCGGGGCGGGGTACTCACCCCAGTGCCAGCTGCTTGGAGAACTCGGACGATCGACTTAGGACGAGGTCCAGTCTTTACCACAACCATACCTTGGGGAGACGTATCCACTGCCTATTACAGCACCGGGATCCCGGACATCGAAGTATATGCCGCCCTTTCGCCTTCTACATATCGGATGATGCTTGCCAGTCGCTATCTAGGTTGGTTCCTGGGTTTGCCCGCCGTGCAGAACTTCCAAAAACGGGCGATCGCCAAACGGCCCCCAGGACCAACGGACCTACAACGGCAACAGGGGAGAACCTTACTATGGGGAGAAGTAGAAGACAAAGTTGGCAACAAGCTAGTTTCGCGGTTGCAATGTCCCGAAGGCTATACCCTAACAGCCATAACAGCCGTTACCATTGCCGAAAAAGTGCTGGCAGGACAGCTTAAAGCCGGTTTCCAGACCCCCTCTTTGGCCTACGGTGCTGATTTAATTTTGTCAATTGAAGGGGTAGTGCTTGACAATATCACCTGAGAACAGCTAAAATTATTGAAAATTGGGTAGATGGCAGCTGTATAATAGCCATTTGTATCAAAATAATGACAAATACTATAGCTGACGTATTATACCCATCCGGCCAACTCCTGCAAAAAATGTAGTTTATAATACATTGACACCCATTCAAAAAAAATGCTGTTCACCACGAATGTGGGCTACAATGCTACAATATCTGGGAACTAGGTCGATTGGGGAGGCGATCGAATGAGTTGGCTCAAGTCATGGAGGAGATTGGCCCTAGTGGTGCTAGCACTCCTAACCCTTTCAATGTCCGTGCTGATAGCACGACCGTCACAGGGAGCGATGGGAACCGAGTTCGGTCCGTCAATATATGAAGTCAGAACCCCTGAAAGTCTGGGGTTGAACTACCTGCATCAAGAGCCGGTACAGCTAATGGCTGGACTGGTGGACAGTATCAGGTACGCAGAAGAACGAGTCGCTCAAGTGCCTGAAAACATCAGAGTAGCATTTGATTTGGGAACCAATAGCCCTATTAGAATTGGCGCTCTGCCAGACGGGCGACAACTCAACAGAAGAAGTAACTACGAAGCTGTCGGATACATCGATCGCTCAGGACAGGCTAAATCTCTGAGATCTAGCAATCTGAAATTCATGTTCAGCAACGAAGCCAGAAATGACGGGCAGTTGGTGATGACACCTGAATCAGAGTATCATCTAGTAGCTGATGCTAGCAGTACGTTTATACAAGCCCAGAGAATTCCGAGCATTGATCTAATCGTTCATCCCAAGGGTTCAAACGAGCTGTTTATCGTTAATGATGTCAATCCAAATGCGGTTTGCCGAGATGCCCTCAATAGCGTTTTGAATAGAACCCTCAGAAGAGCGAACTTTCGCGTGAGACGACCGAGACGAAGAATGCGACGTTGGTAATCGCAGTGCTAATTGGTTATAATACAGGGAGTTTTAATCCCGGACCAACAAGTGACAAGCACTCAAGAGAGAGGAGCGAAATGAAAAAGATGAAAAAGTTCAAAGTTTGGGGAACGCTAGCACTGCTATTCATCGCTGGTGTGGCAGTTTCCTTTTCCATATTCACGGCTCAACCATCCAATGCCATAATTGCTAGGAATCAGAACATGATCGACCTAGGCTTAATTGATGGAATTTTGACGCCAGAGGAAATGGGTCTGGAGTATTTAGGAGAAGCGACGGAACCGATTGAAATTAGCAGGGGCCTTATAGATACTCTCCGGAGGGTTCCAGAGGAGCTAGCTGTAGACTTTGAAGGAAACGAGCCTTTGGGAGTAGACTTAGGTACGGCCTTTCCAATCCAGTTCGGAGTGCTGCCTGATGGTGGACAATTAGCTTCTTCGGAATTTACAGGTATAGCATACATCGATAATTCAGGACAACCGCAACCAATAACGCCTGACGACATAGGCGAAATGGCAGCTCAGGAAGCAGCTAAAGGCGGTTTATTTACCGACGGGACATTGATTGAAGACGCCAAAAATGAGGGTCTAATAGCTTTTAAAGTTAAAGCAGAACACAGTTTGGTGGCTGATGCGAGCGGAATGTTGATTGGACAACGGCGGGTTCCTGTGGTCAGTTTGATAGTTCACAATCGCAGCAACAAGCACAACTATCTAGTTAATAAAGTGAATGTGAATGCGTTGTGTCGCGATGCAGTTAATGGCGCTGTGAGGCATCGATTGAGGAGGATAAATACATTCAGAGTCACAAGACCACAGCGAAGAATAAACGATCCCAGGTTGCGCTAATTTCAGCGATGGTGGGAAAAATTGCTCCCACCATCGTTAACGGGTGTGGCGGGTGTGGTCAAAAGTAGTTGTATCCGATCCCCCCAAACCCCCCTTAAAAAGGGGGGCTTATAGGCCCCCCCTTTTGGAAGGGGGGGTTTGGGGGGGATCGGGCGACTGGGGAGGCGTTTGAACTATCAACGGTTTTTGACCACACCCATCGTCAACTCATGCTAACTATCTTCACGGACATCAGCATCAAAAAAATATGATGTTGGAGAATTATGGGTAACATTGACAAACATAAATAACGGGAGGTGTAATGAGATGAAACGGATTCAAATTATATCGAAGATTGGACTGGTAGGGATGGTACTTATTGGGTTTTCTGTTGTTATCTTAGAGTCGCTAGGGCGGGCTAACCAACCAATGGATACGAGTCAACAATTGACGGCAACAGGGCAGACCCCCGCAGAGTTAGGTCAAGAGCAATACCTTGCCCTCGTTCGCGAAGCTAAGACAGCGGTATCTCAATTACCTGCCGGACAAGCAGTTACATTTCCCCTCGGAGTTAACAGTCCCGTTCGCATAGGCGATGGGTCAGGTAATTCTTCCCAAGCAAGTGAGTATCAAGCTCTAGGATGGATGAATTTATCCGGACAGCCATCCAAATTTACCCCTGCTGACCTGAACGAGCTATTTGACAGCCAAATCAATAATTTAACAAGAGGTAACGCATTAACGACACCCGCTGGAGAAATTTTGGTAGCGGATGCTAGCGGTAGCGTTTTGCTAGCAAGGCGGGTGGCAGTAATTGATTTGATTGTACGGAACCAGCAAAACAATCAAGTGTATCTGGTGAAAAATGTCAGGTTTATAGCTATTTTCAGAGATGCCCTGAATGCAGCATTAAACGGAACTGTTCGGGTTGATGATTCTGCTTCATTGTCTCCAGAAGAGCAAATACCAGCAGAGCAGATATAAATGTAGTAACTAGGCGTAAATTTGAATGAAGGTGCGACGGTAATGAATTGTAAATGGTCAAGCAAAAAGTTAATTAATTTATGGGTAATAGTTGTCTTCCTATGGATAGTTAACAGCCAGCAGGGATATGCAGCACCATCAAACATAAAGCCAGAACCTAGCTTCTTGCCTACCCCAGGGCTCTCGTCATTCAGAAATGTGGGATCTCTGCTCGATTTGTCTGAGTTAGGGCTAGAATATTGGCAGATGGTTCCGGAAAATCCCCTTACGGAAAAGCAACTGATTCAAGTCAGCATCCGCTTGCGAGATATCGCTAGATTTCTGGGAGCAAGTTGGTCTATTATTATTCCCTTAGAAGATGAGACTGAAGAGTTGCCAAGAAAAAATGATGAAAATTTATTTTTAATTACTGATTTGAGAAATGCTAGTGGTGAGTGGATTACCATGAGTGCAGGTCATGCCCTCAACCTGGTATCCCAGGAGTTGGAAATATTGGATAGTTCTTCGGAAGAACCATTAATTGATTTTCTGGTTGTCAAGGAAGTATCTGGAAAATCCTACCGGTTGCTCGGGATTCCTTTAAGTAGATATTGCTATGAGTTGTTCAAGGTATTATGAGAGAAGAAAATGAGAATTAAACAAATGATTGTCAGAGTTATTCCGATAACAACTGTAATTTTATTAATGCTGGTTAGCAAGATAGGTTTGGCCTGGGCGCTGTCACCGCAAGAAGCTAGTAACAGAGGGGATAAATTGGTTATCAATTACCTCAATAGTAGACTAGAAAAGTTAGTGAAAGCAGCAGCTCCAGATAAGAAAGGGCGAGAATATTTTATTCTCCCGGAATCTTACGAACTAGATAGTATACCGGCAGATACCCTGAACCCACTAACGCCAGAAAAGGTAAAGTTAGGAAATTTGCTATTCCACGAAACAGCACTATCGATTAATTCCCTAAATGTGAAGAATTGGAAAACCGCAAGCTGCGCGACCTGTCATATAGCTGAAGCAGGATTTAGGTCTAACTTAGCCCGATCGCTAGGAACGGGAGGATTAGGCTATAATAAGTCTAGACATCAGGATCCAGATCTGGCCCATACGGAAATTGATAAACCGAACATTTTGGCTCCCTCGGTACTTAACAGTGCTTATCAAGAAGCAACGCTCTGGAATGGACGCTTAGGGGTGACTGGTTCTAATGGTAAAGAACCTTTAATTAAAGCAACAGATGTAAATCGGTTGAAGCTACATGGCTTAGAAGCTCAGGCGATCGATGCTTTTACGGTTCACAGACTGGGGACAGCGGCGATCGCCCAAATTCCGGAATACCAAGAACTTTTCGCCCAGGCGTTTCCCGATCGCCCCTATGTAGCCGCTGAGGTAGAAGATCTCAAAAGGGCCGGTCTGGCGATCGCCGCCTACGAACGGACCCTTCTTGCGAACGAAGCGCCCTTTCAAAAATGGTTGAAAGGTGATAAAAAAGCCATGTCTGCCAAAGAACTCCGAGGAGGAATAGTATTTTTTAGCTTCAAAGCTAACTGCCTTCGATGCCATAGGGGACCGAACTTAGCTCGGGACGATTTTTATGCTGTAGGATTTGCAGACCATCCGAATGATTTCAGCGGACTTGACTTAGGCAGAGGGGCCATTACCAGACGAGCTAGGGATGACTTTAAGTTCAAGGTGCCGCAGCTTTACAACCTAGCAGATAGCACTCCCTACGGACATGGAGCTTCTTTTGGGACCCTGGGGGAAGTGGTTGATTATTTTAACCGAGGAAAACCAGAAAACTTAGCCGCCAAGTATTCTGGCAATATCAGCCGATTTTTCCAACCTCTAAACTTGACGGAAAAGGAAGTCGATGACCTTACTGCTTTCCTAGAGACAGGGTTGCGCGACCCCAACTTGAGTCGTTATGTGCCAAAACGTTTACCCAGCGGACTCTGTTTCCCCAATAACGATCCAGAGTCTCGCCAGCAGCTTGCTTGTGACTAATCGGTAATTATTCTACGATCGCGAAATCGATTTCGCGATCGCCATGGTGCTATCATCTTCGATGCTCTATTGACAAATATTTTTATCAAATCATAGCGGCGATCGCACCCAATCCAAATTCCGTCCGATGAGCAGTTCTGTCATTTTAGCATGATGGGTATTTTTCATCTGCACAGTTTCCGTATCAAATCCGAATTTATTGGCTAACTGACGGACTTCTTTAACATTATCGTAAGTCATCAGAAAATCTCCAGACAGGGTACTAGAAATGCGGAAAAGTTCTTCATGGTCGAGTTCCCAATGGGTGTAAAGACGACTGCCTGCTTTTTTCCCTGCTGCGGTGTAAGGAGGATCTATGAAAAATACTGCATTAGAGCGATGAGCATTTTTTCTGAGAAACTCCATCCCATCACCAGCAATAAAGATGAGGCGATCGCATATTTTTTCGATATTCAAAATTCGCCGTTTGAGGGTTTCTGGATACCAGCGAGATGCGATTCCTTTGCCCTTTTCGCCACGTTTAATTTTACCCGCACCTGCTGCGAGGATACCGCCGCGATTGACGCGATTTTTCAAAATTGTCTGAAACGCCTTTTCTTTAAGGTCAACGGGAACAGCATCCAGCACCGAATTAACAGCATCAGGAGAAATGTTAAAAGTGGAAATACGCTCTTGCAACCAGGCGCGATCGCTGCCTTCCAGAATAGTTTGCCACACTGCTGCCACTTCGGAATCGATTTCCACCATTGTTACGCGATCGGCTAACTGCTCAAATGCCACAGTCAGACTAACAATGCCACCTCCCACAAAAGGCTCAATAAATTCAGTCTTTCCGACAGAGTAAGCGTAGCCGCGTGTCAACCATTGCCGAATGCGCGGCACCAACCAAGTTTTCCCCCCGGGATATCGGAAAGGACTCCGCAGAGGCACCGACATCACATTGGTAATTTTCTCGGGAACGGTATTTTCAAACAGGGATAATTGACGGATCATAAAACTTAAACTACAAAAGGTCTGTGAGTGTCGGAGCATCTGGAGGATTCTCCAACTTTTCATCTAGTTTTTCTTGCAATAAATCGCAAAAATATTCAAGGGAACCTGCTTCCGGAGTAGTGATTCTATCGAGAGCTGGTTCAAATAAAGTATAAACTTTGCGAAATTCGGTAAGCTGATAGCAGTTCCTAGCCAAATCGTGCTTTAAATCATAAATTAGCCAAGCGACATCTGCTTCTGTGGGCTCCACTTCTGGCAGTGGAGGAAGAGTATTATAAAACCCTTTATGTAAAGCAACCGCCTGTTTTTTCCCCCATTCTTTGAGGATTCCTCCCTTATAAATCAATTGTGGGGCCAGACGCTTACGCGAAGACGATAGGTAGTCAGGACGGGGATAGTTTATCCGTCCACGCCAGTCCAGATTATAGCGCCGATCGGGGTCTTCCATATAATATTCAAATGGACGACGCACGTTGCCAGAAATATACACTGATTGAACTTCCAATGTTCCAAAATCAATGACGCGCCCCCTACTATCGTAAGCGACCAACACCCAATCTATATTACCAGCAGATTGACCGTTTTTATCGTTAAGACGAATTTCCGAAAGGGAAGTCCATGCAGTGTTGTCGGGGAAAAAAAATGCTGCGGCATCGAGAGCAATCAGCCAATCCTGACGGAAGCGAACCGGACAAGTAATGGCGATATCATCGCCTGTATAAACACTACATACCCCTAATGGATCGTTTGCTTTATCCTTCGTACAAGACGGCACCTTATTATTATAGGGGCAGAGCCGATTGTTCCGATAGCGTTGTGCTTCTGGGGACAGATTATCTAAAGGAAATCCAAATACTTCTGCAAGAGGATGGTTTGGCATATGTCTATTCTCCTATATAGCAGTTATGGTGATTAGTGTGATATGCGATTGGCGAGATTGCTAGCGCGGCTGCGTCGCGCCGCTGCGCTTTTACGAAGTGCGCGACGCAGGAGCGCTACGGGGGGGGTTAACGCATAAAGCATAAGTCGATCGCGGTTATCCCCCCACGCTGCGCGTATTATCGCTCCGGACTTGCTAGGCGATCAAAAATATACCACATCAATGCCTTCGAGATGAGCTAGAAAAATAATGCAAGCCTATGTACTTAGCCGAATCGCGAAGTATAGCCAGTAGTCACTTGCAGCGAAGTCGATCGCTCATCATCCCGTGGCCCCCGATCGCCGTCGCCGGGTGGTCGTGCAACGCAATTCCTGACGGTTCGCAGTATAAAATAGAATTAGACTAGAATTAGACTGGTTGGTTGCTGGCAGCTGCACGGTTAGCGAGACTCTTCACGGTTGAGTGCTGGTGAGAGTGATGGATCGCCCGGTCTGGAAGTGTTCTCATGTTACCCTGATGGAAGGAGTTAATGGCCATGAATTTAATTGTATTTGGATTGCTAGTAGTATACATCGGCGGGGCCTGGAAGTTCTGGAAAGGATATAATCGGACTCAATTTAACCGCCAAATGTCAGATAAAATCCGTTTATCCCTGTTGTGGCCGGCTTTGTGGGTTGCCAACCAGTCTTACCGCAAGAACTTTAGAAAGGCGCTCAAGGGTTGATTATCCCCACTCTCGGAATCAGGAGTCACCCACTCAGGAGTCAGCAGCATGGCTGGAAGTCGGTGTTTTTTCGATCTCCTGTTTCCTGTTGGCTGTCAGGAGTGTTATCATAGCATCACGACAAATCTACATCAAGTCAAGGTAAATTGTAGATTCCGAGATTTAAGTTAGTTGTCACAGCGGATGTCAAAAAAAGATAAGAGTGCGAGAGATGGTGAATGGTTCGGCGGGGCGAATGAATCGGATGCCTGGCAGGGGCAGCTAACAGCTGTGGCCTATCGTTTTAACCGACAATACCGGGGAGATGCTTTCGATCTGCCGCCAGAAGTGGAGGAGATGCCGATTTTTCAGGACTGGACTTCCGGATCCCTGACGGCAAAAGTGGCTTCCCCCTTCTGGGAACTGGTAAAGCCTCAAAAGGGCCAGCACTGTCTAGATCTGGGCTGTGGGGTGAGTTTCTTGATCTATCCCTGGCACGAGTGGGGGGCTTTATTTTACGGTCGGGAAATTAGCACGGTGGCCCGGGAGGGTCTCAATAGTCGCGGACCACAACTGAATTCTAAGTTATTTAAGGGCGTAGAGTTGGGGGCGGCCCACCAACTTAATTATCAACCCTCTCACTTCGATCTGGCGATCGCCACTGGTTGGAGTTGCTATTACTCCTTAGAATACTGGGAGATAGTGATGTCGGAGGTGAAGCGGGTACTCAAACCCACGGGGATGTTTGTGTTCGATATCCTAGATCCAGAAACTCCCGAGGCGGAAAATTGGGCGATCTTGGAAACTTATCTGGGGGCGGAGGTATTTTTGTCATCTCTAGGAGATTGGGAAAAAACGATTTCTACAGCGGGTGCCAAAATCCTCCAACGCCGACCTGGAGAGTTATTTACCCTTTACAAGGTGAAATTTTGAGCGGTCAGTTCATATCTTGTACCATTGTCAATTAGTCAATTAGTCAATGAGTCTCCTGGCCCGCCGTGGGTTAAAACCCACGGCTAATAGCTTAAGTGGGTTAAAACCCACTGGAATCATTGTCGCTGAAAGGATTTCCCCTCTTTCCCAGGGATCGCCTGTGGGAAGGAGAAGAACGAGGTAAAAACACTTTATTTATAAGGTTTTCAGTCTGTTTTCAACCGACTTTAGCTTTTAGCCGGGGGTTTGAACCCCCGGCGGGGTAACGCCAAAAATACAAGATGTCAGATACAACCCAATCTTCAAGGGGAAGAATTTGGTTGATTGGCGGGACGACTGAAAGTGCTCAACTGGCAGGGAAACTCGCTCAATACCAAATTTGCTGTACCGTGACGGTGACTACTACAGCCGCCCGATCGCTCTATCCCCTGTCCCCTTACCTGCGGGTGCAGGTGGGGCAGATGGATGCTGCTAGCATAGATGATTTCTTGGGGCAAGAGCAAATTGTAGCAATTTTGGATGCTACCCATCCCTATGCAGTGGCTATTTCCCAGATGGCGATCGCCGCTGGGGCCCAACATCACCTCCCCTATCTCCGCTACGAACGTCCGGAATTAAAGAACCACCCCAGGGAGACCAACACCTGCTTAGAAAGCTTCCAGGAATTGCTAGCAGGAGATTACCTGAAAGGAGAAAGAGTGCTGCTAACGGTGGGCTATAAACCTTTACCACTGTTCGCTTCCTGGCAAGAAAAAGCCACTCTGTTTGCCCGCATTCTCCCCTCAGTTACATCCCTAGAAGTTGCTTTGGCAGCAGGTTTTACCTCCGACAGAATTATTGCTATCCGTCCTCCCGTCCCCGCTAATCTAGAAAGGGAACTCTGGCGTCATTGGCAAATTTCCCTAGTTGTTACTAAAGCTTCTGGTGCCCCCGGGGGAGAAGATGTTAAGCGTCTTGTGGCAGATGAGTTGGGTATTTCTTTAATTGCGATCGCGCGTCCCCGGGTTAACTATCCCCAACAAACTAGCGACCTATCAGTTGCGATCGCATTTTGCTTAGCTATTGCTAATTATTAGCAACTCCCCTGCATGAGGATCTTGAGAAATAATCTTTCCCTGGCGATCGAACAAAATGGTGCCCACCTTGAGAGACACATTAGCATATTTTTTTACGTAATCCTGAGCTTTTTGTGTTATGCTTTCTGCCAGGTATCCGAACACCGCTTCAGCAAGTCCCAGCTTGACCAGTTCTTGATAAGCAGCATCAGCAGTTTTGGCATTTAAGACAGCCCGGACTGCTGGCAGATCGCCCCCCATTTGGACCACAGCAGCGCTAATAATTTCCAATTTAGCATCAGCTAGATGACTAGCAGTATTAAAAATGCCTCCAGCGATTTTAATCAACTTACCCTGATATCCAATCAAAAGCACAGATTTAGCACCCCGTAACCCAGCTTCTACTAATAAACTACCTATCCAGTTTCCAGTTTGCACCACAGTTGTTCCCGGTATTCCTAACCGCTGAGTAACTTGCAGGCCATTGTTACCCAGACAAAATACCAGATGAGACTCCTCTTTAACTTTCTGCTGCAAATCTTCGCGAAAGGTTTCGAGATGGTCGGCAGCAGAAAGGGGTTGGGAAATGCCGCTAGTTCCCAATAAACTCAATCCTTCTATAATGCCAAAAGCTTCATTAGAGGTGCGTTGGGCCAGTTGACGGCCCTCGGGCAGGATAATGCGGACAGTGGCAGTTTTGTCTGGGGGAATGAGGGGCAATAAATTAGTCTGAAACAGTTTCTTCGCATAGCTATAAATAGCTGGTTCCCCAGAGGTAGTTTTTCCCAACCCTTCCCCCGCTTCTAATACCAAACTTTCCCCGCCCCGGTCCGAAAGTTTTACCCAGGCCCAGATCGGAGTATTGCGGGTCAAGTCTAAATTATCTCCCGGGTCGCTGATGGCGATCGCCAATGCGGAAGTAGTATCCAAACTTGCCACTTGATGGATGGGAATATCTGCCGTTCCGGGCAGCAAGTCCAGGGATATTAACTGTTTTTCCTCTGTGGGTTGTATCAAATGAACCAGGGCCGCCTTAGCAGCAGCCACAGCGAAGACTGGTAGAGTATAGCCTGTACGAGCCATAAGCAATTCAAAATTCAAAATTCAAATGCAACTACGAAGGGGCCGCACCCAATGGGGAATCTCCATACCGGGTGCATCTCACTACGAACTACTTCCCGGAGAACTACGAACTACTTAAGGAAGATTTAGGTAACGGCGAATTTTTCATCACAGGCAATGAGACTTCCACCGTACTGCCCTTCTCTGTACCCTCACTAGAGAGAGTAATGTTACCCTGCATCAGTTCCATCAAATTCCGGGAAATTGCCAATCCCAGTCCTGCCCCACCAAACTGACGAGTTCTGCTACCATCAGCCATCACAAAGGGCTGAAACAGTTTCGACTGCTCGCTTTTACCCACGCCAATGCCAGTATCTTTAATAACAACAGTAACATAGGTTTGACCCTCAGAACTAGAGGGGGCTGAAATCCTTGTGGTAATGGTGATGCCGCCAGTTTTAGTGAACTTGATGGCGTTACTCAGGACATTCAGGAACACTTGCTTGAGCTTGCCTTTATCCGCCTGGACTGCGATCGCCTCCCCATGCCTGCCCTTATCCCAATGCAACTGTAAACCTTTTTGCTGAATCTCAACCATCTGTAAATCTACCGCTTCCTTGAGTACCTCTAGCAGATCCAGTCGTTCGATCGCCACAGAGAAAGTCCCCGCTTCAATTTTAGCAATGTCGAGAATATCATTAATAATTTCCAGCAGGTGAACCGCAGCATCATCCACCTGTTGCAGAAACTCCTTTTCTTCCTCTCTATCATCGCAGTAATCATCCAGCACCAAGCGCACAGAACCAATAATAGCATTGAGGGGCGTTCTCAACTCGTGAGAGATACTGGCGAGAAACTCATTTTTCAGTTGGTTAGCTACTTTGGCTTCTTGCCATGCCGTTTGCAACTCCTCGGCCCAAGCTTTCAGGCGCGAGACCATACTATTAAGGGCCAGAGCCAGTTCATTGAACTCTTCGATCTTAAAATTGTGGGGGATGGAAGCCGTTGCTTCCTGGCCTTCAACATTGCGAGCATACTTTCCCAGTTTTTCCATCGGACGGGCCAGATCCCTTGCCAAAAATAGGGTTGCCACCAGGTTCGCCGCGATCAATAATAGGATCAAATTGATCAGAGTTTGCAGGATTTCTTGGAGACCAAACAGAGCATTATCTAAACTGGTAACAGCTAAAATTACCCATTTGCCGTTCTTATCTGTAGGACTGTCGATCGCCGTATAGCCCGTCAGTAATTCCTTACCGCTATCATCAAAACCCAAGACATGCTGAAAATATTGTTCCCCCTCGATCGCATTTCTAACTAGACTTGAGAGTCTTTTGCGGGTCTCTTCATTTTTCTCGTCCACAATATTTTGCCCAACTCGTTCTAAGTCGGGATGAGCGATAATAGTGCCATCTTGGTTAATTATTACCGTATAGCCTGTCAGAGACTTAGGCTCATCTGTCAACTGCAACGGTAAGATGAACTCAACCACTAACTGGAAACGATCGTTCCCCTGCTGGTCCCTGACAGGCGCACTCAAAATCAAGTCAAGTCGGTTTTGCCATGCAATCTCACTATTCTTAGCCGTCTCTGGAAATACCACCCGTACCGCTGCCTTTTCGTGAGGTGACAACTCCACCGGGGCAAAAGGGCGATCTCCACAGGTACTAGCAGCGATCGCCCCCGTCTCGATCTCCTGTAATTGCAGGCACTCAACTGGCCATCTTGATGCCAGTTTATTTAAGTATTGTGCAGATGCCTCTCGGCTACCAGACTGCAAAACCGAGGTTTCCGTCGCTGTCAGTAGGTTACCTTGCCAAGCGGCGATCGCCTCTGAGATCCGACTACCCTCTGAGATCGCGCTTTCGGTCAGATTTTGGCGGGCCGTTTCCAGCAACGTCGAACGGGCCTTTCTGTAGGTCACATATTGCCCCAGCAACAGCACTGGTATACTCAACAGTAAAATGCGCCACAGTAAGATGTCGCGAAAGGATATTTTACCAAGCCTTGCATTGCGTAGATATTTCCACATATAACTCGCCTGCCCTGTCACGGATGGTTATATTTTCTCATTATATCATCCCTGTCAAGGGCTTTTTTCCCCGTCACTCCCAAATCGAGGCGATCGCCGTTCCCTATTGTAGCTAGTCGCCACGAACATTTTTCTTCTGACCGATTGCCCTACAAGCAGCCGCCTTGAGAGCACCGGTGCCAATTCAACAATTGACAACTGACTGACTGTGTGTACGGCCCACCCTACCAACTGGCAACTGACATTGCTACAAATACAGTTGCCAATCCCTCAAAGTCTAGTCTAAAAAATACTATCATTATACAAGTTGCTTACCAAGTCAAATCGATGTCCCGTCTGAATAAGCGTGCTTTTGAAATCCTGCGAGCAGAAGTTTACCAATGTGCTGGCACAGATCAGTTGAGCCAAACTGAGAAGTCGATAGTGATGCAGCGCTTAGAAAAGCTGCGTCTACAAAAAGGCGACCCCGCCCCAGAGGAAGAACTGCGAGACACGGTTATGGATGTGTTTCCTCAGTTTAGTGAAAAAGCCCTCAAAGCAGCCTCGAAGGCCAACCGTCCACCGTCAGCATTGGGTAAAATGAAGTGGCCGGCAGCCCTGTTATTGGGTGCCGCAGGGTTGTTCTATGTCGTTAACTTGCCTTATCCGATGATTAGGTGGCCAGTGGCGCGGACTGCCCCACTTTTGCTGCTGCCCAGTTATATGAGCATGGATCGTAATTATCGCGGGGCGATCGCCTCTATTGAGCAAGCGGATCAGCTAGTCAACAAAGCCACTAGCGCTGTTGATTTTGAATTGGGTACACAGAAGGTAAAAAAAGCACAAGCCCATCTAGATGCTTTGCCCGTTTGGTTTCTCGGCTATTATCCCCAAAGATACTGTACCTTGTTTAGTTGCACTTGGCAGTTCACCCTCGACGAGTTTGAATCAGCCCGCAAACGGGTGGGCCGCATGGAAGCTAAAGTTTATCAAGAACAAAATGCCCAGACTCTGCTGACAGAAGGAACCGCAGCAGTTAACAAGGCCAAGCAGCAGTATCAACAGGCCCAGGATGCCGCAGAAAAACAAGAGGCGATCGCCGCTTGGCAAGGGGGAATGGATCTGCTCAATCAAATCCCCTCCCAAACTCTAGCAGGAAGAATGTCCCAAACTCAACTAGCTGCCTACCGACGAGATTTTCTGCAAGTTTCCAGTCAAGCGACTGCCAGTCAGCGCAGCGATAGCTTAATTGCAGCAGCCAAGCAATTTGGCTGGGCCGCTGCTAACGCCGCCCAAAACCCGCCCCACACCGCCGCCGAATGGCAAGAAATTGGTCGTTTGTGGCAGCAAGCGATCGATCGCCTGAAACGAGTCCCACTCGGAGATCCCGCCTATGTCGATGCCCAACAAAAACTAGCTCAATATCAGCAAAACCTGGGGGTAACGCGAACTCGACGGCAAGCCGAAAATGAGTCTGTGACTGCACTCCGACGGGCCAAAGCCGAAATTGTCCAGTGGCAAACCCTAGCTGGTTCTAATCCCAACCGAGGTTTACTCGCCAGTAAATTACAAAGTATTATTAATCAGTTGGAAATTGTACAGCCAGGAACCACAGCAACAGCTGAAGCTCAAGAATTGCTGAAATTTGCCCGGACAAAAATGCTAGAATTACAGTCCGACTAAACTGTCAAACAATCCTTAATTCAAAGTCTTTCATCCCTGACTCATGGAACCTACTATCAACTGCGCTGAAGCCTGCGTCAACGGCTGCATTTTGGGAGATAAATGTCCCCACCGCGCCTATGCCGAGTCCGCATCCAAGTTCATCAAAAATACTTCCTTGGATACGATGCTGGAGATAGCTGACGAAGCCGTCAGAAAAAACGCCTGCAACCACCCCAATGGGTGATTCCTGACTTCCCCGAATAAAAGGGCAGCGGGGGATGCTAAACTCGTTGCATCCCCTTTCGGCATCCCAAGTCAATCGATCGACAAATCAATCTAACTGAGATTGTTGCTTCTGCTCCACATCCGGCAACATAGATAAAACTTCCTGCTGCATGTTCATAAAAACATCTCGCATCCCCACCAGTTCGTGGGCGATCGTTTCCAAATCCTCATTCGTCTGAGTTTGTGATTGTTCCAATCTTTTCAAAATTTCTTTAACAATCTGTCTAAACTCCTGGAGAAGTTCCTGTTGTTCGGAAAGCAATTTTGTCAGCATTGCCTGTCTATCTTGCATCTGACCGAGAACCTTAGTCAAATTGCCGATCGCTTGACTATTGGCTTTGATCAGCTCCAAATCCGTCTTTTCGGTATCTGTCACCTTCTCACCTAAAGCCGCGATCGCCCGACTATTGGACTCAATTAGCTGATGTTTTTCCCGGCGTTCCGATTCGACCTTATCTGATAAAGCAGCTAGGGCACGGCTATTCGACTCAATCAGCCCCAATGCTCTGATCCATTCGCCATTGTCTAACATTACCTTACCAGAGTTTCGCTCCATAAATCCTCATCTTTGCATTAACTTGTCAGTTTTCATTTTTCAGTATAATAATGCCCGAAATTATCACATAACAAGTATTCCCGCCAAGTTCGACAAGACTTGAAGCCGCGATCGCAAACTTATGTCTGACCAATTGAGCATCATATAGACTGATATTTTCAACCATATCATACCTTACTGTCGCGCCGAATTGCATATGCCGATCCGCGGCTCGATATCTCAATCCTGTGCTCTCGGGTGGCGCCGCCAGATGTTAAATTCCTTCCCATCGCCATTTGGCCTAGATAGCAACCGGCGATCTCCTCAAGGAGAGTACCAACGGTGGAGACTGGTGGGATCTCATGAGTGTACCGCAATCAAGGCATGAAACTAAGCTGCTGGAGATCGATAGTCGGATTTGTTGAGAAAAAGTGACCTCAGTTGTGGCAATCTGAAAAGTAGAGATCGCATCAACAACTTATGCAGACCCTGACCAAACCCACAACCACATCAAGTCAACCCAGCTTTGACACTACCATACACCGGCGTAAAACCAGGCCAGTGAAAGTGGGCAACATCACCATCGGTGGAGGCTATCCCGTCGTGGTGCAGTCCATGATTAACGAAGATACCCTGGATATAGAAGGATCGATCGCTGCCATTCGTCGCCTGCACTCGATTGGTTGCGAAATCGTCCGCGTCACCGTTCCCAGCATGGCACATGCGGTAGCCCTAGGTCAAATCAAGCAAAAACTGATTGAGACTTACCAAGAGGTACCGCTGGTGGCCGATGTCCATCACAACGGCATGAAAATCGCCCTGGAAGTAGCCAAACATGTCGATAAAGTCCGGATTAATCCCGGTTTGTACCTGTTTGAAAAGCCCAAGCCAGATAGAACAGAATACACGCCAGCGGAATTTGACGAAATCGGCGACAAAATCCGCCAAACCCTAGAACCCCTGGTGATTGCCCTGCGAGACGCTGGCAAAGCCATGCGCATCGGCGTTAATCACGGTTCCCTGGCCGAAAGGATGCTGTTTACCTACGGCGACACCCCAGCAGGTATGGTAGAATCAGCTATAGAGTTCATTAAAATTTGTGAATCTCTCGATTTTCGCAATCTGGTTATCTCCCTGAAGGCATCGCGGGTACCAGTCATGCTAGCAGCCTATCGCCTGATGGTCAAGCGCATGGATGAACTGGGGATGGATTATCCTTTGCATTTAGGTGTCACCGAAGCCGGTGACGGCGAATATGGGCGGATTAAGTCTACAGCAGGAATAGCTACCCTGCTAGCCGATGGGATTGGCGATACGATTCGTGTTTCCCTCACCGAAGCTCCCGAAAAAGAGATTCCTGTATGCTACAGTATTCTACAAGCCCTGGGACTGCGGAAAACAATGGTCGAGTACGTGGCTTGTCCCTCTTGTGGTCGCACCCTGTTTAACCTAGAAGAGGTTCTCGCGTCTGTGCGAGAAGCAACCAAACATCTGACAGGTCTAGATATAGCCGTTATGGGTTGTATTGTCAATGGCCCCGGGGAAATGGCCGATGCCGACTACGGCTATGTCGGCAAGCAGCCGGGATATATTTCTCTGTATCGTGGTAGAGAAGAAATCAAAAAAGTCCCCGAATCTCGCGGAGTGGAAGAATTGATCGATTTGATTAAGGCAGACGGTCTCTGGGTGGATCCGTAAAAAATATCCGTCGTCAGATAGACCGTCCCAGATAGTAAAGGCAAGTTACTTCGATCGGCAATTGTGTGGTTGGGAAAATTTCCGAGCGATCGTGCTAGAAAAAAGACCAGACAATTGCCGATCCCGAAAGCTTGTAGTCGGGAAAAGGCTTCCCGATCGCGCTCCAACAACGATCGCTAGCCCAATTAACCAGGGGTGTGGTCAAAACCCGTCGATCTAACGGGCGGCCATCCCAGTCGCCGGATCCCCCCAAACCCCCCTTAAAAAGGGGGGCTACGGAAGCCCCCCCTTTTGGAAGGGGGGGTTTGGGGGGGAGCCCTTACAACAAATGCATGACCACACCCATTAACCAGAGCCAAAATCCCCTGTGTTAAATTGGGATTAAATACCCTCCAAAGTATATCCAGTTCTCTTAAAATTATGACAAAAACAACACGAGGACTCGTTGTAGGTGCAACGGCAGTGATGTTAACAGCAGTAGCCGTTGCCAGTGCAGGTATTCATCTGCGGGGTCAAGCATTCTTTCAGGACAGCCCGAAAGAACTCGTAGATGAAGTGTGGCAGATTATTGACCGTAACTATGTCGATGGCACATTTAATCAGGTAGATTGGAAAGCGGTGCGGACGGATTACCTGGAGCGCAATTACACCACCTCCGAAGAAGCATATAAGGCGATCCGGGAAATGCTAGAGCAGCTGAATGACCCTTACACTAGGTTCATGGACCCCGAAGAGTTCAAAAATATGCAAATTGACACTTCTGGGGAACTGACCGGTGTGGGTATTCAGCTGTCACAAGATGAAGAAACCAAAAAGCTCGTGGTGGTATCTCCGATCGAAGACACGCCAGCTTTTAAGGCTGGTATTATTGCCAAGGACTTCATCATCAAAATTGATGGGAAGAGTACCGAAGGCATGGATGTTAATGATGCGGTAAAGTTGATCCGGGGGCCAGTGGGATCATCAGTGACCCTGACGATCCTGCGAGGCAAGGAGGAAATAGATTTTCTCATTAAGCGGGAAAGGATTGAGATTCATCCAGTCAGCTACAGCCATAAGCCAGAAGCAAATGAGCAGGGCATCGGTTACATTCGCTTGAAGCAGTTTAGCAACCCAGCTGCGCGGAAAATGCGAGATGCGATCGAAGATTTAGAAGCCAAGAATGTGTCTGGTTATATCTTGGATCTGCGTTCAAACCCCGGTGGCTTACTTTACGCCTCGGTGGACATTGCCCGGATGTGGCTGGAAAATGGTAGAATAGTCTCGACGGTTAACCGCAAGGGAGAAAGTGATGCGCAGTGGGCGAGGAGACGCGCTCTGACAGATAAGCCTCTGGTGGTACTGGTGGATGGGGGTTCGGCGAGTGCGAGTGAGATCCTTTCAGGAGCATTGCAGGACAATGAACGTGCCACGATCGTCGGCACCCAAACTTTCGGCAAAGGTTTGGTGCAATCAGTGCGGCCCTTGGGAGATGGTTCCGGTCTGGCAGTGACGATCGCCAAGTATCTCACCCCCAATGGTCGTGACATCAATAAGCATGGAATAGATCCGGATGTGGAGATTTCTCTGACAGACGCTCAGAAGCAACAATTGAGGCGAGATCTGACCTTAATTGGCACCAAGGCAGACCCCCAATATGCTAGAGCATTGGAAGTGCTGAATCACGAAATTGCCAAGCGGCGAGAAAATCGCGCCCAATCGGTGTCTCCAACGGATCTCGATGTCTCGGGGGAGCGCTAACCGCACTACCCCCGAGACATCGTAGTCGCAGATGCTCCCGGAGACACCGACAAATCGCTTTTAGTGGCAGCAGATGTAATCACATAGCTTGACGCTCCCAGCTCGAATCAGTCCGACTCGCTTGGCGATCGCCTCTTGTGGAGCAAGTATTAGGTCCCCAAGAGGCGATCTACTCCTGTTTGTCCGATGAGGGTAAGGTGGAGTCGCAGTGACCATCGGATCCCTTGACGATGTACCAGGTTTCTTTTGGGTTTACCATAATATAGGATAGCTCAAGGATAATATCAAGGAGCAAAATTGACAATTGGCAATTGACAGTTGGCAAATAACAGTTTATCCTTTATCCAAATAAGTCGTCTTCTTCATTTTATGACATCACCAGAAAAGCAAATAGAAGATACAGCCTTGTGGCAGCGGGTATGGCGTGGGCAACGGGAAAATCTGCTGATAGTAGTAATTGCCCTGATTATAGCGCTGTTACTGCGGATATTTGTGGCGGAACCCCGCTACATTCCCTCGGATTCAATGGTGCCAACTTTGAGAGTGGACGACAGGCTAGTAGTGGAAAAAGTATCCTACCATTTTCGTCCACCGGCGAGGGGCGAGATAGTAGTCTTTGAACCGCCCAAAGTCCTGCAAAGACTGGGATACACTACAGATCAAGCCTTCATCAAGCGGATTATTGGAGAACCGGGTCAAACTGTGGAAGTAAAAAATGGCTTTGTCTACCTGGATAATCAACCCCAGGAGGAAGACTACATTGCCGAGTTGCCAGAATATTCCTGGGGCCCTTACCAGGTTCCCGAAGACAAATTATTTATGATGGGAGACAACCGCAATAACAGCAATGACTCCCACATTTGGGGCTTTTTGCCCAAGGAGAATATCATTGGTCGCGCCTGCTTTCGATTTTGGCCACCTAACCGCATTGGTCCAATCTAATGCTTCTGTTGGGTGCGTTACAATACTTCGTAGGTTTTGCATATTATTTGTGGCGTTGCACAACGACGGGATGATTCCGGCTGCTAATTGCTAATTGTCAATGGTTAATTGAGATCGTCATTTGTAGTCATGAATAGATAGCTTTACTCTTTTCAATTAGCAATTAGCCAGAGCGCAAAGTTGAAAAATTGGCTGCTATCATCCCCTCAATGTGCAACGCCTTATTTGTCCGGAGCGAGGGGGGGGGATCGGTGGCAGGGCTCCCGACAATGTCGGTTTGGGCTCCCCCCTCGCTCCGGACAGGTTATTAACTGAGAAGTATTGGGGTGCGTTATGTATTTATACTTACAACAGAAGAGAGGGCGATCGTCAGATACCCATGTAACGCACCGATATTGGCGATGCGTTACGCTTATTAACCCTTTATCTGTAGAATGGAGGGCATCGGAGTTGACAGGCGATCCGCCCGGACTAGGCGGATGATACGGAAAACCGCATTTTCCACCAAACCCAAGGCTGCACTAGAATGTAAGTAGATGCACAGCATGGCGCACTACTTTCAAGCAAATCAACCTCAAGAGCAATGGGATTTTTTGATTCTGATATAGTCCAGGAAGAAGCCAAGAAGTTGTTTTCCGATTACCAGTCTCTCGTCCAACTCGGAAGTGACTATGGCAAATTTGACCGCGAAGGAAAAAAATTATTCATCCAGCAAATGGAAGCCTTGATGGAGCGCTACCGCATCTTTATGAAGCGCTTTGAGCTTTCTGAAGACTTCATGGCCCAGATGACGATCGAGCAGTTGAAAACCCAGCTGGGTCAATTTGGCATCACGCCTCAGCAAATGTTTGACCAGATGAACCTCACCCTGGAACGGATGAAGTCGGAAATCGAAAAGCCGTCTTAAGCGATCACGTTGCGATCGCGATCCCATCGGTCAAGGACGAGGGCGGGGAAATTCCCAAGCTTTGCGGAAATTTTGCACCGGTTCATTGGCCAGGGCTTGCCGCATAAAATCGCGCCAGATCGGTGCCACAAACTTACCACCAGTAGCTTTATATCCCAGAGGTTTGTAGTCATCATTGCCCACCCAAACGGCAACTGAGAGCTGGGGCACGAAGCCAACAAACCAAATATCGCGCTCGGAAGAAGTAGTACCGGTCTTGCCAGCAGCAGGACGCCCCTTCATTTTAGCTTCCTTACCCGTTCCGTCATTAATCACACCCTGCAATACGTTATTGAGGGTCGCCACTGCCCAAGGGTCGAGTACCCTTTGCGGTTCGGGCGTGTTATCTAGTAGGACATTGCCATTAGTGTCAGTCACCTGGACAATAAACGTGGTATCGGAATGCCAGCCATTGTTGGCAAAAGTCGCAAAAGCACCAGCCATCTCTAAAGGCGTCAGATCCACGGAACCCAGAGGCAAGGAAATCACCGGTGCGATCGGACTTTTAACCCCCAAACTCCGAACCACCTCAATCACCTTATTCATTCCTATAGCTTGACCGATCTTGACAGCGGGAACATTGAGGGACAGTTCTAGAGCTTTGCGAATGCTGACTGCACCAGAGTATGTGTTGCTATAGTTTTTGGGCGTGTAATACTCCTTGCCATCCCAATAGGTCTGCTTCGTGTCATAGACAATAGAGTTAGGGCTATATCTGCCGCTAGCAAAAGCCGTATAGTAGACAAAGGGCTTGAAAGCCGAGCCTGGCTGACGTTGGGCCATGATGGCACGGTTGTAGTTACTTTCGGTAAAATCCAGGCCACCGACCATGGCCTTGACAAAGTGAGTGCGAGGATCGACAGCAACTAAAGCAATTTGACCTTGGTTGTAGTTGTAAAATACTCCTTGGTAGTAAAGCCGAGTATGCCATTTGCTGACGATGCTCTCAGCCATCCGTTGGAAATTGAGGTCGATCGTGGTTTGAACCCGCATACCGCCGTTGAGCACGGCATCTTCACCAAAGCGGTCTGATAGTTCCTTAACAACAGCATCTGTCAGATAAGGAATCTCACTCTTGCCAAAGGATGTTGGTCGGCCCACGAGCAAGGGTTGGGCTCTTGCTTGTGCTTCTTCCTCTGCGGTGATCCAGCCCAATTCTTTCATCCGGTTTAAGACCAGAGACTGGCGCTCTTTAGCCAGTGGGTAATTAATGAAGGGGCTAAAGCCTTCGGGTGCCTGAATGATTCCTGCCATCAGGGCTGCTTCGGCGAGGGTTAAATCAGCAGCTTTTTTATTAAAATAGCTCTGGGCTGCGGTCTGCACCCCATAGGTGTTGTGACCCCAGTAGACTTGATTGAGGTACAGCTCTAAAATTTGCTGTTTGGTGAGAATTTGTTCTAGTCGCAGGGCGAGTACGGCTTCAGCTACTTTGCGAGTAAAGTTACGGTCTGGAGACAGAAACAGATTTTTCACCAACTGCATGGTGATCGTGGATCCGCCTTCAACCACTTCTCCCTCTTCCCAGTTGGCGATGAAGGCGCGGGCCACGCTGTTAGGGTTGATCCCAGGATGATCGTAGAAGCGGGAATCTTCAATTGCCAGCACTGCTCGCTTGAGGTGGGGAGAGATTCGATCCAGGGAGACTACTTCCCGGTTGGCTTCATCATGGATTCTGGTGAGGACTCGGCCTTTGATATCGTAGATATAGCTAGTTTCTGTGGGCACGTAGTTGCGGAGAATCCTGACATCTGGTAGGTTCCGGAAGCTCACCGCTAAGCCCACCAGTCCTCCGGCAACCACAGAACTTGTCAGCATGGTCAGACCAAGGATGGTGCCTCCGGCTACTTTCGTTACTCCCTGGGCAAAATGCCCTATTGACGGTAGGATTTCTATTTGTCTGCTGTTGATAGTATTAGAGGACACGGTTGATTTCACTTTCTTACTCTTGTATAAAATCCGGTAATTTCTGGCAATGTCGGGAATTAGCTCCCTCGGGAAGATGCAAGATGCAGGTCCCCCGATTAGCCCTACGTTAGGGGGGTCATGACACCTACGGGTGAGCGCCAGCTCGTAGCTCTGTCGTCTGGCTTTAAGGAACGGAACGAATGGATTTGTGGTCCCTTGTGAGTCAGATGTAAAAAGCCCCTTTAACATGACCGAGGCAAACTTTACCCCTTTTTAGGGAGAGCCGAAAGGCAGCAAAATAGTC
>JBFRWI010000221.1:0-19735 GCA_051439505.1 Hormoscilla sp. | reverse complement strand
CAACCCCAATTTCAAGTTTTTTGGGAAGTTTTTTTTCTCCAAATTCTGAAATGCTTTCTGGGTAAGGGTTTGAGCCGCTAAAATTTTTCTGAAAAAAAGCGAAAAAAGTTCCCGAGGCGGTGGAAATCCTGGCTATATCACCGGCGATCGCACCTTGGCGAGGCTTGGATCGGAGCAGGATTTCCTGCTCGAACGAGGATTTTAGTAGGTAATAACTCACGAATTCGGCGTTCGAGGTCGCATTTATGCCGGTGGCCCGAGGTAAGTTGCCGGTGAAAAGACCAGAAAAACTCTGATGATTGCCGGTGGTGATGGGATTGTTCTAGCTTCTGGACCGGTATGTGCTCTGAGTCAGACCGGTGATCTCTCCGGAGGGGCGATCGCTGGCTATTGTCTGGGTAATAAGGCTGATTTGCATGACAGACAAGGGTTTGATGCGAGAAAAACTTATAAATAAAAGCCCAAAAAGTTCCGGAGCGAGTTGAAAGGCTGTCCAAATCGCCAGTGAAATTCCCTTGGCGAGGCTTGGACCCTGATTGCCGGTGGTGCTGCGAGGGTGACAGTTTATGGACCGGTATGTGCTCTGAGTCAGACCGGTCCTCTCTCCGGAGGGGCGATCGCGAGCCACTCCCGTGGGTCATAAGGCTGATTTGCTTGACATACAAGGGTTTGAAGCCCAAAAGTTCCGGAGCCAGTTGAAAGGCTGTCCAAATCGCCGGTGATAACCCCTGGTCGAAGCCTCGCCCATCTTCTGAGATCGTGGTTGCTGATTGCTGGTTGGGACGCGATGGTTCGCAGATCTCTGAAACCTAGTCCCTGAGAGGGTTTTGGGGTAAAATTTTTTTGGAAATTTTTTTTCGGGGAGGCTATTTCTCTGTGAATTTTCAGTCGGTGATTGCTACTTTGCACCGGTTCTGGGCCGATCGGGGCTGCCTGATCGCCCAGCCCTACGATACGGAAAAGGGTGCTGGCACTATGAGTCCTCATACTTTCTTACGGGCGATCGGGCCTGAACCGTGGTCAGTGGCCTATGTGGAGCCCTGCCGCCGGCCTACGGATGGACGTTACGGGGAAAATCCCAATCGCTATCAACATTACTACCAGTACCAGCTGCTGATTAAGCCTTCACCGGATAATATCCAAGAGATGTATCTTGATTCGTTGCGGGCCTTGGGCGTGCGTCCCGAGGAGCATGATATCCGGTTTGTGGAGGATAACTGGGAGTCTCCGACTTTGGGGGCCTGGGGCGTGGGCTGGGAAGTCTGGCTTGATGGGATGGAAATTTCCCAATTTACTTACTTCCAGCAGTGCGGCGGGATTGATTGTCGTCCGGTTTCGATTGAGATTACCTATGGCCTGGAGCGACTGACGATGTATCTCCAGGAGACGGATGCTTTTACTAAGATTCGCTGGACTGACTCTGTTACCTATGGTGATGTTCATCTCCAGGGGGAGGTGGAGCAATGTACTTATAATTTTGAGGCTTCTAATCCGGAGCTGCTGTTTACTCTGTTTGGCCTGTACGAGCAGGAGGCTGAGCAACTGACTCAGCGGGGCCTGGTGTTGCCGAGTCTTGACTATGTTTTGAAGTGTTCCCACAGTTTTAATTTGCTGGATGCCCGAGGGGTGATTTCGGTCACTGAGCGGACTCGCTATATTGGCCGGATTCGGAATTTGGCCCGACGGGTGGCGAAACTGTACTTGGAGCAGCGGGAAACTTTGGGGTTACCACTGGTGACAGCTAAGGGATAAGCCGCCCGAACCCGTTCCCAGGCATCGCCGGGCAGAGCCGTGGGAACGAGGGGTCCGGCTACAGGAACTAAGCCCGCCTGCGCGGGCTATATTACATGCATCGCGTCTCGACTCCCGGCTATCAACTATTTGTGACCGCACCCCTGTTGCCTGGGTTGGATGGGGCGGGTTGATATACAACCGGCGTACAGCCCCATCCAACTACACTGGTTGGATGTCAGATGGGGTGTTGGTAGATAGTTTTGTGCTCGTTTGAGCGGTTGCCACCGGTTAGTAAGCGCTTTGGCCAGTTAGTAGTAAGCGCTAAAGCGCTTGCAACCGGTGTACAGTCGCATCCAACTACGCTCGTTGGATATTAAATGGGGATGGTGTTGTCTTGATTTGAGGGGTTGCTACCAACTGGCAGCAACCCCTTTCGCGCTTATTTCCTGAGTTGCATCCGGCGGGTTGGCATACAACCGGTGTACAGCCCCATCCAACTACACCCGTTGGATATCAGATAAGGTGTTAGCAGATACGGTTGTGTTTATTTGAGGGGTTACCACCGGTTGGTAGTAAAAGCTTTAGCCGGTTGATAGTAATTCGGTTTTGGTAAAAAGCCCGGTTGCCAGTATGAGCTTTAGCCGGTTGGTGGCAATAGTTTTAGCCGGTTGGTGGTAACCGCTTTAGCGCTTCTATGTTCGGCGATCGCAGGGCTAAGGGACTTGCGGCTTATTAATGTCCCAATCAGGTTTTGCTATTTATTGAGTACAGCAAGTTTGGAAACGGCAGATGGTATGGAACGCAAGCATAGACGCAGCTTGACAATAAGCTATTGCTTGCTGACAACGAACTATTACTGCCTTACATTAAGCCTATGTAAGCTTACATTAAGCCTATGTAAGTTTACCCTAACCCAATGTAAACGGGTTTGTAAGAGCAGTTGTGTACTCCGAGCCCCCCCCAAACCCCCCGTGGAGGAGATCCTGCGACTGGGAGGGTCCGCAATACTGCATATATTTTGCAATAAATTCCTCGGGAGGGGAGTGGCCACTGGCCACTCCCCTCCCGAAAAGTGTCGGTGAAGACACCGACGGGTTCTCCCTTCTCCCTTCTCCCTTCTCTCTAACCGAGAAGTATTGGGGAGGGCCCATGAACGATCGACGGGCGCAAGACCACACCCGATGGTATGGGTTCGCAAAAGAACTGTCGGGGCACGGCATCAACAGTTTATCGGTAAATCCGATCGATTTCATACCGCCGTGCCTGCGCGACCGCCCGGAGGCAATGGGTTCCCTGGCCAATACGGGCGATCGCTATAGTTCTCACAATCTCTAATCTCAGAATCCCTCACAACTCCACCCCTTGCCCGACGATCGCTTTCAGGACATGGGGTAAGGCATCTTCTATATCTTAGCGCTTACTCCTGATCGACATTCCATCATATTATATTTCTATCAATATCAACAGAGGTTATTATCTTTCCGTTCGGGCTAAATGCTGTCAGACCCGTTCATAAAATATCACTTGCTGTAACCACCCGATCGCGCCCTTCTTGTTTTGCCCGATCGAGCGCTGCACGAGCTGCCGAGATCGCGGCATTTCCCGTTAAACCATGTTCTGGGAAACAAGCTACTCCCACAGCTCCCGTCACAGAACTCACCTGGTGACCGCCATATTGTAAGCGCAGATGTTTAATTGTTTCTCGCAACTGCTCCGCCAGATGTCCAGCACTATCTAGAGATACTTCTGGCAGAATTAACATGAACTCGTCTCCCCCGTAGCGACAGGCAATTAGCTGGTCGGTTAGGGATACTTCTGGCAGAATTAACATGAACTCGTCTCCCCCGTAGCGACAGGCCATATCAAAATTACGGATATTTTCTTGCAAAAACATGCCCAACTCTTGCAGGACTCCATCCGAGGCAGAGTGACCAAAATTATCATGGAAGTGCTTAAAGCGATCGAGGTCCAGCATAATGATACTCAGAGGTTGCCCGTTGCGATCGCATATTTTAAACTCCCGTTCCAGGTACTTTTCCATGTAACGTCGATTGAATAAACCTGTCAGAGGGTCGCGAATAAGTTGTGATGCAATTATTTGCCGCAGGTTTAAATTCTCCAATGCCAGACGAATGTGTTCTGAAATAATCTGCGCCAATTGTTGTTTAGCCATAAACAGCCCTCCTGCACAACCAGGGAACAGGGATCCCATGGGAGTGGCAAGTGTTTTGTAAGCAACTTTGCTCAAATAGCGCTCCTATATAACCTGGGAATATAGATCGGATGATCTCCTTGTAAGATTCTTCCACGGTTATGCATGCTTGCAAGAACTCATGGATAGCCCTCAGAACAATTATTTCGCTGCTGCGTTATTTCATTAAAAATTCATCCTCGGGCAAAATCATATAGTATTGACGTTCTTCTGGGTTTGAGATCCTGATTGTTCTGCTCGGATTACACTTCAGTTTAGCTAAACAATTGGGACTGGCCTAATCCGATCTGAGCTACCTTTAGCTTAAACCCATCAAAGGCAGTTATATATAAAGCTTTCGTTAACTTCTCTTAAAGTTTTCGTGAAGTTATAGGAATTTAGCAATTCTCTGTACCGCTGTTTGTAAAACCGCTGGTTCGTGGACCAAGGCAAAGCGCACGTATCCTTCTCCGGCCTTACCAAAACCAGATCCTGGGGCAGCTGCCACACCTGTTGCTGCTACAAGCTGAGTACAGAATTCGATCGAATCTTCTGCCCAATGAGCTGGCAATGGAGCCCACACATACATTGTCGCCCCTGGGGTCGGCACATCCCATCCAATGTCATGTAATGCGGCCACAAAGACATCTCTACGCCTGCGGAACTTTTCTACAGTTGCCCGCACCCTATCTTGAGGACCACTCAGAGCCACGATCGCCCCATTCAATATTCCCCGATACTGGTTAAAATCTATTACAGCCTTCACTTGTCGCAAGGCCCTAATTAACTGAGCATTCCCGATCGCATAGCCAATTCTAAACCCACCCATGCTATAGGACTTAGACATGCTAAAGAACTCGATAGAAATATTTTTCTCCCGATCTGCTTGCAGAATAGAAGGAGGCGAACTACCATCAAATACTAAATCAGCATAGGGGAAATCATGTACCAAGACCAGGTCATGACGGCGACAGAAATCCACCGCTGATTGAAATAAAGACAAAGGCGCAGTTGCCGTAGTAGGATTATGAGGATAGCTGAGTACCATCATCCGCGACTGCGCTAAAATTAATGGTGGTATCTCAGCAAACACAGGCAAAAAATCATTTTCTGCCCGTAGGGGCATCGGGTAAACTTGTCCGCTAGCCAGGTAGACACCACCTGCATGGGAAGGGTAACCTGGGTCTTGTAGCAGGGCAAAATCTCCCGGATTGAGTATTGCTAAAGGTAAATGGGCCGTCCCTTCCTGGGAACCGATCAGCGTCAGTACCTCTGTTTCTGGGTCTACCGAAATGCCGAATTTCCGAGTATACCAACTAGCTGCCGCTTGACGGAATGATTTTGTACCCTCAAATAGCAGATATCCGTGGGTACTGGCGTCCGATAAGGAAGATGCGATCGCCCCTATGGCCTCATCTGGCGCTGGTAAGTCAGAAGAACCCAGAGATAAATCTATCACCTGCCTACCAGCAGCAGCAGCAGTCGCCTTTGCCGAGTCCATATCCGCAAATACATTAGCTTTTAGGGGTTGTAAACGTTCGGCAAATTGCATGATTTTTCCTTTGCTAATAGCTCCAGATTTTTTTCATCTCACCCATTTACTAGATGCTCGTCCAGAAATGATTTTAGTTTATCTTTGGTAATAGCACCCTCATGCTCAGCTATCACTTCACCCTTCTGAAATAATCTCAGAGCCGGAACCCCTTCTACATTACATTTCTTTACAGATTTCTGATCGTTATCCTCTGTCACTTCCATCTTCACTACCTTGAGGCGTGAGTCATAATGACTAGCTGCCCAGTCCATCGAGGGAGACACCAAGCGACAAGGTCCACACCAACTAGCCCAAAAGTACACCAACACTGGCTGCGTTGCTTTCAATACTTCTGTTTCAAACTCATTATCTGAAATTACTTTGACGCTGCTCATCTGACCCAATAATTAATTAGCCTTTCCTAGTTTAACCTGCTGTGATTACAATCTTGACAATCCAGTTTGTATTTTGTCTCCATCACCGGAAATAGGCATTTTCCCCCACCCGCCCTAGCTAGCGCGTTGCACTTCGTATCGGGAGGGGAATGGAAGCTGGGGTGCCTTGTTGAACCGCGTTTACATTTTATCCAGTTCCCGACGCAGCTTTTCCAAGTCATCAGCATCATCACCGGAAGAGGATGACGGCTCAGCCGCCGGCAACTGTCCTTGGGATAGAGAAGCGCCACCCATCTCAGCTTTCATCTGAGCCAACTCCTCATCGACATCGCTACCTGTCAGGGCAGCAAATTTGCGTTCCAGATCCTCGCCAGCTAGCTCCCCTGCCGCCCCTGCACGAGCTTCTATTTGCAAGACCTTTTCTTCCATGCGATCGAACGCAGCGGCGGCGCTGGACGTGCCGATCTTGCCAACCGTTTCTTGCACTTGCTCTTGAGCCTTGGCAGCTTGCAGCCGGGCCTTGAGCATGTCTTTTTTGGTCTTGGCTTCCGAGATCTTCCCTTCTAGGGCCAGCAGGCTGCGTTTGAGAGTGTCTACATGCTGGTTTTGTTGCTCCAACTGCCCTTTGAGGGTAGTTGCCGTGTCTACATGAGTCTTTTTGCGTTGCAGCGCTTCCCTCGCCAGATTTTCATCACCTTTTTGCAGAGCTAGCTGCGCCCGCTGATGCCAGGTCTTGACTTGATCTTGAGCCTGGGAGTATTGTTGCTGAACTCGTTTTTGGCTGGCGATCGCGCTGGCCACAGCCTGACGCAGCTGCACCAGATCCTCCTGCATCTCCAGTAGAGACTGTTCTAGCAACTTTTCAGGATCTTCAGCCTTGCTGACCAGATCGTTGATATTTGCCTTGATTACTCGGCTAATGCGGTCGAATAATCCCATAATTCTGTTTTTCCTTTCCGTAGTATTTTTAAAAGCTCGGCTTGAGCATCAGTCAGCCCGATCGCTCCGCCTGCTATGGAACCAGGTTAATATGCTATGCTTTAGTCTTAGCACATCGGGTGAGGGTGCTGCACCCGATAACGATTCTGTCAACTCTTGCATAAAATCCAGTAATTTCTGGCAATGTCGGGAATTATCTCCCTCGGGAAGATGAAAAATGCAGGTCCCCCGATTAGACCTACGTTAGGGGGGTCATGACACCTACTGGTGGTAATTTTCTTCCGTTACATAAGACTTACCCCAAGTTACCCATGGAAAGTTCAACCTTGATAACTTTGAGATTTGAGCAAAGCTAACTCCCGATCGACATCGCTACCGGCTGATCTTGCTGCAAATCTTTCGTCCCAGTCCTCACCGGATCCCATACCCCTCGTAAGGGAGGCCATCGCTTCCGACTGGTGGACTTGCTCTTCCATGCGCTCCCAGGCCGACCTAGAAGCCCTCGAATTGAGCCCGTCCATAATGGAGTTGATTTCTATAGAGGCTACCGCAGAGCGAGCGCGGGCGATATACAAATCCTTTTTCGCTTTCACCTCAGCAATTTTCTGTTCTAAAGCTTGCAAGTCCTGCCTGAGCTTGCTGACAACAACGCTCTGCTGTTGCATTTGCTGGCGCAGATTTCGTGCCGTTTCGCTGTAGGGTTGGCGTCGCGCCAATGCTTGACGGGCAAGCATTTCATCCCCTTGCACCAGAGCTATTTTGGCTCGCTCTCGCCATTGCTCGGCGGTAGCTTCCGCTTGCAAGCATTGTCTTTGTGTACGCTTTTGGGTCGCGATCGCCTGAGCTACTGCCTGCCGCATGTGAATCAAATCTTCCTGCATATCCATCACTGCCTCTTCCAGCACTTTTTCTGGATCTGCGGCTTCTGCCACCAGGCTATCGATCTGGGATCTAATCCCTCGCCAGATACTTTTTATCAATCCCATCGCACTGACTCCTCGATCGCTACTATTATCATTTTGCCTTGCCTTGCTGGGGTTGAAGTTAATAGCGATGCTTGTATATCTGGGCATAAATTCCCCGGTCGGCAAGATTCTCTACCAGCGCTCGGGCCCTTGACTCTTCCCGGAAGACACCCAACTGCAGAAACCTTCCTTGGGGAAAGTCCCGCACCGTCGCTTCGGGAATTATTTTTTCGATCTGCTCTCGGCTGTCAACTCCTGGATCGGAAGCCACCACATAATAGTATTGCCCGAAAGCAGCATCAGTCTGGGTAGATAATTCACTTGCGACCTCCGTCGAACCGTCAAGCTGGGTCGAGGTTCTTGGTATTGGCACCACAGTAGGAATCTCCACTAAGCGTTGTGCTGTTGCCGGACTATTCACGGGCAGCTTTGGTTCTACTTGCGGCGATCGCTCTCGATCCGCCGGCGAGGAGACCTGTTGAGGACTGGAGCTGGAGCTAGTGGGCAATCTACTAATACTATCCAAATTCAAATCCACTGCTACCCTTTCCGACATATCGGTGTTCGCCTGCTTGGGGTTGCTCTCCTCCACCGGGCGATCGCCCTTCAAATGACCCACTAGCGATGGGTCTTTCCCTGCGAACCACAGGGTTCCACCAGTCATCAACAGCAGCAACATAGAGCCAATTCCCAAAGGAGTCAGCAGGTTGCTTTTTCTACAACTTTCGGTATTTGCGGAAGTTGCGGCTTCTACTTCCGCTGGAGATGCCAGACTTTTAAGTAGTTCTTCGGAAGATTCTAGATAGTCATCTGGTTCTTTCTCTAGTTGTGCGATCGCGACCTCCTTGTCCGGTGCGCTTCCACTACTCGCAGCGACCTGACCTGCCGCTGATATTAAGGCCAAACTAGCATCAGCGTCCTGCGCTTCCACAACGTCCTCCGCCAGCTGTTCGGTATTTCGGTGGTTTCTCTGTGGCCTCACCTCTGACATATAGGGGACGCGATCCCCATTTGATTGTGCTGTTAGCAGCCAACTGTTTTGTAAAGCCGGCAATCGGTGCATTGCTGAAATCGCATCTGAGCGCATGCCATTTTGGGAACTAACTGTCAGGCCACGCTGTAGTGGTTCTCCTGCTTGGGCGCGTCGGTATCGTTTTAATTCTGATTCCAGGTTAACATCTAAACTCCTCAGAGCGCCCTGTAGTACCGGATGTAACTTTGGAGTTGCTTGCGCCTGGTGCCCTTGACTCATCGCCAAACTCCTCTACTTATATTTGGTAATTTCTGTGTCCGTTGTCCGTTCTCAACACCGTCAACTCTTCGAGGCAATCTTCTCAGCCGTAAAAATCCTTATTTGCCGCGCTTCTGACAGGAGCGCATTTCTCTACACCCACCATCGTCTTGGGTGATATTTTACCAAATCAGGCCATCGGTAAGTCAACACTGGCGATGCTCTGTCGAAGACGGCCCATCGCCAATGTCAACAATCTACCCTTATCAAGACTCGGCATCGTCGAACTGCCATTGACAGAGGCTGTTGGATATCGCCTCTCCCGGGAATAGTATTTTAGGCTACAAAATCCCTTTTCTGGTTCGCTATTGCTTGGCTTTTCTCTTGATCCCCGACCGTTTTCGCCTTAATTCGTCTCCTTGTTCGCTTCATCCCTGAGCGCTGGCTTTAGCAAACTGTTTCTAAATATAACGGAAATATAAAGAAATAATAAAGGCTCTAATTTACTCCGGGATCGCTAGAACCTATACGGGATAATTGTTCGCTCGCTTCCTGGGGCTCTGGGCGGGGATCGAGAGTGCAGCAAAATAGAAGAGAAGCAGACAAGTAGAAGATCCCCGAGAGGAAGTGAAGATGAAAACTAGCAATTTCCCAGCATCAACCTGTCAGCATTGTCGTCATTGTCGTCATTTCGTGCTATCTGGACGGCGGGGTGGCAACTGCGAACAACTCGGGGTGCTGGTTCGTGGAGGTTGGAAGGCATGTTCTTTAGCGATCCCCGCCTTTGCACCTTCGTGGGAAGTGATTGAGGGGATCGCGATATGGCAAGCTGAAAATCTGACTATATCAGAGGTAATGCCATGGGAATGCGTGCCCAATGTTGCTTTTAAGAGCGATCCTGCTGAAAATAGAATATCCCAGAGTGAAGCGCCCGCAAAAGAACTGGCGGTAGCCTAGACATTGAGAAAAATCAGTTGAAAAAACTATAAAATAAGCAAGTTAGTTTTACGCTTATCCCAGAGCGATCCCATCATTAAGGGAAGAAGCCGTTCAGGGCAACCAGGGAAAGGCGCGAAAATCAGGTTGACGTTTTTCTAGAAATGCCTGTTTGCCTTCGGCTCCTTCTTCGGTCATATAATACAGTAAAGTGGCATTACCAGCTAATTCTTGCAGCCCGGCTTGACCGTCGCAGTCGGCGTTAAAGGCCGCTTTTAAGCAGCGAATGGCGATCGGGCTTTTCTGTAAAATCTCGTTAGCCCACTGAATGCCTTCTGCTTCTAACTGTTCGAGGGGTACGACACAGTTGACTAAACCCATGTCTAGGGCCTGCTGGGCATTGTACTGACGGCAGAGAAACCAAATTTCCCGCGCTTTCTTTTGACCGACAATGCGGGCCAGGTAGCTGGCACCGAAACCGCCGTCAAAACTGCCGACTTTGGGACCGGTTTGACCAAAGATGGCATTGTCGGCAGCAATGGTCAGATCGCAGATCAGGTGCAGGACATGTCCCCCTCCGATGGCGTAGCCCGCTACCAGGGCGATAATAACTTTGGGCATGGAACGGATCAGGCGCTGCAGATCCAGGACGTTGAGACGGGGCACGCCGGCATCATCTAGATAGCCCGCTTTACCTCGGACAGTTTGATCGCCACCAGCACAGAAGGCATATTTGCCATCGGTGTGGGGGCCTGCGCCAGTCAGGAGGACGACGCCGATGTTACTGTCCTCCCTGGCGTCGCAAAAGGCGTCATAAAGTTCAAATACAGTTTGGGGCCGGAAGGCATTGCGCTTGTGGGGACGGTTAATGGTGACTTTGGCAATGCCGTCGGTTTTGTGATAAAGTATATCTTCGTAGGTTTTGGCTGCCTGCCAGTTGGTTTCCATACTGCGCTCGATCGCAACTCACGACTAGCATTTTAACCTGTACCGAATGGCTGCACTAGGGGACGCGATCGGACTTTTCTGTGAGAGGCATCACATCAACTCAAACCTAGGTAATACCATAGATGAAGCTGCTGATTGTTTGCATTTTATGAGCTATTGCCTGAATCCGAATTGCCCTCAACCCCAAAACCCAGCTGGTACAAGGTTTTGCCAAAGTTGTGGAACTGAACTCAGACTACTGAAAGGTCGCTATCGCGTTATCCGCTTGCTTTCGGATCTGGGGGGGTTCGCGAAAACCTATCTGGCGGCAGATGTTGCTAGGGAGGGTGCTAACTGCGCGATCAAACAACTGGTGCCTTTGCCAGAAATTAAGGGCGATCGCCAGTTGCTAGCCAAGGCGATCGCCCTATTTGAGCAAGAGGCCCAGCGTCTGGTGAAGCTGGAGGAACATCCCCAAATACCCCTGCTGTTGGACTTCTTTGAGGAAGATAACCAGCGCTATCTGGTGCAGGAGTTTGTGGAAGGACAGGACCTCTCCCAGGAGTTGCAACAGCAGGGAGCTTTTGGCGAAACCCAGATCCGGGAACTGTTACTGGATCTGTTACCCGTACTCCAGTTTATCCACGATCGCCAGATCGTTCACCGGGACATCAAGCCTGCCAATATCATGCGCCGTCAGTCCGATGGCAAGTTGGTGCTGATTGATTTTGGTATTTCTAAGCAACTGGCCCAAACTGTGATGACCAAAACGGGCACGGCAGGTATTGGCACCCAGGGTTATGCCCCGATCGAACAGATGCTCACTGGTAAAGCTTATCCTGCTAGCGATATCTACAGTTTGGGCGTTACCTGCATTCATCTGCTGACTGCGGTCGATCCCGATGAACTTTATCAACCACGAGAGGGAGGTTGGTTGTGGCGTGATTATCTTAAGAATGGAATTTATGTCAGCGAAAATCTCGGCATGGTGTTGGATAAGATGATTACGTTGATGATGCACGAACGCTATCAATCAGTAGATGAGGTACTAGGAGATTTACAGTCTACTTCTACAAAGTCAATTTCGGTTCCATCAGAGCCCATCTTATCAGATTTGAGCCCAGATTTTAATATTGACCTGGACATCCCCTCGGCACCAACCCTGACTGTGGCCAAACTCGGTCCTGCTGATTATCGCACTATTAGTGAGGCGATCGCCAATGCCTTTTATGATACGATTATCCAGGTGGGTGCTGGTTTCTACGCGGAAAATCTCGTAATTGATAAGCCCCTAGAAATTATTGGGGATGGGGCTAGCGAAGACGTGATCGTCGAGAGTACATTAGCACCCTGCATTCAGATGCGGACCGATCGGGCTGTAGTTAGAGGCATAACTCTGCGCCATCAGGATCTGACGAAAAATGCTGATGCTATAGGTCGTTTTGTCAGTCAACCCCTGCTGAAACCCTATGCTATTGATATTCCTCAAGGAGAGTTAATTCTGGAGAACTGCAATATTACCTCTACAGGCATTGCTTGCGTATATATTCACGGTGCTACTGCGAAACCTTCCCTTCGCGGCTGTCAAATCTATGAGGGCGCAAAATATGGCATTTTGTTGAGCCAAAAGGTCAGGATAAAGGTGGAAGATTGCAATATTTACGGTCAGGAAATTGGAGTATATGTTCTCAAAGGTAGCAACCCTCATTTGCGGCGCTGCCAAATTCACGACATGGCATCGGATGGGATATTTGTTACCAATAAAAGTGAAGTAACGGTAGAGGAATGCGATATCTTTAATAATAAGGGAGTGGGGATAAAGGTTAAAAGGGGTTGCAACCTGACTGTCCGAGGCTGTAATATCTATGGAAATAAACAACAGGGCATACATGTGGAGTCCAATGGCGCTGGCCCGATCGACAACTGCAATTTAAGAGGTAATGATGGCGGTGCCTGGTATATTGCCCCTCGCTGTGCGGTGCGCCGCAGCCGCAATTTGGAATAGTTGTGAAGGGCTAATGGCTAAGGGCTAATGGCTAATTGTTGAATAATTGGGAAATAACCTAGAATATTAGATGCCAATACTTCGTAGGTTTTGCGGTTATTTGTCATTGCGAGGGGGGGGGACGTAGCGATTAACGGCCCGCTCAACGCTCGTTAACCCCCCCCCGAAGCAATCTCACCGACGAAGCAGAAGGGCTATTCATATCATACAGGACGGGGGGATTGCTAGCCCTCCTGCGTCGGGCCGCTGCGCTAACGGGGGGGATTGCTTCGAGGATCGACAAATAGTTTCGTAAGTTGCCCCCCTCGCAATGACAAGTTTTTAACCGAGAAGTATTGGAGTAGACGCCGCGTTCTTGGAGGAGTTGAGTGATGCCGAAGATTTTGCAGCCAGAGGCTAACTATACCTTTAGATCGTTCTTCGATCTGCCTTTCGACCCCGATGAAATATTAGCAGAGTTTGACTATGGCTATGCCCAGGGGCGACTGGCCTTGCCGAAAACAACAAAGTCTTTACCGGATCTGTCTGACTTAAAGGGGCAAATTGAAGCTACGTTACCCTACGTGCTACTGACAAGTGAGGCGGCGAAACGGGAGGTTTTGGTGGCTCCGGTGCTGCTGCGGGTAGTAACGATCTGCCATCAGGTATTGCGATTTGAGTATCCCCTCAAGGTGAATAATTGGCTTCAGGGTAATTTAGATTATTTGATTCGGGCCCAGCAGCAGGTTGTAGTGGTAGAGGCGAAGCGGGACGATCTAACTCGTGGCTTTACCCAGTTAGCAGTAGAGATGATTGCCCTTTCATTAGATGAGGATGCACCGCGCTACATTTATGGGGCAGTGACAATTGGTAGTTTTTGGGTGTTTGGTTGTTTGGATGGCCAGGAAAAGCTTGTGACTCAGGATATTGGGGGATACAAAGTGCCCGATGATGTGGAGGATCTGGTGCGGGTGTTGGTGGGTATTTTGGAGTAGCAGGTTAAGCGATCTGGTTAGCGATCGCCCCTTTTCCCGAAACCAAGAAACCGGGTTTCTGCCACAATGTTGGCACTCCCAGCGATAATTTGGCCAAGAAACCCGGTTTCTGAACGCACGCCCGATCGCCCACCGAATGACTTCAAGTGGGTAAAAAGTTATATCAGAACCCGTGTCCATATATGCGTCCCGTTCAACTATTTTCCGATCGCAACTCCCACGGCGGAGATACAACGAAAGATTTTGATGACCGGTGCAGGGGGAATACAAGGCCCGATCGGGTAAAACCGTGACGTAGCAATTGAAAATTAAAAATTATTTAAAAATGCGCAGGAGAACCCTGCCACAGGGCTCTCCATGTGGAGTAGAAGTGAGCGATTTAGAGATTTACCTGACCCGGAGTTACGCAAAAAAGCGCCTCAGAAACGTTGCTTGACCCAAGTGGGGCGCTCTTTGCGCAGTCCGGGCCGGGCATCCCTGGTTTCGCTTGGGCTTGTTAACGGTTGATTTGACAAGCCCCCATGAACCTTTCTTCTTAATCAAGTATAGCTAACGGGAGTGGAACTTGTCAAGGGTTTTTTTAATTTTTTTTCCCGATCGTGGGATATTTATTTTATCTTCATATCCCTTTTCTACGGGTTTGCTCACATATCGGATTTTAACTTGACTTTGGTATCGGGCATAATGCTTCACCAGATATTATCGATTTTCTATTCCAGCATAGGAGCGGACAACCGGTAAAGCCCGATCGCCCCTTTTCCCGAAACCAAGAAACGAGGTTTGCGCTCACCCATATGCGATCGCGCATTTAAATTGCATGGCTCCAAATCCTGAAACCCTTGCACTTCTTCTATTTTCCCAATTTTGAATTTTGAATTTTGAATTTTGAATTGGTTAAGCGATCGCCCCATTTTCAATAGCCTCTACACCAGCATAACCTCAGCCACAGTCGGTCACGCCGGTATCAGAGCGCGATCGCTACCCGACAGCTACAGCAAGACAGGACCAATGCCTCTCGACAACAGCCTAATAACCGGCACAGCAGGAATCACAGCCACAGTCCGCCGCACCGGTGCAAGAGCGATCGCCCGAGGCACCAGAATTTCCAGAAGAGATGACCGCGAAACAAGCCTTTGGGTAGCGACCCGGGCGATCGCAACAGTTCCCCCCGGCCTTCGCAGCGGCTGCGCAGCAGCTAGCAATCTCACCAATCGCATATCACACTAACTTATCTGAGAACGGCAGTTACATAAATATAACTTATCAATAAGATTTGAAAGATTATTTTGCCAAATGAAGACTTTCTTAAGTTTTTGCTATAGACTCATCTACAAGGAAAGGAAAAGTCGCATAGATAAAAGTCTATGAATTTTGTAATCCACCAGAGTGAAGTGGACGATCGCTCACTTTGACACTCATTCGGTGAATCACCACTGATTAACGCGACGCACCGGGATGCAGATGCAACTGCGTTGGCGGGTTGACTCCCTGCTCACCCGGATGACCGGAGCCAGCTACCCAGGATTCGAGGCCACCCTTGCCTGCGGTCCTGACCCTTAATAAATATCCGATCGAGGAGGAATTTAACACATGGATTTTTTGTCCGATTTCTGGACGCTCTTCCTGGGGAAGTTGCAGTCCCCGACACTGGGCTTTCTTATTGGTGGTATGGTCATTGCCGCCGTCAATAGCCGACTGACCATTCCAGATCCGGTCTATAAGTTCATCGTCTTCATGCTGCTCATCAAAGTCGGCCTGAGCGGCGGCATTGCGATCCGCAATGCCAATCTGACGGAGATGTTGTTGCCCGCGGTGTTCGCTGTGGTAACGGGAATCTTTATCGTATTCATCGGGCGCTACACCCTAGCCAAGCTGCCGAATGTCAAATTCGTGGATGCCATCGCGACCGCAGGCTTGTTCGGTGCTGTGAGTGGTTCTACCCTCGCCGCCGGTCTGACGCTACTGGAATCGGAAGGTGTAGGATATGAGCCTTGGGCTGCTGCCCTCTATCCCTTCATGGACATCCCAGCGCTCGTAACTGCGATCGTCGTGGCTAGCCTTTATGTCAACAAGCAGAAGCAGCGCCGTGCCGCAGAGGAGCAGCTCGACAAGCAGGAATATCTCAGCAAGCAGCCCGTTGCCGCAGGGGAGTATTCCAGTACCGCAGGGGAGTATTCCAATACCGCAGGCGGGTATTCCAGCGAGCAGGGCATTGTCGCACGCGGGTATCCCCAGCGCGATACCGAAGGCAAGCGGGTCAAGATCTGGCCCATCATCCAAGAAAGCCTCCAAGGTTCCGCCCTATCGGCACTGCTGCTCGGCCTCGCTCTAGGTCTGCTAACCCGGCCGGAAAGTATCTATGAGAGCTTCTTCAATCCCCTCTTCCGAGGTCTGCTTTCGATACTGATGCTGGTCATGGGTATGGAGGCCACAGCAAGGCTCGGCGAGCTGCGCAAGGTGGGCCAGTGGTATGCCCTATATTCCTTTGTTGCGCCGCTTCTGCATGGGTTCATTGCTTTCGGTCTCGGCATGATTGCCCACTACGTCACGGGATTCAGCCTTGGCGGTGTCGTTATTATGGCCGTCATCGCCTCCTCCAGTTCAGACATCTCGGGGCCGCCCACTTTACGAGCCGGCATCCCGTCGGCCAATCCCTCTGCCTACATCGGCTCCTCCACAGCCGTCGGCACGCCAGTTGCGCTTGCCTTGGGAATACCGCTCTTCATCGGGCTCGCCCAAGCGCTGGGCGGCTGAATCCCAGACGGGTTGCGGTCTGCCGGTGCTCCCTCAGCCCGGCAACCAACGCGGCGGCTATAATCAAATATAACGACGCATGAAATTTTCATAGGAACGATTGTCCGTGCCCCCAATTTCATTGGGTTGAGGAGGATTTTCCTGTAGCATGGTTTGGAGAATTCGCACGCGATCGCCCGTGGCGGGGTGGGTACTGAGAATGCTCGGCACTCGCGCCCCTCCCTGCTGCCCCAACTTGGTCATAAAGGACACCATCGCTTCTGGAGAATATCCGGCTTCCCGCAAAGTTTGTAATCCCGTCTTATCCGCATCGAGTTCGTCACCTCGGCTATTGGGAAGGCTCAGCGCTAACTGTACGCCGATTTGGACGGCTTGGGAAGTATCCAAACCCGCCGCCGATAAAATGCCTTGTGTAATCGCCTGTTCTTTCATCTGTTTAATGGCGTGGCGACCGGTAATGTGACCGATTTCGTGACTGACGACGCTCGCCAATTCCGCTTCGTTGCTCGCTAAAGCCATCAAGCCCAAATTAACATAAACAAAACCCCCCATCGTGGCAAAGGCGTTGACGTTGGGATCGTTAACGACTTGAAAAGTATAGGGAATATCGGAGCGATCGCTATGGGGAACCAAACGCTTGCCGATTTGTGCGACATAATGAGTCAAAGCGCGATCCTTAACGAGGGGAGTCCCCCGACGCGCTAACTGTACGGCAATCTGTTCGTTGATTTTGCTGCCGAGGGCAACTTCTTGTTTATCGGAAATCGTCGATAACTGAATGATTTGAGCGCCGCGCAAGATCAATTCGATTAATGAAATCCCTTGACTGGTTTGGGCGGTTCCCAGCCATAAGCTCAAAGCCGTAACAATACTCAGCAAACCATACAACCACC
Source organism: Hormoscilla sp. (assembly GCA_051439505.1). Classification (GTDB taxonomy): domain Bacteria; phylum Cyanobacteriota; class Cyanobacteriia; order Cyanobacteriales; family Desertifilaceae; genus Hormoscilla. Next base: position 2,257 of record JBFRWI010000221.1, on the reverse strand, counting down.
GTTGCTTCTTGCGCCAAAAGAAATGAGAGAATTTTTCCAACATAGCCCGTTTCGCGTGAGGAATGAGATTGAGACCCTTGATTTTCATACTGACATAACTGACTCGATCCGGACAAAATTTGTTGCCGACAAACGGGTTGACATTGATTTTGGATGATTTTGTCAATCGATCCCTTGTACAAAAATCACGCTTTACTGTAGAGTAGATGCTTGGTAATGATACAAAATATTATTGGGCCTTGACAAACGTAACAAAGTTACGTATCGAGGTTAAGAAGCGGGCTTCGACGGTCTTCACGATCTCAGTCTCTTCAACCCAACCTTCTGTCACTGAACGAAGTGAGTTTCCCCGGAGGTGGAAGTGCAGAAAAGGTGTGCCCGAAATCGGAAACGCTCTAAGCGCAGAGCAATTTATTGTCCCATTCATGGCTGTTATTTAGATAGTGTCAGTCCCAAGCATTCATTGTATGTAGACTCGGCAAAACAGCTACAAGAGCGAGGTGTCAATCGGCGATCGGCTTTAATGCTCGTCGCGCAACGAGGTTCGGTGGTGGTATCCGGAGAATGGTTGGAAGCATTTTGGTGTCCCGAATGCGAAACCGTCGATTGGTATCACGTCCGTCGCTTGGGCGATCGCGAGTATCGAGTTTCCTCTGTCCCCCAAGCATTATGGCAGCAAGCTGTTGGCGTGATCGATCCCCGAGGCAATGTATCCGTGAGTGAGTTTACTCGCCGGCATTCGCGGATGGTGAAGTTTGGCGGCGTGAAAGATTTTCGCTTTATGTAGTATATCTGGTAACGAATCGATCTTCTGTTGACAGATTGACATTTTTCACAACTTTCGTCACACTGGGCTAAAAGTTAAAAAATCTTAAAACTGAATGGTGTCGTCAAAAGTGTTTTCCCAACCTAAAACCTACCTTGTCACGGGGGGAGCTGGATTTATAGGTTCTCATATATGCGATACTTTGATCGAGCAAGGATGTCGCGTTTTAGTCATTGACAATCTCTCGACGGGCAGTTTGGATAACATTCGCCACCTTCTCAACCATCCTAATTTTCACTTTGCCTATGCCAGCATTACTGATGAAGTCGTCTTGGATCGGTTAATGTCAGAAGCCGATGTCGCGCTTCATCTTGCGGCAGCAGTTGGAGTCAAGTTGATTGTCGAAAAGCCCGTTCACACGATCGAAACCAACGTGATGGGAATGGAGTCCGTTCTTCAAGCAGCGATTCGTTACCGGGTGAAAACCGTGATTGCTTCAACCTCTGAAGTATATGGAAAGGGCAATAAAGTTCCCTTCGTTGAAGATGATGATGTCGTGTTGGGACCCACTTGCCGATCGCGTTGGTCTTATGCCGCGACCAAAATGGTGGATGAGTTTTTAGCTTTAGCGTATTATCGTGAGAAAGGATTACCGATTGTCATTGCCCGTTTATTTAACACCGTCGGTCCCCGGCAAACGGGACAATACGGCATGGTCATCCCTCGCTTCGTTCAGCAAGCGTTGAAGGGAGAAAACTTAACCGTTTTTGGGGATGGTCGGCAGAGTCGCTGTTTCCTGCATGTTGCCGATGCTGTCAGAGCCTTATTAACGCTGTCCGAGTGTGGGGAAGCGATTGGAGAAGTCTTCAATGTGGGTTCGACAGAGGAAATCGGGATTTTAGAGTTAGCCCAAAAAGTGATTTCTCTGGCAACCCCAAAAGAGCAAGGAAATCAATCTGCCATTGAATTTGTTCCCTATGGACAGGCTTATGCACCGGGCTTTGAAGACATGCAGCGCCGCGTTCCCGATAATAGTAAAATTCGGCAGTATATTGGCTGGCAACCGAGCAAATCCTTGGAAGAAATTTTACAGGATGTTGTTGCCAGTTTTACAGAACCCGAACCCTTGGTTTATCAAAAATAATTGAGACCCTATTTCAACTTAAGATTTAAATGAGAAACTTGATTCTCTTGCCGTTCGAGACTCAATCGTGTAAACTCTAACATGATCGTGAGTCATCCTTTATTCCGTTATTGTAGAGTAGAGACTCGGTAGCGATGAAATATTTTTTGCTTTCGGGAGATGCAATCGTCTTGCATCCCGATGGCAACGAAGCGGGCTTCGACGGTCTTTACGATCTCAGTCTCTTCAGCGCAGCCTTTCATCACTTAATGAAGTGATTTCCCATGGAGGTGGAAGTGCGTAAAAGGTATGTCCAAAATTGGCGGTGATGCCAGCGCAGACCAATGAATTACAATTCAAAGCTAAAC
>JBFRWI010000220.1:0-38284 GCA_051439505.1 Hormoscilla sp. | reverse complement strand
CGGCGTTGCACAACGACGGGATGATGAGGGCTGCTAATTGCTAATTGCTAATTGTCAATGGCTAATTGAGATAGTCATTTGTAGTCATAAATATCTATTTACTCTTTTCAATTAGCAATTAGCCATTAGCAAATTTTAAAAATTGGCTGCTATCATCCCAAAAATGTGCAACACCAAAAATTTATGTTGGGGCATTTAATCGCAGTTTCGGGAGATTAATATGCTTGAATTAAAAAACCAGGTATGGAGTAAAAACCTGGTTTCTAAATCGCTATTAAGCAAGTAAAGTGGGCATCACCTTATCTATAGCTAGGGTTATCCCCTGTGGGGGCGGTGCCCACTAGGGTTATCCCCGGTGGGCGGTGCCCACCCTACAGCTGTCTTCTCAGGTGAGGGATGCCCACTAGGGTTATCCCCGGTGGGCGGTGCCCACCCTACAGTTGTCTTCTCAGGTGAGGGATGCCCACCCGTTCGGGAGAGTCTATTGACAATCTTTCGGTTCTGGTTTCAACACAGTCAGATCATAGTCGAGAGTTTCGGGTTCCACTTCGACAATACCTGGAACTGCTTCGCCGTAACCTGGACCAGCATTTTCGACATCGCCCCAACCGCCGCTGGGATCGTTGTCATCACGCCAGTTCATGACTACGTAATCTTTCTCTTCGCCACCATAGTAGCCGCTATCGGGCTGAGTGCTAGACCAGTAGTCATCAAAATAAATGTCGGGATCTTGGCCGCTAACCCACTCGAAGGTGCCTTCTTCGGCAGCGTCATTCAAACCGATCCAGAAAGGTTCTGCGGTGCCGAAAGTTCCCCACAGCCAATCGTTTTCCTCTAGGTCATTGATAGTAACTAAATTACCATCAACTGCTTCTGCTTCTGCCCGGGCTTCAGTCCAACTTAAAGCCTCAGTCAGGAAATAGATATGCCCGTTGTCTGGGTTGATAAAGGTCTCTTTTTCGGCTAAAACAGATTGGACGATCGCGTTAAAGGTATCGCTTGTCACGCCGCCACGACCATCATTAGCGGTAACGGTAATGCAGATGCTGCTGATATCGCCATTACCAGGAGTAGCGGCAAACTCGCCCGTAGCTGGGTTGAAGGTCAACCAGTCCGGTAGAGGATCCCCGTTTTTGAGGGTTGCACTTCTTGTAAGACTGTCTCCATCTGGGTCGCTAAAGGTATCCCCGGGAACTGGAAAACTGATGTCTTTTCCTGCGGTGGCGGTTTGGTCTGCGATCGGGTTGACTACCACCGGAGCCCCATTAACGACCAGATTGAAGGTATCGCTGACAACACCGCCTTTACCATCATCGGCTGTAACTTGAATGGCGATCGTGCCGTTGTCTCCTGCTGCTGGAGTACCGCTAAATGTACCAGTCGCTGGGTCAAAAGTCAACCAGTCTGGTAAGGGTTCTCCATTTTCGAGAGTTGCACTTCTTGTGAGACTGTCTCCATCTGGGTCGCTAAAAGTATCACCCCCGACTGTAAAGCTAAAGTCATCTCCTGTGGTTGTAGCTTGGTCTGCGATCGGGTTGACGACCACTGGTGCTTTATTACCCGGTAGGACCGTGAGGTTGAAGCTATCGCTTTGGGTGCCGCCATGACCGTCGTTAGCTGTCACCTTGATAGAGATAGTACCCACAGCACTTTCAGGAGGAGTACCGCTAAAGGTTCCGGTATGAGGATTAAAGTTGAGCCAAGCTGGCAGGCGATCGCCATTTTCTTGAGTTGCACTGAGAGTGAGGTTGTCACCATTAGCATCGCTGAAGCTATCGGACGCAACCGTGAAACTGAAAGCTTCCGTTGTTTTTGCAGTTTGGTCGGGAATTGAATTTACTGCGATCGGAGGCACGTTACCGGTAAGCAGATTAGCAAAGTTAATGTCAGAAGCGATCGTCCCTTCTGAGATGTCAACCTCATAGAAACCCCGTTCTTCAGCGCTAGCAGCACCTGGAAACATCACCGCCACCAGGAAAATCGAGTCATCATTAGAAGGGTTAGCAGTATCGAGTCGAATAGATGCGTCCCCTTTGGTTAGGAAAGGAGTCAGATCGTACAACTCGTCATCGCTTTTATCTGTAGTGCTGACCGAGTTAACTGGGTTAGAGAGGGTATCTCCTACACCTCCTACCGTTACCAGTTGACCGTTAGAACCACTGCCATCATCATAGTCTCCGGCTGAACTGGTTAAGCGCTTACCGTTAACATCGATCATGCTGTATTGCGTACCATTCAAGACACCAAACTGAATGCCCAAAGCCATTTGAGCAGTAAAACCCGGGATGGTCGGATCTAGAGGTTCGTTCAGATAGAGAATGTTGGTTTTCGGAGTCGGCCCTGTCAGACCGCCTTCCAAAACCAGAATGGTGCGTTCTGGTAATTCGGGGTTAGAGTAAATTACCGTTAAGCTGGTTCCTTCTACATTACCTGGATTGCCAGTTACCGTTTCGTCTACGGTAAAGTTGAAAGTTCCCCCGCTACTGCCAACTTTGTTCGCCACAATTCCCGTGACATCGGCCCGTCCAGTCTTAAATTGAAAGGGTCCCGGTTCGGCATTGTTTAACCAGCTGATGGAAACTCCCTGACCGTCGAAGCCTATTTGTCCTGGTTGAATTTGTCGAGTGGCAATATGCAGGAATGCGTATTCAACGGTCGATCCAGCCGGAACTTCTGCTTGAATTGTCCCGCTACCAGTAGTTCCCAAACCATCTGTAGATATGCCCGCATTACCAATAAAGGTAGCAGCTACAGCAGGGTTGGGCTTAATCATTTGTAACGATCCTTCGGTCGTTGCCCCATTTTCATCTTTGGGAGGTTTTGGGTAGGTCTGGCTAAAGCCCGTGGGCACTACTTCCCGCACTATATAAGTATCCGGTTGCAAGCCCGTAAACCGATACTGACCCTTGGCGTCTGTAATCTGACTTGGTTCACCTGGGTCAAATACGCGGTTCTCATTCAAATCCAGGTATATTTTTACCTCGGATAAAGCTGGTTCTGACTCCTGACGAATGCCATCACCATTCAGGTCATTCCACTTGATGCCCTGAATTTCTCCTGTTTGGGCCATTACAGCTTTCTTGGCACTCAATGTAAAGCCTACGGACTGGAAGCTAGACGTAGAGGTCATGTCGAACGTCAAGGGATTTTCCGGTCCAAACACACCTTTTATCCTGACGGCAAAACCATCATTGGCAGTGTTCGCCGAACCCGGGCAAGTGATGACGTTGTTTGCCAGAGTGGTGGGGTTACTGTCTAGTAACTCCACATCTAAATCACCAAAGTCAAAGGACATTTGCTCCGTCGTCCAGTTTACCAACAGCAAAGGATTTTCAATGTTGCTGTCAAAGGTAATGGTTTGCTCTTGGGTGGGGTTGATGCGAGCGTCTGCACCTAGAATGCCTGCGTTTTTATAGGTAACACCGGATTCGACGGCATCGTTTGTTGCAGGGATCTTTCCCCAGTCAACGTCCAAAAATGTCCCCGCGTTCCAAACTTTAACGGTTGTGTAGTTGACTTGGATCCCGTCCAAATCACCGGCGCCGGAGCCATCAACAGTACTGTCAGCTTGCCAATTAACGGTCTCATCAGGGAGCGTGAGCTTCACAACTTCCTGAGTATAAGGCTCACTGGTGGCCAGAAGAACCTGTGCTCCTGCTAGGGCTATATCGGGCCCGATCGCTAGCGCACCGACTGACGCTATCATCAACAGAACTGTCATGAGAAAAGCTTTCAAGCTTCTCTGTCGAGTTTTTCTCATTTTTCCTTCCACAATTATTGAACTCTTTGCAATGCGCTCGACTGAGCCAACATTCCCCGATCGTACTTTACCACGATTGGTCTATTTTTACTCCCTCATCTGGTGGCAATAATTTTCCTTTTTCACTACCGGTTGCTAGACAATTTATTTCACCAACAGACTAGCCCACTTTACCACAATTACCCAAATATTCAATTTGAGTTAGGAAATCCTTCTCCTGACATAGTGTTTTTCCCAGAAATGAGTCCGGTTTAACATCAGGTTAAAACCGCTGTGGTCTGGCTATACCACCTTTACCATCAAATCTCCCCTTCTCTCTTTTTGTTATAAAACTTTATTCTTCTTGACTAATTCCTCAATTAGTGATACGGCTTCAGCCACTCCCTGTTGGGCAACCGGTGAAAGGCGATCGCCCAGTTCAAAGTTGACTCCCGGCACTGAAATCAACCATGCCTGGGGAGAGTGGCCGTAAAGCCATTGGGCCAGATATAAAAGCGATCGGGGGTCGAGATAATGTCCCAATTGGCATCCTTCGGAGGGCAGAGGTTCTAAGGATATTACTTGTATTGCATCTCCGGTAATACAAGCGTCTACAAAAATGGCGCAGTCTACCTCCGCCAGTTCCGCTGCTAGTTCGGGTGTTAATTGATGCCGGGCCAGCGATCGCACGTTTTCCCAATGGCAACGTTCTACCTCTAATGCCACTTGCTGTCCGATGCCATCATCGCCTCGCAGTTGATTTCCATACCCGATCGCCAGATAATTTACTTTGGTTTCTGATTTTTGCATATAGCGTTTCTCTCTCTTGATATAGGATAGAACAAGGGCCGGGGGACGGCATCGGTAAATTATCGGTTAATATGACAATGTTAAATCCGCCGTGCCCCGGGTGGCGATCGCCAATTTTCTGTCTGGGCACGACATGGGCAAATTATCGGTTAATATTGATGATGTTCAATGGGCGGGTGGCGATCGCAAGTAAATGTAGGGGCACGGCATCGGCAAATTATCGGTAAAGGATGACAATGTTCAATTCGCCGTGCCCCCAATACTTCTCGGTTCACAACTTGTCATTGCGAGGGGGCCCAAACCGACATGTTAGGATCGCCGCTGATACATTCATTCCCCCCCCGAAGCAATCTCCCCGACGACTAGGGCGGGGATTGCTTCGGGGGTTAACTCGCTTGGTGCATAAGTTAATCGCGATGTATCCCCCCCTCGCAATGACAAATAAAATTCTTAACCGAGAAGTATTGGCCGTGCCCCGGGTGGCGATCGGCAATTTTATGTCTGGGCACGACATCGGCAAATTATCGGTTAATATTGATGATGTTAAATTCGCGGTTCATCATTTGCGAGGGCCGGGGCACGGCAATAGATATTTTATCGGTTTATATCCCAAAGCTGTTGATGCCGTACACCTACAATATCCGATATGCGATCGATCGCCCCTTCTTGCAAATGTGGGCAATGTCTACTGTCAACCGTGGGTAAAGGTGGGCGATGCCCACCCTACATTATATTTTGATACAATGTTTATAGTCGGTTTTAACCCACTTTAGCTATTAGCCGGGGGTTTTAACCCCCGGCGGGCCAGGAGACTCATTGTTCAAAACCCAGCGGCGAAACAGTTCCACAATAATGTACCAGCGCCCCTCTTTTTCCGCCACGACATCGTGCCGTCTTAATGTTTCTAGCGCTGGCTGTATACTGCTATGCTCGATTGTAGTATGGCGGGCTATTTCCTCTAGATTTAGTCCTTCCCGATGGGGTACTATAGCTCTGATAATATCCTGCTGACCTGATGGGCCCTGGGCAGCTTGACCCCAAACCCCCGTAAAGTAGTAGCGACCTCTCGCGAACAAATCGTCATTGATGACTGCTTCCACGTCCTCTACTGTAAAAACCGGGTCCCGGGTACGTCCTAATTCAAACACTTGGTCGTTGTAGCGGCGCACTAACTGAAATCCGATCAATTGTACGAGATAGGGTTGACCCCCTGTGAGATCATAGATTTGGTCTAATGCTGACCGGTGGTAGTCTAGGGGAAAATCTTCCCCGGGGTTGGCGAGGAGTTGGCGCGTCGAACCCGCAGTCAGGAAACCCACCCGGATGGGAATGACGCTGGCGAAGAATGGTTGGAAGTAATCAGCGGTCATCTCTTCCAATGTATGCAAACCCGCGAAGGCGAAGGCTATTTTAGAACTCATTTGCACCAAACCCCGGAGATACCCCATAAACCCGGAGGGAATTTTTCCTGCGGAGATCAATTCCTCAATTATCTCGAACTCGTCTAGGGCGATAATCACTCCCTGTCGGTCAATTTCGGCGACGACTTTTTTCAGGTAGCGTTGAAAATTTTGTTCGGGAAGTTCCAGCATTGCTTTATCTTCTGGAGGGGGAAGCTGTAAAGCAGTGGCAATTTCATCGCTAATGGCAATTAGCACTTCTCCAACCCCTTGGGAAATGTCTCCCAGGCGCTGCAAGTTCACGTAAATGACTCGTACTTGCGCTCCCCCATAGTTGGCTACATTCCGCAGGATAGAAGTTTTGCCCATGCGCCGATGTCCGAAGAGGACGACTGACTGGAGTTGTGGACTCATCACCCATAATTCTTCCAACTGTCTGAGGATGTCCTCGCGTCCGACAAATAAATTTCCCTCCACTGGATCGCCAGCAATGTAAGGATTGGTTACGGGCTGGGTGATGGAGACTTCCCCGACTTCACCCGCCATGTTGAGTAGGGTTGCTTGCCAAGTTCGAGCGATATCGACAATCAGTCTTGCTTCGGCTTTAGGTAATGTGTCAGACTGGTTGAGAAGATTTGTGAGTTCTCCGAGGGCGCGGTTGAGAGCAAAGGAACGGGTAGAACGAGAGACGCTACGTTGAACGACTTGCACGTCTTCAACGACTCTACGCAAACTGTCCATAGCGTTCCAGCTTGTCGAACGCAAAAGCGGTTCGTTGGGGAAAGCGGGTACTTGAATGGTGGAAATTGTTGCGGGATCTTTAGCTTCGTGAAATACTGCTAGGGTTTGAGCAAGAACAAATAGCTCCTCTCCATAGGGGAGAAAGCGTACAACTGCAAACGCTTCTGCTGCTTCTGCTGGCTGAAATATGTGTAGATACCAGAAACCAGCCCCAGCAGCACGAGCAGGGGTGTCTAAGCGGGGTTCCGTTACAAAACGACTCTGGAGGCGTTCCCGCCAAGGGCGAGGGAAGAGAATAAAGCCTTCCACAGCCTCTGCTTTCATTACTGCACTTAAAGAAGCGGAAGCAAAACGTAATAATTGCCAATCATACGGATCTTCAGCAAGCTGAGTCATACGAAAGATGAGCTGCTCTGGGGGAAGTAGAGCCAGTTCTTGATTTACAGCTTCGATGACGGGAATGAACTGAAGGGTGTATTGCAGCAATTGGTTAGCATTATGCAGACCCGTTTCCCAGTCTTGTCGCAGCCAATTTGTCAAACGAGAGGATAGATAAGGAAGGGGAACTACAGTGATACGCGGCAGCAGCCAGCTTCCATTCTGAAGAGAATGCAGGTTGAGCAGCGAACCAATCAGCCAGTTTTCCGGACGCGCGATCGCCAGGGCAAACGCCACGCCCCCGGCCACGCCTAAGGCCAGGCCAGACGCCATGCCCCCTGCCACGACTAACACCACGCCAAACACCACACCAAACGGCACGTCCGACTTTACGCTAAACGCCACGCCTAAGGCCACGCCTAAGGCCACGCCTAAGGCCACGCCATACGCCAGGCCAGACGCCACACCCCTGAGCATGCGAAAGATCGTCTTAGACGCCACGCCTAACGACACTCCGGTCACCAGGCCAAACGCCACACCTAGTGCCACACCTAATGCCACACCTAGGACTATCCCTAGGACTACCCCTAGGACTACCCCTAGTGCTACCACTATTGCTACCTCGATTGCCAACATCACGCCCGTTGCTACATGCGTGCTCTCTGCCAGACCTCTTGCTAAGCCTACCAGACCCTCTGCTAAGTCCCTTATCAAACCCTCCAACACGCCCTTCAGTACATCACTTGCCACGCCAAACACCACAGGTATCACCACGTCAGACATCGCCCATAAGGCCACGACTAACGCCACGCCAAACGCCACGCCAAACGCCACGCCAGACATCACAGGCATCACCACGCCAAACCCCACGCCAAACGCTACACCTTGCACCGCCTGATAGGCCACGATCGCCCAATTAATGGGAGAGCCCATTTGCTGAATAAATATTTCTATATCTGACGATCTAATAAAAGCTAACAGCAGCCCTTGTAACAGCAACCCTTGTAACAACAATTTACGGTGAATAGGATTCTGACGCAGTAACTCCCATCCTTTGCGCCAATTCATTTCCGATGCAGGAATATACCCGCCCCCGAAGGTGTCTAAATACCAGCGCAAAGCCTGAGGAAAGAAAAACACCCAGTACAACAGGCGCAGGTAATCCAGGGGATTCCACAAGGATAGGGGTCGCTTCAGCTTGGGCGCTAAATATAAGCGGGTAACTGGACTGTTTTTGTTCATGGCGTCTTCTCCTTGTAGCCTTCATATATTGTATGACATAGATCCATCACTCGCTTGGGGTGACCGCCACTTTTCCGAACAATCTGGGAAATATCATCCTCCTCAAAAAGGATCTGAGTTGTAGCGAGACGGTGACTAATAAACTCGCGAACCCTTGCCTCATCCCAGGCGTTAATCCGTTCTTCAATACAAATGTTTGTGAAGGGTGAGGTCATGCCCATTGCCTGACTGTCGGGAAACAATTTATCGAGAGAAGTAGAAGCCGCAACCACTAAACGCAAGGGCGCATCACCCCCTTCAGCTAAACCTCGCAGTTGTGCCCGTAGCTGGTTGGTAAACCCGTCCCAAGTCATCTTCTCCACTTCATCGAGGACTAGCAGCAGTCGAGGACGCTGTTGCTTCAAGGCCCGATTCAAAGAATATCCTTTGCAGACATCAATCCCCACCTCATAACAGAGGGCTTCGTAGAAATCATTATCGTCTAAGATGTATTGTAGATTGATGTAAATAGGCTTGCGAGGCGATGTCATTTTGCTTTCTGCCTGTTGGCAAATCGCCCAGAGTAGGGAAGACTTGCCAATTGAGCGATCGCCTATCAGGGCGACGCTACTACCACTATTAAGAGTCTCAAATACCCGCTGGATTTCCTTTTCCCTGCCAAAGAACAGTTGGGGAGTCTCCACTCTGCCAGTCAGGGGAATGAAAGGATTATCATCTGGTTGAATATTAACTGCCAACTGCTTTGCAAATGTACTTTCATCCGGAAGGCTAAAGTCTTCCCTTAGCTTCCGGACCTCTTGCGCTTTTTCCCGTGCGGTCTTATCATTAGGAACAGCCTTCAGCAGTAGCTCCATATTGTAAAGGACGTAATCCGTGTATTCATTATCATACTTCTTGAAAGCATTATGCTTAACTTGACCGCGAATAGCCAGCAAGTTACTCACTAAACTTTTCTCCTGGTGGTCGAATTCTGGTGGTTGGAGGAAAGCATCGCGCCAATGGTTCAAAAGTAATTGCAGGATTACTTGGGGGTCTTCCCAGTTCAGGTCATTTCCATCCCGATGGTAATGCTGCAATTTTTCTCGTGCTTTTTGCAACCAATCTTTTTTATAAACCCTCTTCATCTCTCGTTTGATGAAGGGCGTTAGTCCAGGGACTAAAATATCTTCGAGGGCTGTGTCTACCAACCGTTTGTTCTGCTTAAGAGAATTTGGAGCGGTTGGCGTGGCATTGCTGTTTGTCATTAATCTTGCCCTTGAGGTCTTGCTGATAATAATATACTACATGATAAGGTGGGTGACGGGTGTGGTCGCAAACAGTTGTTGTTACCAAAACCCGCTTCTGGTGGGCGGTGCCCACCCTACAATGCACCGGTGAAAGGTGGATGGGGCCCTGGCGTTACGCAGAACAGGCATACCATATGGACCCGTTCATCCGTACTTGCAGTAGGGAAATGCAGATCATAAGTATATACTAAAATTAGATTGAAATGTCAAATCTCGGCAACAGAGTAAATTAGTATGGGAAAATTATGTTCTTAGAATTCGATGGACAAGCAGATGCAGCTTATTTGCGCCTTAATGACTCCAAAATTATCGAATCAGAAGAGGTTGCTCCTGGGATAGTTTATGACTTTGACGATCGCTCCTAATGTGGTAGGTATTGAAATTATGAGAGTCTCCCAGAAAACTCCCGATCGGATTAAAGAGCTTAACTTTCCGTTCAACTCAGAAAACAGCTCTCAACTGAAAGCTGTTTTTGGCTTGCTGGAGGCGATCGCGTAAGCAGTCGGGTATGTTCAAGTTTCTTCGTCGCGAAGCCGGGCGAAGCATTGCGGAATGTAAATTATTCATTTAGAACACAGATTTTCGCCGCAATGCTTCGCCCCTACAGATGGTGTTTTTGCAAGAGGGCAGGATAGTGGGCGATCGGTCTCAAACAGAGGAGACTTTACGAGGGAAAGTCTCCTCTGATAGTAGAACAGTCTCGCGATTTTGCAATGTCTGCGCTAAATCGTGACGAAGCGATTCTAAAAAACCACAATCATTGCCAATGTCAGAAGCTTCATCTTCATCAATGTCATCTATTAACTTCAACCTTTCCTCGTAGGCTTCGAGCCGATAGTCAATAGCTTCAATAAGAAACTGTATCGCTTTGTATGATAGATTCATGTTAGACTCCTTTGACGACTTCACTTTCTCCTCAAGAGCTTAATTTAATTCACTCCCCAGGAATATCGGATAGAATACAATAGATAATCCTAAGAGTGAGAAATTTTCATCCTCCTACAAACTTGCCATAGATCACGCTTACCTATTCTTGACGATCGCATCTTCAATTTCCTCTGGGTGTGCATCAGCATAAGCCCAGACATTCACCAGATCGGCAGCAGTAAGATGGGGATAGCCTTCTAGGATATAAGCATCTGTTGCACCTTGACGACGAAAACCCACCAGCAACCAAACAGGGATGCGAGTCCTCGCGATGCAAGCTTCACCGCCACAGACCCCAGGAGTCTTGGTAATTCCTGGGGAACCATTGCTCAAATTTTTAATTAAAATACCTATGGCTGACGCTTTTTCAGCGGGAGTCAAGGCCAGGAGTTGCGTTTCTAATTCTGCCAATGTCATAGTTGCACTTCGCGATCGCCTTTTGGATAAGATATACTTGATTATAGCAGGTTAAGCCAGCATCCACCACCACAGCCATAAAAGCAATTTCATTATTCAAGCTGCGTGCTCAGTGCATCCATGAGAATAAATATCGTCAACTCAATTTCGTTCCCTGACGACCCCAGGGAACGAGGTTTTTGGTTTTTGGTTTCCTTGGCAAAAGCCCGATCGCCCAATATCTAAAATTCTCCAACTCGTTTCTTGAAAACAGTCTTCATTAACAGTTCGTGGACGAACAAAGCCATTAAAAAGCTGGGAAAAATCTCGTTAATAATTTGATTATCTACCCAAGCTTCCCAGGCTAAAGCAGTCATTAATCCCACCAACATCGTACTGATAAAAGCCAGAGCATGGGTGCGCCTTTTCAAGATCGCAATCAGCATTGCCGGTCCGATGGAACCCGCCAAGGCCCCCACCGCAAATATACTTAAGGAAAAAACTGTCCCCGAGAGATTTATAGTCGCGATCGCGGCTAATACCCCGACAAACAAGGTAATAAACTGCTGATATTTTATCCCATATATTTTTGACATTTTGCTCTCCAAATAAGGGAAAATATCTCTCCCCAGGGCACTGGAACAAACCAGGAGTTGGGAATCAGCAGTGGAGGCAATAACGGAAAAGATGCCAGCGAGGACTATTCCCACCAACCAGGGATTGAAGTTTTGCATAGCATACAAGGACAAAGCTTGTTCGGGATCGGAAATATCGGGGATTAACACCCGACAAATGATACCGAAGGCAACCATTGCACTCCAGGTAGAATAGACGTAAGCTAAGTAAATCCATCGGGCTTGGGCAACTTCTGTCGGACTCCGTCCAGCGAGCAACCTGACGATAAATTGAGGCTGACTCAAATCAAATCCGATGCCAAAAAAGAAAAATCCTACCAGGTAGGCGATCAAATTCCACCCGCTAAATTGGGCAGTAATATTCATCAGTTGAGGATCGATCCGATCGAGTTGAGAAATAATTTCCCAAACCCCTCCTCCAGCTCTAATTGCCACCGCAAGCATGCCAAAGCAAACGAACATGACCACAAAAGATTGGACGATATCGGTCCAGATGGAAGCTCTCAGACCCCCTGTCACGCAGTAGACCAGTATAGATGCTGCCGCGATCGCTACTCCCAAATGGGGTTCAATGCCCCAAAATACATTGAGAGTTTTGGCGGCTGCGGAAAATTGGGCGGCAGTATAGGTACCCACAAAAATAATGGAAATGAGGGCGGCTATTGCAGTAACGATTCTTTTCCCTTGAGGTTGCTTGACCGCACAACCGAGTAACTCCGGAACAGTTTTTGAGTCTTGCTCGGAGGATATCCGGTTAATCTTCCCCGGAAAAAGCATCCAAAACGTCAGTTCCCCTAAGCAACTAGCAAGCACCATCAGAAAAGCGGAAAGTCCCATTGAGTAGGCAATTCCTACCGCTCCTACCATGATAAACCCACTGTTACCCGTTGCGCCAGCACTCAGAGCCACAAAGATTCTCCCAAAGGAGCGATCGCCCAGTAAGTAGTCTGCATCCCTATCCGTAGAAACTTGGGCCGCAAGGGCGCCAACCCACAGAAAAATGACAAGAAACAATCCGAAAGTAAAACAGGTAATATAAAAGTCCATTGGTCTGGCTTTTTTGGCTTTCCTTCGAGCGCCACCCAGGGCCTTTACCGACGGTGCGGCGATTGCCCATCCTCCTTTAGGGTAACGCATTTATTCCCAGTCTGCTGGGCTACCACTAAGCAATTCAAAATTCTCTCATTCAAAATTAAAAATTGGAAAACCAATTGAGATACTTTCAGAAGATCGGCCTATGCAATGGGCGACAGCTTATATATTTTCTCAATTTTCCATGCTCAATTTTCCATTCTCAATTCCGGTAAATTAGGCGGTACTACCATGCGGTTAACTGTCACTTTGTGGCTTTCCCGTTCGGTGGCAACTTCAACTGCGATCGCCTCTATTTGAATTTCCATGCAGCCAAAAGGTACTGGAAACTCGGTATTAGTTTCCATCCCCTCCTGATAGAGGTGAGGCTGAAATTTAGTCAACCAGCGCGGCGGTTCTAAGAGGGTGCGGGTTTGCGGATCTAATACCCATAATTTAACATAAAAACGTGATAATAAATTAGGCAGTTTTACCAATATGATGATGGACTCTCCTGCTACTAATTCACCCTCTGGCACCTGCAACTCTGGTTTCGGCACTGGTGGCCCCTCGTAAAGCTCGATCGCCCCCTGAGTAGGAGCAACTAATTCCGCGCGATCGCCGCTCATTTCTTCATAGACAAACATTTCATCCTCCCCCAGATCCTCGGACTCATGAGAGTCTTCCCCTGAGTCGGTCAATGGGTTGGGTTCCAATATTTGTAAGGGTTCGGGATCTTCAGCCAATATTTTCAGCCTTTCGGTAAAACGATCTTGAAATTTTAATCCCAGAAATTCTCTATCCAAGGGTGACCAAACTGCGCGATCGCCCTTTTTGATGGGGGGCAAACTGAGAGGTTTGATCGGTTGCCGATCCTGGTTGACATCTTTGGGTTCCGACTCTACCGGTGGGCGATCGGGGATATTGGACTTATTTCCGATCGGAGGAAGTTGGGGAGACTTGCGGGTTGACTTTTCCGGGTCTGGTTGGTAAAGGCGATCGGGTATGGGGCTGTAGGGTGCGGGTTGAAAATTGCTCTGACGACGTTCTTGCTGTGGAGGATCCTTCGCCAAGTTAAAAGAGAGATTAACTGCAGGTTTGACTTGCGGTGGGGACTTGCGGGAGTCGGCTTTTGATTTAACTTTACCTAGGGCCAACTGTTCGGGAAAAATAGTGAGCACGGAGTGAGTCTGCTGGGCGATCGTCTCGATGGACTCATGCACCACCAGGGCGATCGTAAACTCTTGAGTTACCATTGACGAACCTGAAGTCACGTCAAACAGTTGCAGTTCTCCCAAAATTACGCGAGTTTGGCACTCTCGGGGCAGGTCAAAGGAATATTCAAAAGGTCCCGGCAGGATCTCAAAGGACAATAATTGACGAATTTCCTTGATGGTCTGGGAGTTCTCTGGGTGGCGCAGAAGAATCAGTAATTCGTAATTATTGACTCTTGGTTCTATTTGCGACTCAGATGTGCGATCGTTTTCCTCTACCAGATATACTTGTCCCCCAAGGGCGATCGACTCACCGGGAAACGCTATGTAAGTTCGTTGGTCAAGTGATAGCCCGATCGGGACTGGTACCGAAGCTTCCACTAACTCTGGTGTCGGTTGGTCCAGTTCCGACTCTGAGTTTACAGGCAAACCTTCCATTTGACTGCTATCCTCTAGATCTATTGTCGGATGTTCATCTTCCAGTTCAACTTGCGGTTGGTCAACTTCCGACTCTGAGTTTACAGGCAAAACTTGCAACTGCACCGTATGTTTCCAGCTATCTCCTACCAGTTCCGACATCAGGTTACCAGAACAGCTAATTTCCCACAGACCCGGTTCCAGGTGGATGAAGGGAAACACCGGCATCGAACCGTTCTCGTTTGTATGGCGAATCCATTTTTGCAACCGCTGCCCTTGTGACTGATAAGTCAGACGCACTTCCACTTCCGTATGCACGCGGTGCGATCGGGCCACTACTCGATAGCGACCCGACTTTAGTTGCGCGATCGGGGGTTTTAGGGGCAACCATGCCCTCAGGCCCTCTTTTTGGATCAGAAATTCCCAGTCTGCCATTGCTCCATCCCATCGCCTGCTCTTACTCTGCCATAAGATCGATTAATTGTCAAGGGGCTCGTTCATTCTATTTTACAATGAATGGTACTGACTTAAGCTGTCATTGCGATTTTTCGCGCAGCGTGGGGGGGGGAAGTCCAAACCGACCTTGTGGCGATCGCCGAGGATCCCCCCCGAAGCAATCTCCCCGCGAGGTATGAGATTGCTTCGGGGGGGTTAACTCATATATAACACAAGTTAAACCCTCTGAGCCCCCCCTCGCAATGACAAATTAGAGTTTTTTTACTTAATTCCGTACCATTATACCCTAAAATTATTGCTTACTTTCGGTCCAATTGGGATCTCAACTTGTTGATAAAATTCGCGTCATCCTTAAATTTTACCGGCTGTTCTAGGGTTTCCCGCAGCCAGTAGATTTCCTGTTTCGCCTCCACCAGATGCCGGACACATGCCTCCAGCTGTTTCAATAATTGCTGGTTGCTGCTATTGGTTTCCTTCCCCATGGCTAATATGCGATCGCCCAAATAATGAATCCCCTGATTTACCTGGGCGGTCACAGCTTGCAGTTGCTGGTTGCTAGTACCTGCTGGGACATTATTAGTCAGGCGCTGACCCAAATACTGAATTGCCAGATTTATCTGGTCTGTATAGCGATTCATGGTCGTCACCAAGTTTAACAGCTCTACCTTCACCCCTTCCATACTATCAGCTTTATTCACAATTTGGGACTGCATTTTGTTAAGAATTGTAACTCCTGACTGAAAACGCTCCACAGTTTGCTGCAATTCGGGAATAATATTATGCAGAGACTGCTGATTTTGCTGATGCAACTCTAATACTTGCACGGTAGTTTGATTGGCACTGCTAATTTCTCCGAGCAATTTCACTAACTGCTGACTCGCACTCCCTAGGATCTTCCCCGTCCTTTCCATGGATTTCACTGTTTCTGCTAAACTGACAGTAGAGCGATCGAACTTTGCTTGGGTCTTGACCAAACCCATTGTCGCCGTTGATAACTTCCGAGCAAACTGACTCTGCTCGAAGATTTGAGCCACCCCGGCAAATTCTTCAGTAGTGGCCTGCATGGCCGCCACCGCATGGTTGAACTCATCCGCAGCATTGGCGATCGTCCCAGCAGCTCTGCTAAAGCGATCGTATACGCGAGTAGCCAGTTCAGTAGCTTCTCTATTACCAGCAGCAATTTGTTCTGCCACCTTGCCCAAGGATCTCTCCATTGCTGCCGTAACATTATCGTGAAATCTGGTCAAAAACTCATGCTGCTGCTCTACCATGCGGTTAACAGCTTTATCCAGTCGGCCATGACCCTCAATGGTTGGTTGTAACACGTTGTCCAGATAATCTTCTAAAGAGAGAATCAACTGAGACTTGGCTAAATTCGTATTCCAACGCAAGTTTACCACTGTCAACAAGGCACTGCAAGCTACGGCCAGCAAACTGGTAATAAAAGCAATGCCCATGCCTTGGAGAGGGGACTGTAATTTCTGGAATAAAACCGCCACGTCCGTGACATTATTTCTCTGAAGTTGAGTAATAGTCATACTCAGATTAAAAAGGTTGAGAGTGATGCCCAAAAAGGTACCTAGCAGACCCAAGGCGACCAACAAATTCGGCAAGTAGCGGCAAAATTCATCCCACTGCACGCAGCGCCAAGAAAAACCCAAAAACTTAAATTTTTCTTTGCTGTATAGCCCCGAAATCAGAGCAAATGTATTCACCTGTTCGAGGTTGCTACTAGCTTGCCGAAATCTTTGCTCAAGGTTTTCCACAATTTGCGGTTGCATCCCCCGACTGGAGTCATTTATCAGTCTCAGTACCCGAGACTCTAGGAAAATCAGATGACTGTAAAGGGAGATGCGCAGGCAGATAGCAGCTATAGTGGGTAGGATTACCAACAGTACAGTCAGAACTAGCAGGTAGGGCGGGAATAGCTTCCACCAGTCAGACACGATCTAACCTCCGATATTAATGAACCTCTTAGACTTCGCTGTTATCCCGCCGGGGGTTCAAACCCCCGGCTAATAGCTAAAGTGGGTTAAAACCGACTAATAGCGTATTTTATCAAAGTGAGGGAGATCGAAGACATAAGAATGGTAATTTTCTTCAGCCCGCGCAGGCAGCGCATCCCGAAGCACGAGCGCTAAAGCGAGTGCGGAAGCGCATCCCGGAGCATGCGCGCCCTAGCGCATGCGGAGAGGAGAGCAGAGAGCACTTTGTTCTTGTAGCCCTACCCTTTAGGGTGGGTGTTTCGGATGCATCTCATATTTGTAAATCCATAACTAACTTAACGATCTAATAACTATTTCACCATTCTTATAAATTACGAACATAAGCCCGATCGCCCTTAGTTTTCCGGCCTGATGGCTTAACCGGAATAGACTGGGCGCTGTTAAAATAATTATTTGGATCCCAGCGACCTTTAACCCTTACCAAATTGCGATCGTTCGTCTGGTAGTTGTCCAGGAAATACAGCCATAGGGCCGCATCCAGCCCCTCGGCCCTGTCGCCCAGGTCAGTATCCGGGTAATTGTAATAACAACCATTGACATTGTTATCGGGGTACCGCGCCGGGTCAGGGGTACCGCCCATTTGCGCGTAGACATCCCCATACATTTTCCGGATCCATCGCAGGTGGTAAGCATCCTTTTTGGGGTCCTGCCAGTAAGTTTGGTACTGAAGCTTCATAATAGAATCTCGTTGAGGAATAGGCGTTGCCGTCGCACTCTTGGTGTTAATAGCGCCGCCATAGGTATTAACCTGTACCAGACTTTGCCTCATATCCTCTGCCACACAGTCCGGACCCTCCTGACCCTCCAGACAGTCGGGACCCGGTATCCACTGCAAATTTTCATATATCGCCTCTACTTGGTCCGGGGGAAAGCCTTTGCGCATATAGGCGGATTTATACTTGCCCCGCCGGTTGGGTCCCGAACCGTTAAGAGTTTGCACCGCTTCATAAAATGTGTATTTAGTTCCCGGACAGGTATGCTTGGGCCGGTATGGGCATATCTCACCAAGTTCGCCATGCATAGACTGTATCCCTTCCAGGGCGGCGGCCACTGGGTCCGAGTCCTCAAATAAGGCCCTTTGCAACAGGAGCTTTATCTCACCGCTTGCCTTGTGTTGCAGCTTAAACAAGCCAAATAATTCACCGTTGTCGGTGCGGGCTGATAGCCGAGCATACCACTCTAAAAGGCCCCTCAGCCTCTCCAGAGTTAAGTCCTCCCAGCTAAAGGCAATGGTAGAAATTATCGCACTTTTGGGGGCTGGCGGCAGTGACTTAAAATAGTACTTAGTGATAATACCAAAATTTCCGCCCCCGCCGCCGCATTGGGCCCAATACAAGTCATATTCATCTCCGCTGCTATCTTGGGAAACATAGAGAGTTCGCGCTGGTTGTTTCCCATCGTCTTTCACTACAATTTCTACACCCGTTAACCAGTCCACAGTCAACCCGTACAGGCGGGAGAGCAGGCCGTATCCCCCGCCGCAGATATGTCCGCCCAACCCCACCGAATAGCAGGAACCTGCTGGCAATACCTTTCCGTAATCTAGAAATAAAGCTTCAAACGCGCTCCAGTTGGTTCCCCCCGCTTCCAGGAAATATCCACGATCTTCATCGAAACCCACCCCTTTCATCGGCGTTACATCGATTATCGCCCGGGTCTCATCGTTGTACACAAAATCCTCGTAGCAATGTCCGCCGCTTTTAATTTTCACGTGGCCCCCGTACTCCTTAATCCCATCGTCCAGGGCATTCCGGACGCCCCCTGCCGTAAAGCACAAATATACCACCTGTAAACTAGGTGCAAACCAACGGCGATTAAATCCCTGCTGAAAACTGGGGAAACGGGGGTCCCATGAGGAAAGGATAATTTTTTCATAACCGTTCTGGGACCCGCCCTTCTTTAAGAAGGTATCAATAATTTCGCATATCTTTCGAGAAAATGATGCCATAGCTAAGCAATTCAAAATTCAAAATTCAAAATTCAAAATTTGGAAACCCATCCAGCTCTATTCCCCCCTCATTTTGGGCTTTGTATACCGCCCAATTTGTTCGAGAGGGCGAGGGCGATCAAAGACCTAAGAGGCGTTTCTTGGCAGCGTCAAATTCTGCATCTGTCAAGTATCCCTCCTTTTTCATCTCCACTAACTGCTTCAGTTTGGCCATCCCATCCTGTCAACTACAGTTAAAACCCTTGCATGGTAAAATTTACAGCACAAAACGATTATATATTGCACAACTCCTGAGGGTGACGGCTTACTATAATTGTTCCAACGCTACTGTCCCTCATTATTGAAACAATATCGCTAAAAGAATAATATCATTTTTGAATCCTGCATTTCTATTCCTTTGAATGCTGCATCTTCAGGCAAAGGATAAGGTTCTCCATCTACTTCAATCTTATTCTCAGATAAGTAATACTTGAAGGAATCGGAATTGCTCACCTCAAGCTCTAAATATTTTTCTTGAGCGTTCCTAACCTCAATTTTCCTGAATTCACTTGAGGAAAGTAAAGGTGTGCTTAAGGACAAACTACCTAAATCTGTTGATAAAGGCAATGCAAGTGAAATTTTTCCAGATGAGCTAAATACTATAGCTCCGAATCTGTAACTGCCATTAATCAGTCCCCGATCGCTCATTGCTTTTACCTGATCGATAAGAACAGTGAGAGCTGAAGGAGTTTGATTATCCTTAAACTCTTTGATGTAACCCTTAAACTCTTTAATGTAACCCGTTTTTTTAGACAATTTCGCCTCTAGCTTTTCTTTTTCTTCAGGTGATATATTTTCGTTGATTCGAGCACGAATTTTATCCCTTAAAAAATCAACAATCTCCTGATTAGACTGGTCCCCCAGCTCTTTCAGTGCAACTATATTGTCTATTGAACCATCTATTGACTTTTGATATTCAAGCTGATTATTTGATTCCAAGTTTGATTTGGCCTCAAGGGTCCCTTGTACATAATCTTTTGTATGTTTAATAACTTTGTCAGTTCTTTTTTTAATCTCAACCTTAGATTCTTCTGGGATACTTTCACATGAAGTCAAGGCCGAAACAAGAGATGCAAGAACCAAAATTATCAATATCTTCATAGATCCTCCTTGGGAAAAATTTACGATTCAAGGATTATGGAAGCTCCATATCCCCCAAAATGCTCGTTTGCGTAGCACATCCGTGACTTCATCAAGTCTCGACAAGCGCAACTGGCCTATCTATCCCACCAAGCCGCAGGCTACTTTGGCCTCCAGAGCTTGCCGGTCGAACCGTGGCCTGAGCATCAAAGATTACTGTAGCTCAACCACTCATTGCTGCTTCTCCTCCATTATAATTCTTTTGCTTAGTGAATGACAATCCACCTAAGGGAACTTTGCGAAAAAAACGGCCTAAATTGGCATCAAACCCTTTCACCGAGGGACTTTTAGGTCGATCAGGTCATTCTACCCAGGCTCAGGGTTTCAGCCATTTTAACAGGATCGACCTAAATTACGGCTACCAACTTAAGCCGGGACAGCCCTAGATGGCTAGGCTTCCAGTTAAAGTAGAGGTTCCCGGGTGGTTCCCGGGTGGGGGTTTCGGGTGGGGTTTTCGGGGTGGCGGGGAAGGTTATCTCAGACATAAGAATGGTAATTTTCTTCAGCCCGCGCAGGCGGGCTTTGTTCTTGTAGCCCTACCCTTTAGGGTGGGGGTGACGGGTGGGGGTTTCGGGTGGGGGTTTCGGGTGGGGGTTTCGGGGTGACGAGGATGCTTATCAAAGACCTAAGAGGCGTTTTTTGGCAGCTTCAAATTCGGCGTCTGTCAAGTATCCCTCCTTTTTCATCTGCACTAACTGCTTCAGTTTTGCCATCCCATCTTCCGCCCCCCGAGTTTTAGTTTTAGTTTGTGTTTGAGTGCGAGGTCGATCGTCCGCTGGCATAATTTCACCTTTAATCACCTGGCGAGGACTTTGAGTCAGCATGGGTTTTTGCTTCTGCTTGGACTGGAACTGTTCTTTGAGGCGACGGCGAAAGCGATCGATCGCCCCCTCCTTAGCGATCGTTTCGGTAGTGGCGGGAATTCCCACTACCGTAGTTCTGTAGGCATAATTAGCATCAGATTCTGGTAAATTATCCACTTGATGAACAAATTGTCGCAGCTTGGGTAAATAATGTCCTTTCCAGCGGGAGGGCTGTTTTTCTATTTCCCCGATCGCCCGGGACAGCAGTGAGCGCAAAGCTGCAATCAAATCTTCTCGGTTAGCGAGTTCTTCGAGGGCTTGATGCCAGACGGGACTGAGAGTAGCAGTATGGTAGCCATCTCGCAAGCTATCATAATATTGAAATTGCAACTTTTCCGAGTTTTGCTGAATTAAATTAAAGGCGAGGCAAGAATAGAACAGATCCTCCAATTCCTCCATTGTGCCCGCATCGGGAGGGATGATATCAGCAAATAAACTGTTATGGTCGTTATGGACAAAAGATCCCGGGGCATTCTTTTGACGACTGTAGGGTTTGCGCATCTCCTCTAAACCCTCGATCAGTCTCAAGGGAAAACCAGCGTACTCGGTCACGATTAAAATTTCCGAGGAGGTTTGGGTTGGCTTCAGTACGGCGTCGGCAATTCCTAACTCCTCTCTCAGTAAGGCTTTGAACTCTTTTATTTCCTGCTCGTCCGCATCCTTAAACCCCACGATCGTACTACTTTTGGACTCGCTATTGCGGAAATAGGGGTCGCTCAAGTTCAGGCGCAGCAGGGGCGCAGCTTCCTGCATAATTTGTCCCAAGCGGGTCGATCGGGTGGCGCTGGAGTAGTTTTCCATGAAGCTGGCGATCGCCGAATTCACAATATTCGTGCTGCGAGAACCAAACAACCGATCGACTGTCAGGTCGATTTCCTTTTGCAGTTGTTTGGGCGTCAGGCGATCGCCCCCGATCAAACCAGCGAGAGATTCTCCCCGTCCCGAGGGTAATTCCCCACTCACTTGCACCAACTGAGAGCGAAATTCCTTTGGTGGCAACAAGATATTATAACAACTTTCTAAATCTGATTCCTCAAAGATTGCCTCCCCACTCATCTCATCAAAATTCAGTTGCTTCAAGTTCCTTTCCGCTTGTTCGTAATCACTCTGCAAATTTTCTAATAACAGACTGAAAGCCGCCACTTTGGTCGATCTGGTTTGCACCTGCTTTTGCAAAGTCTTGACAATTTGCAGGGATTCCTGCTTCACTGCCAAGTTAAAATTATGCTCGATCGTCTCGCATACTTGCCCCAGAACCCTTTTCGCTTCCCCTTGCACTTGAGCATTTTTCCCTACGGGTCTAAACTTCTGCTCGATATCAGCAATTATCTGCTCGGCATCTTGCCATTGGCGCTCTAAATCTTCCAGTTGGCGCGTCCCCCCTTGCTCCATAATTTGCTCTTCAAGCGCCCGTTGCCAAGCATTCAGTTCCGTGGCGATCGCCTCCAACCAGTCCCGGGTACTTTTAATGGAGAAATCCCGGTTTCCCGGAGTGAGTAAAGTCGCCAAAAAGCCATCAATCTCCCGCTGTAATTTTGCTGTCAGACTGGGACGAATCTGTTGCAACCTAGTCAACCAAATCCCACGGCTACTTTCCGTATCTCCGGCCATATTTTTGCGGAATTGTTCGCGAAACTCCCGGGGCAACTGCTGTCTGAGGGCCATCCGATCTTCCTTATTTTGGCAATCAGCAATTCTTCTTTCTAGCTTATTCCTCCAGGCATTAATTGCACTTCTAAAATTCTTGTTACCTTCTGTCGCAGCAGCTTCCAGCTTAGTAGCGAACCCATCTCGACGATTTAGATCCGTATGCCAAGTGAGCAGGAAACGTTCCAGTAACAGTTGCGGATCGGGACTTTGTCCTTCCCCATTCAACCAGAAATTCACCAGTTGCCAACTAATCCGAGTCAAAGCAATTTGCACGATAATATCCCGGGGGAAATAAATTGCCGCCAGTCCAAAAGTTAAATAGCGCTGGACATTCGGACGGGGGTGGTCGTCCCATTGCAGCAACTGCTGTAGGAAATTATCCCTCATCCCCTTCATCACGGGTCCCAGTTCGCTGGAAAAGTCCAGAGATATTTTCCGAGCAATCACGTTACATAGCTTACTTTGGGCAAAAATTTCATAGGGGCCCGAAGTCTGGTGGGAAACTAAATAGGCGTAGTCAAAGGGCGGACGTTCTTCCTGCACGATCGCCAATTCTCGCATATCGTAACAAGCTTCAAACTTGGTGCCCGGAGTTGTATAATGATTCAGTTCTTTCAACGCAGCGTAGGTATTAGCGCTCATATTGGGCGCGTTACCGTACAAGTGAGGACTAATTACTAAATAGCCGACAATTTGGGCCCCCCGATCGCCGTAATCTCGCCTGAGACTATAAGCAACATCCAGGAACATGCCGCTACCAGTGCCGCCGCAGAGAGAACAGACCACAAATATATTCAGTCCCCGATCGACCTTTAACCCTGATTTGAGTAAACTGGCCTCATGTCCCCGAGTGCGCCGTTCTGCTGCTTCTATTGCCCCTTTCAGCAGGCGATAGTTATGAAAAAAAGCCAATCTACCCACAGGTCTAATCCCTTTGGCACCCTCTTCTACTGCTTTAATGTTTCGCAGCAGTTGCGGGGGAAACCAGCGACCAATATGAGCGTAGGGCCCTTGGCGATCGAATGTCTCTCGACCTTCCAATCCCCGGACAAAATTAGTCACTTCCGTGGAAGTCATAGTCGCATTCACCTTTTCCGCCTCCCGAAAGCTGAGGTCAACACCATGATAGGTACTCCCCGTGCGCAAACCCGATGCTTGGGACGCTGCTTTATCAGTGTCAATGTGGACAAAACTGACAATTGGTAGGTTGCTCAAATCCCCATAGCGGTCTACAATTAACCTGCGGATGCGCATCAACACGTCGCGACCCGTTCCGCCTAATCCGATACAAATCGTGCGGTTAATACCGCGAAACTGTCCTTCGTTACCGGTAGATTTCATCGTCGTAATCTTCTCCCCACGCAGATAATTATAATATTATCGGTGTTAATCCTTTTTGTTTTCTCCTACAATTGTCTGCTTAACATGTGATGTGATTATATCACCCCTGTCAAGATTCTACAAATCTGGGATTGTCCTGGGCCCTCATTCCCAGGTCCGGTGGTGAGCCCAGCGGCTGGATCGGCGCTTTGAGCAAAAATGCTTATATTATGCTAGGATAGAGATGCCCCCGATCGCGCGGGCATGAGAAAATAGAAAAAACACGCGACTAGAAAAACCTTGCATTACGATCCACAAGCCTTGAACAAGTCTTATCGCCAGCGTCCGGGACTGCTATGGGGACGGCGCTTGACGATTTTCCGCACCTCAGTCGGCTTTGCCATCCCTTTGCTATGGGACTGGTTGACCGGTAGCATCCAGAAAAATCAGCCCCCTAGGGCGGTGCAACTGCGGCAAATCCTGACCCAACTGGGACCGACTTTCATTAAACTGGGACAAATCCTCTCCTGTCGTCCCGACATCATTCCGCCGATATATATTGAAGAACTTACCAATTTACAAGACCAATTACCTTCCTTCCCCAATGCGATCGCCTATGAATTGATCGCCGAAGAACTGGGACAAACACCCGATCGCATCTATGCCGAAATCAGTGCCGAACCCGTGGCCGCCGCCTCCTTCGGGCAAGTTTATAAAGGAAAACTAAAAACCGGGGAAACCGTAGCAATAAAGGTGCAGCGTCCGGGTTTGCGATCGAGCATTTCCCTAGATCTTTACATCCTGCGGCAAATTGCCGCCTGGGCGCAAAAATCTATCTCCTTCATTCACAGCGATCTCATGGCCCTGATCGACGAATTGGCTAGCCGCTTGTTTGAAGAATTAGACTACATCAACGAAGGTCGCAATGCCGAACGCTTTGGGAAACTGTATGCCAACAACAATAACATTATCGTCCCGCGCATTTACTGGGAATATACCGGCCAGCGGGTGCTGACAATGGAATGGATTGCAGGAGTAAAATTAACTGAAATCGAACAGTTGAATAGTGGCCGCTTTGATGGGGTCCACTTTGTCAATCTCGGATACAACTGTTCCGTGCGACAACTGCTGGAAAGCGGCTTTTTTCATGCGGACCCCCACCCGGGGAATTTATTAGCGACCCCCGAGGGTAAGTTAGCCTATATAGACTTCGGGATGATGAGCTTTGTGACCGCCGAATATCGCTATAGCTTCATCGAATCTATTATGCATATCCTCACGGGTGACTTTGAAGGATTAGCCCAAGATTATGTTAAGCTAGGGTTTTTGCCCCCGGAAACCGATCTGAACTTTCTCGTTCCCGAACTAGCGGATATTTTTGGCAAGGTGTTGACTGCTTCGGTAACGGAATTTGGCATCAATAGCGTGATTAAGAAGCTTTCCCCATTGATCTACAAGCATCCCTTTCGCTTGCCTACTTATTATTTGCTCATTTTTCGCTCCTTAGCAACCTTAGAAGGAGTGGCGATCGCAGTCAATCCCGAGTTGAAGCCATTTGGTCAAATATATCCCTATGTGGCCCAAAGATTGTTGACGGATAAAAAATTGACTTCCTGTCTGCAAGAACTCTTGTGGGAAAATGGGAAAATCAGGTGGGAGTTATTAGAGGTACTCTTATCTCAGATGCGAGATAGTCCCGAATGGAATATGCGAACCGTTTTGACTGGCAGCTTAGAGTTTTTATACTCAAACCAGGGAACGCCAGTGCGCAGGGCCCTAGTGGATGAAATAGTAACAGGAACAGAATCACTTTTGGTGAATGGCTTCGAGGAAGTGACAGCCAAAATAGGTTTGGTACTTGCATCTAACCCAGGTAATTGGCAATATCTCAACCAGGAAATGCTGCAAAAACTTCAGTCCCAGATCCTGGAATTGACAAATTTAGATCGTCAAGAGGCATTAGCAATCATAGAAATTTTCTTCAAGCCCCAAATGCAAACGTTAGTCGGAGAACTGATAGAAAAAGTCGGCCAACGATTACGCGATCGTGTAAAGTTGAATATCGCAGGTTTGCTTGAGCCACGAAACTCAACCAGTCAAAAAGTAGGGTGGGCACCGCCCACCAGCACCAGGCGATCGGGAACCATTGTGCAGGAGTTTATAGGTTGAGTAGAGGCACGAAACCCAACTGGACTTGGTGTTAATTTGATGTCAAGTTCGTAATTCGTAGGTTGGGTAGAGGCACGAAACCCAACCGGCCAAGGTATTAAATTGATGTCAAGTTCGTAATTCGTAGGTTGGGTAGAGGCACGAAACCCAACCGGCCAAGGTATTAAGTTTAGCTGTTTACTGACGGCTTAATGTGAGTCAAGAGACATGTTCATCGCTGTAAACCCTTCGTGACCAGGCTCCCGCCCCCTGGTACATCTCAGTCAGTTGCTACATCGAAAAATAGACCTGAAGACGGAGTTGTTTTATAACCTAAGACGGAGTTTTTGAGAAAGGCTATTTGGCAAAATGAAGATAGTCTATATTGGCACTAGAAAAGGGCAGGGTCCAGCAAATTTGGGCATTGTGTTTGTGTAGGTCGCAACTTGAGTGAGCGTGGTTTAATTACTGTGAAAGCCCAGGGGGCGCGACCCGATCGCGGCCCCGAGACCGGTGAGAAGTTACATAAGTGTCTTTGCTGTATGGCTCCCGCCCCCTGGTGTATCTCAGTCATACCTAAGGAAGAAAGTCAGGAGATCATCTCAATGGAAAGAAATCTCGAATACCATACCTGTCAAAAAGAATTCACCGGTTATCAAATGACTGCAAGTGTAATTATACCCGCCCGAAACGAAGCCGGTAATATTGAAGATTGCATTACCAAAATGCCAAAACTAGGCAAGCATACAGAAATTATCTTTATTGAGAAGAATTCCTCAGACAATACTTGGGAAGAAATCAAGAGAGTTAAGAGTTTATATCAGGAGCAATGGGATATCAAAATATGTCAGCAGAATGGTGAAGGAAAAGCCGATGCTGTTCGTCAGGGTTTTAACATGGCAACAGGTGATGTCCTGATCATTCTAGATTCTGACTTAACCGTTCAGCCCGAAGAATTAACCAAATTTTTCGATGCGATCGCTTCAGGTGATTGTCAGATGGCGAATGGATCGCGACTGACCTATCCAGTATCATTGAAAGCGATGCCATTGCTCAATCAACTTGCTAATCGCTTTTTGGCTAAACTGCTATCAATCATATTGGGAGTCGAAATTAAGGATTCCCTTTGTGGAACTAAAGCTATTACCAAAGAAAACTATCTCCAGATAGTAGCCAATTGGCCAGACTTTGGTAAATACGATCCTTTTGGAGATTTTGATTTGCTCATTGGGTGCCAAAAACTTGGCTTAACTATTCAGGATATTCCTGTAAAATATTTACCAAGGACTTATGGGAAATCAAATATTAAACATATCCAAGGCGGTTTCCAACTTTTAAATATGATTTTACATACTGCCTTACAGGTTAGGACGTGATCTGACATACTCCCAATTGAAAAACACTAATTCCCCCAGGAGGATTGGGAGGGATTAATACTTTGTTAACTGCTCCAGCAAAATTATATCTATAGGTGAATAATCAATGCCATTTTTTCAGAAATTATTACTATCTATCTATAGCTCAGTCAATAAGACTGGTTTACTAGGAAATCCCTGGTTAAAAAAAATATTCTGGTTTTGTTATTTTTTATATAAAAAATATTTAGAAGATCCTTTTTGGGGACTAACTCAGCAGTATCCCGATATTTTCAAAGGAGGAAACATATTAGATATTGGGGCAAATATAGGCTATACCGCTACGATTTTCTCTAAAGCAATGACTCCCGGGTTTACTGTCTATGCTTTTGAACCTGATGAAACAAACTTTTTGAGTCTTCGGGAAATTATCAAAGTCCACAAGTCCATTGAAAAAATTATTCCGATTCAAGCTGCTGTGGGAGACAGCAACGGCACCGTACAACTTTGGCATAACGAAAACCATCATGCCGATCACAGAATCGCTACTAAAGAATATCAGGAATCTGGGATTGATTTAAGTAAGATTTCTTCTGTTCCTATGTTGTCTGTTGACAGTTTTGTAGCAGAAAAATTGGAAAATAAAGTTGTAAAATTTATCAAAATTGATGTTCAGGGATATGAATTACCTGTTTGTTTAGGAATGGCCAAAACTTTGGCAGCTAATCCTGATGTAGTAGTGGCTTTAGAATATATGCCAAGCAGTTTAACTGAACTAGGGTTTTCTCCAACAGACTTGCTCTATTTTTTTCAAGAGAAAAACTATTCTATGTACGTGATTAATAAAATAGGGGAATTAGAAATAGCTAGCAGTGAATTACTGAAGGATCGCATAGCTAAACGGGGATATATAGACTTGATTTTCTCTAAACGGAAAAAAATCAAGTGATTTCTTAAACCATTGATTTAGCCTTGCTATATACTAGAAAAAGTAGACATTACCCTTTACAGTTTGAGGGACTTGTCAGCCAATAAGCTGTCACGCATTTAAATTGCATAGGCCGAAAAGCTGAAACCCTTGTTCTCAATGGCTTTCCCAATTGTGAATTGTGAATTGTGAATTTTGAATTTTTTAAGTGGAGTCATGCAGATCGACGACCAAATTCCCATGCCCGACCAGCCGCGACCCATAGTAATTATCGGTGCTGGTGGCATTGTATCCGATGCTCACCTGCCAGCATATCAGATCGCTGGTTTTAAGGTAGCAGGAATTATTGATATCAAGCAGTCCAAAGCAGTATCGCTAGCTCAAAAATTCTCCATTCCCAAAGTTTACGCTAGTGTTGAAGAAGCTGTAGCCAATGCTCCAGCAAACGCAGTCTTCGATATCGCGGTACCGGCTTCGGCTTTGCCGGGGCTGCTGCCCAAGTTTCCCCTCGGGGCTGGGATATTGATCCAAAAGCCCATGGGCGAGGATCTAGCTCAGGCACGTCAGGTGTTGAGCATCTGTCGCGAACGGGAGTACACTGCGGCGGTTAATTTTCAGTTGCGCACGGCACCGCCAGTGATTGCGGCCCGCCACCTGATCGAAGAAGGTCACCTGGGCGAGCTTCACGACATTGAGATGCGGGTCACGGTTTACACCCCCTGGCATTTATGGGACTTCTTGGAAAAGTGCCAGCGGGTGGAAATCCTTTACCACAGCATCCACTATATCGACCTCATCCGCTCATTCTTGGGGGATCCCAAGGGGGTTTACGCCAAAACGGTCAAGCACCCCAAGATGATGAAGATGGCCTCGGTGCGCACGACCTTGATGTTGGACTATGGCGAGTTTGTCCGGGCCACCATCAATACCAACCACTGTCATGAGTTTGGTCTGAAACATCAGGAATCCTATTTGAAATTCGAGGGCACCCAAGGAGCCATCAAGATCCGCCTGGGCGTGCTGATGGATTATCCCAAGGGAACTGGCGATGAATTTGAAGTCTGCCTGCTGCGGGGGGAGGGCGAAGGGTCGTGGCAACGCCACGAGATCCGGGGGTCGTGGTTCCCCGAAGCCTTCATCGGTTCCATGTCCAGCCTGATGCGCAAGTTGGAAGACCCATCTCGCCCCTTGCCCACTTCGGTGGAAGATGCCTTCGTCACCATGTCCTGCGTCGAAGCAGCCTACCGGTCCAGCCAGGGAGGTGGCGTTCCTCTGGAAAAGAGCTGACTTGCCATAAAGGCTTCACCAATAAAATGGTATAATCATTTAAGGTCTCCTAGAGCGTCGAGTAGCAAGGGTGAGACCGGGTCTCGGAGTGCAGCTATCTTAGAGATATCAATGCTCTGGTACCCGGTATCAGTACCGACACTCTAGAAGGGCAAGTGCCACTAATGGTATCGTCAGACGAGGGAGGGATTTATTAAAGCCTATGGATATTTTGGGGATAGAAAAACTAATCTACTTGATTTTTGTCATTACCATCGTCTTAGTGACTCTATGTTCTCTGGCTAGTTATTTAGGGAAGTTTCACTATCTGCTCGAACTAACCTGTCATTTGAAAATCCAATATACATTTCTGAGCTTGTTGGGGATATCGTTTTTTTTATGGGTTGGCAATCCTGTATGGTTGCTGATTAGTTTATTCTGCCTGACGATTAATTTATTAGAAGTAATCCCGTTTTATATTTCCCGAGATATAATCAAAGATCCGAGCGATCGCAAAATAAGATTTTTGCAAGCGAATGTATTATATAAGAACCAACAGTATGAGCGATTAATCTCTGAAGTAAAAGAAGAAAATCCCGATGTAGCCATATTTATAGAAGTGACTGATGCTTGGGCAGAAAAATTAGAACTTTTACAAAAAGATTATTCTTATTGGGTGATTCATCAAGATCCACAAATTATTTTCGATAAAAATGTAAATTTAGGAATAGCAGTTTATAGTAAGATACCTCTAAAAAATACATCGATACAAGATTTAGGGGGAGGAAGAAAAACCGTAAGTACCCAAATCGAGATTCAGGGAAAAACTCTCTCAATATTAGCAACCCATCCCAGCTTTGCTATTGACAAAGATGGGTTTAATTTGCGGAATAAACAGCTATCAGAAATTGCCAGTTATGTAGCAAATCAGAAAAGCTCAACTGTAGTCATTGGGGATTTGAATATAACGATGTGGTCTCCATTTTATAAGAATTTAATTCGTAATTCCGGACTGTATAATGCGCGAAAAGGCTTTGGGATAATTCCTTCTTGGCCAAGCTTCAACCCGCTATTATCTCTTCCAATAGACCATTGTTTGGTAAGTCAAGATATTAGAGTTATCAAAATAAAAACTGGTAAAAATATAGGTTCAGATCATCTACCTTTGATCGCAGATTTAATAATTACTGACCAAAATACTTAGTTGATGTATAATGTATTTACTAGACAGTAATTCGTAGGTTGGGTAGAGGCACGAAACCCAACTGGCTTTGGTATTAAATTGATGTCAAGTTCGTAGGTTGGGAGGCAATGGTGGGCGGTGCCCACCCTAGGATTTTTTGATTGAGATCGCGAATTCAAAATCACGATTATTCCCATCGGGACAATTCAGCCTCATCTGGCTACCAGATAGGCGAGTCCGCTGAGTAACTTCTCTGCCATTATAATCAATTTTTGCTGGGTGTGGTCAAAACCCCCATCGTACTCCCCGGCTGCAACAACCTATATGCTAGCAAACGCGACAGGCAATGTATACCGCTTTCACTCCATCAGCAGGTAGGTATGCTCCACACTCTTGAGCAACAACATCCCAGACGCGAGCTTCCTCTAATCGACTTACCATAGCCTTCATTTGAGAGTTAGATTCTTCATAGACTGATTGGCGCACGCTAAACACAACGAAGCCTCCAGGTCGGGTGACTCTCGCGAACTCAGGCATCGCCACCTCAGGCATCGCTGAATGGCTAAATCCTCCAGCACATAAGACCGCATCAAACTCATCTGACTGCAAAATATCACCTGTTTCTGGAAAGCGAGCATGATGAAGTGCTTCATAAACCCCTCGCTTTTCAGCCTGCACCAACATTTTTGAAGACAGATCGACGCCAACGATCTCCAGCGGTGTATAGCCTAAATTAATCAGTTCAACTCCACCGATGCCCGTACCCACACCTGCATCCAAGATGCGCAGATTTTTCTGTATAGGTACAACTCTACTAAAAAACAAGGTCGTATAGTGACTACAGCCGGATGTGCCATCTCCAGCAAGTTCCAGGAGTAATTCATCATACTCATGGGCATATTTGTCATAGGCGCGCTCTAGTCTATCCGGATCGTAAGTGAGGCTGTGTACATCTTTATGAAACTGTCCAAGTCTACCATCGACTATTTTGCCTTCAATATGATTTCGTTGGGCATAGTCTTTCTGTACGTGCTGAAGGTCTTCTTGCTCTAAAAATATCTGCTTCTTCTCGATCCATTCTTGAGTTTTTTTCACCATACTCCCCGTATAATTTTAACATGCAATCGAACGATAATCCCACAGGTTAGGATTTTTTAATTGAGATCGCGAGTTCAAAATCGCGATTATTCCCATCGGGACAATTCAGCCTCATCTGGTTACCAGATAGGCGAGTCCGCTGAGTAACTTCTCTGCCATTGCAATCAATTTTTCCTGACCCGGTTGGCACTAGGTAAAGACTATTCCCTTTTCGTTCTAAATATGCTCTCACTGGATCCCCGGGACAGTCAATGGCATCAACGCAATTACCATCGTACTCCCCGATCGCGATCCGTTGATTGTGTCGCAGATAACATATTTGTTCCTCCTGTCCGGAAGCAAAATCCACGATCAACTGCCATTTCTTTTGCCAACTCATCCAAGTCTTTACTGCAAACAGGATGGCAATTAATCCGATCGCCAAACCGGCAGTCGGTAACCACAATTGCCCCCAGAGGTAAGCATTTACCAAGCAGGTTTCTTTGCCCCCGGGGGCGGGAGTGCAGAACTCCTGCACCGTCGGCGGAATATCCACCACAGTCAGTTGATATACTTGCTCGTCCTTAGTTCTAATGGAGAGCGATCGCTCTTGCAGGGGGAGAGATTGCATCCAAGCGCGTCGCTGCTGACTGGGGATAGAATTTTCTTTTCTAAATGCGCTCTCAAAAGGAGTTTCAATCCATTCCGAGCCTAATTTTGTACCCAGAGGCGCATCGGTAATCCAAACCACGGACTGGGGTTTAATTGCTTGATTTTCTGTCAAGCGACATTGATTAATTTGGGCCAGCTTCTGATAGATAGATAGCTCGGCAAGCTGAATATCTGTATTGCGGAAATTGCCATCCGACTGAGATTCTATCCCTGGGATGATGCGATCGACATCTGAATTGCTCTTGAATGCGATCGGGGCTTCTAGAGGGGCGACGGTTGAGGCAAAAGGAACGACATAGACAGTATCGAGCGGTTGCAAGCTATCTGAGACAATCTGACGCAGGCGCAGGCGACCTTCTTCATTCAAACCGACACTCTCCGTTAGGTCGATCGCCAGCACCACATCGCGCCCGCCATGGAGACGAGCGACCAATTGCAGTGCCGTTCTTTGTAAAGGAGTCAGGGGTTGCCCGGGAGCAACGGTGGGACAAGATTCACTCAAAATAGTTCAGCCCGATCGTACATACTGAATATATCACATTTCCTCGTGCCCGAACGTGCCCGAACCCTAAAGGGTCCGGCTACACAAACAAAGCAATGTCATTGCGAGCGCAGCGCGGCAACCGCCTGCGCGGGCTAAAATTTTCTCGTGGGCAGTCTCTGGCTGGGAACTTTCGACCAAGCTAAGGGCACTGGGCACCCTACTATATTCCCAATTCCTGACGGACTTCTTCCAAAAATATCCGACCATGTTCTTTTTGACTTTGGCGCGATCGCTCAATAATATCAATAAAATTAGGATTCATGCTCACCATAAGCGTCTCCAGATCGATGCCTTCGATGGGAACCACTGCCGCAACTGGTTGACCATCACGGGTTAAAACAATCGGCTCTCGATCTTGTACATACTCTGCCCAAGGGGCCTCAGCTTCAGATATTTCTACTTTTCTCATAATTCTACCACTTTCCCTTCAATAAAAACTTGATTGCCTTCTTTAATGCCAATAGCACGGATATCCACTACATCTTCATCCTCCTCTATATCATAGTAAACGCGAATATTATCAATCCGCAATTCCCAAACTGCAAGGAGGTTGGGTCGCATTTGTTTGCGGTTGCGCGTGGGTACGTTTGGCTCATAGGCAAGTTGTTCGGTAACGGCTGCCATAATAATTCTCTGTTGTCGAACCGTCAGCATTCGCAAGTGAGCCAAGCTATTTGTCGAGAATGCAATCTGATAGCGCAAATTCCCACTCCTTTACATCACTCATCTTAAATCCGATGTTAGCGGATATTCCGGACTTAACCGCAATTGCGGCACTTTGATTTTACCGTAAGCAGGTAAGCACAAATAAACTCGCCTATGTTAAGAAATCTAAAATAGCTGAATCTCCTTCTGGATTGACGGTGATGGAGAAACTGATGCCTTAAGCGATGGTATTCTAGCAGTAAAATTTCTATTTTGTTTTACAAATGATGCATTAACTGATGGTCTCTTGATATTACGCTATCTATTTGAGCTAACAGGTAATGCCTTGATTAGCGGAGCTGTAGCAGAAGGTGCAGATCGTACCACTGCTGATGAGATTGAAGCTTTCTTGAGTTCCTTCGATTTGCCAGTTGCCTCACAGTTAGACGATTTGTCATTTGGTGGCGCTACTGCCTTTTTGGGAAATACAGCAATTTTCTAGATCCAAGTTTTTTCTCGTGGGCAGTCTCTGGCTGGGAACGCCCCTTCTGAGGCTCTGCCTCCAGCTTACCTGGGAACGATCCTCTGGAGGCTAAGCCTCCAGCTTCTCCAACCCGAGGCTGAACCTCTAGGATAGTTCCCAGGACTTGCAGAATTCTCAATTAGCCCTTAGCCATTATCGAGTCTTCTTGCTTAATTGCCGCAAGTTGATGATTCTTACTTCAATTCCTTAGCCCGACCTGACCCAGTTTTATCCTCCCAAATTGACTCAAAATTTTTCACCATAATCTCGGTCGAATTGATCTTTTCATCCGTTCCCATTGGCTCAATTATCGTATTTGTATTTGGAAATACAAATACAGGGATGGACACTCGACTGCAGGGAAGTTTGTGAATTACTTCATGGGCAGTGCTGACGAATAAGCCATTCGTCCAGTATTGCAACATATCTCCCAAGTTGATGACAAATGTATCTTCTATACATTCAGCATCAATCCAGGCATTGTTGGCATAAACCCGTAGAGAAGGGGTGGGGAAATACTCTTGGATTAACACCGTAAAAATGCCAGTGTCTGTGTGTTTTCCTGCCGATGCATATGCACCTGGATAGTAAACAGTTCGATGGATTAAGACCGGATCGTCAAAATAAGGGTCAAACCAATCTGCTTCTAGGTTCAATGCAACTGCCAGTCCCCTGACAAGGGAGGGAACAATTTTGGTCAATATCTCCTCTTGAAGCTTCAAATGGCAGGCCGCAAAACCTGGGGCTGTAGTGTCATCAGGAAGCAAGTTCGGACCAGTAAAAGGCAGATCTGAGGGCGGACGGTCTCTGCCGATGTCAAAAATTTCCTTGGGATCGGCACCACTCTCTCCATTGAGGGTTTCGCCGTATAGGGGACTGTAGCCTCTCGATGTCTGGGGATGAACGGTTTGTTTGTCGTGACCGTAGGCTTTTTTGATTTCTTCTCCCAACTCAAAAAACTTCCGAGATGCATCGATCGTTTGCTGAACCAACTCTGCTGAAATGCCATGATCTTTCAAATAGAAAAAACCATGATTGTAACAGACGTCATAGAGACGCTTGTGTTCTTCATTCCCTGAGTTTGAATCCTTGATGTCTTTCAATTTTGCCAAGGATATCACTGGCAATCCCATTTCTTTTTCTCCTCCTTATTCATGTAGTAATTAGCACGATCGTAACCAGGGCCAAACAAGCCCGATCGCATCTTCGATTGTGCTTCCTGCAATATAACAGGGTCAGCACAAGAATCAATAATATTGCCATCATAGCAATATTCTTGATTTTCTGGCACCCTCTTGAGAATCCACGTGGAGCTATGCCACATAATGAACCGAGTAGCGATCGCTTTACCTAGACGCAACCCATTAGAGCCACCCACTTAAGCAATTCAAAATTCCAAATTCATAATTCCAAATATGGCTGCGCCACGCTGCGCGAAGGGGAAACTCCGACCATAACAAGGATCTCAGGCGTAGGTCCATGCAATTTAAATGCACGACAGCTTAGGAGCAGAGCAATTTTTCTTGCCCTTGCTCTGGCCATACAACCAGCGGGCAATAACTACCAGAGATTCTCTCGGCCATGCCCAATACTTTAGCAAACTTGAAAAGCCCAGTAGTGAGCACCTTCTTCGGCAATGTAGGGACCGTCAATAATGTAGCTAATCAGCTTGACCTTGTTTTCTGCTTGGAGTTGCTCGCAAACCCCTTTAAAATCCGTGCTGTCGTAATAGCTTTTGCGAGTGCTCACAACTACTAACCCGCCAGACTTAGTAAAGCGAATCATCTCTTCCAGGGCTGTCGGTGGCACATGACCCAGGGTGAAAACCCCGCAACTAATGGCCGCATCATAGTGATTATCCGGGTAGGCTTCGATGCGTTGAGTCATGTCACATCCACCCTTTAAATCGCGATAAGCCTCTGTTTTTGATGCTTCCTTCACCATATCATGGGAAAGATCGAACCCATCAATATTGTGATAGCCTTTGCGACGTAACTCCAGACCGACAAGGCCCGTTCCACAGCCTGCATCTAGGATTTCCAGCTTTTGATTGCGTAAATTCAAAAACTTGCCTTCTTGCTTGGGCAACAAATCAAAATAGGCCGCAATGTAAGTCGGGCCACTGTAATCTTCGTTGTCTACATCGCTGTCATAGCTCTTCGCCCATCCATCGTAGTACTCTTCGAGCTGTTCGGCATTTCCCTCAAGCTTGTGGGCTTCCTTGACTGCATCAAAACTACTGACTGTATTTGCTGTATTGGCTGTTTTTGTTTGAGTAATGTTTATACTCACAATAATTACCTTTTGTTGACAACTTTTGATATTTTTCTATCTCTTTGCTATGGAGAGGGCGACAATCTCCATATTAGCTCGGAGCCCGATCGTCGGGATACCTCTCTTGCAGACTCTTAAGTTCAGCGCTTGAGCGTCGGCACTTCTCTTTTGGCCGTAACCAAACAAGTTATCCGCTTTCATCTCTGGCCTTGATTTCAGCCGCCCTTGCCAAAGCGACCCCTTGTCTCACTCAGCTTTGACCGGCATCTCCTGACCCTGTCCATGCTTAACTTAACACTTTTTTCTGTTTCCTGTCAAGTTATCCTTAAGAAATTTTTGAGATTTTTCCCAACTTTTTTGATTTTCTGTATTTTTATTGACTTTCCGACCTACTGGAAATTATGAATATATGACATTATTTGTCTTTTTTAGACTATATAACAAGGACACTCTCTCAGCTGGACTAAGGAAAACACAACTGTGGCGATCGCCGGCGGTGGGGCCTAATATCGCCGGCGGTACAGCACTTTGTTAGGCCCAAGCATCTTGCTTGTTCTGCCAGACTTCACTTCTAGCCCACTTTCCGCATTGCCGTCTTCTTTCTCGTACTGCCATCCTGATTTCCTCCCAGTCTTGCGCGGTCATCGGTTCGGCAAGTCCTGACTCTAGGCCCTCTATTAACATAGTTTCTAGCCGTTCTTTTGCTTGGCGTTCCCGATCTTGCGGCACTAAGAGGCTAAAATACTCGCGATCCATTGCCATAACTGCCCAGTCGTATTTGCTCTTCAACATATATTCGCTGCTCTCACGGGGCCGGGCAGGCGATCCGCCCGCCCCACGTTTATCTTTCTACTGCTGCTGGAGAGAAGCGAATTTCAATCCTGCGCCTGCTTTGATCTGGATTCCGATTACTTGGGGCGTAGCCTCTATTCTGGGACAGGTACAATTGTGCCGCCGAATAAGCCCGAAACTTTAACCCCATTTTCTTTAAACGCTCATCTTTCTGAAGTTCCTGCACCACTGCCAAGGCCCGCATCAACCCCAAATCCGCATTAGAACCCGGTCTGAGATTGCTTACCGGTTGACTCCCCGTGGCTACCTTTTCTAAGATTAGATCCAGATTGCTCGATCGCCCTTGATTCACCTGACCGTCCGTATGACCGATCACCTCGACCACATAACCTTGATAGTTCTTGGCCTCAGATTCAATTTGCTTGACCAAATCCTGCTTGATAAAGCTAACTAACCCCTCAGATAAATCCGCACTTCCCGATTCAAATTTCCGTTCCTGGGAATCTCTAATCACGATCACGGGCGGTGATTTTAACCGTTCCACCTCCCCCTCTAGTTCTGTAATTATAGTTGTTCTTTTCCCCAAGTCATTCTGTAAACTGGCTACCTTTCCCTCCAGTCCCGTTACATCCTCCTCTAGTCCCGTAATTATATTTGACCGTTGTCGCAACTTCTCCTCTAACTCGACAATCTGTTCCTCTAACTCTCGCGATCGACTTTCCGTCGCATCCGAGACTGACTTCAAAAACACCGATTTCACTAGGGCCAGCAGCAATAGCAGACTCAAAATCATGAAGGCGTTCGACATCAAGTCTGTAAACGCTGGCCATATGTTTAGCTCCTCCGACGATTCTATTACTTGCGATCTCCGACGCATATTCCACAACCCCCTAAGCTGTCGTGCATTTAAATTGCATAGGCCGAAACGCCCAAACCATTGCGATCATTGGCTTTGCCCTTCGCGCAGGACACGCATATCTGTGGCGCAGCCATATTTTGAATTTTGAATTTTGAATTTTGAATTGCTTATGACGCTACTTCCACCCGACACACTGGTTCGTTCATCTTACCTTATCTAATATCTCGCCCCCTTTCTGCTTTTCTAGCACCTGCCGCATCCGCGTCATTTCATGCTTCGCTTCATTCAGATAATTGATGCATTGTTGCAGATTTTTCACCACCAACTTAAACTGGGCGTC
>JBFRWI010000219.1:0-48090 GCA_051439505.1 Hormoscilla sp. | reverse complement strand
CGGATGGGGCGATCGCCTCCTACGAACCCGTCAATGAACTCGCAGATAGCTTTGTCACCGAAATTCCCCTCCCCCAATTAGTTTCTGACAATGCCACCGAGCCATTAACTCAATTCAAAGTAGTGTTCTCGCCTTTTGGAGCCTTAGAGGTCGCTCCCTGGCAGGAGTAAACAGATAGACCATTGTTTGTAGATTGTTCGATCGTGGCGGACTTTAGTCCTTACCCTGAAGCACTAAAGTGCGCCACGATCAAACCTATTTAATTGTGAACCGTTTCATCTGGCATGGTTGCCCCAGTCAGCCTGGCCTCTGACAACTTAGCATCCTGCAGGTTTGACAAACTCAAGTTTGTATCAATCAAGACCGTTTCCTTGAGGTTGGTCTCCCTCAGGTTTGTCCAATCTAGATGTGCCCGATACAGAGTTGCGCCCTGCAAATCGGCCCCATGCAGATCGGCCCCACTCAGGAAAGCCGACCGCAGAGATGCCCGGATCAGGGATGCTCGTACCAAGGACGCTCCCATCAGATTGGCCTGAGACAGGTCGGCCTGAGACAGGTTGGCCTCTTCCAGAATTGCCCCACTGAGAATCGCATGAGCCAGGGAAGCCTT
Source organism: Hormoscilla sp. (assembly GCA_051439505.1). Lineage (GTDB taxonomy): Bacteria > Cyanobacteriota > Cyanobacteriia > Cyanobacteriales > Desertifilaceae > Hormoscilla. The sequence continues at coordinate 47,480 of JBFRWI010000219.1, read as the reverse complement.
TTTGAGGGTAGCTTGAGAGAGGTTGGCGCTGGTCATGTTTGCCCATTCCAAAATCGCTCCCGTCAGACAAACCTCAATCAGCTTGGCATTCCCCAAGCAGGCCCCCTTCAGGTTGGCCCCACTCAGGAATGCCCCACTCAGGTTGGCCTCATTCAGGTTGGCCCCCTCTAGGTTTACTCCTCGCAAGTTGGCCTCAGACAGGTTTGCTCCGATCAGACAAGCTTCGGTTAAGTCGGCACTGATCAAGTTTGCTCCACTGAGATCTGCGCCCTTTCCGAATGCATGTAGGAGTTTTGCCCCACCCAAATTCGCTCCACTCAGGTATACAAGTGGAAGTTTTGCTCGACTCAGGTTTACTTCACAGAGGTTGGCCTGATGGAGATCGGCTTGAGTCAGGGAAACTTGAGAAAAATCCCGTTCTCCCGCCGCATATCGCCGTTTTAGCTCCGCAGCATCCATATCATCCGCCTCAAGGTCTTTTTCAGCAAGCCCCTGGCTCGTCAGCAGATCGCGCCAGATGCCGATCGAACTATTGAGATCCTAGCTGATGGGCAATTGGAGTTGATCTTAAGTATCGTACATTTTCGCCTCCGCTGCCTCTGGGTGCTCTTCACAGTATTGCTCAAAGGCGGTTTTGGGCAGCTTTTCGGCCCGCTGATGGGCCGCCTCTGCCTGGAGTTCCTCGACAATATCCCAAGCTACTGCACATTCTTTAGAAGTTGCCCCTTTCTCCTTACATATCGCCCGCGCTTCGGCGATCGCTTTTTCGATTTCTTGCTCCAGGGCTACACTTTTCGGTTTTTCTACGAAGTCGCCCTTGGTGAGAATATCTGTTACGGAGATGATGCCCAGCAGTTTCCCCGCGATCACCGGTGCTTGGTGGATGCCCGTATGGGCGAACAACCGGGCCACGTATTCTACCCCCAGATCGGGATTGACCACAATGCAGGGTTTGGTCATAATCTCGTAAACCCGCATCTTTTGGGGGTCTTTGCCGAATGCTGCTACTTTGTATACAATGTCTGTCTCCGTGACCATGCCGTAGGCGTCCGACTCATTTTTCTCGCGCCGATCGACTATCAGGGCCCGCAGACCTTTCTCTTTCATCTGTTTCACTGCTTCTGCCACTGTCGCCGAACCGCGAATCGTGGCCACCTCTGCGGTCATAATGTCTTTTGCTTTCATCATCACCATCTTTCCTCCTTAGCGAGATTTCTCTTCACCGGTTCTTTGTGTTTTACCTGCATATCACTATATCATACAGTGTCAAGTTTCTCAAAAGCTAATTAATCGTGACTGGTGACTGGCGTGAGGGGGGCCCTGAGAAAAATCTTTTCCTTAATGTTGACAAAAACATCAACATTCGCTATACTAGATCTAGAGGTAAAACAGCAGAAGTCCGATTTTACCTGAAATCGGCTAGTTGTGTCAAGTGCTAGACTCTTTACTGAAGGAGAGAAATATGGTAGAAAAATCAACTAATTTCCAGACCAAGTTTATTCTCTATAACTTGGCGGGTCAGGAAACAGCTTACTATCTTGTGGACCGGTACCAACCTGAACTCGAACCGGACGATCGGGGACAAAAGGTGGCTCACAGTATCATTATCGTCGATCGCTCGGCATCTATGGACCGGGAGATGGAATCGTTAAAAACAATTCTGATTAAATTGTTGACCTTAGAAGAATACAGCAATTTGCAGTTGGTGGTTTCTCTGATTTCCTCTGCCTCCCCAGGAGATGTAACATGTCATTTCCAGAGAGTGCCGATCGCCTCTTTAATGGAACCGGACTCTCCTTACCTAAAGGAAGTTCAAAATATCCAGGCCCAAGGTGATGCCAGTATATTGGAGGCGATGGCAGTTGCTCGCGGTTTGCTGCGAGAGCAAGAACTGACTGCTATTACTTTACATAGTAACGGTAATAGTCCCAGTCCGGCAGCAAATGCGATCGCGGATCTTTACTCGCAACAGCAAAATGTCTTTGTCAACGCGATCGCTTATTCCGAGGAGGCCAATTATCAACTGCTGGCCAAAATTGCCAATAGCTTGTCGGGAACCTGCATAAAAGCTGGTAATATTAAAGAGATTTACGATGCTCTTTACAATAGCATGCTGCTGAGTTCCGTTGCCACCATCATGCTGTCAGAATCTTTGTCAGAAGAAAATGATTATCAGGTGTTTGTATCGGGCAGGGCGAAGAAAATTAATGGGGCCGCCGGTGGCCTGAAAATCCTGGGATTGAAGTCGGATGATGATGGCCTGTTCTACAAGTATCGTCAAGTTCCCAAGGCAGAGTACGATCGCCTAACGGATGTCCCAGTGGCGCAGACAGATGGGGCGGTGTTTGCTTTTGCTAAAGCTAATTTAGCTGAAGGAAAGTTGAATACGGCAAAGTATGCTTTGGCCAGTACCTGGGATGGCACTTTAACGGCAAAACATGCCAAAGCTTTAACTAATGGAGAAATTATGGCCATGGCACGAGACCTCGATCGGGCAATCTTTAACCCCGAAGTATTGCAGTCCCATGAAATTTTGTCGGCAGTTTCCGTGAATGAGAATATATCGCTGCTAGAGGCGATCGCCCTTTTGCAGTCCCACAAAAGCAGCATTATCCTCAACTTGAAGCAGTTGCAGTCGGACTATACCAGGCGGGGAATTAAGCGCATTCCGGGCCAACGAGACAAGCAGGGCAATTTAGTCAAACCCTCTTTGCAAACAGCAGAAATTTTTGACTGCGAGTACGTGCAGATGGGAGACTTTGAGATTAATCGCAATACGGCGACAATTAATCTGTTACTGACCCGACCCGTGAAGTTGGTTGCATCTGGGGAGTCGGGAACCGAGGTTACGGAAGTGGCAGGAGTCCTGACTACTGACCTGAAGCAATACAATAACTATACTATTGTAAGCGATGGGGAATTGAATGTCAAGTCTTTGCGGGTTAAGTTCAGCAATAAAAAGGTATTTGCTTTGCTGAAAGAACGGGGTTTACTAGATGCAGCAGAATTTGACTTTCGTGCGGAGTACGACATCCAATTAGAAGCACTGCCTCTCGTGCCTTTGACGCCACCTTCTAGTAGTATGGATGGAGTCTTCGATCGACTGGCAAAACTGAAAGTTATCTCTAGTATAATATCCGCTTGTTTGCAGGGTAAATCAGATGTTTATGTGCCGGAACAACTGTCAGAATTGAAGTCCAATTATCTGTCCAAGCATCTCAATATAAATTTCCCGACAACCACAGCATACTCGGACTTCCAAGAGGCGATCGTGCGAGGAGAGGTTTCCGCGCGAGTCAGCTACAAGATCGATCTGGGGAACCGAGATATCCTGAATTTGGGTAAACTATATTCAGCGAATAGGTTCCTGGACAGGATGTATGAAGTTTATCGGGAAGAGACGGGAGAACAGTTGGAGAAACCCACCTTTGCTGGGATATTGGATGAAGATGTAGTGGTGGGACATAGGACCCTTTCTCGGCGGATGCAAGTGACAAAAGTAGATGAGTTAATGCGGGGGATATTTGACGACTTTCTCGGACTGGAAGATAATGGCATCCTGGCAGCTATTTTATCGCAGGTGGGTGCCGATCGCTTGGCAGAAATATTGCCAGTCAAGGGGAATTCGGAAAAAGTTGATAAAGAGGAATTGGTGTCAGCTTTGACTGAGGCCAAGAGTGCGACCGATGGGCATGTAGAACAGCTGTACCGAGATAAAATTTCGCCCTTAGTATTTTACATCGGGGCGACAGGACTGCTGCCAGATGAAATGAATGCGGTGGCCCAGACTGCGGGAGAAATAAGTGCTAAATATAGCAACTTAAAGTTCTCGAAGCAGGAAGAACAGGGCACATTTTTTGAAGTTGGTGACAGCATCATTAGCGTCTACGGTAAAACAGAGTATTACTCTACCAATTAAACCCTTCGTAGTCAACGCTAAACGCTCAAGAGTTCGTAGTAAACGCTTTAGCGTTTAGAGTTCGTAGTAAACGCTTTAGCGTTTAGAGTTCGATCGCGAAACTTCAGGACTGATTGTAGATTGCTTGATTGCTGACATCTTGGATTAGCCGGTCTAATTACTGCTGCATTTGAGCATAAACCTGATGGTAGCAAACATCGACATAGGCCCGCCTCCCTGCCATAGCATTCAAATATAATGGGGGCGCAGTGAAGTTATAATTCCCCGTAGGGTGGGCACTGCCCACCTTAATGATTTGACTTCCTGCGGGATATCTAAAATCAGATTATAGTTGATTATCGGTAATTGCTATGTTAAAATGAAGAAGTATTAGCCGATCGCCGTTATCAGGGAAGAGAGATTATGGGAGAAATAACGCTATACTCAGTATCATCAAGCAAAAGCAAACCGCCAGGAGTGCGTTTGCCCGACTCCTTCTACAAGGAAAATCCCCAATGGGCGAATGCAGTAGTGAAAGTAGAGGTTTTGTCGGAGAAGGCCCTGCTAGTGCGGTTAGTTACATCCGAGGAAATGCAAGCTCAAGCAGAGAATAATGATGAGGAAGAAAATCCAATTATGATGCGCATGTTTCTGGATTTTATCATGGAAGATGTGCTAAAAAATCCCGATAAACTGGTGACATACACTGAGGAAATGAAAGCAGAAGAAGATGAACTGTTAAAGGGGGTGACATTAGACTACGACGAGGAGGATCTCGAAGAGGATGAGTAATCTCATTTGTAACGGGTGGAACGTCCAGTTTCATCCAATTTTCCAGGAACAGCGACAGGATTTAATGAGCAATGCTAATCGGTTAAGGGGGCGATTAACGGAAACGGAATATCTCTCCCATCCGCAGGTCAAGTTATTCTTAGCTGTGAGGCAGGCGTATCTAGAAAATATTCTCTCCGATCCTTTCGCGCCTCGTTTTGCCTTAAGGGGTGATTTGCGGGACTATAAACGTCTCAAAGGCATGGGGTTATCCAGTCGTTACCGACTATTTTTTCGGGTATTTCAAGAGGGGGAACGGAAGGAAATTGTCATTCTTTGGCTGGGGTATCCCCGCAAGGAAGGTGATAAGAAAGACTGTTATGCTGTTTTTCACAAGATGGTGGTAAACGAAGTCTTTCCTGAAAGTGTGGAAGCTTTGATTGCTGAATGTGAAATCTAGTAGTCCGGAGCCCGTTTGTAGTGAATAATATAGAACGATCGCATGTATTTGTATATCGCATATATTGGGCGATCGCATCTGTGGTAGGGGCACGGCATCAGAAAATTCACACTCTTCCCGAAAATTACCTAATGCCGTGCCCCGGCGGTTAATGGGCGATCGCATATATTTAACGATCGCATGTATTTGTGCCATCAACCCGCTTTGAACAAGAAACATGGTTGGTCATACCCATCTTTTAATTATCACTTCATAGGTAGAATGTGCCCGACAATCGATCGCGAAACTTCAGAAAAGATTGCCGATTCCTTGACTACTGACATCTTCTACTAACCGGTCTAATTCCTGCTGCATTTGAGCATAAACCTGATAGTAGCAAGCATCCACATAGGCCCGATCGCGTGCCGCCTCTCTGCCATAACGTTCAAATCTAATGGGGGCGCAGACGCGGGTGTGAATTTGCACGGGTAAGGGAAAATTAAGTAGGGGCCCAACTGCCAACCCCCAAGGCAAACCCAGATAAATAGGAAATACTTCCGGATCCTGGTCGAACAACCAAGGCATTCCCCATTCGTGCAATTGCTTTACCAGGGGATAAAAGTCACCCAGGACAATCAAGGTATCATGGGCACCGTAGGAAATGGCGGGAATAATTGGCACTGCCTCTCGTAAAGCTAGTTTAATGAATCCTTGGCGTCCTGCAAAGCAAATTTTATCCCGCTGACTGTGGGGGCGGAAGACATCTTGCGCCCCTCCCGGATAAACGAGAACACTCGCCCCTGCTTGCAAGGCCGCGATCGCCATTTTCGGATGGGCCTCAATTGCCCCGTTCTGCGTTAGTAACCTGGCCAGATCTGGATACGCTTTCCAGATTAAGCGATGCATCAACCCGTAGACTGGACGTTCTGTCCCAAAGCGACGAAACCAATCATACATCATCATGATCATATCGGGGGCCGCCAGTCCCCCATTATGGGAACCGACGAACAAAACTTTTCGGTGAGTGGGGATGTGATGCCAACCATCGGTTTGCACCCGAAAATAGTAGTTATAGAACCATTCCCACACGGGCATACAGGATTCGATTACTTTCGGATCTCGTAACTCTAAGGACCAACCATACCGGTTGTTCGATTTTTGCTGCGCACTCATGACAGGCGATCGTCCTCTTTTTTCCTCTTTTCTACTGTACTGTAAGCAGTAGTAAACGTAAAGCGCGTTTAGCTGGCGCACGAAGTATGTCGGGATTTATTTTCGCCCTCGCGCGATGCCATCAACCCGGTTTGGACAAGAAACAGGGTTGGTCATTGGTCATTTAATTATCGCCCCATAGGTAGAAGGTGCCCGACAAGCGATCGCGAAACTTCAGAAAAGATTGCAGATTCCTTGACTACTGACATCTTGGATTAACCGGTCTAATTCCTGCTGCATTTGACTATGAACTTGATGGTAGCAAGCATCCACATAGGCCCGATCGCGTGCCGCCTCCCGGCCATAGCGTTCAAAGATAATGGGGGCGCAGACGCGGGTATGAATTTGCACGGGTAAGGGAATATTAAGTAGGGGCCCAACTGCCAAACCCCAAGGTAAACCCAGATAAATGGGAAATACTAGCGGATCCAGGTCGAATAACCAAGGCATTCCCCATTCGTGCAATTGCTTTACCAGGGGATAAAAGTCACCCAGGACAATCAAGGTATCGTGGGCACCGTAGGAAATGGCGGGAATAATTGGCACTGCCTCTCGTAAAGCTAGTTTAATGAATCCTTTGCGTCCTGCAAAGCAAATTTTATCCCGCTGACTGTGGGGACGGAAGGCATCTTGCGCCCCTCCCGGATAAACGAGAACACTCGCCCCTGCTTGCAAGGCCGCGATCGCCATTTGCGGATGGGCCACAACTGCCCCGATCTGGGCCGCTAACTCAGAGAGTCGTTGATCGATCTTCCAAGCATAGGGATGCATCAACCCGTAGACTGGACGAGACGTACCAAAGCGACGAAACCAATCATACATCATCATGGCCATATCGGGGACCGCCATTCCCCCATTATGGGAACCGACGAACAAAACTTTTCGGTGACTGGGGATGTGATGCCAACCATCGGTTTTCACCCGAAAATAATAGTTATAGAACCATTCCCACACGGGCATACAGGATTCGATCGCTTCTGGATCTCGTAATTCCAAGGACCAACCATACCGGTGGTTCGATTTTTGCTGCTCACTCATGACAGGCGATCGGCCTCTTTTCTCCTCTTTTCTACTGTACTCTCTAACCCAGTTTAACTTATTTAATCGCGGTTAGACACACAAAGCGATCGTTAAATCTGAAAATCTCATCTGGATATTTGGTTTTCATCTCTTCAATGCCTTGCCCAAGTTCGGCATCGGTAAAACGGGATAAAAGGGACATATAGCGCATTTTCACCATATTCAGATAGCGATCGCGATCGATGGCCAGGGGATAATCTACCAGATCGACAGTAACATTAAATCCAGTTTTCTCCATTTGCGTCACCAAATCCCGATAATCTGGCTGATTTTGTTCGTATAATTTCAAGGCCCTGGCAAATAAGGGATATTCGATCGCCGGGGGAAGCAAAATTAATAGAAAGATGCCTCCTGTCGGCAATTGTCCATAAAGATTCCCAAATAACTTGTCTTTTTCGGCAATATGATGAATTGCCTCTTTCATGAAGACTTTATTGTAATTTCCCGATACTTCCGTAAAATCAATGGCATCTTGGCAAATTGTTTCAATTCGGTCGGAATTGACCCGATCGAGCATTTCTTGGGAAGGATCCACACAGACAATTTTACAATCCGGTGTCAATAAATCATCGATCGCTTTCGCATAGAGTCCCGTTCCGCCCCCGAGATCCACCAGGCGATCGCTTGGTTTTGCTTGCAGGCGATCGCATATTTGTCGGGCGATCGTCGTAATAAAATTTGGAGAATAACTCCATAAATCATCATATTGATGGGATATATTCCGGTAATGTTCTGTAATGGAATTAGACATTTTTTCCTTGAAGATTATTCTTGACAAAACCAGGTAAGCAGATCGGATATGGAGCACTCTACAACTTGACTTACTGCCGAAACTACTTTCCTGTACGACCACCATCAATGGGCAGAGAATGACCTGTTATAAAGCTAGCGGCATCGGAACACAACCATACTACCGCCTTCGCCACATCTTCGGGCCTGCCAATACGTCCGAGAGGATAAGCTGCTGCCATCTTCTCCTTGATTTCGGAATTACCTCCCAACACGCGCTCTAACATATCCGTCTCAATTGCACCAGGACATACGGCGTTAATCCTGATACCTACCTTAGCATACTCCAATGCCAAGGATTTTGTCAACCCGATGACACCATGTTTGCCAGCACAGTAAATGGACAGATTTCCACGACCTACTATTCCGACAATCGAAGTATTGTTGACAATGGCACCCCCACCCTGCTTCAGCATCTGCGGGATTTCATACTTCATCGACAACCAAGTCCCCTTGAGATTTGTATCGATGATGGCATTCCAGTCATCTTCAGTTTGTTCGATTATTGAAAGACCTGTTCCTTCAAGTCCAGCATTATTAAATGCGTAATCAACCCGACCATATGTTTTTACTGCTTGACTGATTAAGTTCTCAACAGATGCTGCCTTTGTTACATCAGTTTCGACAAAAATGGCTTCACTCCCCGCCGCCTTTACCAATTGTACCGTTTCTTCACTCTCCTTTTTTCGGCGACTGGCAATCACCACCTTTGCCCCTTTTTTTACAAAAGCTATGGCGGTCTCACGACCTATGCCCGAACTGCCACCTGTGATTAACGCGATTTTGTTCTCTAGTGCTTTCATGACCATCTGACTTTTAGGAATATCTGACATCCGACTGGGAAGAATGTCAGATATTCACCAGGACACAACAATATTTACTGCCCAAACTACTGTACCGTATAACCTCCGTCAATGGGCAGGGAATGACCAGTTATAAAGCTAGCGGCATCGGAACACAACCATATTACTGCCTTCGCCACTTCTTCTGACCTGCCAATACGTCCGATCGGATGTGCTGCTACCATTTTTGCTTTGATTTCTTCATCGCTAAAACCTCGGTCCGTCATATCTGTTTGAATCACACCAGGACAGACTGCATTAATTCTAATATTAGCCTTGGCATGTTCTAAGGCCAGGGATTTTGTCAACCCGATAATACCATGTTTGCTGGCAGAGTAAATGGAAAGATTGCTCAATCCTATCAATCCAGCGATCGAAGAATTATTGACAATTACTCCCCCACCCTGTTTCAGCATCTGGGGGATTTGATACTTCATGGACAACCAAGTTCCTTTGAGGTTAATGTCGATGATGTGATTCCAGGTTGACTCACTCTGTTCAATGCCTGGTCCCACTATTCCTTCTGTTCCTGCATTATTGAATGCATAATCTATGCGACCATAGGTTTCTACCGCTTGACTGATTAAATTTTCCACTGACAGCGCCTGACTGACATCAGTTTGCACAAAAATGGCTTCACTCCCCGCCTCTTGCACCAGCTTTACTGTTTCTTCACTCTCTTTTTGACGGCGACTGGCAATAACTACCTTTGCCCCGAGTTCCGCAAAAGCTATGGCGGTCTCACGGCCTATTCCCGAACTCCCACCTGTTACCACTGCCACTTTGTTTTCAAATTCTTTCATTTGTTCATCTCCGGCAATTTCCACATTCACAAATCATCCTAGCTGTTTTTAGTCACTTACAAAAGAGAATTGAGAGAAATTCACAGCTTGTCCACAGTGTTTATTTCGCTCGTCAACCAAGCTCCATACTATGGCTTTTTCAATCAAAAAACGTTTTCCTGTACTAGCAATCCTCACTCCCCGATAATTATCAATAAACCCTTGTTTAGCTGCCTGGGCGAGCATTTTTGTACGCTCTTCTCTGTTCACCTGTTCCGCAGTCATCCTGGAGGGGGTTTTAGTAAAATCATCCCATGTCATCTCCCAGAGATCGAGAGCTTTTTGATTACCATAATTCAAGATCTGGTCTGCTTCTGTCCCATGAGATCCTACTACTAAGGGAGCAAAGAAGAGTGCTTTTGCCTGTGCTTCGGCATTGCCCTTCCTTTCTATCAGTTGATGTCCCAGCAGCTTCTCGTAACTGTCCAGTAGCAGCTGACTCCAAGTAATGATTGCCGGTTGTTCCCATATTTCTAGATCCATTCCGCTCCTCCTGCTGTCCGATGTTATGTCTCCTCATTATCCACTATCACGGTAACGGCTGCAACCGCAATTAACATTTCGTCATTTTTATCGTGCAGTTCGGGAATTGCTCGACCCTGAACCACCATCCCCCCAGACTCGACCGCGATGGTTTTGCGACCGAAGGGCAAGACTTCCAGCACCTCTGCCGATCGCACTTGTTCCGGATAGGGTACGCCTACCTGCACTTCCACAATCATGCGATCGGGGTGACTTAAACCGGCAACTTCCCAGACTCCAGGCAAGGCATTGTGAGCAATAGCATTGCGTACCGCCCTTGCTGCTGCCACCGTCGGGTCTTGTCCGTGCTGGTCTACTCCCATCCCCATCTCGATAATTAAGCGTTTGCGAGTCACCGTCATCCTCCTTTGCGAATTGTCAATTGTTCATTGTCAATTGTTCATTGTTAATTGTCAAGGTGGGCGGTGCCCACCCTACTCCTTAGCATTAAGCCGCTTCTGCTTCATAGTTTAGCTGAGTATTGAAATAGTCTTTCATAGATCGATGGCTAATCGGACTACGAGTTAATGATGCTGCCTGCCAAGGGGATTCTGCTTGAGTCATATTGCGCAATTTCCAGGCAGAATACTGCCCAAACACTGAGTATACTTCATCCAGAAGACTCCGCGTTTCCTCGTCATAGCGGGTAAAATCAATCTCAGTTGGACAGGGTATAGCACCATTACCATATTTGTGGTAGTATTCATATAACTCCGGCACCACTGGACCGTGAGTCCACACGCTGCGCTGCGATCGCCTCTGGAAATAAGGGGCGATCGTAAAGAGCAAGATGAAAACCTTGAGCATAATCAACCAATTTCTGAAGCTTGAGATTAGAAATAAGGTCGCCAGCAGACTCATCTTGTTGAGCTAAAAAGTAGTTGGCTACATCGTAACAGTTAAGCATGGTTAACTCTCTATCATTAAAACAGCTAGCATGTAATCTCATCGATACTCATGCCAGACGAGAGCAATTCTAGGATACATTCTACAGGATAGCGCATTCCCCGGATGCAGGGTTTGCCGTGGCAGATATTCGGAGCGATCGCTCCGGCGCTGCAACAGTTGCATTCGTAGGGTGGGCACCGCCCACCAGAAGTGGGTGCTGCAACAGTTGATTTTCCATAGTTCTTATCCCCTACTGGAAGGCGATCGATAATTATAACTTAAAAGTTGCGAATTAGAGATTGGGGCGTTGTAAAGGTGGGCGATGCCCACCCTACTGCGAATGGCACTGACTTAAGGGAAAAAGTTATTAATGTCATTGCGAGGGGGGTGCCAAAGCGAAGAATCATCATCTTGCACTAGCATCCCCCCCGAAGCAATCTCAACCGAGAGCTATTGGTGGGGAGATTGCTTCGGGGGGCTGTTGGTGGAGTTCCCCACAATATCGGTTTGGACTCCCCCCCTCGCAATGACAACTGGGCGTCAGCGCCATTCCACCCTACTGATTACACCACGAGTACCCTAATGATGATGGTGATGGTCGTGATGATGATGGTCATGGTCGTGGTGGTGATGATGGTGGTGACCATTTCCTGCTGCTGCTAATTGCCGATTGACAGCCAAGGCATTTTCAGATAATAATGCCTCAATCTGGGGATTTGCCCACTCTGCTGCCATCCGCAAAAACTCAGGATCGTCGTTGACGCATTCCATCTGCACGTACTTAACCTCGGAATGCTTGCGCTGCAAGGCATGGATAATGTGGTCCACATCCAGCAAGGTTTCGTGGTTCTCTGTGACAAAACCAATAGACATGAACACAACCGCCGTCGCCCCCAGTTGGATTAAGTTTTCCGCCGCTAACTTCACATTCGGTTGCGTCCATTCAATTAAAGGTGTATCGTGGTTCAGCCAACCAATGGAAATCAGCGGATATTTGTAAATCAGCCGTTCTCGGACTAAATCGTAGAGTACCTGACTTTCCGTAATCCCAGAAGTGAATCCTTTGGCTTTGTGCGGACAGCCATGATTCATCAATATTATCCCTGTTTGCGATCGCAAGTGAGCAACGGCCAGTTCCCGATCGATTTTCTCCTCCACTAGCTGGGCCAGCAGGTTAATGTAGTCCGGTTCGTTGTAAAATGAGGGAATGTAACGCTGTCCTTTCACCCAATGTTCATCCGCCCCATCTGTTAGTTGAGTGAGGGCATTATTTACCTGTTCGACAGCAATGCCGCTAGTGAAGATCGAATCTACCACTAGGAGAGGATAGATCAGCAACTTGTCAAATCCTTGGGTTTTGATTTCTGCTAAAACCTGTCCCGGCAGAAAGGGGGCGCAGAAGTTGAACGCTTTGAATACTTGCACCTTTTCACCCCATTTCGACTGGAGATGCCGTTCGATGCCCGCCCGCTGCCGCTCAAAAATGGCATTGTGGGGCGAAATAAAGTTACCATGCTGGTGATTCCACTCATGCAAGTCAAACATGGCCAGCAGCTTTGCCAGGGGGGGATAGATCCAGGTGGGAACTGGGGCAAACTTGGCCGTGAGCAGATTTAAGGCTTGTTCGTTATAGTTGGCAAAATCGTCGTAGCTTTCCACTTCACCATAGCCCATCAACAGCACGGCCACCCGATCGCCGCCTTGCTGTGAGTTGGACGAGATTATTTGTTGTTGTTCTACTGTAGCAACCACAATATCATCCTCTTAGGAATGGTTTACTCTGACAGGCTGCACCGAATGCTCCGGAACATGCCATATCCTAGAATAACATCCCCGAGAGCGTCGGTCCATTAATAATGCTTGACAAATTAAAATATTTGTGCATAACACGCTCAGAACAATAGTCGGAACCCCCTCAGCCCCTCACCCCCTCACCCCCTCACCCCTCATCACCCAAAATTTTTTCTACACCGATCGACTCTCTAGGGGGGGGTATGGCAGGGTGGGAATGGAACCGGTCTGCGATCGAGGCGATCGCCATTCCCCAGGAGATGTAAACTAAAATAGCCGATCGGGTCAAAAATCTACCAAAGATGATGCAATTGAAATGGACGTACTTGACAGCGCTGTCAGCAGTGGTGCTAGTTATTGCCGGTGCATGGGTGCTGCCTGGCTCAGAACAACAGTTAAACCAGCAGTCTGGAGGCGGGTTGCTGGCCCTGTCGATCGGGGTATTGGTGTTGATGTACTACCCAGTGCAATTGCGCAAAGCCTCCGAAGCAGCGACCAGGGTCTTGCACGAGAAGGAAGCTATGTATCGGGAATTGGTAGAAAATGCCAATAGCATTATTTTGCGCCTGGATAGTCAAGGGAATATTATTTTCTTTAACGAGTACGCCCAAAGCTTCTTTGGCTATTCGTCGGAGGAAATCCTGGGTAAAAATGTAATTGGCACAATTTTTCCGAAAACCGACTTGTCGGGAAGCAGTCTGGCAGTCATGATTTCCGAACACCTAGAACATCCCCAACTGATCTGGCGCAATGAAAATGAGAATATCCTGCGCAATGGGGAACGGGTGTGGATTGCTTGGAGAAATAAAGCTCTAGTAGACGAGTCGGGACGTCTTACAGGACTCCTCTGCATTGGCAGAGATATAACCGATCGCATAGGCGCAGAAAAGGCGCTGCAACAGGCTAACGAACAGCTAGAAATCCGCGTCGAACAGCGCACCGCCCAATTAAAGCAGGCTTTGCAGGAATTAAAAGAAAGTGAAGAACGCTGGCAGCTAGCCATCCAGGGCAATCACGATGGCATTTGGGACTGGAATGTCAAAACCAATCAAGTATTCTTATCCCCCCGCTGGAAGGAAATGCTAGGCTATGCAGACTGGGAGTTGGCGAACCATTTCGATAAATGGAAAAGCTGCATCCATCCCGACGATCTCGGTTGGGTAATGAACTCCCTGAGAGATCACCTAGAACGGACTACTCCCTATTATGTAGCGGAGTATCGCCTGCGCTGCAAAGATGGCAATTACAAATGGATTCTCTTACGAGGTCAAGCACTTTGGGACGAACAGGGGAACCCGGTGCGAATGGTTGGCTCTCATACCGATATTACGGAGCGCAAGGTGACTGAAGAAGCCCTGCTACAGAGCGAATCGCGAGAACGACAAAAAGCCCGCCAGTTAAAGCAGACGGTACGCAAATTGCAAAATACCCAAGCGCAGCTGATTCAGTCAGAAAAAATGTCTTCTCTGGGTCAGCTAGTTGCTGGTGTGGCCCATGAAATTAATAATCCAGTTAATTTTATTCACGGCAACTTACCCCATGTCAATAAATATACTAAAGAGCTGCTGCATTTGGTAGAATTATATCAAGAGGAATGTCCCCAACCGAGCGAGATAATTCAAGCAGCGATTGAGGAAATGGACTTAGAGTTTATGGCGGAGGATCTGGAAAAACTTCTGGATTCTATGAAAGGAGGAACAGAGAGAATCCGCCAAATCGTTCTGTCTCTGCGCAACTTTTCCCGCCTGGATGAATCGGAGATGAAGCTAGTTGATATTCATGAGGGAATTGAAAGTACCTTGTTGATTTTGCAAAATAGCTTGTCCGGCAGCCAGATTCAGGTGATTAAGGAATTTGGTCAGTTGCCCCGGATGGAATGCTATCCAGGTCAGTTGAATCAGGTGTTTATGAATATTATCGTCAATGCTATAGATGCTTTAGAGTCCTCTTGTATACAGTACAATAATAGAGAAAAAAAGACAATTGGGATTAGAACGCAAATTGGCCAATACCAAAGCGCGATCGTCGAAATAGCTGACAATGGTCCGGGCATGAGTGCTGAAATCCAAGGTCGGATATTCGATCCGTTTTTTACAACAAAAGCTGTGGGCCAAGGTACGGGTTTGGGCATGTATGTAAGTTACCAAATAGTAGTACAAAAACATCAGGGGAAGTTGCAATGTATATCTCTACCGGGCAGAGGGGCTGTGTTTCAAATTGAAATTCCCATTCGGCAAAGAAAAAGCAAATAAATGCTTGAGAATTGAGAATGGAGAATTGAGAATGGAGAAAAGGAGAATTGAGAATGGAGGAAAGGATAATGGGACTGACAACGACCATTGGTCGCAATACTTCTCGGTTAAGAATATAGGTTGTCATTGCGAGGGGGGGGGTACGTAGCGATTAACTTCTGCACTAATTTAATTAACCCCCCCCCCGAAGCAATCCCCCCTCTCGCAATGACAGGTTGTTAATTAACCGAGAAGTATTGCCAGTGGTCGGAGGTGATGGCAGTTTTGGAACTATAACGTCGGGTGATGCAGGTGAATATGGAAGGGCTGTTTCTGGGTTGTCAATACGCGATCGGCATCATGAAGGATGCTGGAGGAGGTCAAGCGTTAATAGTTAATGATTAATGGTTTGCGGTTAATGGCAGTCAGCAATTAACCATTCGCAATTAGCAATTTACTCATGAAGATAATTATTTGTCCGGGAATTCACGATCGGGCCCTCACGGAAAGCTTTCTGCAAGCATTAGCATTACCCGCCCCAGCCGTAATTTTCCCAGCATCGGGTTACTCCCCGGTCTGTGCAGTTTCCGTTTGGCAGTTTTTAAGGGATAATATAGGAGAACCTCACCAAAGCGATGCTATAATATTAATTGGTTTTAGCGCCGGAGTAGTTGGGGCGATCGGGGCAGCTTGGCAATGGCAGATGTGGGGAGGTAAGATCAAAGCATTTTTTGCTCTGGATGGTTGGGGAGTACCGCTATGGGGAAATTTTCCCATTCATAGAGGAAGTCACGATTATTTTACCCACTGGAGTTCCAGGTTACTGGGAATGGGAGAAGATAGTTTCTATGCCGATCCCCCAGTGCCGCATTTGCAATTGTGGCGCGATCCTGCTACTGTATCGGGTTGGTGGCAACTCCCCGAGGGCAATGCTCAACGGACTACTGCCTCAGAGTTTTTGACTACGCTGCTACAGCGCTATTGCACTAATGACTGTCAGTAGTCAGTAGTCAGTAGTGGGTTGTCCAATTAACAATTAGCAATTAGCCATTAGCAATTAACAATTAGCAATTAGCAATTAGCAAAATCAATCATCCCGTCGTTCCATCAAATATTTTTTTCTCGCCCAGGGCGTCTGCACCCAAATACCGATAAAGGCTATTCCTGCTAGTATGGCGCCGAAATTGAACTTTAAGGAATCTTTAAGAAGAGCATTTTTTTGATTTTCCCGTGCTGCTACTGCCTGAGTCCGCACATTCCGTTCCACTTCGGC
The DNA here is from genome assembly GCA_051439505.1 of Hormoscilla sp. GTDB lineage: Bacteria > Cyanobacteriota > Cyanobacteriia > Cyanobacteriales > Desertifilaceae > Hormoscilla. Next base: position 30,902 of record JBFRWI010000219.1, on the reverse strand, counting down.
AACTTGACTTATTAGGGAGTCCTTAAACTCCTGGGGGTTTTCTATTTGGGGTACAGGGGATTGGAGATTGAAAGATGTGGCAATGTTGGCTATTTCGGCGGTACTATTTGCTTGCTCAATGCGAGATTTTGCTTGTGCCAATTGCTCTAGTTGTTGCGATAATTGGGCCGATATTTGCAGGTTGCGGCTATTGTGTATCCGCAAACTGTTGCCGACTCCCAAGGGCAGCAGCAACAGATATAATAGCCCCAGCAATAGGGAAACTCAGGATATTATCCGTAACAGATTAAATTCAGCTTTCCCCACAAATTCCCGATGGGAAAAGATAAATATCAGCCCTAGCAAAGGTGCCCAGACTTGCCCCACCAAGCGACCAATTGTCTGAAATTCCCATACCGGGTTGGTCAAGCGCAGGGGGATGAGAATATGGAGAAATTCTACTACAGAAAATCCTAAGATTACATAGCCAGCAAAGGGCATCAAGGAATAGGAACCTGCCTTAATTATTTGCTGCAAACTCCCCTGCTGCTTCTGATTATTTTTGTTCATACCACAACGAAGTAGTTCATCCTATGGCCGATCGCGCGTCATAGCGTGCAGTCGATGACGCACCAGCTTAACCATATATCTGCATTGCTAGTTTACCCCGATCGCGCGATCGATGTCAAGAGTTTGAGTCAAGTAATATTTCCTTCGGTGAAGGGAACAGATACCCCAAGAATTATCGGTTAACAAGCTGTCATTGCGAGGGGGGGGGAAACCGAAACCGATAAATTAGGGATCTCCGCCTTTATCCCCCCCCCCCGAAGCAATCTCACCGCGCTGTACCTGGGTAGTGCTTTTAGCGCAAGGCGTGGATACAGCAAACGACGCCGAAGCGATCTTCATCTCATACGGGACGGGGGGATTGCTTCGGGGGGGTTAACTGAATTTAGCATAAATTAATCGCGTCCTACCCCCCCCCTCGCAATGACATCCTATATCCAAAACCTACGAAGTATTAGGGGCGATCGACCATCGTGCGATCGTCGCCACCCTAGTGCCGCCGTCGCTGCCCGCCAGTCGCCGTCGCTCACCGCAAGTCGATTGTAGCAAGTAGTCAGGAGTATAAAGGAGAAATAAAGATCGGGTAAATAGCAGGCTCAAAACGGTTAATTAAATGTAGTATATGTAAAATACAGACTCGTCAGAAGGAAGGAAATAGATGAGCCAGCTAACAGTAGACAAGGCAACAGAGAACGGGATCCAGGTGACGACCACGGTAGCCCCAACCCGACAAACGGGGGCATTTGCGCTGATGGACAGCTTGAAGCGTCATGGAGTCAGACATATATTTGGCTATCCCGGGGGAGCGATCTTGCCGATATACGACGAAGTATACCGGGCGGAAGCGCGGGGCGACGTCCAACATATTCTGGTGAGACACGAACAAGGGGCGTCCCACGCAGCGGATGGCTACGCCCGGGCCACGGGTAAAGTGGGAGTCTGCTTTGCAACTTCAGGTCCGGGTGCCACGAATTTGGTAACGGGCATTGCCACAGCCCACTTGGACTCGATCCCCATGGTAGTAGTGACCGGTCAGGTGCCTCGCCCCGCCATTGGCTCCGATGCCTTTCAGGAAACAGATATTTATGGCATTACTCTGCCCATCGTCAAGCATTCCTATGTGGTGCGTCACGCCAAGGACATGGCCCAAATTGTGGCAGAAGCTTTTCACATTGCCAGCACCGGGCGTCCCGGGCCAGTATTGATTGACGTGCCCAAAGATGTGGGGTTAGAAGAATTTGACTACGTGCCAGTGGAACCGGGTACGGTGCGGCTGCCCGGGTATCGTCCTACAGTTAAGGGCAACCCCCGACAGATCAATCAAGCGTTAAATTTAATCGGGCAAGCTAACCGTCCTTTGCTGTATGTCGGTGGCGGAGCCATTGCTGCTGGGGCTCATGCAGAAGTTTTGGAACTGGCAGAACGTTTCCGCATACCAGTGACAACGACATTGATGGGCAAGGGTGCTTTTGATGAGAACCATCCTCTGTCCGTGGGGATGTTGGGAATGCACGGCACGGCCTATGCTAATTTTGCGGTCAGCGAGTGCGACTTGCTGATCGCTGTGGGGGCCAGGTTTGACGATCGGGTGACGGGCAAGTTAGATGAGTTCGCCTCCCATGCCCAAGTGATTCACATAGACATCGATCCGGCAGAGGTGGGCAAAAACCGCCCCCCCCAAGTACCGATTGTGGGGGATGTGCGCCAGGTGTTAATTGATATGTTGCGTCGCTGTCAGGAGTTGGGTCTGTCAGGTAAACCTGATGGGACGACTGAGTGGTTGAAACGGATCGATGGCTGGCGTAAGCATTATCCCTTAGTGGTGCCCCAATATGAGGATAGTCTGTCTCCCCAAGAGGTAATCGTGGAACTGGGGCGGCAAGCGCCTGATGCTTATTACACTACAGATGTGGGTCAGCATCAGATGTGGGCAGCGCAATTTCTGAAGAATGGTCCCCGTCGGTGGATGTCTAGTTCTGGTTTGGGTACGATGGGTTACGGGATGCCTGCGGCGATGGGCGTGAAGGTGGCTTTACCCGATGAAAAGGTAATCTGCGTGGCTGGGGATGCTAGCATCCAGATGAATATTCAGGAATTGGCAACCCTGGCACAGTACGGCATCAATGTCAAAACTGTGATTGTCAATAATGGTTGGCAGGGAATGGTGCGTCAGTGGCAGCAGACTTTCTTTGGAGAGCGTTATTCTGCTTCTAATATGGAAGTGGGCATGCCAGATTTTGTGATGCTGGCCAATGCTTTTGGTGTTAAAGGCATGGTGGTGCGGGATCGAGTTGAGTTGCAAGGGGCGATCGCCGAAATGCTAGCCTACGATGGTCCCGTGTTGATGGATGTTCATGTCAAGAAAGATGAAAACTGCTATCCAATGATAGCCCCGGGTAAGAACAATGCTCAAATGGCAGGTTTGCCAGAACCTCCCCAGTTAGAAGCAGCAGCGGATCTAATTTATTGCCCCAGTTGCGGTGCCGAAAACCAGGTAACTAATAAATTCTGCTCCGAGTGCGGCACGAAGTTGTAATGGCTAATGGCAATTAATAATCTTGTAGGGTGGGCATTGCCCACCTTTTTTATTATGTGGGAGCGAGAATTGTTGTCAAAGAGCCGATCGCCCCCAAATATGCGATCGCGAAACTAAACAGTTAGAGATAGTATAGAATAGAGAGTAAACGCATTTTCAGTAAGCCGATGACTTCTAGTGACATCAAGCCCGAACCAATAGTGGCAAAAGAGACCGAACTCGGGGAGTTGGCAATATTATCCCAGTTGTTGAATGAACCGAGTAATGGATCGCGTCCCCAACTGCCACGACTTGTCAGCCCAGAGGGAAAAGAAATCGAACTGCCTGCGTCTGTATTTTACTTGCTACGCGAGCAGGTATATCAGTTAGCGCGGGGTAATGGCGTGATGAGTGTTGTCTTTCACGATCCATTAACAACCTGGGAAGCTGCTGCTTTGATCGGTTCTCAGGTGCAATATGTGAATAAATTGCTTGACGATGGGGAAATTCCTTTCATTCAGGATGGAAGACTGCGCAAAATTAAGCTATCAGATGCGATCGCACATAAGCAGAAGCTGTCTGAGTTGCATCGGCAGGGTATAGAAGAGTTGGCTCGAATGAGTCAAGAATTCGGCCTGTACTAATAAGTAGTGTTGAGGAGTTTGTAGGTGTCAGAATCATTATCGAAGGCTGTTTTAGACGCCTGCGTTATATTTCGGGCTGGGCTACGAGATACGTTGCTGCGTGCGGCATCGGCAGGACTATATGAAGTCTACTGGAGCGATATAATTCTACAGGAGGTTAGTCGCAATCTAGTAGAAAGTGGCAGGATCAGTCCGCAACAGGCGCAGCGACTCCTGAGGAGGATGAACGAATTCTTTGCTAATGCTACTGCAAGCGAGTTTGAGGGGCTCATTCCTGTGATGACTAATGATGAGAAGGACAGGCATGTTTTAGCAGCGGCAGTGGTGGTTGAGGCAAAGGTGATTGTGACGAGTAATCTACGAGACTTTCCCGATCAGGCGTTGGCACCTTTCGGTATTCAGGCACTTTCGCCAGATGATTTCTTGATGTTTCTGTTTAAGAAATATTCAGAAAGGATGATGCAGATTATAACAGAACAGGCGGCACAGCTGAAGAATCCGCCGAAAACTGTCGAGGAGGTTTTGGACGATCTTGCCCCGATCGCGCCCCAGTTTGCTGCTGCGGTCCGATCGGGGCTTGGGGAACGGGAGTAGCGATCGGGGGAAGGGCGATCGCCCCAAAATACCCCAAATATGCGACGCAGACCCAGCAGTCAGAGATAGTATAGAATAGAGAGTAAACGCATTTTCAGTAAGCCGATGACTTCTAGTGAAATCAAGCCCGAACCAATAGTGGCAAAAGAGACAGAACTCGGGGAGTTGGCAATATTATCCCAGTTGTTGAATGAACCGAGTAATGGATCGCGTCCCCAACTGCCACGACTTGTCAGCCCAGAGGGTGAAGAAATCGAACTGCCTGCGTCTGTATTTCGCTTGCTGCGTCAGCAGGTGTATCAGTTAGCGCGAGGCAATGGCGTCATGACTGTTATCTTTCACGAGCCATTACCAACCGGGGAAGCTGCTAAGTTACTCGATGTGCCGCGACAGCATCTAGTGCAGCTGCTAAAAGATGGGGAAATTCCTTCTACTGGATATGGTTTGGAGCGCCGAATTCGGTTTGAAGATCTGATGGCTTATAAGCAGAAGTGGGATGAGTTACGGCGGCAGGGTTTAGCAGAAATGACACGGATGTGCGATGATTTGGGCTTGTACTCGACGGCACTCCTTCAGACTGAAGATAAATCGGGGAGTTAGAAAGCAGTGTCAGAATTATTATTGAAGGTTGTCTTAGATGCTTGCGTTATCTTTCAGGCACCTTTACGAGATACTTTACTTCGTGCTGCTGAACACCGATTGTATGAAGTGTGCTGGAGCGATATGATTTTGTCAGAGGTGAGTCGCAATTTGGTGTCAAGCGGTAGGATGAGTCAACAGCAGGTGCAGCGACTTTTAGAGAAGATGCGCGAATTCTTTCCAAATGCAACTGTCAGAGGGTTTTCCGATATTATCCCAGATATGACTAATAATGAGAAGGATAGACATGTTCTAGCAGCAGCGGTGGCAGGGTCAGCTGATACGATCGTGACGAGTAATCTACGGGACTTCCCCGATCGGGCGTTAGCACCGTTCGACATTGAGGCGAAATCTCCTGACCAGTTCTTGATGATTCTGTTTGAAAAAGATTCCGATACGATGATGCGGATCGTTAGGGAACAAGCAGCAGAACTTCGCAAACCGCCGAAAACGGTGGAGGAGGTTTTGGACGATCTTGCCCTGGTTGCGCCGCAGTTTGCTGCTGCGGTCCGATCGGGCCTTAATCTTGGGGAAGCCGGTGACTGAACCATTGGCAAAAAAATTTTGAGAAGGGGTTGACAGATCGGCAAACAATGGTGCAAAATAAAGTTAGATAACCTTTTCAGCATGTATCCCATCGGAAGTCCTATGTCATTACCACTACTTGCTGCCGCTGGTAGCTTTTTAACGAATACTGCTAGCAGAGTTACGGCAACTTTAGCCGGGAAATGGTTTGAGAAGCAATTCCCAGATAAAAAGTCATCTAGTCAAATTGTCCATGTATCCCCAACCCCTCCTCCTCCTGTTTATGTAGAACAGGCAAAAAATGACGATCGCCTGACTCGCGCCCAACTGGAAAACCAACGGCGACTCTCGAAGTTGAAGTCCGAAGAGTTGGCTTTGCGACGCGAACACAATGCCCTCGCCGAAACTCGCCTCAACATGGAACGGGCGATCGCTAGTGCTGAATATGAAGATCGGCAAGAAGATTTGGCCTTGCGCCGAGAACAAACTGCGATCGCCCAAAACCGCCTCAACCTGGAAAGGGAAATTGCCATTACCGAACAGTCAAACAAGCGAGAAGAGTTGGTCTTGCGCCGGGAACAAAATGCGATCGCCCAAAACCGCCTCAACCTGGAAAGGGAAATTGCAATTACCAGACAAGAGAACGAGCAAAAATCCCTGGCACTGCAAGCACAGTTGGTGAAAATCCAACAAGCAGAACTCCAACTGACAGAACGCTGGCGGCAGAAACAGGCAGAACTGGCTAAATTAGAGCGAGAGTTTCGCGCTTCCGAGACTGCATTATATCGGGAATTACTGCGGGAGTTGAAGGCAAAGGAAATTCAGCTCAAACTCTCGGAGATTCAAGCTAACTGGGACAGCAGTAATCAAAATTGGCCTTCTAGCTTGAGTCGGGAAGAAACTCAGCAGCTTTTGCAGGTGGGGATGACACAACCTCGATTGCTGATGTTGATTTCACCTCCACATATTAGTAGAAGTTGCCCAGATTCCTTTCACCACGACCTGCCCCATGAAATTAGAAATCGCTTAAAATATTTCCTGGGGACTCATTATCCTCTGAATGGCTTGTATCCGGTTGAGTTTTACGGCAATTATTTCAATCGGGATATTTTTGATGTGGAAATTCGCCAGTTGGAGAGGATTCTTGCCCCGATACCGACCGTTGTTCTTTATAGCGACATTACCGAACGAGAAGTCTATTTTCATCTGGGTGTTTGGGGATGGCAAGAGAATACCGGACATTTGATTCCATCGGAACCTTGGAACTGGCGTCAGGAAAAGAAAAAGCTGGCAGCAGCAGGGGAAGATGAAGTGGAAAGTCTCTACCTGATTCGCCAGCAAATTATTGACTTTTATAAGTTGTACGCGGCTTTAATCGCTGATTGGTATTATCTCAATCTGGACCGCAATTATCAACCCCAACTATTGCACCTGGCGTCGGAGTTTCCCGCCGAATGGGTTACCCCTTATCTCGAACTGCTGCAAGCGGTGCATGGGGCAAATCAAGCATCTGTCTGTTATGAAGAGGGATTGCGTCAGGCTGATTTAGGCTACCACGAACAGGCAGCAGTTAGCTACAGTCGGGCCCTGGAGTGGCAACCGGATTTTCCCGATGCGATGATTAAGCAAGGGGTGACACTCTATCATGGGGGGCGCTATGAAGAGGCGGTTACCTGTTTGCAGAAAGCGACGGAGTTACAACCTGAATCTCATGAAGTTTGGTATTCTTTGGGTTTAGCGCGGGTGTGTTTGGGCAACTATCAAAGTTCTCTCTCCTGTTTTGAAACCTCGATCGAACTGAAACCGAATGACTCGGATGGTTGGTTTCAATGGGGCAAGGTGCTGGCCATTTTGGGTCGCCCGGCTGCGGCGATAAATGCTCTGGATAAGGCGATCGCTCTCCAGCCAGACCGGGTTGAGGCGTGGTATGATAAGGCGGAGGCTTTGTGCCAATTGCGATGGTATTTAGAAGCAATTAAGGCTTACAGTCAGGTGCTGGAAATTCAGCCCTCATTTCCCCAGGCGATGGAAAAGCGAGATGCTGCGATCCAGAAGTTGGTGCAAAGCGAGACCATTGAATGCCCGGAGGATAATGTGGCAGAGGCTTGGTCCTACCGAGGGAGTCTGCTGTATCGTTTGGGGCTGTTAGAAGAGGCGATTTCTTGCTACGATAAAGCCTTTGCTATTGCAGCGGATAACCCGGAAGGTTGGTATAACCGCGCTGTGGCGATGACGGAATTGGGTTGGTTAGAACAGGCGGCGGCATCCTATGAAAAGGCAGTTGCCCTGAAGCCAGATTACTATCAAGCTTGGTATGGTAAAGGGGAGGTGCTGTCCCAATTGCAGCGGTCCTCGGAAGCGATGCATGCTTATAAACGGGCGACGGAAATTCAGCCTGATTTTGAAGTTGCTGCACGGAAGCTAACCGAAATGTACAAAAATTATTGGTCGGGGTGGAAGGAGGTACGCACGATTACTGAGGATTCCCATGCAGCGCTGTTTGTTGTTTTTAGCCCGGATGGAAAGTTTCTTGCTATTCAAGGGAGTGACTGTACTATTAAGATGCGATCGGTGGCGACGGGGAAATTGGAACGCACTTTCAAGGGGCATTCAGATCAGGTATATTCTGTCGCCTTTAACTCTGAAGGAGAGTTTGTTGTCAGTAGCAGCTTGGACAAGACGATTAAGATTTGGTCAGTGGCGACGGGAGAATTGCAACGCACTCTCACAGGGCATTCTGAGAATGTATTGTCTATTGCTATTAGCCCCGACTCCCAGTTCATAGCTAGTGGAAGTAATGACAAAACTATCAAGATTTGGTTGGTAGCGACGGGACAGGAGGTACGCACTCTTAGCGGGCATTCTAACAATGTCTTGTCTGTAGCCATTAGCCCCGACTCTCAGTTCATAGCCAGCGGGAGTACGGACAAGATAATCAAGATTTGGTCAGCAACTACGGGGGCACTGCAACGTACCCTCAGTGGACATTCCAGTTCAGTATTTTCTGTCGCCTTTAGCCCTGACGGAAAGCTTCTTGCTAGTGGCAGTAGTGATAAAACGATCAAGATTTGGTCGGTAGAGACCGGGGAGGAACTATGCACATTCACGGGGTATTTTCCTACGCTTCACGGTCTGGCTTTTAGCCCGGACGGACAGTTTATTGCCTATAGCGGTGAAGACAGCACCATCAAAATTATTTCCGTAGGGAAGTGGGAGGAGCTATGCAGTCTCAAGGGGCATTACAATCCTGTAAGGTCTGTAGCTTTTAGCGCCGATGGAAAGTTAATTGCCAGTAGCAGTTCGGACAAGACGATCAAGATTTGGCAGGCGCCGTAAAGGCGCGGGATATGGCGGGAGACCGCTTTTTCCTGTCGCGATCTTCGTCGGAGGTTATTTGGTGCCCAGAAACCGGGTTTCTTCTACCAAATGTCGGTTGTGATGCCACAATTATCGCCCCAAACCCGGTTTCTTGTCGCCCCGAGTAGTCCGCGATCGCTGCCCGAGTCAGGAAACGAGCGATCGCTGCCCGAGTCAGGGAAGGAGGGAAAATGCGATCGCTTTTCTAGCTTAACAAACAATGTTTTTAGTCGGTTTTCAACTCACCGGAATGCACCATTGTCAATTAATCAATAAGTCTCCTGGTCCGCCGTGGGTTCAAACCCACGGCTAATAGCTGAAGTCGGTTGAAAACCGACTGAAAACCTTATCTAGACAAGGTGGACAGTGGGTTTTAACCCACTTAAGCTATTAGCCAGGGGTTTTAACCCCTGGCGGGGTAGCGGAGGTTTGAACCCCCGGCGGGCTAACGGGACTGAAAAGATACTCGTTCCACTTCGACTTGAGAAAACTCTCCAATCTCTACTGGAAGTTCTACTGGCTGCCCGTTGTTAAACTTTGATAGAATATGATACAGTTCAATAGCTATTTTCTGGTTAAATCTGAAAGTATTACAAAAATGTTTATCTCCCTTAATCACCTGAATTTGTCGATCGGCAATAGTTTCTGTTTCCACCGTCATCGTCCACTGATGACATTCTGAACCGATCGAGCCTAGGAATTTAAATTTTCCTAACTCTGGGGCTAGTTCTATTGAAATCACTTTCACCTTCATAGTCTCCAAAAAACAGCTATCTGATTCCAAAACTTTAAAAACTCCTCTTGCTCCATTTTATAGTAGAATAGGGTAGGTTGGGTTTCACTGCGTTCAACCCAACGGGTGTGTTCAAAACCAGTTGATAAAAATATCGATACCCCAGCCCCGGAGATCCCCCCAAACCCCCCTTAAAAAGGGGGGCGCACCGGTTGCCCCCCCCCTTTCGCAAGGGGGGGGTTGGGGGGGGATCCGGCTACAACTACTTTTGACCACACCCAAACCCAACTGCTACAATAGTTAAAGTTGGGTTTCGTTCCTCAACCCAACCTACGCTGCGACAACAGTTGAGTTGAAGTAAAATGGAGAATGATTGAACTATACCAGCGCGTTTCATTAAACCGTAACTTTCCCGAATACCAGCTAAAAAAAGGCGATGTTGCCACCTTAATTGATACCGTTCCTCATCCTCATGGCGGTGAGTTGGGTTATGTCTTAGAAATCTTTAGCGCCCTGGGAGAATCTCTCAATGTAATTATCGTTCCCATGTCCGCTGTAACTACCTTATAGCAGTTCTCAGATTAGTGTGATATGCTGTTGGGGAGATTGCTTCGGGGGGGGAGATTGCTTCGTGCCTCGCAACGCTGCGCGACTCTATGAAAGCATAAGTTATCACGCTTGTCCCCCCTCGCAATGACAAATAGGCAATTATGCAGTATCATATCAATTTGAGAAACGCTATAAAACAAAATGAAATTCTCACGGTACGTTCTTTACTACAAGTGACTTAGTTACAAAAGCGCGGGCGATCGCATTCCCGCTGTCGCCCCGCAAAGGTCATATTTACAAAACAGTCCGATAACCCGCCTTTTGTTCAAACCCCCGCGTTACCAGGCGGTCCCCAGGTAAATATAGCCCGCGCAGGCGGGCTTTGTATCTGTAGCCCCACCCTTTAGGGTGAGGGCGATCGCCGCCAGATGTTCGGTGAATCTGGTAGAATAGGGTAGGTTGGGTTGAACGCAGTGAAACCCAACTGCGACAATAGTTAAAGTTGGGTAACGTTGCCCAAACCCAACCTACGCATGAGACTTGCCCTTTGCATCTCGATAAGTTGGGTTTCGTACCTCAACCCAACCTACGCATGAGACTTGCCCTTTGCATCTCGATAAGCACGAATCATGGCCTGAGTTCCCAGTTCGCCACCGGTACCGCCATTGAGTTCTTTAACGATCTGGAAAAAGCGATCGGCCATATCCATTCCGGGCAAAGTTTGATCGGAAGACTGAAGACTTTCCCGTACCAACCTCAAATCTTTGAGAATATGCTTGATAGCGAAACCAGGTGCAAAATCAGAGTCAGCAATTTTCGGTCCCAAGTTTGACAGCGCCCAAGAACCAGCCGCACCCGTACTGCAAACTTCTACTACTAACATGGGGTCAATTCCCTGTTGTTCTGCAAGCTGCATCGCTTCGCACAAACCCACTAAATTTAGAGAACAAAGCACCTGATTGCAGAGTTTCACCGCCTGACCGCTACCTATTGGTCCGCAAAGGCGAATTGTCTTTCCCATGACTTCAAATAAGGGCTTGCATTCGGTAAAATTTTCCTCGTTGCCCCCTACCATAATTGTCAGAGTGCCCTTTTGCGCCCCGATGTCCCCCCCAGAAATTGGCGCATCCAAAAAGCGCAGTTGACGTTGTTGCAGTTCCGCGCCAATTTTCCGCGCTGCTACTGGCCCGATCGTACTCATATCTACCACTAAAGTTCCCGATCGGGCAAATGCCGCCGCGCCCTCTGGTCCGAGAATGACAGCTTCCACGTCGGGTACGTCCCCCACGCAGGTGAAAATTACCTCAGCGGACGACACCGCCTCCCGGATGGATGATACCACCCGCGCCCCCGCACTGGCAGCAACTTCCACTCCGGGGCGATCGGGCGTGCGATTCCAGGCCATTACCTGGAGACCGCTGCGTGCTAGATTAGCGGTCATAGGACCGCCCATCATGCCGAGTCCGAGAAATGCAATTTGTTTGTGCATGCTATATTCCACTATGGACAACAATCTAGTTTATCAGCTATAAATAATGCTACAATTAGTCTCAGGATTATTCTATTAGTCGGTTTTCAACCGACTTTAGCTATTAGCCGGGGGTTTGAACCCCCGGCGGGCTGACTGCGAAGAGATCGCCTGATTTGGGGAACATAATCGGAGCCTGCCTGCTCTTAATATGATAACCTACTTACAGAAGAATTACATGCTCAATCTGAGAAAAGTAAGAATTTTCCTCACCATCTGCATTTGGCAATTAACAGCGGTGCCATTTCTGGCTGCTGCTGCCAAGAGTCCCCAGCAGACTATAGCCCAAAATCCTGCCCCATCCCTTTGTCCCAGTCAACTGCCTGGGAAAATTGATGCGATCGTCTCCCGCCCCCAATTCCGCCGTCAGCGTTGGGGAATTTTAATTAAACCTTTATTCTCATCCCAGACTCTCTACAGTCGCGATGCCGAAAAATATTTCGTTCCCGCTTCTAATGCTAAACTGCTAATTACCGCCGCCGCCTTACATAAACTGGGTGCTGATTATCGGATTAGAACCTCAGTTTATCAGGACAGTTTAGGGGTCCGAGTCGTGGGCCGGGGAGACCCCAGTTTAGATCCTGCCCAATTACAAAGTTTAGCACGACAGCTCGACGCCCTCGGAATTAGCCGCATCAAGCAACTCATTGGCGATGACTCTTACTTTCAGGAAGCTACTATTAATCCTACCTGGGAATGGTCAGACGTGCAAGCTGGCTATGGCACCGCAGTTAATAGCTTAATCGTTAATGAAAATGCGATCGCTTTTAATCTCGTTCCTCAAGAGGTAGGAGAACCCTTGCGAGTCGAGTGGGAGGATCCTGTGGAAGCTGTTGGCTGGAGAATTGAAAACAATTCCCGATCGGTTGCCAGGACAGAACCAGAATTTATCGCCGTCGGACGAGATTTACGCAGTCGAGTCTTGCGAGTCGGCGGACAGCTGCGATCGGGGGCCCCATCAGAAGATGCAGCCGTAGCAGTAGTGGATCCAGCGAATAATTTTCTCCAGCATTTTCGCCGGGCCCTAGCCGCTGAAGGCATTAGCGTTCTCCGGACAGCAGTAACATCCTCTAGTCAACCCCCAACCCGAGAAATAGCAGCCGTCGAATCTCCACCATTATCAGAACTCTTGCAAGAGATCAATCAATGGAGTAATAATCTTTATACTGAGGCATTATTGCGAGTCCTGGGGGCCACAAATCAGCAAGAGAAAAATAGTCTCAAGGTGGTAAAACGCATCCTCACCGAATTGGGAGTTAACCCAGAAAGTTACATCCTTACCGACGCCGCTGGGTTATCCCGTCACAACCTCGTCACTCCAGAAGCATTGGTGCAAACTCTCCAGGTTATGGCCCGATCGCCCGCAGCAGCAGAGTATCGCGCCTCCCTCGCCGTTGCCGGTGGTAGAGAAGGTTCCCTCAGAAGTCGCTTTCGCGGCACCCCCGCTGAAGGAATGCTTCAGGGGAAAACCGGTTTGTTGAGTGGCGTCGCCGCTTTGTCCGGATATCTGGATGTTCCCGGATACGACGCGGTTGTTTTCAGCATCATTATCAATCAGTCCGATCTCTCTGGGGCCCAGTTGCGTCAGGCGATCGATGAGATAATTGTACTCCTGACTCGCCTGGAACGCTGTTAATTGTTAATTGTTAATTGCCAGAAAACGATGCCATTACAGCTGTTGGCAATTAACAATTAGCTAGTTTTTGAGAGCAACTTCATAACGATTGCCATTTTTTTGAAAGTTAAAACAACTACAATCCTGCAAAAAATTAGAAAATTTCCCGCCGATATTTAAAATTTTCAAACTGTTACTAACAGTTTGACCGTATCGCTTGTGAAATTCAGTTCCGAGATGGGAAATATCAATAAATGACCCCGGAAATTTACTCGTTAAATCTCCGACAATAGCAGCAATTGCTTTTTCTAAGTCGGCACGCGAAGTAATTACAGAAACATGTTTATTTACATCTCCTGCTTCTAAGTTTATTCCCAAAATACTCTGGAGTTGTAAGCTTGGGCAAGACTGCAAAAAATTACTTACATTAGGCGCTAGCTTTAAGCGCTTAATAATTTCATTCGCCGATTCTCCGTAGACCTTATGCAATTCTTTACTGAGGTTCACCACAGTCACCTTCATGGGCGGTTGCTTGCGTAGCATCGCCTCAATAGTTGCGAGCATTGCCTTTTCTAAATCTTCCCGGGAATTTATCTGAGTCGGTGCAGCAGTCGGTTCGGCTAAGGGCTGCGGTTCGCGATCGATCGAGTAATTTGCCAGTTCCGAAGTATGCAGGCGGTGTCGTTCTTCAAACAGCTGGGCAACAGCAGACAACTGGCCGATGCGATCCTTAATAGAGGCATGTTCTTCGGCCAGCAGCTTCTCAACCTGTTGCACCAGGCCAGCAAAATCGGGAATTTCCGACTTTTGAGACAGGGAATAGTGATTTTTCTCCCCAGTCAGTCGATTTTCCACAGTCAAGTTCCTGTTTTCTTTGCGCACCCGATAGACAGTCAAGCCTTGGTTTTGCAATTCATTACAGAGGTGGGTTAACAGCCAATCAGAAGAACAGACCAAGACTTCTTTCGCATCGGGATAATGGCGAGAAATACCAGCACCCATGGCCAGCATTTGCGCATCCGCACTATTCTTGCCTAAGGGGACGTGAATCAGTTGATAGCCCTGTTCGTAGAATTCAGTATCTTTGTCAGCGGGCATATTTCTCCAGTTAGCAAAAGCAATCTTTATTTGTAGGGGATAGCGGCAGAGCCCGCTCAAGAACTGCTCCAGATGAGCATCAAACTTGTTCAGGTTTTCCGCATCCAGCAGTAAAATAGCGATGCCTGACTCTGCTTGAGCTGGAGGTGGTGGCAACTGGGGCCAATTTGGCCGCCCTAAGGCAGCGGCGGCGTCGCGAAACTCGTTACTATTCAGGGTTTCCAGCAGTACAGAAGCTAAAAGACTTAGCTTATCCCGGTCCTGGGGGACATCGGGCTGTGCCAGGACGGGCAAGGATACAGTTTCCGCAGCAGTCTCCTGGACCTCGTCAAGCACCCGCACCAGTTCGGCGGATTTGGGATAGACGAAAGCACGTCCGCAGTCTTTGCAGCGGTATCTCTGCCTGTCGCCGGCACGACCGTTTTTACGTAGGTTGGTGGATTCACATTTGGGGCATTGCATGATAAGTAGTTCGTAGTTCGTAGTTCGTAGTTCGTAGTTGGACACCAGAGAGCTTCAAATTACCACAGAGCATGGGTTATAGCGTTATTGACTACCTGCTGAAAATCTAAAAATAATTATGCCCTACTACTTATTGCTATTCAGATCGCATTAATTCTATAGTTGCTAACAGGGCATAATCAGATCGACAAGCTTTACAAATCTTAAAACAATGGCGAGAGATTTACGGGGATTCATCAAGCTGCTGGAAGGGCGGGGACAACTGCGGCGCATAGACGCCTTGGTCGATCCTGACTTGGAAATTGCCGAGATTGCCAACAGGATGCTGCAACGGGGGGGACCCGGGTTACTATTTGAACGGGTCAAGGGCGCATCCTTTCCCGTTGCGGTCAACTTGATGGGGACCGTGGAGAGGATCTGCTGGGCGATGAACATGCAGCATCCCCAGGAGTTGGAGGAACTGGGAACAAAACTGGCGATGCTGCAACAACCGAAACCCCCGAAGCAGATCTCTCAGGCGATCGACTTTGGCAAGGTGTTGTTTGATGTCGTCAAGGCCAAACCGGGACGGGACTTTTTCCCTCCTTGTCAGCAGGTGGTCGTCGGGGAAAATGAGTTAGACCTCAAGCAGTTACCCCTGATCCGTCCCTATCCCGGGGATGCTGGCAAGATCATCACCCTGGGTTTGGTCATCACTAAGGACTGCGAGACGAAAACTCCCAATGTCGGAGTCTATCGCTTGCAGTTGCAATCTCGCCATACCATGACTGTACATTGGTTGTCGGTGCGGGGTGGGGCCCGTCACCTCCGCAAAGCAGCAGAGAATGGCAAGCAGTTAGAAGTGGCGATCGCCCTGGGGGTGGATCCCCTGATTATCATGGCAGCAGCCACACCCATTCCCGTAGACCTATCAGAATGGCTATTTGCCGGGTTATACGGAGGCACGGGAGTCAAGTTAGCCAAATGCAAGACCCTAGATTTAGAAGTGCCCGCCGATTCTGAGTTTGTCTTAGAAGGGACAATTACTCCAGGGGAAGTCTTGCCAGATGGTCCCTTTGGCGATCATATGGGATATTATGGCGGACGGGAAGATTCCCCCCTGATCCGCTTTCACTGCATGACCCATCGCCAAGATCCCATATATCTGACCACCTTCAGCGGGCGTCCCCCCAAGGAAGAAGCCATGATGGCGATCGCCCTCAACCGCATCTACACTCCCATTTTACGACAGCAAGTCTCGGAAATCGTCGATTTCTTCCTGCCCATGGAAGCCCTGAGTTACAAGGCGGCGATTATTTCCATTGACAAAGCCTATCCCGGACAAGCGCGACGGGCGGCCTTAGCCTTTTGGAGTGCATTGCCCCAATTTACCTATACCAAATTTGTGGTTGTCGTGGATAAAAATATCAACGTGCGGGATCCGCGTCAGGTGGTCTGGGCGATCGCCTCCAAGGTCGATCCCAGGCGGGACGTATTTATTTTACCGAATACGCCCTTTGACAGTTTAGACTTTGCCAGTGAGAAAATCGGCTTAGGGGGACGGATGGGGATCGATGCGACCACGAAGATCCCCCCAGAAACGGAACATGAATGGGGCGCACCGCTGGAGTCCGATCCGGAGGTCGCAGCGATGGTAGAAAGACGCTGGCAAGAATATGGCTTAGAGGATCTAGAGTTAACAGAGGAGGTTGACCCCAACTTGTTTGGCTACGATATGCGGTCACTGAGAAATTGAAAATTGACAATTGACTTGGTGGGCAATGCCCACCCTACTTGGTGGGCAATGCCCACCCTACCAACTTACTTGTGGTGAATCTATGTTAGAAAAAACTCCAGCAGAACCGATTTACAACAAAAATGATATCCGCATCACCAGGAATGTGCTCGATCTCAAGGGCGATCGGTATCAAATTCGCTATATCGATACTATTAAGACGAGCAGAAAGGATCCCGAAAAGAAACTGAAACTGAGGCTAATTTATTTAGGAGTCCTAGTAGTCATAGTGGGTCTAGGAATCGCACGTGCAGAATTAGTTTTGCTCGGTTTGTTATTGATTTATATGGGCAATAAAAAGAATGAAAAGCTGAAGACTCTGAAAAGCACCTACACAGTTACTATGACGACAACGATGAGTAAAGACATCAGCCACAGTAGTGAAGATGGTGCGGAAATTGCAGAAATTATAGCTGCTATGGAAACAGCGATGAATCAATTGTAAGAGAGATTTACTTTGCAAGAAAAGCAATCCTCTGCCTGTAAAGAAACCAGGTATAATTCCGGCAAAACCTGGTTTCTAACATCCTACTGGTGAACTGGACAGGAGTTGACAGACCAACAGAAAAATTGGCAGCGTAGATAGCACATTTGTCAAGATGTGCTATCATAGTTGAAAACAACGGCGCGATCTGCGGCGACAAAAAATATGATGAATCTCGATCTGTTATTTACCGGTGCTAACCTGTTCGTTTTACCCTTTTGGGCTTTAATTATCCTCCTTCCCAACTGGAATGTGACTCGGCAGATTATCGGTTCCCCTATTCCTTTTATCTTACTGGCGGCACTGTATGTTTACCTGTTTTCAGGTACTCTCGACCCAGAAACTGCTAAAACCCTGTCCAACCCCAAACTTGCCGATCTTGCGATCGCGTTTGGGAACCCCAAAGTCACGGCAGCGGGATGGGTTCATTATCTCGTCATGGATCTATTTGTGGGACGCTGGATCTATTTAGAAGGACAGGAAACCGGAGTATGGACGGCGCACTCTTTGCTGTTGTGTTTGTTTGCCGGTCCCCTGGGTTTGCTGTCTCATTTTATCACAGTTGGAGTCAGGCAACTTTTATCTAGCAAAACATCGGAAGTGGTCTCGGAAACGTAACTAATAATACTCGTCGGGTGGGCACCGCCCACCAACCTTATGGGCGATCGGGTGGTGGTTGAGAAACCGGGTTTCTGCTGGAGATTTTCGCATCCCGACCCTCGATAGTCAAAGAAACCCGGTTTCTGATATTATGGCGCTGGGAGGGCGATCGGGTGTGTGGGGCGATCGTGCGGGATGTGGCTCGGTGTTGCATTGCGGAAGAAAGATTTTCGGTGGGTCTCAAACCTTATCGCCGCAATGCTTCACCCCTACAAAGGCGATCGTCTTAATATCGTGATAATTGCAACAACAACGAGAACGAGAACAAAGACAACTTGTAGGGGCGAAGCATTTGGGCGATAAGGTTTGATCCAAATCAACAATTTATATTCCCAAATGCAACGCAGAGTCCCCGCGAAAAGGTCTGATGGTGACGATCGCCTATGATCCAAACCAACAATGTATATTCCCAAATGCAACGCAGAGTCCTCGCGTGTCTCCAGAAAGAATGTCAAGGAACAAACATAAGGGAGCCCGCCCCTGTGGTATTATAGTCTATGGAGACTGGCGATCGCCCCTTACACCATGCTGCCACCCCATAAAAAAATAAACCCTGGAGGGAAAAATGGCTTTCACTTCTTATAAAAACCTGGGAATGCTTGTCAAAGCGTTTCAGTTAACTTATCAAGAACATGATTTCATTATTGAATCCCAGTTGCAGCTTGACGATCGCTTCAAAGAAAGATTTGAAATTTATTTGAGAGAAGGAGTAGTCGATAACTCAGAATCTGCTATTTGTGAAAACTTAATCGCGCCAATATTAAAGGAAATTTGGTACGACTATAAGGAATTTTTTTTGCTTTGGAGTCATCAAGCATTAACTTATGATGAAGATTTATCGGGAGTGCCAGATTATCTTCTCGCCCAAAAATCTCCTTTAGGGAAAATAGTTTTTGATAAGCCTTTTTTTGTGGCAGTGGAGGCCAAAAAAGATGATTTTACTGCTGGTTGGGGGCAATGCGGAGCGGAAATGGTAGCCTGCCAAAAAATTAACCAGATTCAAGGGCAAACCATTTTTGGGATCGTCTCTAATGGCAAGGTCTGGGAATTTGCTCAACTGCGCGATCGCTGGTTCACTAAAAACATTAAACATTACAGGATTTCCGATTTATCAGAGTTATTTGGGGCGGTTAATTACGTTTTCGAGCAATGCCAATTACAAATTATTAACCAGTAATAGCATTTGTCAAAAATGTTGCTTCTGACTTCGCTGTCAGCCCGCCGTGGCGGGCTAACAGCGAAGAACTTAATCCCAAATTGAGATGCACCCGACATTAACTAACGGGAAGTTCTCCAGGCTTTCGCAAAAGGATATCCTGCTTTTGTCTATGCTGGGAGGGAGAAGCCATTAATAAAATCTTCTCCATTAACCAAGGGGCAATGCCTTGGCACCACACTGCTAAATGACTTTGCCATCCTACCAAGATTTCCGAGGAATCTTTCTCCAGTCCAGCAATGAGTGCCTGGGCCACTTGTTCGGCTTTCATGGGTACTACAAACCGGAACAACTGCAAGTTTTTTGCCATATCAGTATCCGTCAGAGTTGGCAGCAAAGCAATTACTTTGATATTGTATGGCGCCAGTTCCCTGCGCAAGGCTTGGGTAAAGCCCAATATCGCAAATTTGGTGGCAGAATAGGTAGACATGGTCGGTGCTGCTACCTTGCCCATCAAGCTAGAAACATTTACAATTGTACCTTCCTGTTGTGATGCCATGCGTCGCGCAACTAGATGGGTAATGCTGTACATTCCCATGAAGTTTAGGGAAACTTCTTCCTGCACTTGCGGCAGTTTTGACTGCAAAAATGGCCCTTGGTGCGCAACTCCCGCACAGTTGACTAGCAGATGAATTGGTCCGTGAACTTTCCAAGCATTCGCGATCGCAATATTTACCTCTACTGGCAAGGTCAAATCTACTGCCAGAGTTACTGCTTCTGGGCCGATCGCTTCTATTTCTGCGGCCACTTGCTTTAACCGCTGCCGATCGCGTGCCAGTAGCAACAACCTTTTCATTCCTTGCCGCGCTAATTCTAGGGCGATCGCCCGCCCAATGCCACGGGAGGCCCCGGTAACCAGAGCCGTTTTTCCTTGCATATTCATAATTAAAAAACCTCCAGAATTGAGCGTTTCACCTGCGATGTGCGATGCATAGTGCGAATAGCGCACGCATCGTACATCGTGCAATCATTCTGTATCGAAGATTACACTGCACCCCGGACTCCCAGGGGATAAGTTGGACTAAATTTGACAAAAGCTGATATTTATGACATCTAGCCAGGACACCACATTCTCCTAGCTATCGAGTTCCGCTCTGCTATTGATGTCTTGCATGGTGACACTTCTCCTTATACGAGAGTTACCTGCTGCTATACATACCCTAGCAATTAAATCAAGTAGCTGCAACAATTCTTCATAAAAATTTTGTAACATTTCTTAACATATCTTCAAACCCATGTCAGACAAGGGTTATAGCTGACATGTCCTCAAGACTCAGATGAGGTGAATAGGCGATCCTGCTCGCATATTCCGTATTAATACTAAGAAAAGTTACCCAAAAATGATATCAGATTAAACATTGCAAGGGATAAGTAGAGTCAATTTAAGAAAAGCCAGTAGTTGTCAGTTGTCAGTTATCGCGTACCAGGGCCATAACGGGTGGGCCTGGTACCCTGTCGATGATAGAGTTAGGGGCGCGAACCCGCCCCCTAGTTGGATTTACTTTCATCTTTGGACAAAGCTCCCAAAAGTATTTGGTCCTGTTACCATTATTCCAGGCGCTCAACACTCCAAAGCAGCTTTCCACCTTTTTTCCCGATGCAGTCGATTAAATAACCACCCTCTTGGATCGGCAAATTCCCACGTTTTTTGCGGGCTTCCAATTTATCTCGGTGCCAGTTGAGCAATTGCGCTATCTCCCTTGTCGTCATTGTTTTAGGTGGGGGCGCGACCGTCGCTTCGGAGTCTTTCTCAACTGGACTGGCAGTTTCAGGCGTCGGCGCGGTTTCTGCGATCTCCTGATGCTTTTCTGACTGTGCCTCTGGCGGTGGCAGCGAATGGCCGCCCTTGCTAGTTCTCTTGCTCTTTGCCTGAGGAGGACTCACCCCATTGTTACTTTCATTTTCGCTCTGTTCGTATAGGGCCTTGTTTGCTTTTGTTGATACTGCCGTCGCTTGTCCGGACTGCAATCGGGCAGTTTTGGCAGTCTGGTGATATTTTACCAGTTCTGCTTCCATCACTGCCAATTTGATTTCCAGTGAGTTCCTCTGTTGCTCTTCTGCAAATAATCTTGTTTCCAGCTTTTCTATGCGCTTGAGTAGAATGTCTGTCATAGCAGACGAAAATGGCAGGTCATAGGGTTCTACAGGTGGCAGATCTTCTGCCCCTTCTCCTGCCGATGGCACTTCCGCGATCGTTTCAAAGTAATTTTTCAGAATTACCCCGATCGCGCCCGACAAGGACTTCAGCTGATGCTCTGCTTGGAATGCGCTTAATCGCTCCCGTATATCTCCTTGAACTCTGATCGATAATTTTGAATTGTTGCTCGTCATTTTTACCTCGTTAACTTCTCTTTCATCTCCTAAATGTTAACTTGTTTCTTCCACTTGTTTCATTCTACATTTTTAGACGATATTATTTCCCTCCCTACTATCTGCTATTCCCGATCTTCTCCCCAATCTACCATAAGTTTTTAAGACCGCAACCTCCCCGATCGCAGAATACTGATTACCAACCACAACCCCAACAAACTAGCAGCCGCAAACAACACATCACTCACCACAGACATTTGCGGCGTTTGAGAATTACTAGAAATAATTGCCGCTCCGATAATCAAGGAACCCACTACAATACTAAAAGAGAGTCTGTTTGCCGAATCATCCATACTCCGACGTAGCGGATCGAGATCTTTAATGGTTAAATTCCACTTCAGAGTCTCCGAAGTAATTCTGTCTAGGAGTAACTCCACCATGCGCGGAGATTGCAAGGATAAACTCTTCATGTCCAAAGCCGTCCGCAATAATGTCTCGATCGGCTTATCTCCCAGCAACTGACGCCGAAATAAATCTGTGATTAACGGCTTGATTTCATTCAGTAAATTTACCTCCGGATCGAAACTACGGGCTACTCCCTCTAAATTGGCTAGGGCTTTAGCGTACAAACCCATATTTCCTGGCAATTTAATTTTATTCTTGCGGGAAACTTCCAGGATCTCGTAAAATACTTCACTGAAATTAATCTCCGACAAGCTGAGATTATAATACTTGCGCAGCATCCGATCGTAGTCATTTTCCAACCGACCCAAATTTACTGGCTGACCCGACTCAGACAGCTGTAACGTTAACTGAGCGCAACGCTGGGCGTCAATATTCACGATCGCCAACAGCATTTCTGTTAGAATTTGTTGGGTGCGGGGGTCTAGTCGCCCGATCATGCCGCAGTCAAGCAAAGCTACTCGACCGTCTGCAAGATAAAACAAATTCCCCGGATGGGGGTCCGCATGAAAGAAGCCGTCGATATATAGCTGCTGAAAGAACGCCCGGAACAGCAGGGTTGTTATCTTCTGCCGCTTTTGGGAAGACTTACCGTTCATGCTTGCCGATATATCTGCCGATAACAGGGGTTTGCCATCCAGCCATTCTAATACCAATAGCTTTTCTGTGGTCAGATCCCAGTAAACTGCCGGAATTACCAGATCCTTGGAGTCAAACCAGCGACTGTTAGACATATTGCGCCGCAGTTGGTCGGTAAAGTTGGCTTCTTGGGTGAAATCTAATTCCGCCTGCAAGGCTTTTTCAAATTCCTCCGCTAGTGCAACAACATCATAGTCCTGTCCTAAGTCACTGAGGGCAACTAACTCTGCTAACCCCTTGATCAAGGAAATATCTTGGGCTACCACTGTCTCAATGCCAGGGCGCTGAATTTTCAGGGCCACTTCCCGACCATCTGCTAATGTTGCCCGATGTACCTGACCAATGGAACCGGCAGCAACTGGTTGATTGTTGATGACCGCAAATACCTCTTCGGTGGGTCTGGGTAACTGTTGCCTCATCATCACTTCTATCTGGGACCATGCTACTGGCGGCACTTTCTCTTGTAGGGAGGATAATGCTTCAATGTAGGCTGAAGGCAGCACGTCTGGGCGGGTACTCAGCAGTTGCCCCAGCTTGACATATACTGGACCTAATTCTACCAGAATATTTCGCAGCACGGCAGGTGTTGGCAGCCTCGGTTCGCCACCTTTACTACCTTTCATCAGCCCTTCGATGTAGTCCCATCCATTTCGGAACACTACCTCAAGTATTTCTCGCTGTCGCGAACTTGTCTTTGTTAATGAAAGCATCTTTTTCCCATTGCTAATTTTTCTTGGGAGTTTGTCAGTTTGTAGGGTGGGCATTGCCCACCAATTCCGTTGCCAGTTTTAATTGGTCATCAGCAGATGGCGATAATTATTCCTAATAGCCAAAATCATTCTCAACTAATTTTAGCATTAATAATCGATCGTTGTCGCTTATTTATTCACGTGCATTTACCTCATTTCCTGGGGACGACAACACTATTAACCCTTACAGGAGATTTTCGTATTTTGGGTCATCTTTCAGCATTTTCAGTACCTTTTTGATCTCCTGGGTGCGGTCTTTTTTCACTAGCAGAGTGACCTTGCCATCCCGCACTACTACCACATCAGACATGCCAATGGTAACAATTACTCCATCTTCATCCGCATCGTAGAGAATTGCTCCTTTGCTATCCATTCCTACATGGTTGGCTAATTCCAAATTCTGCTTATCCCCTTGCAGCAAACGCGATAGGGCATTCCAGTCTCCCAAGTCATCCCAGCCAAAATCTGCTGGCAGCACGTAAGCTAGCTGAGTCTTCTCCATTAAAGCATAGTCTATCGAAATTTTCGGTAGTTGAGAGTAAGCTGCTTCCCCACGCGATCGCAGTTGTTGGACCAGTTCGGGAACATGTTTGCTCATCTCCTCTAGCAGCACCCCACCCCGGAAGATAAACATCCCACTATTCCAGCTGAAACGACCTGTGGCAATAAACTCGGCGGCTGTTTTTTCATCTGGCTTTTCGGTAAACCGCTTTACCTTATATGCAGGGAACTCTCCAAAAGTACCTGTCTGTTGACCCTGTTCGATATATCCGTAGCCCGTGGCCGGATATCCTGGCTTTACTCCCAGGGTGACAATGGCTGGTTCTTCCAATGCTAGCTGAGTTGCTGCATTGATGGTTTGGGTAAAAGCTTCTTCGTCTGCGATCCAGTGGTCGGCAGGGAAAAACCCGATCGCCCCATCTTCCCCCTCACGTTGAGCAATTTTCAAAGTTGTCCAAGCCACAGCTGGTGCCGTATCCCTTCCTTCCGGTTCAGCCAGCAAGTTACTTGGGGGTAGTTCGGGCAGTTGTTGCTTGACTCCCTCAGCTAGTTGCCTGGAAGTACATACCCACAAACCTTCCCAACCCCCCGCGATGTTTAATAGTCGGTCTGCTGTCCCTTGTAGCAGACTCTTACCGCTGCCATCCAGACTGAGAAACTGTTTGGGTCGATGTTTGCGGCTGAGAGGCCAAAAGCGTTCTCCTTTGCCACCGGCGAGAATAACTGGTATTAAGGTTCTGTTCATAATCTGGCGCGATCGAGTCTACTGTTTTCTATCATACATGATTTTGCTAGCAATTGTACAATTGTTCGATGTCAATTGCCAACTAGCGACTGACAATATCTACTGACAACTATCAACTACAGGCGTCATTAAGAAGGCATGAGGATCTGTTATAGTACCACCGCCGACAATCTGCCCATTATTATTAATATCCCATGCTTCCGATATTTGCCAGCCGGAATTTTTGGGTAGCAGTCGTTTGAGACAAGTCATAGTACCATTGGACCACAAGCAGCCGCCAAGATCGCAATTGCCTACTACTTGCCCCGAGTTATTAATGCCCCAGGCATGAGAGTATTTGCCTCCTCGGAGGGCTCGTAAGTCTAACATTTTGTCATTGAACCACAAAAAGCCGCGCCCCTGTCTGCTCTTACTGTAGGAATAGCCCACTATTTGCCCGACATCATTGATATCTCTAGCTTCACTTCTGTCCCCGCCCAAGGTTCCCAGGTCTGTTATCCTGCCCTGGGACCACAAGCAGGCGCGATCGGGCCCGCTGGAGTGACTGCCCAGGGGGGTGCCCAGATCCTCGATCTTGCCCTGGGACCACTAGCAGGCACGCCTCTGGCCCCTGCTATTTTGGGAATAGCCTACTACCTGCCCGAGATCGTTAATATCCCTGGCTTCACTGTCGTCCCCGCCCAGGGTACCCAAGTCTATTATCTGGCCCCGGGACCACAAGCAGCCTCGCCCCGGACCGCTGCTAGTTTCCGAATAGCCCACCACTTGCCCCGCGTCGTTGATGCCCCAAGCGATGCTGTAGTTACCGCCCAAGGTGCCTAGTGCCGCTGCGCGGAATTCAAAATTCAAAATTCAAAATTCAAAATGCTTTCGGAGCAAGGCTTTGAGCCACTATCCGGCTGGTGCCTTATTTCCGCCGCGCTGCACTAGATCGGCGATCGCATACTTTGATGCTGCCCTAATATACCGGCGGATTCTCTGGATCATCAAGGTGACTCCAGCACTCGCCGTCCCTGTTGAGCTAATCATCAGCCTCATTTCTCTCTAAAGGTGGATTGCCATAGGTGCGACAGTTTGCTGAATGCGCTCCTATACTGTTAATTCAGGCAAAACTCACCCTTTCGTTATGAAAACCAAATATTTGCAACATAAATTAACAATTTGACTGGCGGATCTGGGGAGATTGATGCTTCGCCTGCCAGTCAGCACCTACCAGGCCGAGTAACCGCCGCTGACCACTGACAACAATAACTGGGTGCCTCCCGCCATTTCCGTTCGGGAACCCGTACTAAAAAAACCCTTGTCAGTCCCCCCTAGGTTTAGCTAGATTAGCACTCAAGAGTTGAGAGTGCTAACTCAACAGGTAAACGAGACAGCAATTGGAGCTACCACAAGGTCAAAAAGTGGTACGCCCGATCGCACTCACCAATTGAAAATCACACCAGGAGTAGTGAATTTATGGCAGCAGTATCTCTAACAGTATCGACAGTTAAGCCACTAGGCGATCGCGTGTTCGTAAAGATCAGCGAGGCTGAGGAAAAGACAGCAGGTGGCATCATATTGCCGGACAATGCTAAAGAGAAACCGCAAATTGGCGAAATCGTGCAGGTAGGTCCTGGCAAGCGTAACGACGATGGAACTCGTCAGGAAATGGAAGTGAAAGTGGGCGACAAAGTGCTTTACTCCAAGTACGCTGGCACGGACATCAAACTCAGCAACGATGACTACGTGCTGTTGTCGGAAAAAGATATTCTCGCAGTCGTTAGCTAATGGAGTTCCCTGACTATGGGAACGCAGAATGGCGAATGGAACAAGAAAAAATTCGCCATTACCAATGAATAAGACAATTAACACTCATCAAATAATCGAGGAGACAGCAAACCTATGGCAAAGCGGATAATTTACAACGAAAATGCTCGTCGCGCCCTGGAAAAGGGGATGGATATTCTGGCTGAGTCTGTGGCTGTAACCCTGGGTCCGAAAGGTCGCAATGTGGTGCTGGAGAAGAAGTTTGGCGCACCGCAAATTGTCAATGACGGCGTGACTATTGCTAAGGAAATTGAACTGGAAGACCACATTGAGAATACAGGGGTTTCTCTGATTCGGCAAGCGGCTTCTAAGACTAATGATGCTGCTGGTGACGGGACGACTACGGCTACGGTTCTGGCCCACGCCATGGTCAAGGAAGGTCTGCGGAATGTGGCTGCTGGCGCTAACCCGATCGCCCTGAAGCGCGGTATTGACAAGGCCACAGGTTACCTGGTAGATAAGATTGCCAGCCATGCTCGTCAGATCGAAGATTCTAAGGCGATCGCGCAAGTGGGTTCCATCTCAGCGGGTAACGACGAAGAAGTCGGTAGTATGATCGCCGAAGCGATGGACAAGGTAGGCAAAGAGGGGGTCATTTCCCTGGAAGAAGGGAAGTCTATGACGACGGAACTGGAAATCACCGAAGGGATGCGCTTCGACAAGGGTTACATTTCTCCCTACTTCGCTACCGATATGGAGCGGATGGAAGCTATTTTGGACGAGCCTTTTATCCTGCTGACCGATAAGAAAATCACCCTGGTACAAGACCTGGTCCCCGTGTTGGAGCAAGTAGCTCGTGCGGGCAAGCCCTTAGTGATTATCGCTGAAGATATTGAGAAAGAAGCTCTGGCTACCTTGGTGGTCAACCGCCTGCGGGGCGTGCTGAACGTAGCAGCGGTGAAGGCTCCTGGGTTTGGCGATCGCCGCAAAGCCATGCTGGAAGACATAGCCGTGCTCACGGGGGGTCAAGTGATCACCGAAGATGCAGGTCTGAAGCTGGAAAGCACCAAGCTGGAAATGCTGGGCAAATCTCGTCGCATTACCATTACCAAGGACAACAGCACCATTGTGGCCGAAAGTAATGAAAAAGAGGTGAAAGCCCGTTGCGATCAAATCCGCCGTCAGATGGACGAAACTGATTCTTCCTATGACAAGGAGAAGCTGCAAGAACGTCTGGCTAAGCTAGCTGGCGGTGTGGCCGTAGTCAAGGTGGGTGCTGCTACCGAAACGGAAATGAAGGACCGCAAGCTGCGTCTGGAAGATGCCATCAACGCGACCAAAGCAGCAGTGGAAGAAGGCATTGTTCCCGGTGGTGGTACGACCCTGGCGCACCTGACTCCCGATCTGGAAAAATGGGCGAAGGATAGCCTCAGCGGAGAAGAATTGATCGGTGCGACGATCGTGGCTCGGGCCCTAGCGGCTCCCCTGAAGCGGATCGCGGAAAATGCAGGTCAAAATGGTGCGGTGATCGCCGAACGGGTGAAGGAAAAAGACTTCAACGTGGGCTACAATGCCGCTACCAATGAGTTTATGGATCTGTTCGATGCGGGTATTGTTGACCCTGCTAAGGTAACTCGTTCAGCCCTGCAAAATGCGGCTTCGATCGCGGGGATGGTGCTGACCACCGAATGTATTGTGGTTGACAAGCCCGAACCCAAGGAAGGTGCTGCTGCTGGCGCTGGCATGGGCGGCGACTTCGATTACTAATATTCTGTAGGGTGGGCATTGCCCACCTGGTAGCCGGTAGGGTGGGCATTGCCCACCTACCGATCAAAACAGCAGCTTTCTGGTCAAGGCTGCTGTTTTTTTTGCTTGCATCACCTATAAAGGCTGACGATAGATTATAACTGAGATCTTGCACCATTGTCGATTAGCTTCATGGCCCGCCGTGGGTTCAAACCCACGGCTAATAGCTAAAGCCCGCCGTGGGTTCAAACCCACGGCTAATAGCTAAAGTGGGTTAAAACCCACTGAAAGCCTTATGGGTATTTTCCCTTCGTTTTACCCTCGTTCCCGAGAAATAGAAAATAGAGTTATCAGCGAACTTTGAAAGCAGACATAAAAATGAGGCGATCGGGCCATATCATTACAACTAAAAATGGATTATCCAGAAACCCTCCCGGATGCGATGCAGCTAACCAGGGAACAGTTCGAGCAAGAAGCGAAATGGGCAATGGCGGCAAAACTGTTTGAAATGAAACGCATATCTTCAGGAGTGGCAGCAACATTGGTAGGAACCGATCGAGTTAATTTTTTGCTGAATTTGCATCGTTATGGAGTAGCAATGATTGACCTGACAGAAGAGGAACTTAAATCCGATATAGAAAATGCCTAAAGGATAATGCTCGATTATATATTTTATCAAAATAATGCTACAATTATTTAATATCATGCTATCAGTAGGTTAAAACTTTCGATCTTGCACCATTCTCAATGATCCTCCTGGCCCGCCGTGGGTTAAAACCCACGGCTAACAGCTAAAGTGGGTTAAAACCCACTCTCTACCTTGTCTAGAAAGGGTTTTCCCCTCGTTCCCCGGCGTCCCCGTGCGTAACGAGGGGAAAATACTGCTACAATTATTTAACTATGCTATTTTAACATTATACTATCAGTCGGTTTTAACCGACTTCAGCTATTAGCCGTGGGTTTGAACCCACGGCGGGCCATGAAACTCACGCTACCAATAGCAGCTCGATCGAGCCTAACCGAAAACTATGCGAGAACTTTATCCCCCGATCGAACCATACAAAGAAGGAACCTTGCAGGTTTCCGACCTCCATCAGATTTATTATCAAGAAGCTGGCAACCCCGACGGGAAGCCAATGCTCTTTTTACATGGCGGCCCCGGCGGCGGCATAGTCCCCGTCTATCGCCAATACTTCGATCCGACCAAATGGCGAATTATCCTCTTCGACCAGCGGGGTTGCGGTCGCAGTACCCCCCACGCCGAACTGAGAGAAAACACCACCTGGGATTTAGTCAATGATATCGAAAAACTGCGCGTCCAACTCGGCATTGAGAGTTGGGTTGTTTTCGGCGGCAGTTGGGGCAGCACCCTGACATTAGCCTATAGCGAAACCCATCCCGATCGCTGCCGAGGCTTAATCTTGCGTGGCATTTTCATGGTGCGACAACAAGAAATTCGCTGGTTTTATCAAGAAGGAGCCAGCAATATCTTTCCCGACCCTTGGGAAGAATACCTCAAACCCATTCCCGTGGCCGAACGAGATGACCTGGTTGCGGCCTATTACCGTCGCCTGACCAGTCCCGATGCCCAAGTGCGATTGGAAGCCGCCCGGGCTTGGTCCATTTGGGAAGCGAGTACCAGCAAACTCATCCAAGACCCGAAATTAATGCAATCTTTCGGTCAGGATCGTTTCGCTGAAGCCTTTGCCAGAATTGAATGCCATTATTTTATCAATAAGTGCTTTTTCGATCGGGACGACCAATTGCTCCACAACATCGATCGCATTCGCCACATTCCCGGAGTTATCGTTCAGGGTCGCTACGACGTGGTTTGTCCCATGCGATCGGCTTGGGATTTGCATCGCGCTTGGCCGGAAGCTGAGTTGGTTGTGGTTCCCGATGCCGGACATTCGATGAGCGAACCCGGCATCCGCAGCGCCCTGGTTACAGCGACCGATCGCTTTGCTAGTTTCTGACCCAGGTAGTAATATAGTAGGGTGGGCACCGCCCACCAAAAACTTCGTTCTTAAGATGAAAAGTAAAACAACTTCACTGTTCTTAGCAATGCCAGTTGCCATAATAGCAGGCAGCATCCTTTGGTGTGAAAGAATATATGGGCAGATCCTACCAGATAACACTCTGGGCCCAGAAAGTTCTGTCGTCACGCCAGCAGTGACAAATGGCATTGAAAGTCATCAGATAGATGGGGGTGCCGTTCGCGGTGCCAACCTGTTCCACTCCTTCAGTGAATTTAATGTTAACTCAGGTGCAGCAGCCTATTTTGCCAATCCCAGCGGCATAGAAAATATCTTGTCGAGGGTGACGGGTGGCAATATATCCAATATTTTCGGCACTCTGGGGGTGTTGGGCAATGCTAACCTATTTCTGATCAATCCTGCGGGGATAGTCTTTGGTCCCAATGCACGCTTAGACTTGGGGGGTTCATTTGTCGGGACGACTGCCGATCGCCTTGTCTTTGGCAATGGATTTGAATTTAGCGCCACCAACCCCTCAGCACCGCCCTTGCTGACGATCGATATACCCATGGGTTTGAATCTCAGACAAAATCAAGGTGCGATCGCCCTACAAGGGACGGGAAACCCAGATGTCTTTCCCACAGAAGTCAGTACGGGTTTAGCAGTAGCACCGGGGAAGACTTTAGCACTGGTGGGCTCCGATGTGACCTTGACAGATGCTATTGTCACGGCACCATCTGGTAGAATAGAAATAGGCAGCGTACTAGATGGTAACGTCAGTCTCACTCAATCTATTGAGGGTATTGAGTTGGGATACTCTCAAGTAGAATCATTCGGAGAAATTAAGTTACTGGAGACTTCATCGGTTTGGAATCCCAATATTATCCCTAACCCGTCAGCAGGGATATTTTTGCATGGAGGTAAGGTGAGGTTAGAGGGCCGATCGCAAATAGCATCGGTTACCGTCGCGTCCAGTCCCGGAAGTAACATCCGTCTAAATGCCGCCGAATCATTAGAAGTAGGGGGAGTCGATGAAAACATTTTTCCCTATAGTTCTTGGGTAGTAACTCAAGTCGCACCATCAGC
>JBFRWI010000218.1:0-6348 GCA_051439505.1 Hormoscilla sp. | reverse complement strand
CCTCCGTGGGCTTGACTTTTGCCACCATCTATGCTGCCGACTGGAAACCCCCCTCTCCCCACTCCCTACTCCCCACTCCCCACCCCCCCCGACAAATGTTAAGAAAGATGTGAGTAAGGGATAGCTTTTGGAAGGGGGGGTTTGGGGGGGATCCTCTCCAACTACTTTTGACCACACCCCCCTACTCCCTGGGGGTGTGGTCAAAAGTAGTTGCAGCGGGATCCCCCCTTCAGCTGCGCTCAGGGACCACCCAAACCCCGAGTTAACTGATGCCGTTTGGCGGCGTCCAAACGGGTTAGCAGCATGCTTCGGTCCGCAAAGGTGGTGACAAAGTTGAGACGCACCCGATGTCCCAAGACCCAGGTTTCATCTATGTTTTCATCACTACTACCTGGGAACGCCCAGTCTGAGGCGGGAGCCTCCCGCGAGTGAGGAAACTCAGGAGGCAATACTTCTCGGTCAATATCCTGGTGCAGTGGCCGCCACCAGGCGCTGTTCCCAATAACATAGTGCTGTTACTCCAAATAACATAGTGCTGTTATTCCCCATAACATAGTGCTGTTTTTCCATAAAACATAGTGCTGTTGCTCTCCATAACATAGGGCTGCTTTTGGGAGAACCTAGTGCTGGGTGTGGTCTCGGCGGGCGCTTCGGGGAGAGCAGGGAGCAGGGAGCAGGGAGAGGGGACAAAATCATCTGCATCTGGTGGTTTCGGATCCCTCGTTCCCAGGGTCTCCCTGGGAACGCCAACTCTGAGGCGGGAGCCTCTTGTGAGTAACCTTCATCCCCCGTGAGTGAGACAACTCGGGAGGCGGGAGCCTCCACCGGGGGTGACCAGGGAGACCCTGGTAGCCAGGGGGATGGCAAACATCAAGAAACCCGGTTTCTCTGAAAAACCGGGTTTCTAGGTCATTATTCGAGTTTATTCACAACCACGAAAGATGAGATTAGAACTTAAACGTCGTCCGAATAGTACCGACATAGATAGTGTCCTGATCCTCATCATGTTCTGGATCGAGAATCACGTACAGGCCAGGGGTAATGGTAATATTGTCATTAACCCGAATGCGATATAAACCTTGGATCATCAGGGACGTACCATCTCCATCCTGATCGTCTCTCTTGGCCCCTGCGACGACTTTCGGCAGCATCCCCACGGTAACCGCTCCCAGGTTACCTTCCGCAAACAAGTCTCGGAAAGTCAAGGTTCCTGCCCAGTTATAAACCGCAGAATGCCTATCACGACTGTCTTCTTCAATCACGTCCAACCAACCGAACCAACCCGAAAGCATCAAGTTACGACCCAAGGAAACTTGCGTTGTCGCTCCCATGGCGTTAGCTGAGGTTCTCTCCCCATCATAGGGGTCAGTAGAATTAGCACTACCTACACTGCCAGACAGGTTAGCATCCCCCTCAGCCCAGTAAGCCCGCGCGTAGCTCAAACCCAGCTTGAAGGCATCACCGTGGAAAGTCAGCTGGCCCATGGCGCTATAGCTGCCATCGAACAGTCCATTTCCCTCTGAGGGGTCGCTGGCATTACCAGCCAGATAAGAAGCAGTGAGCGTGAACCGTTCGATCAAATTAACTTCCACACCGACCCCAGATCCCCCAGGTACCCGATAAACTGGGTTGAAGCGTCCAAAGCGGGCAAGAGAGCCACTGCTAGAACTTTCTATTGGGCTTAAAGTCGGGTGAATATCATCAGCATCGTAATCGTTTGCGAGTAGCCAGAAAACGAGACTTTCGTTGGCCAGTGGTAAACGGTAGCCCAGTTTGCCCAGTTGAAACGTGCCTCCCGAGTCCCCCTGATAAGCGAGGCGACTCATTTCAGTACCGGTAAGATCATCGCCAAAACTCGGTATGTTTCTGGCTTGCAAACGGGTGAGCAGGGTGCTTCCTCCCGAAAAGGTGGTCAGAAAGTTGAGACGGGCCCGGGCTGACAAGGTCCAGTTTTCAGTTACAACATCGTCGCCAAAGGCTCCACCAGTGTTGATGACCACTTCACCCTTCAGCTTGGTGGTGGTAGAAAACTGATTGGCTTCCAGTTCGGCAGTGCGGGCTTCCAGGGCATCTACCCGACCCCGCAGGGTAGCCAGTTCCGCCGCAAACTCTTCTTGCAGCCGTTGTAGGGTAACCAAATCAGCTCTATTAATGTTGGGAGCTGTAGCCGCAGCAATCAGTTCATTAATCCGGTCCAAACAAGCATTCAAACCAGCGGCAAATTCAAAACGAGTCAGGGGTCGGGTTCCACGAAAGCTGCCATCGGGATAACCAGCGATACAGCCATAGCGTTCTACCAGAGACTGCAAAGCTTGGAATGACCAGTCTGTAGGGCGTACATCCCGCAGTTGAGAGACCGATGTCACCTGCTCCATCGGGTCGTCAGTGGGATTAGTCTCATTACTGTATTGTTGAATTTGTTCCAGTGGCGTTATATCAGTCGGTGCCACTTCCGGGACTGCTTGTGCCACTAGGACTGGGGTGGCAACTGCTTCTGTCGGATTTCCTTCCTCACTGGCTGCTGCTTGAGCCCGATCGGAAGAGAAGGCTAAAGTCGCACCTAATAATGCTGGGGTGACCAACAGTGAATTCCACAGAACTTTATTGTTCATTTATCTCTCCTCACACCTGAGATACCTTGACTTTAAGGCTAAACGAGAACCAACTAGCAGAGATTATATATCAAGGAAAAGATTTTGGCTAATAGAAAATTGGGTAGGGTGGGCGATGCCCACCAGCAGCCAGTAGGGTGGGCGATGCCCACCGCCAGTCGCAAATTATATCACTTCCAGCCAGCGCGGTCCATAATTTTCAGGGCTGCTGCATTGTTTTTCCCGAATACGTCGGGGTTGAGGGGGTCGGCTTTGAAGTCGCCATAGCTGGCGAGGACTGGGTCTAGAGGTACGCCGGTACGAACAGGATATTCGTTGTTGCCCTCAGCGAAGAATTCTTGAGCCTGACTACTGACCAGATGCTCCAAAAATGCGATCGCGGCTTCTTTATTGGGAGCATGTTTGGTGACGCCGCCGCCGCTGATGTTAACATGGGTGCCGCGACCGTTAGGGCCGCGTTGGTTGGGGAAGAACAGCCCTACTGCACCCACCACTGCCTTATCTGCTGGCTTATTTGATTTGGCCAGACGGGCGAGGTAGTAGGAATTGGCGATCGCGATATCCCCTTTCCCAGCGGCACAGGCTCTAATTTGGGCCGTATCGTTGCCTTCGGGCGATCGGGCGAAATTAGCGACCATACCCCGGGCCCAGGACTCTGTGAGGTCCGGGCCATGGGCTGCCAGCAGGGATCCCGTCAGGGACTGATTATAGATATTGCTGGAACTGCGAATGAGGATTTTGCCTCGCCATTTAGAATTCATGAGATCTTCATAGGTGGACAGTTCCCAGGGCTGAACTCTGTCTTTACGGTACAGAATCACTCGGGCCCTTTTAGAGAAAGCATACCAAGTGCCGTCCGGGTCGCGCAGATCTGCATGGATCAGGGAGTTCAGATTTGGTGAATAGATAGGTTGGAGGATGCCAGCTTCCTTAGCCCGCCAGAGACGGCCTCCATCAACCGTCAGTAAGATATCAGCTTGACTATTGCGACCTTCACTTTTGACCCGTTCGATCAATTGGTCAGCTTTACCTTCCACCAGATTTACCTTGATACCGGTCTCTCTGGTAAAGCTATTGTACAACTCATCATCGGTATTGTAATGGCGAGAGGAGTAGAGGTTGAGGGGGCGGTTTTGGGCTATTGCTGGGGCCTTGCGACCCAGTTGTCCTGCGGCCACTGCTGCTGCCGTACCCGCAGCAGCTAGAAAAACTCGTCTTTTCATCTACTTGCTTGTCTTAGCCGGCTAATAGCCGATCCTTTACAGTTGAAGGCTATTATAACTACTAATGCTATTCATTGTTGATTAATATCAAGTCCGGATGATTAACCGTAATCAAAAAGATCTCTGGGTAGGTTGGGTAGAGCACGCTTCGCTAGCGAAACCCAACAAAGGGCCCCACGGGGTTGGGTTTCGTGGGTCAACCCAACCTACAGATGGGACTGCTTGATAAAGAATCTCAACAAATATTAAGTAGGGTGGGCACCGCCCACCATTTCGATGGGCTAGGGCTTAGGACCGGTTGCGGGATCTGAGACAGCGAGAGCAATTAAATGTTCAATTTTCTTAATATTGGGATCGCCAGCTAAGTAACCAATGCCGCGATGGAGGTGGAGGCGAAATTGGGTAGCAAGGGTTTCTTTGTCGGTGCCCAAACCATCATTGTGACAGCGTTGCTTGAGGGCAATGAGGAGGATATCGGACATTTCGCCACCAAAGACGCGCCAAGTCAGTTCCACATTACTATCGGCGGGGATGGGAACCGGTGAGGGGATGCTGGGTTCTGCCAGGGAACGACAGAAGCCCCAGCGACAAAGGATGTTCCACTGGTCGATTTTAGTATGGCGCTTAAGTTGAGTCAGTTGATTCTTGGCAGTTTGGGACAGGCGAATTCTATCTATTGGTAATTCCATGGTTCGTGAATGGTGAATGGTGAATGGTGAATGGTCAATGGTCAATGGCGAATGGTGAATGGTCAATGGTGAATGGTGAATGGTCAATGGTGAATGGTCAATGGTCAATGGTGGAGGTCCGCAGTCAATTAGTCAATTAGTCTCATGGCCCGCCGTGGGTTAAAACCCATGGCTAATAGCTAAAGTGGGTTAAAACCCACTGAAAACCGCTCTAGAGAAAGTGTTGTCTTCTCCCTCGGGAGGCAGATCCTCAGGAGGTCCGTCAATACCTCTCGGTTAAGCATATAGGTTGTCATTGCGAGGGGGGGGGTACTCCGCGATTAACTTACGATCAATTTAGTTAACCCCCCCCCGAAGCAATCCCCTCTCGAGGGTACAAGTCGGTGAGATTGCTTCGGGGGGATTATTTCGGGGGCTCCCTAAAATGTTGGTTTGTGTTGCCCCCCTCGCAATGACAGGTTGTTAACCGAGAAGTATTGGGAGGTCCGTTAAGAGCCAGAGTCAGGGAACGAGACATGGGACCGTTACCAGAAATAGCCGGGTTCGACGATCGTCTGACCTGCGGTAGAGTCATATTGGAGGAGATATTCCCGGGCGATCGCATTTTGTTTGCGAAGAGTTTCCACTTCAGTTTCACCAATTTCGGTATCAGTAGAGAGGAGAATCACCTGATGAGAAGCAGAGGGGAAGTAACGTGCGATCAAATTATAGCGGTGTTCGGAATCTAGACGTCCCAAGGGAGTGTCAATAGCCACGGGTAATTGCCGGGCGGAAACTCGCGCTAAACCCCAGAGGAAGGAAATGGCTAAGAGTTGTTTTTCTCCGGCGGAAAGACGATTTTTGGGAACTGGTTTTCCTAGGGGGTCGAACAGAGAAAGGCTAAAATTTTTGGTGTCGATCGCCACCCGATGGACCAGGTCTGGTTTGTGCAGGAGATAGCGAAAGCATTCGGTGACTTCACCTTCGAGTTTATTGAGTTTTTTCAGGGTCAACTTTTCCCGAAACAGCTTGAGAGTGTTTTGGACTCTCGCGGCAGCCTTGACAAAATGCCTGTCGTCAGAGATTTTGATACTTTCTTCAGTATACTGGTGCAATTCCTTTTTGATTTTATCGATCGCCTGTTCTGAGTCCTTGCGGCGGCGATCGCAGTTTTCCCAAGCAGCGCTGGCCTTAGCTACTTCTTTTTGCGTCTGGGTGACGCCTTGTTGCAACTTTTCATAGGCTTCGGGGGCTGCGGCGGCGGCTATCCTTTTCTCAAGGGCATGCATTTCTATTTCTAGCTGCTTGAGTTGTGCCAATTTTTCCGAACCTGTTGCTTGAGCCGCTTGGATATGATAACCTAGAAGAGACTGTAATTGCTTGACGGCCTCGGGGTCGGCGAGTAACCAAGGTTCAGCCGTTTCTAAGGTTTGGGCTAAAGCCAGGTTTTCTTGGTCGAGAAAAGATTTAATTTTATCAATTTGCTCTACCTGGAATGAGAGTTTGGTGATATAATCTAGGAGGCGGCGATCGCGATCGTGCAAAACATCCCGAGTCATTTGCGCCTGAGAGTAGCGGGCTTCCGTTTCTGCTTGGGCGAGGGCCTGAGTGAGAAGGGATGAAATTAAAGCTAAGGGGATGGACCCAGCAGCTAATTCTCTCATCTCCTGACAAGTTTTATCTGCCTGGTCCTTGAAGTCCTGGAGTTTTTTGTCGAGAATGTTGCGATCGGCTGCTATTTTGCCCCCTTCCGAGAGAAAGTTCTCTGATGCTTGGCGATATCTCTTCTCAGCGATATCTAACTTCTTTTTCAGTTCGCCTCCTTCGGCGATCGCGGCATCTTTG